>NZ_JBZYWF010000011.1:0-130004 GCF_058932855.1 Pontibacter sp. LHS1
CCTGATATAAATAAAAAGCCCTTCTGTCATGGAAGGGCTTTTTATTTGTGGGCTATGTAATTGTTACTACTTTTTAAACACAAGCTGCAGCGCCGCCCACAGCAACTTCTTTTGTTCCTGATCGCCATCCAACACAGCCAGGGACTGTGAGAAAACAACTGGCACACCGTCTACCGGCACAGGATTGTAGAGCGTGAACTTCTCGTGCGGCAGGTCCGTGTCAAGGCGACTGGCGAAACTGATGATAAAATTTGTCTGGGTGGTTTCGCGCAGCGCTTCGAACTTCGTGATCGCTCCGGACACATTGTTCACAAAGGCAACATCTGAAGGACCAAAACCAATGGCTGCCAGTATTTTGGTCAAAAACGGTGATTGCGGCAATAACCTGAACTCAGCATCCGGCAGCGTAACCAACACGATCAGACCTTTGCGGTTTTCACCAATCAGATCAAAAGACTTCGACTGAGGTGTTGGCGTTATTTTCGGCAGCTTAGGCGTAGCTGCTGTCGTTGCGCCGGCAGCAGCAGGTTCGCTGGCCGCCTTGCTAACTGGCACCTCAGTAACTGCAGGTATAGCCGCAGGTTCAGCAATAGGTTCAGACGCACTGACAACAGGCACCTGGTCCTGCTCGATCAGGTATAGCGTTTCGGGCATGAAATGCTTTAGAAATTCCGCGTTTAGTTGTTCTGGTGTCAGGGCTGCCATTTAGTAAGGTATAAATTATTCAGCTTCTTCCTTAAGATCAAAGATAGAGCGTAATTCATTGGCTTCGCTCGGCTTCATTCGGCCAGCCAGTACCAGGCGCAACTGACGACGGCGCAAGGCACCATCGTATAGCCTTATCTCTTCTTCTGTTTCAGGTATAGCTTCCGGCACATCGATCGCTTTGCCAGACTGGTCAACCGCCACAAAGGTGAAGAAAGCCTGGTTTGACATCACTTTTCTGCCCGAAGGGATGTCCTCAGCATACACCACGATGTGCACTTCCATAGAAGAAGAGAAGGCGCGGGTAACTTTAGCCTCGAGCGTAACCACATTGCCCAATTTTATGCTTTCAGCAAATGATACGTTGTCTACTGAAGCCGTCACTACAATGCGGTTGGAGTGCTTTTGCGCAGCGATAGCCGACACAATGTCCATCCAATGCATCATTTTGCCACCCATCAGATTATGCAGGGTATTGGTGTCGTTTGGCAACACCAACTCAGTCATGATCACGTACGATTCGCTTACTTTTTTCTGTTTACGCATGTCTGTTCTATAAATTCTGACGCAAAGATAGGGCACGAAGGGCCAAACAAAAAGACCGATAGGGCAATTGCTTCAAAATGTTTGGGTGGGAGCGAGGCGAGTATAGAAAAAGCCACAGGAGCATCCGGTAATGCTCCTGCGTCTTTGCTACTGATCTTGAACTAACTAATTTCCCTGGTTGCGGCCCTCGCTCGTGCCTTCTTCACTCTGGGCAGGAACTTCGTTGCCTGTGGCATCATTGCTTCGCTCCACATTATCTTCCTTATACCCCTCGTCCACATCGGTTTCTTTTTCAGCGCAGCCTGGCGCAGCAAACAGAATTGCCGCCAGCGCAAACATGATACATTTTGCTTTCATAATATCGCCTCGTTAGGTAAATAAAGGTTATACTATACGAGCAGGTGCATAGTTTTGGCAGGGGGACGAAACCTCCGAAACTGGTCAAATTACTATTAACTTAATGCTAGTCAGGTTAATGCCTTATAAATTATCGGACTCCCAGCCAGATTTGCCCAGGAGCGGTACGAATTTGAAATCAGCGAAATCCTCCCGCATAAAATCATTTTCGCCGGTGCGGGTGATGCGCAGCATCTTCTGGCTCGACTCACCACCCACCGGAATCACCAGAATGCCACCAATAGTGAGCTGACTTACCAATGTCTTCGGTATACCGGGCGCTCCGGCCGTCACAATGATCTTGTCGTATGGTGCATGGGCAGGCAAACCCTGCGAACCGTCGCCGTGGAAGGTGTGCGGAAACAAACCATAAGTCTTGAAGAACTTCACCGCCTTCTCGTAGAGGGGCTTGTTATACTCGATAGTGTAAACTTTAGGCGTAAGCTGCAGGAGCACACAGCACTGGTAGCCCGACCCAGTACCGATTTCGAGCACTTTGTCGGTTGGTTTCAGCTTCAGCAGCTCCGTCTGGAAAGCCACTGTATAGGGTTGCGAAATAGTTTGTCCTTCACCAATCGGGAAGGCTTTATCCTGGTAGGCCTGCTCCAGAAAGGCTTTTTCAAAGAAAAAATGCCGGGGTACCGTTTCAATTGCCGCCAACACACGTTCATCGCGTATACCTTTGTCTCTCAACTGTTTTACCAAGGCGCGGCGCATGCCTTTGTGCTTGTACAAATCTACCTGCATTTCCCTTTTCCTATTATACTAGTTACGAATGAGTGGCACTTGTCATGCTAGCTGATTCAGCTCGCGGCATTCTTTTCTGAAAAAAGAAAATGCCGGTATGCGAAAATAAGCATAGGAGGGCAGAGTTACCTAACACTAAAGCAATTTAATCTCGGCCTGTTGCGGATTTAGGTATAGCACGCATGCTTTTCAGCAAAATCATGGTTAATTTTGAATTCAGATAACAACCAGAGAAACCATGTTTACAGGTATAATAGAAGCCATGGGCCAGGTGCAGGCCATACAGGATGAAGGCACCAACAAGCACTTCACGCTGTCGGCGCCTTTCACGCAGGAGCTACAGATCGACCAGAGTGTGGCTCACAACGGCATTTGCCTGACGGTGGTGAATATTGCCGGCGACAAGTACACTGTGACTGCGATCGATGAGACGCTGCAAAAGACCAACCTGAACAGCCTGCAGGTGGGTGACAAGGTGAATCTGGAGCGATGCATGAGTGCCAACGGCCGCTTCGACGGTCACATCGTGCAGGGACATGTGGACCAGGTAGCAGTATGTGAGTCCGTAGAAGACCAAACCGGCAGCTGGGTTTTCACCTTCCGCTACGACCCCACTTTGGGAAATGTGACGGTGGAGAAGGGTTCGGTCACTGTCAACGGTATCAGCCTGACAGTGGTTAACTCACAGGAAGACCGCTTTTCTGTTGCGATTATACCCTATACCTACGAACATACCAATTTACACCAGGTGAAGCCGGGTTCTACTGTAAATTTGGAGTTTGATATCATTGGTAAGTATGTAGCGAGGTTGTTGGGGAAGAGTTAGTTTCGAAGGTGTGATTGAGTGATTTAAGAATCCTGTTAATCCTTTAATCCTGAAAATCCTGATTTAGACATCACTCCACAACAATGCTGTGGTACGTTACCCCGTAACCGCCCCAGACGCCCAATCCGCCGTTGATGTTGGACCGGGTGGTATTGGGTGAACCGATGGGACTGCCGTTGTTGTTGCGTTCGTTTTCTAAGGTATACCAGAAGCGATAATGGTCCAGATCAATCGCAGCCCAGCGCACTGTGATCGTGTCGCCTTTTCCAAAATAACTGTAAGTATCGAGATCGACCTCCCGACCACGGGGCTCACCCCGGTCAAGCGGGAAGCTCAGGTTCTGCACACCATTGATCAGCTCGTCATTGAAAACGGAGGTAAAGTAGCCGGGGTAAAAGGGTTCGCTGTTGCGCTTTGTGAAGTAGCGGACGCTGTTGCCCAAGGTATCCGGATCGCGGTAGCGGTAAAAGAGTGTAAACAAACTGTCCTGCCTTGGGTCGGGGTGAGGCTGTAGAAAGAGATCTTGCAGTGGGTTCAGATGGGGTATGGTCGTAGCGGAAGTCAACACCCGCCCTTCGTGACTGATCCGCAATTGATAGCTCTTGCCTACTTCTCCCCGCAACTCTTCTGAGGTATAGACATAGAAAATAAAGTTGCTGCCACTCGTGAGCTGATTCTCAGGTATAGCATATTGTTCTGACACCACCCGCCGCAGCTCGGGCCAGAAGGCAGCGGCAGGTACCTCTTTTAAGGCATAGCTGCGGCCACCTGAACTCACCATCACCTGCGCCCCGTGCACGAAACTGGCCTCGATATCAGCGGGAGAAAAACCGGCAACCACCGGCATACTGCGGGTGAGTACCACCACTGGAGGAGAGTTCTGCTCAATGTGCCCCTCTACCACCAGTTGTTCCTGTCCGGCAGGTATATCGATGGTCAGACTTTCTTCGCAGGAAAGCAGGAAGGGGAACAGAATGAGTAGGAGGAGATTTCTGAATCGCATAGCATTACCATTTAAAATTCCAGGTGGCTGATGGTAGCGGGATTGGAATCAGTGATACTTTTTTAGCCTGCACCCGCGTCTCTGTACTGTATGGTGCTCCTTCGCTATCAATGTAGTACAGGAAAGGATTGCGGCGGCCATACACATTGTAGATCGCGAAAGTCCAGCTCGACTGCAACCGTCGCTGCGATTTTCCTTCCAACGTAGCAGAGAGGTCCAGTCGATGGAAAGGCTCCATCCGGAAGCTGTTACGGTCGCCGTACTGGTAATTAACCGTCCCTTCGATCAGGTAGCGCCGCTCGGGCATAGTAGTGGCCTGTCCGGTGCCGTAGACGAAGCTGCCACCTAAAGTCCAGCGGGAATTGTACTTATAAGTCGCCACTATGGAGAGGTCATGTCGACGGTCGAAGCGGGCAGGGAAGGTACGGCCCCGGTTAATTGCGGAAAAGGTGCGGTCGGTCCGTGACAAGGTATAGCCAAGCCAGCCCTGCAGATCGCCATAGTTCTTGCGAAGGAAAAACTCCGCTCCATAGGATTCGCCGCTTCCACGCACAAACTCATACTCCAGATCACGGTTGCTTGGGCCCGCCACAAAACCCTCCCGGTACTCCAGTTGATTCTCCATGGACTTGTAATAGAGCTCCACAGACCCCTCATACATATTTTGCCGGAAACTCTGGAAATAACCCACTGCATACTGTGTTGCCCGCTGCGGCTCCACAATTGCCGAACTCGGCACCCACACGTCAAGTGGCAGGGTGGTATAGGCATTGGAAACGAGGTGCAGGTACTGTGCCGATCGGGTATAGCTGGCTTTAACGGAGGCATCCGCCCCTAAACTATAACGCAGCGACACCCGCGGCTCCAGGGCCTGAAAAGATTTCACCCGCTCTCCCGCTGCGTATGCTACCGAATCGATGGGGCGTTCATTCTGGTCAAAGGTATAAAAAGTAAAAGGCCCCATCTGCGCGAAATAGCTGCCGCGCATGCCCAGGCTCAGCAAGAGCCGGTCCGTCACATTCCAGTCATCAGACAGGTATACAGCCGCTTCATGGGCTGTTTTGGAAAGGATCCGATCGGTAGAGAAGATGTCGCCCTCCGCCGTTTCGGCACTGCCGGTGCGGGGGCGCAGGGTATGGTGGGTATAGTGCAGACCATACTGCAGCTCGTGTCGCACGGAAGGGGTGTAGACAAAGTCGGTTCTCAGGGTATAATCCCGTACCCCGGTTTCCACGGCTGTTGTAATGTCTCCGAAATCCCAATTGAAATCGAAGGCATAGTCGCTCAGTGTGCCAGTTACATCTACAAAGTGCTTTTCTGAAAACTGATGGTTCCAGCGGGCAGTGGCGGCAGCATTGCCCCACTGGAAATCAGCCACAAAGCGGCCAGAGGACAGCGTAAGAGAACCTACATCCTTGCCATAGTAGCCGCTCAGGTATAGGCGGTCCTTTGGGGACAAGGTATAGGAAAGCTTGCCGTTAAAGTCATAAAAATAATAAGGCACCCCACCTTGTTCGGTGTTTCTCAGAAATGGCCCGAACAACACATCCACATAAGTACGGCGGGCAGAGAAGATAAACGCAGCCTTTTCCTTGACCAGCGGGCCCTGCACCGTCAACCGCGAAGCGATCAGGCCAATACCACCTTCGGCCTGCAGACTGTCCGCACTGCCTTCCCGCAGCTCCACGTCCAGCACCGACGACAGGCGCCCGCCATACCTGGCCGGCATGTTGCCTTTGATCAGGGTGGCATTGCTGATGGCGTCGCTGTTAAAGACGGAGAAGAAATTGAGCAAATGGCCCGGGTTGTAAACCACCGCCTGATCAAGCTGCACGAGGTTCTGGTCAGCGCCACCGCCCCGCACATAAAACCCTGTATTGCCCTCACCACCCGACTGCACCCCCGGCATCAGCTGAACGGTTTTCATGATGTCGGTCTCACCAAACAGCACCGGCAGCGTCTTCACTGAAGCCATTGGAATGTCCAGTTCGCCCATGGTGGAGGTTTGGGTAATCGGTTTGAGCCGGGTACCGATCACTTCCACTTCGCGGGTGCTGTAGCTGGCCTGCTCCAATTGTATGTCAAGTGTTTCGTTGCGGAAGAGCTCTAGCGAAACTTCCTGGTTATTGTAGCCAATGTAACGGACAATCAGGGTATAGCTGCCCGGCAGTGCACTCAGGCTATACCTGCCGTCCGGTGCTGAGACTGTTCCAATGGAAGGACGTTCTTTTAAACTGATGGAAGCACCTGCCAGGGGTTCATCTGTACGGGCGTCGAGCACGCGTCCGCGCAGCACAAAGCTGTCCTGCGCCCATGTGGGTAGCACAGGCAGGAGTATTAGTAACAGAAACAGGTATAAAAAGCGTCGTAGTTGCAAGTCCGGAAATCAGCTCTTCTAACAATACGTCAGAAACAGTCGATCATGCCAAAGGTTTGTGCTGAAAGCGGGTATATTTTCGCAGCCAAAAACGGTAGCCTGCCACGGCCAGCATGGCCGTACCTGTGCCCACCAGCGCGCCACCCAGCGTATCGCCGGGGTAATGCACCCCCAGGTAGATCCGGCTATAAGAGACCACCACTGCCCACACCACCAGCAAGATCTTGAATAGCAGGTAACGGTCGGAGAGGGTCAGGTTGAAGAACACCGCCAGCGCAAATCCTGTAGAGGCGTGTGAGGAGAGGAAGCCGAACTGTCCGCCGCAGCCGCGCACCAGGTTCACCATAGCCGATATTTCAGGATCGTGACAGGGACGCAGACGCGCAAAATAAGGCTTGAAAATACCAGAGGCCACATAATCAGCCAGTCCTATACCTGCCACGGCCATCAGCAGCATCGGGATACTCTGCAGCTTGTAGCGCCAGACAATATAGCCGATCAACAAAAGATAAAAGGGAATCCAGAAGTATTTATCAGATACCGTAACCATGACGGTGTCCCAAAACGGGCTTTGCTGCTCATTCAGGTATAGAAACAGCTCCTGATCCAGCTTCTCCAGTTGATCCAGCATACTTAAGCTATGTTGATCCAGTCGATGTCTTTCTTGAGATAGCCCAGCGTTTTTTCCTCGGCTCCGTCCGGCTGCGGCTTATGGTTGTATACCCAGGAGGCGTGCAGCGGCAGACTCATCAGGATAGACTCAATGCGCCCGTTGGTGGCCAGGCCGAACTTGGTACCACGGTCGTACACCAGGTTGAACTCCACGTAGCGACCACGGCGAATCAATTGCCACTGCTTTTCACGCTCCCCATAAGGCAGGTTGCGGTTCTCGTTGATGATTTTGGTGTAGAAAGGCGCAAAAGCATAGGCCACATCACGCACAAAGGCAAAACGCTCTTCCATGCTGAACTTGTCTGTCGCCATCAATCGGTCGAAGAAGATGCCGCCTACCCCACGGGTTTCCTGTCTGTGCTCGTTGTAGAAATAATCATCCGCCCATTTCTTGAACTCCGGATAATAGGAGGGATGGTGCTTGTCGCACACGGCTTTCATAGTCTCGTGAAAATCCCGCGCCTGCTTCAAATCCACGTAGATCGGAGTAAGGTCAATGCCACCGCCGAACCAGGCTGTGCCATTACCCGCCTCGAAGTAACGTACGTTCATGTGCGTGATCGGAACCATGGGGCTGTGCGGGTGCATCACCACTGATACGCCTGTCGCAAAGAACTTCGGATCAGGCATCTGCAGCATTTTTAGAAATTGAGGAGAAAGCTCACCCTGCACGGCAGAGAAATTGACGCCGCCTTTTTCGAGCACGTTGCCGTTTTCGATAATACGGGAAATGCCGCCACCGCCCTGTTCGTGCTGCCACTCATCCTTCTGGAAAGTAGCACCGCCATCGCAGTTTTCAAGGTCGCGTACCAGGTCCAGCTGGAACTGGCGCATAAAAACTTCAACTTCTTCTCTGAACATTTTACTTCTGTTTTTGTCGTATCACGTAGCACGTATCAAGTATCATGACTTTCGGTGTAAGGGGATAGGAATAAGGACTACTTGACAAAAGTGAAAAGACTTTTCGAAAATGCGTTTCAGCTTTCAAGCCTCTCTTGTCCATTGTCAAAATGTCCCTTGTCAAACTAAAAAGTCGTGCTACGTGTGTCGTGATACTTGATACGTACTCACAAAATTACCAAATAAACCCCGCTCTACCGAACATTCGTAAGGATTTCAGAAAAAGCACATTTTTCCTTAACTTCGGGCAACAACTACGCGCAACCTATGTCAAAAGAACTGATGGAGGCTTTTAAGATTGACACATCTATTCTTAAAAAGGCCTACCGCCTCATGATAACTGCCAAAACAATGGCAGACACCTACGAAGAAAACAAGACCATTTGCAGCAAGTACGTGCACAGCACGTCCCGGGGCCACGAAGCCATACAACTGGCCACTGCCTTTCAGCTGAAGCCTTACGACTACGCCTCGCTCTACTACCGCGATGATTCAGTGCTGCTGGGTATAGGCATGCAGCCTTACGAGCTCATGTTGCAGCTGATGGCCAAAGCCGGGGACCCCTTCTCGGGCGGCCGCACCTACTACGGACACCCTTCGCTGCGTCGCGAAGGCTTCCCGACCATTCCGCACCAAAGCTCCGCCACTGGCATGCAGGCTATACCTGCCACCGGTATGGCGCACGCCATTGCTTATTTCGAATCGCAGGGACTGACAAATAGTGAGGAGAAGCCGGTGGTGCTTTGCTCGCTGGGAGACGGCTCTGTGACCGAAGGCGAAGTGGCCGAGGCCTTCCAGATGGCCGTGCTCAAGAATCTGCCGATCGTATACCTGGTGCAGGACAACGACTGGGGTATTTCGGCCACAGGCAAGGAAATGCGGGCCATGGACGCCTATGAGTATGCTGCCGGTTTCAAAGGTATGGAGCGCCTGCGCGTGAATGGCTCTGACTTTGCTGAGTCCTATGAAGGTATGCGGGTGGCATTTGAGTATGCCCGTGAAGTGCGCAAACCGATACTGGTGCATGCCAGAGTGCCTTTGCTTGGTCACCATACCTCCGGTGTACGCCGCGAGTGGTACCGTGGCAATAACCTGCAGGAGCACAGCGTCAACGATCCGATTCCGAAGCTGCGTCAGGCGCTGCTGGATGCTGATGTTACGTCCGAGGAAGTACAATGGCTCGAGCAGGAAGCTCAAAAAACAGTGGCTGCAGACTACCAGCGGGCACTGGACGCTCCCGTGCCTGACCCTAACACCTTCGATCAGCACGAGTTTGCCCCAACTCCGGTAACGGAAGAAAAAGGTGAGCGCAGCCCATCCGGTGCTGAAAAAACCATCATGGTGGACGCTGCTCTTCATGCCGTGGACGATATTCTACGCACTTACCCGGAGGCCCTGTTCTACGGTCAGGATGTGGGAGGGGAGCTTGGTGGTGTATTCCGAGAAGCCGCCTTGCTGGCTAAGAAATACGGCGATAATCGTGTATTTAATACCCCGATTCAGGAAGCTTACATTGTGGGTTCTACCGCAGGTATGTCAGCGGTAGGCGCCAAAGCGATCGTGGAAATTCAGTTTGCCGACTACATCTGGCCGGGTATGAACCAGTTGGTAGAAGAGCTTTCGAAGAGCTGCTACCTCTCCATGGGCAAGTTCCCGGTGCAGTCACTGATTCGTGTGCCAATTGGCGCTTACGGAGGAGGTGGTCCGTACCACTCCGGCAGCATTGAGTCTACGCTGCTGACTATCCGTGGTATCAAAGTTGTTTATCCGAGCAATGCCGCCGACATGAAAGGGCTGATGAAAGCTGCCTTCCTGGACCCGAACCCAGTGATCATGCTCGAGCACAAGGGCCTGTACTGGTCGAAAGTAGCTGGCACCGAAGACGCCAAGACGGTGGAGCCGGACGAGAACTACATCCTGCCGCTCGGTAAAGCCAATGTCGTGCAGCAAGCATCAGACGAGGAAATCCGCATGGGCAACTCCATGACGGTTATCACCTACGGCATGGGCGTCTACTGGGCCAAGACAGCTTCCAAGCAGTTTAAAGGCAGCGTTGAGATCCTCGACCTGCGCACGCTCAATCCGCTGGACTTTGAGGCAGTAGTTGCATCTGTGCGTCGTCACGGCAAGGCACTGGTGCTGACCGAAGAGCCATTAATGAACTCCTTTGCTGAGTCTTTGGCCGGTCGTATTTCGAAAGAGTGCTTCCAACAGCTCGATGCACCAGTCTATACCTTGGGTGCTGCCAACCTGCCTGCTATACCTTTGAATGTGGAGCTCGAGAAGATGATGCTGCCAAATCCGGAGAAAGTAGCAGCGGCAATGGAGGAGTTGCTGAATTACTAGATCAAGAGATAGCTCTTATATAACAGAAAGCCCCGCCAGTTGATGACGGGGCTTTTTTGTCATATCAAGATTGATGATGTTCGGGGCTGTCGGCTTATCCGCATAAATCCTCTAAACCCAGATCCTAGAAAGGATATCCTATACCTATGTTCAGATTGGTGCGTCGCTCGGTTGGGTCTACTTGTCGGAAGAAGTCAGAAAAGCGGAAATCACGAATCACAAACTTATTCCCATTCAGGTCTCCGGCCGGATCGTATACCTGCGTGGCAAAATCAAAGCGTAGAATCACGACAGAAAAATTGAGACGCAGACCAAAGCCCGTACCTACAGCAAGTTCCTTGTAGAAGCGGTTGAACTGAAACTCAGAACCGGGACGGTTATCAGGCTTGAGCATCCACACATTTCCGGCATCGACGAAAAATGCTCCGTTCAGAAAGCCAACCATGTTGAATCGATACTCAGCGCTGGCCTCTAGTAGGACTTCTCCAGGCTGTTCAGAGATGAATGTCCTTTCCTCTCCGCTTTCAGTTTCTGTAAGTACTCTCCGGTAAGAGCCTGGCCCCAATCTGCGTGCGGGCCATGCTCGCACACTAGAGGCACCACCAGCGAAAAAGTATTTATCGTAAGGCAGAGCGTTTGAGCCGAAAAGTGGACCACCTACACCAGTATTCACGCGATACACAAAATAGCGCTGTCCTCCCAGTGGCAGGTAGCGACGATAATCTGTATTAATTTTGGCATACTGAAACTGGCGCAGATCACCCATTTTAGGCAATATACCAAGCTTGGATGTAAGTCCGCCCACCTCGGTCAGTACACGCATATAACGGGCATTGCGCGACTGCAAAAAATCGTTTGTGTTGTAAATCAGATTGAAGCCTACAAATGAAATGAAGCCGCTTCTAAAACTCTCCAGGAAAGAACGGCTTAGCTGACTTAACTCTACCAATTCCCGTGCAAAAGTGGGATCAATACGATTTACATGTATGATGTTCACATTAACTGGCGAAAACACATATTGGACAGTAGGTGTCAGGAGGGGACGCGGATACTTGTACCAGATGTAATCAAGAGAGGCTTCGTAAATACTTCTTTGAAACTCAGCACGATTTACGTTGGTATAGCCTGTATACAACCGGGTTCTGGGATTGAAGTCCTGCAAAATATTCTTTCCTCCAAAAGGTAGAATAAACAACGGGAAAGTAAGCGCAGCATCACCACCAAACTCCCGTATCATGACCGTTTCATCAGTCGCAATATTAATCTGCCCCTCCAAACCTCCACGGATTCCGAATTCCAGGTTCTCGGCACCTCCGAAAACATTGCGTGTCTTCAGTCTGATGCTGGAAAAAGGACCAGGTCTGCGCTCGGTAAAGTTCATACCCAATTCAGCCGTTTCCTGAAACTTCTTGGAGGGGAGGGCATTAATGAAGGCATTCAACTGGTTCCCAGCTGTTGAGTCACTCGCATCTGTGATCTTGTTGTAGCTTACGTTGGTAAACTGAAATACATCCATTTCGGTCAGTCGCCGCTGGGTAAGAGATGTCCTGAACTGGCTGTACCGTTGACCGGGGTATACCGAAACTTTATTGTCAAGTATGTTAAAAGAGTACTTGTGGTCGTATGCCAGGTATTTTACATTGTTGTACTCCATCGTGTCACGCGCCAAACCAAACCGGTCCGCATCTGTCTTAAAATACACGTTCCGAATAGTATAGGCTTTGTGACGGGACCCGTTCTCCGGATTCTGAATAATGGTATGTAAACGTACCGTATTATCTCCGTAACTGGTATCTGGCTCAAAAACTATATATGCACGTGAAAAGTCAAAATATCCGTTGTGGCGGATCATCTCATGCAGCCGATCCCGCTCTTGTGTGAGCACCTGTTCATCATACACATCACCTATCTTAAGGAGCGATCTATCTTCGTATCGCTTCACAATCTGGAGCAGCGAGTCATCGGGTATCGTGTAGTTGAGCGAACTGTAGCGGTAAGGCTCATTTTCGGCGATATTGATCGTAATGTATACCTTCTTGCCTTTTACCTGTTTCTCGTAGCTTGCTTCGTGATTAAAGAAGCCCTTAGTATTCATGTAAATATCCACCTGGTCCATGGTGCGCTCCATTAGCAAAGAGTCATAGATGGCAGGAGGTTCACCTATTTGCATGAGCAGATTACCCTTTTCCTTCCGATCACGCTGGCGGGCAATGCGGCGGTCAAAGCGGTCCTGGATGCGGCGCACCTTAGTGGAGTCATCGGCTTGGGCTGTTTTCTCTGCGCGTTTTCTGCGTAGCTTTTCAATGCGCTCGTCGATACGAGCAGGACTGTAAAACCGCTTTCCGAAATTATAGATGGCCAGATAAGGCGTAGAGGCAAGGAAAGTACGGTTGGGGCGCTGTTGGTAAACCGCCTCTATATCAGTCTGGCTGACATGTTCGATCCCTTTAGGTTCTATACCTAACAAGAGCTGCTCGTTCTCGCCCAGATTTTTGGTCGGCACGCAGGCGGTGAAACTTAAAATTGTAATTACCAGCCCGAATATATAATATCGTGTTCTCAAACGATTCTCCGCTCTATGTTGTCGAAAGCAATTGTAAAATACGTTAACTCCCTGCAAGTAAAAAAATACCGCAACCAACACCAAGCCTTTGTGGTGGAGGGAGCTAAAAGCGTACTGGAGCTGTTAAACTCAGATTTTGAGATACAGCACCTGTTCATAACCCAGGATTTCCTGCAGGAGCATGGAAACAGTCTAAGCAAAGGTACAAGATACGAACTTGTTACGGAACAGGATCTGACAAGGGCGGGCACTTTTTCAAGTAATAATGCTGGTTTGGCTGTAGCCCGCATGCACCAGCTCCCGGAACTGCAGTTTCAGCCTGGCGATTTCACCCTCGCGCTTGACGACATTCGCGATCCGGGCAACATGGGCACCATCATCCGCATTGCAGACTGGTACGGCATCCAGACCATTGTATGTTCCGAAACCTGTGCTGACTTTTATAATCCCAAGACCATTTCAGCTACCATGGGCTCTTTTACCCGTGTCAAGGCTTATTACCTCAAACTGGGTGAGTGGTTGCACCAACTACCGGAAACCACGCCCATCTACGGCGCTTCGCTGGAAGGCGAAAATTTGCACCGCATGCAACTGCAGCCAACAGGCGTGGTGGTGATGGGGAACGAGGCGAATGGAATACGCCCGGAAGTTGCCAGTGAAGTGAACCGGCTCATCAAGATCCCTGCCTTCGGAGAGGCAGAGTCGCTGAACGTGGCTACAGCCACCGCTATCATCATCGATAACTTTATGCGCAACGCAAGGCTCTAAAACAAAAGAAGCCTCTGTGTAGAGGCCTCTTTTGCAAACAATATAATCACCTAATTAACAGCATTCTAATTGAGTAGTCTTAAACCAAAGCTGATCACGTTGGCGTCCGGACCTCGATTGTCTTTGAACAGGTCGTTCATGTTGTATTTTACGAACAGGTCCAGGTTTCCGTAGCCTATCACGCCGGTCAGGCCATACTGGAAGTCACTCAGGTTGTAGCTGCTGCGTACTTTCTCTTTCTGCGTTCTGCCGCTGTCCTCAAACTTGAACTTAGAGTGAGCACCCAGGCGGTAGCCTACAAACGGGCCGGCGCCAAGCTTAAATCCTTCCTTGCCGTTTTGGCGCTTGAACTTCAGCATCGGCATAAGCGGAACGTTTACAGAAGAGTGCGTCAGTTTCACTTTGTCATAGTTGATCTCCATATCACGGCGGAAGTAAGTCACATCATTCACATCCTCTTCGATCACGAAGTTGCGGTCAAACATGTAGTTGTTGAACGCAAATTCAAGCCCTGACACCAGGTATAGCGGGCTTTTGCGGCCACCGATCTGCGAGTTGAGGTGCCAGTTGAGACTTACGTAGCGCGAACCCAGCGGCTTCAGGTCCGGTACCTGTTGGCTATTGGTGTTTAAGAAGTTGTTCAGGCCGAGGTCCACGTCAAAATTGAAACGGGTAGCTTTGTAGGACTTTCTCGCGTTGCTTGTGCGTACGCTGTCACGCTCGGCACGGTTGGGCACGTTCACGTCAACCCTGGTATTGCCATCCTTTTCCTCAATTTCCACATCAATCTTGATGTTCTTGTTGATCCGGATCTCGTGCTTTTCTTTGCTTACCTTCCCATCCTGACCAGTTTCCTGCACGGTGATGGTCACAGTTTCCGGGTCATTGTCGTCTTTGCCAAACACAACAGTGGTCTCCTGAGACTTGAGTTCCTTGTTAGCACCGTCCATGCGGTCTACCTGGTCTACATATTTATTCAGTACACGCATCAGGGAGTCCAGGCTATAGTTTTCGAAAGCTTTGAGCTGCTCTATGTTCTGTAGGTATAGCACCATTTTAGCGCCATTGGCCATTTTCACAACGATCGTATCCTGCTGGCCGAGTCGTTCGCCTATGGTTTGACCGCCTTTGGCAGACACACCGGTGGCTGCAGCCATTATGATGGCTGTTACGAGAAGTAGTATCTTTTTCATGGTTTTAAAAGATTAGAGATTGATTACTTTAGATATTTTCTGTTTTCCGATTTGAGTTTCAAGTGCAATTCTGTCTGCATTGATGCCGAGCTCTGAGAGCTCCACCCGCTCACCGTTCGAGAGGTTGCGAACCTGCTTAAAGATGTTCCTGGCAAGTTTCTGTTTCTTTTCGAAGCCGCTCAGCTCTTCATCTGCCACTACCTCTTGCACAGCCACAGCTCGCTTTATTATAATTTCCACAGGCTGCGCGTTCAGATCGACTGTGTTGGCGGCAAAAGCAACCGGTGTGGTTTCTCCTGTGTTATCAAAGCCTCCCTTTAGAGGAGCATCCGGTATAGCCGGCTTTTCCACTTGTGCTGCCAGTTGTTGAGTTGAAGCAACGCTTTTTGCACTGGTTTCTGGTCTGGCATTTTTTGCCGCTGCGCTCGGTGCAGCTTTAGCGATCATTTGCCTGGTAGGATCTTCAGCCGGTTTAGTTGCTTTAGCAGTAGTCTCAGCTGGTCTGGCAGGCTCAACCAATTCTTCATCTGCTGACGGGGTAGAGGCTGGGTCTTCAATAACTTGTGCCAGTTGCTCGTCTGCTGTGGCGGGTGCTGTGATAACAAGCGGCTGCTCTGCTTTCAGACCATTGCGGTCGGCCAGTCCGTCTCGGTCTACCGGTACAGTGCCGTTCTGCACATTGTAAAACACGATGCCCACCGAGAGCACCAATGCAATAGCGGCAGCGATGGAGTAGGAGAGCCACATAAAGCCACGGGGCTTTGCCTCCTCTTTCGTGGCGGCTGGCATCTCGGTTTCTATCCGGTCCTGAAGTCTGTTCCAGAGATCGGCAGGAGGCGTGGGCGACGAAGGCCCCAAACGCTCTTTGAATAGTTTGTCTATGTCTTCTGGTTTCATAATAGACCCTCCTTTTATATTAGCTGGCGACTGCTTCCTGACCGGTCAGTCTTCGCTGCAGCATAGCGCGTGCTTTGCTTAGCTGCGATTTCGAAGTGCCTTCCGTAATGTTCAGCATGTCGGCTATTTCTTTGTGAGAATATCCCTCAATTGCATACAGGTTAAAAACTGCCCTGTAGCCGGCAGGTAAAGTGCGTAACAGCTCCAGTAATTCGCCTTCAGCCAGATCATGATCGGCGCCCATGCTACCGGCCACTTGTACGTGGTCGTCTTCGATGGACAGGTATAGCGACTCCTTTTTTCTCAAAAACCCAAGTGCTTCATTTACCATGATGCGTCTCACCCAACCCTCAAAACTGCCTTTGCCCTCGAACTTGTCTATGTTCTGGTATACCTTCATAAATCCGTTCAGCAAAGCTTCTTCCGCGTCCATCTGGTTTTTGAGGTAACGCAGGCACACACCGTACATCGGTGAGGCGAAGCGCTCGTAAAGGCATTTCTGCGCTTTACTTTCGGCCTTCTGGCAACCTGCTATTAACTCCTGTTCCGTCACGCTGGGTAAAATTTTATCAAATAATGTCGCTTATCTTGGCTTTCCCGGAGCTGTTTTGTTGCTCTTTACCTCTTAGATGTAGATACCCACCCGGAGGTTGCCTAAGCAAAAATAAATTTCTCATATTTTTTTCAGAATGCGGCAGCGTTTACTATAAAATACTGACTGCCAGCTAGATTTTATTTCACTATTTCTTCAACAGCACCAACTTCAGGCTATCGCTTTTTAAGAATTGTTCTGAATAGGTATACCTGGAACCTGTTTAGAGCAGAATACATTATATTTGTAGAAATGAAATTCGTGGCAATCCTTTTTTCAATCTTCCTGTTCTGGACGGCCTGTCTGCCGTGCACAGATAAGATTTTGGATAGCCACGAACACCTTCCCAACCTGACGGACGTAGCTGACACCACAGGCGAGTCGCCCTTTCACGAAGACACTTGCCCGTTATTCTGCAGCTGCGGTTGCTGTGCCACATTCACGGTTACAGTGGAGCCGGAGCATATTGTTTTCCGTATACCTGTCATCCCACAGACTAAACCCCTTATCTACCCGGATTTGCGCGAAATCAAGATCGCCTCTACCTGGTGGCACCCTCCACGGCTGGTAGCCTGATTCTCCTATCAAGATAAAATGCAGCTTAATTATAACCACAAGCCATAAAATGTGCTTGCGGCTATGCTGCATACCTATTTCTATTGATTTAAATCAAGCTTACCATGTTTAATAAAATCATCGACTTTTCGATAAATAACAAACTGGTGGTAGGGCTCATGGTGCTGGCGCTTATTGTCTGGGGAACCTATTCCCTGACGCAGCTGCCCGTTGACGCCGTGCCTGACATCACCAATAACCAGGTGCAGGTGGTCACCTCATCGCCGACACTCGCCGCCCAGGAAGTCGAGCGCTTTATTACCACACCCATTGAAATGGCTTTGGCCAACGTGCCGGATGTAATCGAGATGCGCTCTGTATCGCGCTTCGGTCTTTCTGTGATCACAGTCGTGTTTAAAGACGAGGTGGATCAATACCTGGCCCGGCAAATGATCACCGAGCGACTGGGTGAGGCCAGCAGGCAGATACCAGAGCAAATGGGAACGCCGGAACTGGCACCCGTTACCACCGGCCTGGGCGAGATCTATCAGTATGTGCTGGTAACAGATCCGGAAAGTGGTAAAAAATACAGCCCAACTGAACTCCGCACCATCCAGGACTGGATCGTGCGCCGGCAGTTGCTCGGCACGCCCGGCGTGGCCGATGTTAGCAGCTTTGGCGGCTTCCTGAAAGAGTATGAAGTAGCCGTAAACCCGGCCAGTCTCCGCAGCATGAACCTGACCGTGACGGATGTGATCGGAGCGCTGGAGCAGAACAACGAGAATACGGGCGCTGCCTACATCGAAAAAAACCAGAGTGCCCTGTTTATCCGAGGCCTCGGATTGGTAAGCACCCTGGAGGACATCGAGAAGATCGTGGTTTCCAACCGAAATGGCATGCCTGTGCTTGTCCGTGACGTGGCACAGGTACAGTACGGCCACCCGGTTAGGTATGGCGCCCTCACCCGCAATACCGAAGGCGAAGTGGTCGGAGGCATCGTGCTGATGCTGAAAGGAGCCAGTTCGTCTGAAGTGATCAAAAACGTGCAGGATAAAGTAGCCAGCATACAGTCTTCACTACCGGAAGGCCTGGTGATTGAAGCTTATCTCGACCGCAGTGACCTGGTAGGGAAAGCGATCAACACCGTGGCAACCAACCTCATCGAAGGTGGCCTGATTGTGATCTTTGTACTGGTGCTTTTGCTGGGTAACCTGCGGGCAGGACTGGTCGTGGCCTCGGTTATACCTTTGTCCATGCTCTTTGCGCTGGGCATGATGAACGTATTTGGCGTGTCAGGCAATTTGATGAGTCTGGGTGCGATCGACTTCGGGCTTATAGTGGATGGTGCCGTGATCATTGTAGAAGGCGTGCTGCACTTCATTGTGGTCAAGAACAAGGACCTGCCGCTGCGCCGCCTGACCCAAAAAGAGATGGACCTGGAAGTGAAAAGTGCCGCTTCCAATATCATGAACTCAGCCGCCTTCGGTATGCTCATCATCCTGATCGTATACCTGCCGATTATGGCACTGGTAGGGATTGAGGGCAAGATGTTCAAGCCGATGGCGCAGACCGTGAGCTTCGCCATTATGGGCGCTTTCATCCTGTCGCTTACTTATGTACCGATGGTATCGACTCTCTTGTTGAGCAAGACCACCAAGCACAAGCCGAACATTTCGGACCGGATCATGGGCTTTCTGGAGCGGGTATATCGTCCGGTGATCACCTTTGCCCTGCGCAGCAAAGCACTGGTTATTGGGGCGGCACTTGTTTTGTTTGCCTTCAGTTTGTTTGTGTTCAGCCGCATGGGCGGGGAGTTCTTGCCTGACCTGGAAGAAGGTGACTTTGCCATGGATTTGCGCCTGGTACCAGGTGCTTCCCTCAGCCAGACCATCGAAACAACCACCAAAGCCAGCGAAATTCTGCTGACGCAGTTCCCGGAGGTAACGGAGGTGATCGGCAAGATAGGGACCGCTGAGATCCCAACAGACCCGATGCCGATAGAGGCCGCCGACGTCATGATCCTGCTCAAGGACAAAGACGAGTGGACCAGCGCCAGCACCCGCCAGGAACTGGCCGCCAAAATGGACGAGGCCCTGAAAGTGTTGCCAGGTGTGAACTACGGCTTCCAGCAGCCGATCCAGCTGCGCTTCAACGAACTCATGACCGGTGCGCGTCAGGATGTGGCCATTAAGATATTTGGGGAGGACCTGGACCAGCTTTCAGAGCTGGCCGATCAGGTTGATAAACTGATCGCTCCCGTAGCCGGTGTGCAGGACATTTATGTGGAAGAGGTGACAGGGCTGCCACAGATCGTGGTGGACTATAACCGCGCACGCATGTCGCAGTATGGCTTGCAGGTGGCTGACGTGAACGCAGTGCTCCGCACGGCCTTTGCCGGACAGGCTGCCGGTGCCATCTACGAAGGTGACCGCCGCTTCGACCTGGTCGTACGCATGGAAGGAGGCTCCCGCAGTGATCTCAATGACATAGAGAACCTGTTTGTAGGTCTCCCGCAAGGTGGGCAAGTGCCCTTGCAACAGGTAGCAGACATTCGCTTTGAAGAAGGACCGATGCAGATCTCCCGCGAAGAAGGACGTCGCCGTATTGTGGTGGGCTTCAACGTGCGTGAGCGGGATGTGGAGTCGATTGTAACCGAGATACAGGGTAAGCTGAACCGTGAACTGCCCCTTCCGGCTGGCTATTTTATTACCTACGGCGGTCAGTTCGAAAATCTTATACATGCCAAACAACGACTTTCGGTTGCCGTACCAGCAGCACTTCTGCTGATTCTGCTGCTCTTATACTTTGCCTTTAAGTCCGTCAAGCAAAGTCTGCTTATTTTCACCGCTATACCTTTGTCAGCGATCGGCGGCATCTTTGCGCTCTGGCTGCGCGACATGCCTTTCAGTATCTCGGCAGGCGTGGGCTTTATCGCCTTGTTTGGAGTGGCAGTGCTGAACGGCATCGTACTGATCGGCTACTTTAACCAGCTCAAACGGGAAGGTATGACTGATGTCTACGAACGGGTGCTGCTCGGCACGAGTGTTCGTCTGCGCCCGGTACTGATGACGGCATCAGTGGCCGCGCTGGGCTTCCTGCCGATGGCCCTTTCCGGTTCTGCCGGCGCAGAGGTGCAGCGTCCGCTGGCTACCGTCGTGATCGGAGGACTGTTTACCTCTACTTTGCTGACACTCGTAGTACTGCCTGTGCTCTATTATATTTTCTCTTCAAATGAAAAGTATAGTGAAGAGGAGATACAACGCAAGCCTGTACCGGCCCACCTGATTTCCTTGCTTCTGGTAGCTGGCACTCTGCTTTATCCGGCACAGGGTATAGCGCAGTCATCCCAAGGACCGCTGAACCTGCAGCAGAGTATCAACTATGCCCGGGAGCACAACCTCGGCTTGAAGAGTGCAGCTTATGGTGTGGAGCGCGAGCAGGCCCTGCGTGGTGCGGCGACCGACCTGCCAAAGACCAACCTGTCCTACAGCAGGGGCCAGATCAGCACCCTCAATCAGGATGAATACATCTCTGCTTCCCAGCAGTTTGCCTTCCCGACGGTATACCGCGATCAGGCACGCCTGGCTGACGCCACCATCCAACAGGCTGAAGCGCAAAAGCAGATCGTGGAGCGGGAACTGATCCGGGATGTAAAGCAGGCCTGGTACCTGCTACAGTACCACAACGAGCGCCTGCGCCTGCTACAGCAACAGGACAGCCTGTATGGGCGTTTCACCAGAGCAGCCACCATCCGCTTTAAAACAGGGGAAACAGGCTATTTGGAGCAGGCCACAGCCGAGACCCGCAGCTTAGGTATAAAAACAGAGCTGCAGCAAGCGCAGGCCGACCAGCAGATAGCCGAACGTCGACTCCGACAACTTTTGCAGGCACAGGAGCCATTGCAATTTGAAGAGGAGAGACTGAGCAAACGGGAATTGATTTTGCAGGCTGACAGTGCCGCTTTAGCCGCTAATCCTTACATGGCCTTTCTGCAAAGTGCGACGCAGGTGGCCGAGCGACAGAAACAACTGGAGCAATCACGTCTGCTGCCGGACTTTACAGTCGGCTACTTCAACCAAACCTTTGTAGGAGAGGCACCACGCGAGAACCCGAACCGGATATACAACTCCGGTGACCGCTTTACGGGTTACGAGGTAGGTATAGCCGTTCCGCTCTGGTTCGGGGCACAGCGGTCGCGCATCAAGGCGGCTAAAATGAACGAAGAGGCCGTGAAGAGCCAGGTGCGGTATCAGCAGCAGATGCTTTTGACCGAGCTGCAGAACCTGGCGCAGGAGCTGCAGAAACATGGCAACACCCTGGCATTCTTTGAGCAGGGAGCGCTACGCCAGGCCGACCAGATGAACAAGGCCGCTGAACTCAGCTTCCGCACCGGCGACATCGATTATGTGGAGTATGTGCAGGCGCTCGACCAGGCGTACCAGCTCCGCAATAATTACTTGAACGCTCTCCGCGATTACAACCAAACCATTATCAGTTTAGAATTTACTGCAGGAATAGAATAACATGACAGCATACAACATAAAAATCATCGCCCTGTGCGCACTGCTCAGTCTGGCGGCATGCTCTAAACAGGCACCTGCCGAGGAACCAGAGGCTGCTACAACGGAAGCTGCCACGAGCGTATCACCCTTTGTCGTTTCTTTTTCTGAAGCGCAGCAAAAAGTTGGCGGCATTGAACTTGGTACAATCGAAAACAAGTCGCTTTCGGCCCGCGTGACAGCTAACGGACAACTTCAACTACCGCCGCAGAACAAAGCCAGTATCAACCCTTTGATGGGAGGTGTAGTGCGCTCTATACCTGTAAAAGAAGGGGAGTACGTGCAGAAAGGCAAGGTGCTGGCCACAATCCAGAACCCGGAGCTGATCAAGCTGCAGGAAGAATACCTGACCACCCGCAATCAGCTGCGTTTTGCCGAGCAGGACTACGATCGCCAGCGTACGCTTAATGAAGAGCAGGTGGGCTCCCGCAAGCGCTTTGAACAGGCCGAGTCAGATGTGCAGGTGCAACGGGCACGGTTGAAGGCACTCGCCACCCACCTGTCTGCCATGGGCATATCGCCTAAAAACGTGGAAGCAGGACAGATCACCTCCACCATGGACATTACGGCGCCCATCAGTGGCTATGTGCGCGTCATCGACGTGAATATGGGCTCTTATGCGCAGCCGGGCCAGCAGATGTTCGAGCTCGTGAACAACCACCACCTGCACTTAGAGCTCAGCGTGTTCGAGCGGGACTTCAGCAAAATGAAAGAGGGTCAGAAAGTACTGTTTACCATGCCAAACGTGGCCGGTGAGCCATTGGAGGCGGAGATCTTCGCCCTGGGCAGGGCATTTGAGGGGGATTCCCGCATGGTAACCGTGCATGCTGAGTTGGAGAATAACAAAAATGCCAACCTGTTGCCGGGCATGTATGTGAATGCCCAGATTATGGCCGGGAAGCAGGAACTGCCCGCGCTGCCCGAGGAGTCGGTGGTACGCTACAAGGGCAAGCACTACGTTTTTGTGAAAGAAGGTCCTACGACGTTTCGCATGCAGGAAGTGGAGACAGGTATAACCGAAAACGGCTTTATGGAAGTAAAGCCTATGAAAGAGATGCCAGCCACGGCGCAGGTGGTTACCAAAGGCGCCTACTATGTACTGGCCGAGAAGATGAAATCGGAAGTGGCGGAAGAGTAACAGGTATAGAACCGATGTAAAAAAATACAGCGCCGGCTCCAATAAAGGGACCGGCGCTGTTATTTTTTGAAAGGATTAATTATTAATTAAACTTTCAACTTTTAGCCATGCTTTTATACGCAATCAGCATGCCTAAAGGTTACAAATCGTTGAAAATAATTTTAAAAAATTTCAAAAAGCTGCCTAGGAGGCTCGTTTAGCCACTAAAATTGGCTCCAGTACGGCCCACACATTATCTGCCAGTATCCGCTGCCCCTCTACAGTCGGGTGAATGCCATCGCCTTGGTTGAGTGCCCGGTCTCCTGCCACGCCTTCCAGCAGGAAAGGTATAAGCGCTACGTCTTTGTCCTCGGCCAAACGCGTGAACACTTGCTGAAACTCCTGGGTATAGCGCTGTCCCATGCTCGGCGGCATTTGCATACCTGCCAGAATGATCTCTGCCTCCGGATTCTTTTCCCGCACCTTATCGATGATTGTGCCAAGGTTATCATACGTGGAGGCTGGGTCTATACCTCTCAGGCCGTCATTCGCACCCAACTCCAGCACAAACACGTCGATTGGTTGTTTCAGCAACCAGTCAATGCGGCTTTTGCCACCGGCTGAGGTTTCACCGCTTAGTCCAGCATTTACGGCTTTATAGGGCAGTCCAAGGGAATCAATTCGCTCCTGGATCAGCGCCGGGAAGGCCTGGTCCGGCTCCAGTCCGTAGCCGGCAGTAAGGCTGTTACCGAAGAATACAATAGTCTTGATACGCTCGTTTTTCTGGGCTTCAGCAGTTGTAGTGGTGTCGGATTGTGCCTGCTGTTCTGTTGCCACCTGCTCAGTGGTAGTGGCCTGATCGCAGCCCGACAGGGTAAGGAAGAGGGCTAGGAATAAGGAGATATACTTGCTCGTTTTGTTCATGTAGCTTATTTTTTGCTAAATTTAGTTCTATCAATCTTAAAACCTATAACGACCAGTATAAGTTATTAGGTTCGGGAATAGTGCAGCGGTAGCTATACCTACTGCGCTATACCTGTCGTTACATTTCATAAAAACACTACCTACGTGTCTACTATACTAGAAATCAATAACCTGAAGAAAACCTACGACAGCGGCGACCGCCACCTGACGGTGCTGGAGGGCATCAACTTTACGCTGCAGGCCGGAGACACCTGCGCGATCGTGGGACCATCCGGAAGCGGCAAAACCACCTTGCTGGGCCTCTGTGCCGGACTCGACCGGGCCAGTAGCGGCTCTGTGATCCTCAACGGCGTGCAACTTGACAACCTGAGTGAAGACGCACGGGCGCAGGTACGCAACCAGTACGTGGGCTTCATTTTTCAGAACTTTCAGCTGATCCCTACGCTCACAGCGCTCGAAAACGTGATGGTGCCGCTGGAGCTGCGCGGTGAACGCAATGTGCAGCGGGAAGCCATGGACCTACTGGCCCGGGTGGGATTGGCCGAGCGCCACGACCATTACCCGACACAACTCTCAGGAGGGGAGCAGCAGCGGGTGTCTCTTGCAAGGGCTTTCTCCAACCGACCCACCATTCTCTTTGCCGATGAGCCGACCGGAAACCTGGACGAGGAGACCGGCGATAAAGTAGAAAGGCTGCTGTTCGACCTCAATCGCGAAGCGGGTACTACCTTGGTACTCGTAACCCACGACCTGGAGTTGGCCGAAAAGACGCAACGCATTATTCGCATCAAGGGCGGGCATGTGGTGTCGGATACAGGGGCTCCTGAAACGGTTCACCAGCCCGAGGACTCCAACCTTTCATAAGGTTTAAGCATCAAGTTCATAACCTTTTACCTCACTAAACATCAAGTATACCTTGTCTGACAACAAGCCAAATCCGGATAAACCGAAACTGCACATACCCTGGCTGCTCAAGATGGCCTGGCGCGATACCCGTCGCAGCCGGGGCAGGCTGGTGCTGTTCCTTTCGTCCATTGTGCTGGGTATAGCCGCGCTGGTGGCCATCAACTCGTTCCGCGACAGTCTGCAGGTCGCTATCGACGAAAAAGCCCGTGGCCTGATCGGTGCTGATCTCGTGATGGGCATGAACAAAGAACCCGACTCGCTTTCCATGGCCCTGATTGACTCGGTGAGCACACTGGGTAAGCGCTCTGACGAGAACCGCATGATGTCGATGGTATACTTTGTGAAGAGCAACGACACCAGACTTGTGCAGGTACGGGCGCTGGAAGGGGAGTTTCCTTATTTCGGAGCCATTGAGACCGTCCCGGTAGAAGCCAGCCGTACCTTCCGTGAAGACAGAAGAGCGCTTGTGGACTACAACCTGATGCTGCAGTACGAGGCCCAGCCCGGCGACTCGATCCGGGTGGGGGCACTAACCTTTGCCATCGAAGGAGCCCTGCACCGCATCCCCGGCCAGACAGCCATGACGGCTGCCGTAGCGCCTGTCGTGTATATACCCAGACAATACCTGCCCGAAACCGGCCTGATACAGCGCGGCAGCCGGGTTTCTTACTATTATTACTACGACCTCAACGATAATGTACAGCCCGATACGCTCGGCAACAGGCTGGATCCGCGGTTTGAGGAGTTAGGTATGTTTTACGACACCGTGGAAACCCGCAAAAAGAGTATGGGCCGCTCTTATGACGAACTGGCCCGTTTTCTGGCGCTGGTAGGCTTTGTGGCCCTGCTGCTGGGCTGTGTAGGGGTGGCGAGTGCCGTGCACGTGTACATGCGCGACAAGCTGTCGACTATAGGTATACTTCGCTGCCTGGGTATGAGCGGCAAACAGGCCTTTCTGGTATACCTGTTCCAGGTAATGGGTATGGGCTTGCTGGGTGGACTTGCCGGTGCGGCATTAGGCAGCGTAGTGCAACTGGTTCTGCCCGAGCTGTTCGGCTCTTTCCTGCCGGTATCAGTAGACGCTTATTTTTCAGTCACAGCCGCTGCACAAGGAATACTTTTGGGTGTGGTCGTGTCGGTGCTCTTTGCGCTGCTGCCGCTGTTAAGCATTCGGCAGGTATCGCCACTGATTACTTTGCGTGCTACGGTGGAGCACCTGACCAACCAGAAAGACCCGCTCCGTTGGGCGGTATATGGCCTTATACTGGCATTTGTCGTTATATTTTCCCGATGGCAGATGGGCACCTGGTGGCAGGCCTTATACTTCACAGGCGGCGTCATTGCTGCCTTCCTGGTACTGGCTCTGCTCGCTAAAGGCTTGTCCTGGACCGTTAAACGCTTCTTCCCGTCGCACTGGGGCTACATTTGGCGGCAGGGACTGGCCAATTTGTACCGGCCAAACAACCAGACCTTGTTACTGGTGGTTTCTATCGGTTTAGGCACAGCCCTGATCGGCACGCTCTTTATGGTACAGCGCACGCTGCTGAGCGAAGTGTCGCTTTCCGGTACTGAAGATCAGCCAAATCTCGTTTTATTCGACATTCAGAATGCACAGCGCGAGCAGGTGGCTGACCTGACAAAACAGGAGGGGCTCCCGATCCTGTACTTTGATCCAATTGTGACAGTGCGGCTGGAGCAGATTAATAACCTGACACTAGCCGATGTCCGCAAAGACACCACACTGGAGATCAGACCCTGGAACTTCACAAGGGAATACCGCGTGACTTATCGCGACCACCTCAGCGATTCAGAGAAAACACAGGAGGGTAGTTGGAGTGAAAATCAGTATGGTGGCAGTGGCAGAGTGCCTGTGTCCTTGGAGGAACGCTATGCTGAGCGAATAAAAGTGAAGGTAGGAGACTCGTTGCTGTACAATGTACAGGGGGCAACTATACCTGCACGGGTTGCGCATATTCGACGGGTTGACTGGAACCGGGTGCAGACAAACTTTCAGGTGCTGTTTCCTGAAGGTGTGCTGGAAGAAGCCCCGCAATTCCATGTGCTGATGACCCGCAGTGACAACGAACAGCAGGCAGCCCAGTTCCAGCGCCGGGTGGTGGAGGCCTTTCCAAACGTATCTGCCATTGGACTCGACCTGATTCTGCGCACCCTGGAGGAAGTGGTCAGCCAGATCTCATTTGTTATTCAGTTCATGGCGCTCTTCAGTATTTTCACAGGTTTACTGGTGCTGGTGGGTTCTGTGAATGTGAGTAAATTTCAGCGGGTGCAGGAGAGTGTACTCCTGCGTACTCTTGGGGCCAACAAAAAGCAGATACTAGGTATAACGCTGATGGAGTACGCTATGCTAGGAATACTGGCTGCCGCTGTGGGTTGCGTGATTGCCTTTGGCGCCGCATGGGCACTTGCCGTATTCAGCTTTGAGATGGAGTTTGTGCCAGTGCTCTGGCCTTTGCTGGTCATCTTTGTGCTGGTAACGCTGCTTACCGTGGCAGTTGGCTTGCTCAATAGCCGAGGTGTGTTGAACAGACCGCCGCTGGAGGTCTTGAGAAGAGAAGCGTAGGAGTTGAGGGGCAAATAGCATGCAAGGCAAAATATCCGTTCCCGAGCCACAAATCGCTATAAAACAAAAAAGGGATCTCTTAAAAGATCCCTTTTTCTAAAGATCGCATAGACAACAAATGCCATCTGCAAACTTTGATTATATTGGATTATACGCCCGACTTTTTCGGAGGTTACAGCCTCTCAAAAAAAATTGAGAAAATTTTAATAGGTGCTGGAAGCCAGCATCACCAGCGTGCAATGGTGCATGGTTTCTATGCCTGCATCCTCAGCCATTTGCTCCAGTTCGCGGTTTTCAGTACCCGGATTAAAGATAATGCGCTTCGGCTTTACAGACAGAATATAATCATACCAGGTAGGCTGGTTCTGCGGTCCCACATACAGGGTCACCGTATCTACTCCTTCAATCTTCTTTTCTTTATCAGTAATAATGGGCTGGCCGCCGACCTCTCCTTTGCGAATACCCACCGGCACTACTTCATGACCGTGCTGTTGCAAACGGTGTATGGCCTTGTAGGCAAAGCGGGAAGGATTATCGGTAGCACCTAAAACAAGTGTCTTTTTCATAGTTCAGATATTTTGCTCCTTCTATTTAACCGCTATACGTGCTGAAACGTTACAGGGCAATCAGTTATAAAACCGTTACAAACCAATTGACTATACCTGTCAGAGCACCTTGGCCGCAATTTTTTCGGCACAACGCTCCCCGTCCATCGCCGCTGACACAATACCACCTGCGTAACCGGCACCTTCAGCACAAGGGTATAGGTTCCTGATCTGCACGTGCTCCAGCGTCTCTCTGTCGCGTGGTATACGCACAGGGGAGGAGGTACGGCTTTCGACCCCAATGATCTGAGCGTCGTTACTCAGGTAACCGCGCATCTTGTTGCCAAACGCCTTGAATCCTTCCCGCAGACGATAAGCCATCGCAGGGGAGAACAGTTTGTTCATGTCTACAGGCGTCAGGCCAGGTTGGTAAGAGGTCTCCAGCAGGGCGCCACCAGTTTTCTGACGGGTGAAGTCGAGGAGGAGCTGAGCAGGGGCTTTCTGTGTGCCACCGGCCATTTCACAGGCCTTGCGTTCAAGTTCTTCCTGCATACGCAGTCCGGCAAGCGGTCCGTACTTGTCAAGCTCCATGTCTTCCAGCTCGATCGCCACGACGATGCCTGAATTGGCAAACCTAGAATCGCGGCGGCTTGGCGACATGCCATTTACCACCACTTCGCCGGGAGCTGTGGCAGAAGGTACAATAAAACCACCCGGACACATGCAGAACGAGAAAATGCCGCGCTGCTTGTTGTCATATACCGTCTGGTGTACCAGCGCATAAGAAGAAGCCGGCAGCCAGCAGCCGCGGTCTTCGCACTTGTATTGTATGCTGTCGATCAGGCGCTGCTGATGCTCTACACGCACACCCATGGCAAAAGGCTTGGCCTCGATGGTAATGCCCTTCTGGTGCAGTAATTCAAAAATATCCCGGGCGCTGTGGCCGGTGGCCAGAATTACGGCTTCGCCGGAATATTCCTGTCCATCCTGCGTCACGACGCCTTTCATCTCGTCCTGCTCCACGATAAAATCGGTGACACGCTTGTCGAACAGCACTTCACCACCGGCTGCTTCTATACTTTCACGGATGGCGGTGATGATACGGGGCAGTTTGTTCGTGCCGATATGCGGATGAGCATCGAACAAGATGTCGCGGGTAGCGCCGTGCTGCACAAAGATCTCCAGTATACGCTGCAAATCACCGCGCTTCTTGGAACGGGTATAGAGCTTGCCGTCTGAATAAGTACCGGCTCCGCCTTCCCCAAAACAATAGTTCGAGTCAGGATTCACGATATGCTCCTTGTTTATGGCAGCCAGGTCACGGCGACGGGAGCGAACATCTTTGCCGCGCTCCAGCACGATCGGCTTCAGGCCGAGCTCGATGCAGCGCAAAGCCGCAAACAGACCGGCAGGGCCAGCGCCTACAATGATCACTTTCTTCTCTTTGCTTACATCAGGGTAGTTATACCTTGGCGAGATAACATCAGCAGGAGGGGTATCCAGGTAAATATCGGCTCTTACCCGGAGCAGCACCTGACGGCCACGGGCATCAATAGACCGCTTAATGCGGTGAATATGCTTGACATCTTCCGGCTTCACACCGGCACATTTAATAAGCTCCAGCTCCAGCACTTCATCGTTGTACGCCACCTCCGGCGACAGCACAACTTCAACTTCTTTCTTCTTCATTTACGGTTAGTAAGGTATTTATCCTTAAAGTTTTAATTGATTGTCAATTGTTGGTTGTTAATTGTTGTTCAACACTTGTCCATAAATGCCTCTAGTTACTGATAGAGCCATTATATTAGACGCTTATCGATTGTAATGCAGATCGGGGAATTTTAATCATTTTGAAGTAAACAATTAACAATAAGCAATCAACAATTCTAAACATCCCCATTCAGCACTTTCTCAACCCAGCCTTTCCCCCAGTTACCGAGCTCTTCTTCAGACCAGAGCTCCGGGTAGAAAATACGCTTCTGGAACTTGGGAGGCAGGTATTTCTGCCAGTTGGTTCCGCCCGTGGCAGCAATCACCTCAGGGTCGCGCTGCAGGTAACGCACGGCTGACTTGTAATGCATCAGCGGCCAGTTCACGTTCACGTTGCTGTCCAACTCACGCATCTGGCGGATCAGGCGCGGGTTTTGCTGTTCTTCCTCCGACAAGCGCTTATAAACAGCCCAAACGTTCATGTTTTCATACTGCCTCGCAAACTGAATGAGTTGCTGCGTATACTTCTCTTCAAAACGGATCAGCGTGAGGGTCTTGGCACCCGACGACACTTCGGTGGCCCCTTCTTTCCAATAGATGCACCCCATCAGTTCCTCGTGCGTGCTCTGCAAACCAAGCGCTTTGCGTTTCTCTTTATCGGTGAGGTTACGTAGCTCCGTGGAAGCAATCTCGATCATGCGGTACTGCACCGACTGGAAACCACTGGCTGGCATCAGGGCCATCCGGAACTGAAGGAACTGCTTCGGGTCCATGCCGTCCACCATCACGTCAAAGGAGTCGATCAGGTTTTCAAAATAGCGGTTGATGCGCTTCAAGCGTTTGAAGAGCACTTCACCCGTAACTCCTTTGTCTTCACCTATTTGACGGTACTCTTCCAGACACAGCTTAAAGTAGAGTTCGGTGATCTGGTGGTACATGATGAAGATCTTTTCATCCGGTATGGTCGTGCGGGGGTTCTGCAGACTCAACAGGGTATCGAGGTGAATATAATCCCAATAGTTGAGGTAATCCGTGTAGTAGAGTCCCTCCAGATAGGCGGCCAGATCCTGCCCGAGCGGCACATACTTGGCTTCCAGTCTGCGGAGTTGCTCCAGCACTTCCGGCTTAAAAGGTTGTTGCTCCATGTTATACAGATGGGGTTTGATGAGACGCCATTAGCCTACAAATAAAGTAAAACAATCGCATAGATTTTGAAGACGATCCCATATTTATCACTCCTCCCATGAAAACAATTATCTGCCAAAATAAATCCATCGGAGTCAGGCAACCATTTCTTCCCCTTTAGCATCATGTGTTTGGTATGCTTACCAAACCGGTGCAATTCCATATAGTTTATGGACCTAATAACGATTTTGATAGAGCAAAAGCGACTGTTGGTAGAATTCACCAGAATATAACGGCGAAAAAATGTTATAATAAGCCTTAATTGTTAAATTTGGGTTTTACGATATTTTCCCGCTTTATCCCCATGGCAGAAAAAAGCAGTGTCTTTGATATGATAGGACCCATTATGATTGGCCCCTCAAGCTCCCATACCGCTGGTGTAGTGCGCATTGCGCGTGCAGCCATCCGGGTTCTAGGCACAGCTCCTGAGGAAGCTATCATTACTTTTTATAATTCCTTTGCCCAAACCTACGAGGGCCACGGCTCTGACCGTGCCATTGTAGCCGGCCTGCTAGATTTTAAAACAGATGATAAACGCATCAAGGAAGCTTTTGACCACGCTAAAGAGCGTGGCCTGAAATATACCTTCCGATCCGTTGGCAATGCGTCTACCATGCACCCCAATACGATCAAACTTAACCTGAAAGCCGGCGACCGGCAGGTAGAAGTGATCGGGCAGAGCCGCGGTGGCGGCGTGATCAAGATTGTAGAGGTAGACGGTTTTACGGCAAACTTCTCGGCCAATCTGCACACGTTGATCATTGACGCAGACGATGTGAAAGGCAGTATCGCCTTTATCGCAACCGTGATCGCACACGATGATTGCAACATTGCCACCATGAACGTGTCGCGCAAGGGCAGAAATGAGTTAGCACGTCAGTTCATCGAAATGGACTCTGGCATCAAACCTATCACACTCGAGTACCTGAAACAGCTGAGTTGGGTAAAGCACGTGATTTACATCCCTAATATCGACCTTTAAGAAGAAATCATACTATGAAAAAAATGTCAAACAAGGTGCTTTTGTTAGCACTGGGATTAACAGTTGGCGGCTTTGGCTCCGCCATGGCGCAGCAGCAAGGTGCAGGAGGTGATGGCGTATGGTCGCTGCAGGAAGCAGTTGAGTATGCCAAGGCAAACAACCTGAACGTGCGTCAGAGCAGTCTGAACCGCGATTTAAGCCGGGCTGACCTGAACCAGTCACGTGCAGCCCGACTGCCCAGTATCAATGCCAATGGTAACTACAGCTTCAACACAGGTTCATTTCAGGACCCGGTAAGTTTTAGCCTGCAGACGCAGAACGCCCGTACTTCCAACGTATCGATCAATGCGTCGCTGCCGCTGTTTGCAGGTTTTCAGCAGGTAAATCAAATCAAGCAGAATAGCCTGGATCTCGAGGCAAGTGAGCAAGACTACCTTTCTGCTCAAAATGACATTACAATTCAGATCGTAACCGCCTATCTGAACATTTTGTTTGCCAACGAGCAGATGAATGTGTCGGATCTGCAGCGCAACCTCACCAGACAACAGCTTACCCGTACACAAGCCCTTCTGAAAGCTGGCAGCGTGGCCGAAAACGCTGTGCTGGATCTGGAGTCGCAACTGGCAACAGACGAGCTTAACTATATTACGGCACAGAATCAGCGCGATATATCAAGGCTAACGCTGATGCAACTGTTGAATATACCGACAACAGAAGAGTTTCAGGTGGAGATACCGGACATTCCGGAGCCCGATGAGAACCCGGTGATTGTGGACGGAAACCAGGTATACGATGTAGCCCTGCAGACACTTCCTGCCATTCGCGCGACAGACCTACGTTTACGCAGTGCTGAAACAGGCCTTAGCTTAGCACGTGGAGCTTACTTCCCTCGCCTGAGTCTATTTGCAGGTGCAGGTAGCAGATATGCCAGCACCAGCCGCAGACTATTAGCTCTCGAAAGGGAAGTGGTAGGCCGAGTACCCCAGGTTGTATACCTGAACGAAACAGGTTCTGCCTCTCAGACACTCTGGTTTGACAATGTGGAGACACGCCGTATTGATGAATACTACGGAATGTTCAGTCAGTGGGACGACAACCTGAACACCCAGGTGGGGGTGTCACTTCAGATTCCGATCCTGAACAGTTTGCAGGCACGCACTAATGTACAGCGCGCTAAGATACAGCAGCAAAATGCGCAGCTCAACGCTGATATTGCACGCAACAACCTGCGTCAGACAATCGAGCAGGCCTATGTGGATGCCATCGCGGCACAGCGTCGCTATGCGGCCGCCCGCCAGCAGGTAAACGCCTCTGAGAAGAACTTCCGAAATGCTGAACTCAGACTTCAGGGTGGCGTGATCAACACAGTAGATTTCAATGTTGTAGCGAACACCTACCGCTCAGCTCAGTCCAATCTTGTACAGGCTAAATACGAGTATACCTTTAAACTAAAAGTCTTGGACTTCTACCAAGGCAAAGACCTCTCTTTCTAATAAAAAATTATGGCAGCGAAAAAATCGAATAAGCTTATTTACACCCTGATAGGCGCTCTGGTTCTGATTCTTGTATTGGCTCTGGCAGCTAAAAAGGCAGGCTGGATTGGCAAAGAAGAAGGAACAGAGGTAGTGCTGGCCGAAGTGAAGCGCTCCGAGATTGTAGAAAAGGTAAGTGCTTCTGGTAAAGTACAACCTGAAACTGAAGTAAAAATAAGCCCGGATGTATCAGGTGAGATCATTGAACTGACCGTGCAGGAGGGTGACTCCGTAGTAAAAGGTCAACTGTTGGTTCGTATACGCCCTGACAACTACCAGTCGCTGGTGGACATGCAGACGGCTGGCGTAAACCAGGCCCGTGCTAACCTGGCGCAGTCAAGAGCCCGTTTGGCGCAATCGAAAGCAAACTTTGTTCAAATAGAGCAGAACTACCAGCGCAATAAGAGCTTGTATGACCAGAAGGTAATTTCCGAAGCGGAATTTCAGCAGATCAAGGCGCAGTATGAAGCAGGTAAGCAGGAGATTGAGTCTATGGCTCAGAGCGTGCGTGCCGCTGAATTCAGTGTTCAGAATGCGCTGGCTTCTTTGAATGACGCCCGTGAGAACCTGAACAAAACCACCATCTACGCTCCGGTAAGCGGCACCGTATCCAAACTCAATGTGGAAAGAGGAGAACGTGTGGTAGGTACTTCCCAGATGGCTGGTACAGAGATCATGCGCATTGCCAACCTCAACAACATGGAGGTACGTGTGAACGTGAACGAGAACGATATCATCCGGGTGGGTATGGGCGACTCTGTAATCGTGGAAGTTGATTCTTACACCAGCCGCGACGAGAAGTTCAAGGGCATCGTGACCTCCATTGCCAATACTGCAAAAGACGCCGCTTCACTCGAAGCCGTGACCGAGTTTGAGGTGCGTATCCGTTTGCTGAACGAATCTTACAGCCACCTGGCCGACAAAAATGCCCGTCCTTTCCGCCCGGGCATGACAGCTTCGGTCGATATCATCACAGCACGCAAAAATAACGTTTTATCTGTACCTTTGTCGGCTGTGACGACTCGCTCGAACACGCCAGCCAGAACAACAGACAACGATGCTGAAGGAGAAAACGGGAATGAAGAAAACGCGAATAATAACGCGGAGCCAGCTACGGCGGCACCTTCAGGACCAATCGAAGAAGTTGTATTTGTACATGCCGCTGATAACACCGTGAAATCAGTAAAAGTGAAAACCGGTATCAGCGACTTCGAGAACATCGAGATTCTGAGCGGACTGGAAGAAGGTCAGAAAATAGTATCCGGTCCTTTCAGAGCTGTATCGAAAACATTGAAAGACGGAGCTAAAGTGGCCGTGAAAGACGAGAAGTCACTAAACAAATCAGCTTTGGCTGAAGCGAATGGTGAATAACAAATAAACATCCGGTTTGGAAAAAATTGCAGTTATAGGAGGGGGAAGCTGGGCATCGGCCTTGGTGAAGATCCTTTCAGAGAATAAATCACAGGTACACTGGTGGATGCGCAACGAAAACGACGTGCAACACCTGATTAATTACCGTCATAACCCTCGCTACCTGAGTGGCGTGACCTATGACCTTAACTATGTAAAGCCTTCGACGGACCTGCGCAATGTAGTTGCCGTAGCGGACTGGGTGATTCTGGCCGTTCCTGCCGCCTTTGTACAGGAGGCGTTAAGCGGCCTGGATCAGAATTCGCTAAACGACAAAGTGCTGATTTCTGCCATCAAGGGAATGATCCCTAAACAGAATATCCTGATCACGGATTACCTGGGCCAGCAGTACGACGTTCCGAACAGTCACCAACTGGTGATTGCCGGTCCGTGCCATGCCGAGGAAGTAGCCATGGAAAAGCAGTCCTACCTGACCATCGGCTCGCACGATCTGCCCACAGCGGAACGTTTTTGCGAACTGCTGCGCAACCGCTACGTCAAAGCTAATTCGCTCGACGACCTTGACGGCGTGGAGTATTGTGCTGTGATCAAGAACATTATTGCGCTGGCTTGCGGTATAGCGCGTGGCCTGAACTATGGTGACAACTTTCAGGCGGTGCTCGTATCAAATGCGATGCAGGAGATTGAGCGCTTTCTGCATGCCGCCATGCCGATCCACCGCGACCTGAACGGCTCAGCATACCTGGGAGACTTGCTCGTGACAGCCTACTCCCAATTCAGCCGTAACCGTACTTTTGGTAACATGATCGGACATGGCTATACTGTGAAGTCGGCCCAGATTGAGATGAACATGGTAGCGGAGGGTTACTATGCTGTGCAAAGCATTTACGAGCTCAACAAAAAGCTAAAAGTAGACATGCCGATCACGACAGCGGTTTACCTGATCCTGTACGAACGCATCGCACCGGCTGTGGAGTTTGAGATTCTGAAGGAAAAACTCACCTAAGCCATAACAATTCATATAGCACGAAAGGCATACCCTGTGGTGTGCCTTTCGCGTTTAAAGCCCATATCGGTTGGTCGGGTCTGACACATGAAACAGCATTTCCAGCAAATTGACATCCTGAAAGGACTGGCCATTATCGCCGTGCTGCTGTTGCACTCGCTCTCGCGGGAGCAATTGGTTGACAGCTATGCCGTGTATCATATCTGGCAGGCTGTGCCGGTGTTTATGGTACTGATGGGTTTGAACCTGGGGATGTCTTACGGCAGCAAGACATTGCATTTTGATCAGCTTTATACCCCACATTATTTTCAGAAGAAGGCCCTTCGCATTATTTTCCCGCTTTTGCTGATTTATGTCATCGCCTTGGTGGCAGGCTATGTTTGGGAACAGGTACACGCACGGGAGGTCTATACCCTGGGCTGGAAAAACCTGATCGGCGTGCTGCCGGTTTCAGGCAAAGGCAATTACTTTATTACGCTATTGCTGCAGTCTTTGATCGCGCTGCCCCTGATTGGCTATACCTTCAATCGCTGGCCTGTTCGCACCGGTCTCTTGCTGGTACTCCTGGAAATAGCTTTTCAGCTCATAGCTTACCACATTAACTATTTTGAAGAGGACCGCTATCTCTACGATGCTGCTTTATTTCGTTATTTTTCAGCCATTGCCTTAGGCTTGTGGCTCTCCCGCCTGATGAGTACCTCTGCTAAAAGGCACGGCCGGCTACTGCTTCTGGTTGGGTTTTTAAGCGGGCTATACCTGTACTTTCATCAATACCTCAACATCAATCTTCCTTACATACGCCCCGAGTGGCAGGCACAGTTGTTTCTTACTTTTCCATACGCCGCCTTGTTGATTTATGTAGGCATACTTGTTTTTCCGCAGCAGTCAAATTTTCTGGCTCTTCGTGCTATGGCAACCACAGGAAAAGCATCCTACCATATCTTTTTGATGCAGGTTTTATACTTCGGGCTGATACTGGACGATACGAACATAACCCTCAACCTGGCAGTATGTCTCTTTACCGGACTAGTCTTCTATCTGCTGGAAACTGCTTTAAGCAAAAAAATATCAAAATAAGGATATATTTATTCGCGCCACTTTGCTAACTTAAACTATGATTACAAAAGTTACCTGTGCCCTGATTGAACAATATGGTCGTGTGCTGGTCACCCAGCGCAGCGAAACCATGCCACAAGCTTTGCTATGGGAGTTCCCCGGCGGAAAAGTAGAGGAAGGAGAGACTGAGATCGCCTGCCTGATACGTGAGATTCAAGAGGAACTGAACCTGAGCATCACCCCGGTGCAGCGTCTTACACCCGTTGTACAGGAGTATGATGACAAAACAATTGAACTTATACCTTTCCTTTGCCAATACAACGGAGGAACAATCAAGCTCACAGAACACCGCTCTTACCATTGGGTAATGCCACAGGATCTTCCCAACTATAATTGGTGCCCGGCTGATATTCCCATTGTGCAGGAATTTCTGGAGCTAATAAATCAGCAACCGACCTAACAACACAAATCACTTCTTTTCCTGAAAGACCAAATAGCCGTACCTTTAGGGTATGGAATTACCACATTCATTTGTCGAGCGCATGAAAGAACAGCTGGGAGCGGACTACACCCGCTTCGAGACAGCTTTGCAACAGCCTGCGCCAGTCAGCATCCGTTTAAACAAAAATAAGCTGCAGGGCCAGCCTAACCTGCCGCGTGTCCCCTGGACAGAGACAGGTTACTACCTGCCGTCACGACCGCAGTTCACACTGGACCCGCGTCTGCATGCCGGTACCTACTATGTGCAGGAAGCCAGCTCCATGTTTTTAGAGCAGGCGCTTCGTCAGCATGCAGACCTCAGCCAGCCGCTCCATGTACTGGACCTTTGCGGAGCACCTGGTGGCAAAACGACCCACATCGCCAGTTTGATCTCCCCTGACAGTCTTTTGGTAGCCAACGAAGTCATTCGCAGCCGTGCCAGCATACTGGCCGAGAACGTAACCAAGTGGGGAAGCGGCAATGTGGTAGTCACCAACAACGATCCGCGCGACTTTAGCCGACTGCCTGAGTTTTTTGATGTGATGGTGGTAGACGCCCCCTGCAGTGGCGAAGGTATGTTCCGTAAGGACCCGCAGGCAATGAATGAATGGTCAGACGAGAACGTGAACCTCTGCGCTCAGCGGCAACAGCGTATTTTAATGGATGTGTGGGAGGCTCTACGACCGGGCGGTATCCTAATCTACAGCACCTGTACCTGGAACCTGGCGGAAAACGAACAGAACATTGCCTGGCTGGCTGACCAGGAAAACGCGCAGCCGCTTTCACTCACACTGGATCCGGAATGGGGAGTAGAGGCTACATCACTCGACGGCGTTTCAGGTTACCGCTTCTACCCGCATCAGGTGCAGGGTGAAGGCTTCTTTCTGTCCGTAATCCGAAAGGCAGGGGAGTATGAAGAGCCGCAGCGCTCATCAAAAAAGAAAAAGCATAAGCTAACACTAGCCGGCAAAAAAGAACAGGCCATGGTCAGCGACTGGTTGTTGGAACCGGACCGCTGTGCCTGGGTACAGTATGGCGAAGTGATCTCGGCTATACCTGAGAATCTGTTTGATGAAGTGGACCAGCTCTACCAAAATCTGTATGTGATCTACGCCGGTACCGAAATAGCCGAAGCTAAAGGTAAAAAGCTAAAACCACTGCAGTCCCTGGCACTGTCGCAGTACCTCAACAAAGCAGCTTTCCGCACCGAAGAACTCGACTTGGAATCAGCGCTGCGCTATCTCCGCAAGGAAGACATCGGCATCAGCGGCAACAGCAACGACTGGATCTTACTGCAGTTCGAAGGCCTTCCACTCGGCTGGGCCAAGCAAGTCGGCAACCGCCTCAACAATTACTATCCAAAAGAATGGCGCATCCGCATGGAATTGCCACAAGTTTTAGAACTTGAGAGTTGGGGAGTGTAGGAGGTAGATTGTAGCGACGTTACAGTGTAACGTCGTGGTGCTACGAAGCTTTATCAGCCTATTAATGAGAAACCATGCTACGTGAGGTATATATCCCTATCCATAGCATGGTTTTTCATCAAAATTTGATCGGCTATTGTGCGGACAGGTCACGACCTGTCCCTACGAGTCCCAATTTATTCCACAAACAGCACCAGCCCCTTCAGATACTCGCCTTCAGGGTGGAAGATGGAGATGGGGTGGTCGGCGGGCTGGGAGAGGTGGTGCATGATCTTGATGTTGCGACCGGCCTCAATGGCAGCTGCCATAACCGTGTTGTTGAACAGGTACTTGTCTACCACCTGCGAACAGGAGAAAGTGAAAAGAATACCGCCCGGCTTAATACGCTTCATGGCCTCTGCATTCAAACGCTTATAGCCCATCACGGCATTGTGACGCACTTTCTGGCTTTTGGCAAAGGCTGGCGGATCCAGGATGATTACATCATAGCGGTCTTCTTTTCCTTTCAGGAACTCAAATGTATCGACTGCATAGGCTTCATGGCGGTCCGGTGCCTGGCTCAGCTCACCGTTTTTGATCGTCAGTTCAATGGCTTTTTTGGATACGTCAACCGAGTGCACCTCTTTGGCACCGGAGTTTAGGGCGTATACCGAGAAGCCGCCGGTATAGCAAAAGGTGTTCAGCACCGACTTATCCTTCACGTAACGGGCCAGCAACTCCCGGTTTTCGCGCTGGTCAATAAAGAAGCCCGTCTTCTGGCCGCTTTCCCAATCCACAAAAAACTGGTTCTCGTTTTCGGTCACCACTACGCCACCGCTTGACTCGCCAAACAAATAGCCATTCTCGGCCTGCACCGGTGACTTAGCCGGCAGCGACTCCGCGCTCTTGTCATAAACTGCTTTCAGGTGCGGACCGTAAATTTCCTGCAGGGCTTTGGCAACATGCTCTCGCACCGAATACATACCCACAGAGTGCGTCTGGATCACGGCCGTGTCTTTGTACATGTCCACAATCAGACCCGGCACACCATCGCCCTCAGCGTATACCAGGCGGTATACATCTGTGTGCGGATTGTCGATCAGACCAAGGCGTTTACGGTAATCGTAAGCTTGCTGCACCTTGCTTTTCCAGAAGGTATAGTCTGGCTCAACCTGCTCAAAAGAGAACACGCGCACTGCAATAGAGCCCGGTGCCCAGTGGCCCATGCCCAGAAATTCACGCTGGTTTGAGTATACCTCCACCGTGTCGCCTTCTTCCGGCTCCGATCCTTCAATTTTTTTAATGGCGCCAGAGAAAACCCACGGGTGAAAACGCTTCAGGGAGTGTTCTTTTCCTTTGGCCAGGTATAATTTGGTAAGAGACATCTGGTTTTATGTAGTAATTAATGATGTGCTAAATCGATTATGGATTCTAAGCTAACATGTTGATTCGCATTTCCGGCAATATGCTCTTGCAGCATGAAACAGATTAAGCTGTATAGGAAAAATATCGTTCCGTTTTGAGGGAAGAAAGTAATCCGTGCTATACCTGCAAACTGTGAAAGCTGTTGAGTGCAATATTATAAAGAGATTACCTGAAGGTCCTTGAGGTAGGTATAGAGTTTCTGAACAGGCAGCCCTACTACATTAAAGTAGGAGCCTTCGATTTTCTCAATACCGATCTTGCCGATCCACTCCTGTATACCATAGGCACCCGCTTTGTCAAAGGGTTGGTAGTGCTCAATGTAGTAATTGATTTCTTCGTCACTCAACCTCTTAAAGTATACCTTGGTCACATCATGAAAGATGGTCTTGGAGTTCTTGGTCAGGATGCAAACACCCGTGATCACTTCATGGTGCGTACCTGACAAAGCCTTTAGCATCTCAAAGGCTTCCGAAGCATCGGCGGGTTTGTTCAGAATGCGCTCACCCAGACATACGATCGTATCGGCCGTGATCAGTACTTCATTTTTTATTTCGGAAGTATAGGCATCGGCTTTGTGAGAAGCCAGAAACTCGGCTACTTGCTCGCGTTGCAGGTGCTCCGGGAAAACCTCGTGCACTTCTTTCACACGCACTTCAAACTGAAGCCCAAGCCCGGCTAAGAGTTCTTTGCGGCGCGGGGAATTAGAGGCAAGCAGTATTGGACGAGATAAATTCATTTTCTTTGATTGAACTGAATAAAAATCCGCAGATGGTTTTCGGGTAGAAGAAGGTGGACTTCTGCGGCATGATGGCGCCACTGTAGCATACCCGTTTCACTTGTTCCATCGACACATCGTTGGTGATGAGGGCCAAACGAGCTTTACCGGAGTCAACCTGACTGACACAGGCTGTGAAGTTGCGCACATAGCTCAGACCCGGGTAATCGCGCTGGGCTTCCCGATCTATACCCAGCACCTTTTCAAATACAAAATAATGCATCACCGTCAGATCAAGGTCTTTCACTTCCTGTGGCACGGGCCAATCGATCAGGTGGTGCACTTCCGGCTTCAGGCGCAATTTATAAGCATTGCCAGACAGGTATAGCCCGAAAGCCCAGTTCTTGCCCACGATCACCTCGTTTAGTTCGTATGCGTCCTCTTTTGGCGTTACCACAAAGAACTCCCGCAGGCGCTCCAGAAACTCTTCGTCCGTTAGATCTATCTTCTCCAGCACCCGGTGCGTCGGCAGAATGCGCAGGTCATCGGCCTCGGTATTGGTCAGGTACATCAGGTGGTAGTTATAGGCTTCCGTACCCGTGTGGTTCGGATTGTCAGCCATGCGCTTTTTCCGGTACTCCAGCGAACCCTCGTAGCGGTGGTGCCCATCTGCCAACAGTACCTGTCGCGGCTCCAGTACCGCTAAAAATTGCCTGATCACCTCGCGGTCGTGGATCACGGCCAGTACGTCGCGCACGCCCTGGTAGTCTTCGGTCACATATAGCGGCGACTGAATACTTTCATCCATGTAACGCTCCAATACAAATTCAGGGTCGGTATAAAGCCCATGGGTGGCACTGGTGTTCATCAGGGTCTTGTCGAGCAGGTCGATGCGATCATTCACGGCGCTCGGTATCGTATTCTCGTGACGCAGGAGCATGCCTTCGTTCCAGTCGTAGGCTTTGATATGGCAGATAAAACCCTTTCGGCAGTACTCGCGGTCGCTGCCGGGAAGCCTGAAATACTGGTAATACACATAAATACCGGGCAGCGGGTCCTGCACAATTGTACCCGCTGCTTTCCACTCTTGCAACATGTCTGCCGCAGTGTCAGCGGGCGTATCGCCGCGAGGTACTGAAAGGTGTATGCTGTTGATCGGGTTCTGGTACAGCGCCTCCCGCTGCTTCGCTGACACCACATCAAAAAGGGGAGAAGTCAGTTCTTCAATCGACTGGCTCAGCTCTTCTTTGTAGCGCCATGCTTTTATGGGTAGTATTTCAGCCATCAGGTTTGTTTACAGGTATAGGTATAGAATCAGGGCGCGAGCCTTTTGCGGGTCCATTGGGTATCGGCTTGTTCAAACACGATGCGGTCGTGCAATCGGTTTGGGCGGCCTTGCCAGAACTCAATACGCTCCGGCTTCAGCACATAGCCACCCCAGTGCTGCGGACGGGGTACTACATCCAGACTGGCAAAGTCTTTTTCATATTTAGCCTCAGCCTGCTCCAGTTCTTCACGATTTTTTATCTCACGGCTCTGCGGCGAGGCCCAGGCCCCGATCTGGCTGCCACGCGGGCGACTGTGGAAGTACACATCCGACACCTCCGAAGCCACTTTCTCTATGGTGCCCTCAATGCGCACCTGTCGCTCCAGCTCTGCCCAGAAAAAGGTCATCGAGCCGTAAGGCCGCTCCGCCATTTCCTGTCCTTTGCGGCTGTCGTAATTGGTAAAAAACACGAAGCCATCCGGAGACACCTCCTTCAAAAGCACCACACGCGACGAAGGTCGACAATCAGCCGACACAGTGGAGAGCACCAGCGCCGTTGGCTCCAGCACCTGGGAGAGGATAGCTTCATTGAGCCATACCTTAAACTGGTCGAGTGGATCATTGGAAACAGATTCTTCGGTAAGTGCCTGCCGGGAGTAATTCTTCCGGATAGAGGCAATGTCATGCTGTAGCGACATAGTAGACTCGATGATTTGCCCAAAATTATAAAATAATCGGCTGAGGCTTAAATTTTAATTAATATTGCAATAATTTAAAATTATTTTATAAAATTAGAAGACTTATTTCCAGTGCTTACTGATTTCATCCCGTTAACAAATGACTTTGAATGGCTTTGCCAGATGACAGGAATTGTACCCTAATGTGTTGTTTCCGTAAGAAGGTATAAATAGCGATTGCCAGGCCTGCCAGGCCAGAAGTTTTTGTAAGGTAAAGCAACTAAACCCTGGAGAACAATGGAGGAAGAAAGCGAAAATAAGCCACAAAACGGCAGCATACTGATCTCGGAGCCATACCTGGGTGACCCAAACTTTGAGCGGACTGTGGTGCTGATCTGCAGCCACGTGGAAGGAGAGGGGACATTTGGGCTGGTACTCAACCGATTGTCAAACCTTAAGCTGTCTGATGTGGTTGATATTTATAATGATTCATTTGAAGCCGAACTAGGTATAGGGGGACCTGTGCAATACAACACCTTGCACTATGTACACCAGATACCGGATCTGCCGCAGGCGGTGCAGCTGGATGACAATTTGTATTGGGGTGGCGACTTTGAGTCGCTTCGCACCATGATCGGCACAGGAGAGGTAACACCGGCAGATATCAAGTTCTTTCTTGGCTACTCCGGATGGACACCTGGCCAACTGCAGGAGGAGATCGACAAAAATGTTTGGATCGTGAACAACAATGCTGCAAATAAATTATTTAATTTGGAAGCAGATACGCTTTGGCGAAACATACTGCGCCAAATGGGCGGAAAATATAAGGTACTGTCGAACTACCCTGTAGACCCCCGCCTGAACTGACAAAACGTGGACTAAAACCTGAAGTCATGACAACTGATAAACAGCACACCGACGCAAACGGAGCTGAGGCCAACAAGCCCCGGCCACAAGACGAAGCACAAGCCAACGAGCAGCAGGCCTCGTCGCCGATGGATATTGTAGAACAGCGCCTCGCCGAAATCAACGCTCAAAAAGAAAGCGCACAGGACAATCCAACGGAAGAAGGTGTGCCCAAAGAAGAACAGCCTGAAATAAAACCAGAACTGGCTTCTGAGGCAGAAACGTCAGAAACAGAAAAAATAACGGAGGCTTTTGCTGATGCTAACCTGCCGGAGGCAGAGATAGCTGCAACATCTCAAACCGAAACAGTTGCTACGGCCAAAACTGAGACTCCTGCACAGGCAGAAACACCAGCAGCACCTTCACCAACTGCCTCAGCGGCAGCAGAAACAAAGGCACCGGCAGCAGCTGATGATCATCATGACGACGAAGAGTTGGATGAGGATGACCACACAGACTACAGCGAGATGTCGATAGAGGAACTGCGCAACCATTTGGCCCAGCTTCTCAAAGGGCCTGATGCAAAACGCAAATACAAGAAAATACAGGAAATCCATCGCCAGTATGAAGATAAATTCCAGATAGAAAAAAACCAGGCGCTTGACCGCTTCCGTCAGGAGGGTGGTACCGAAGAGGACTTTGAGTACCATGCGCCGATGGAACACACCGAGCTGGAGCAACTCTATACTGCCTACCGCGAGGCACGTTATCAGGAGCGTCAGCACAGCGAAGAGCAGCGCCATCGAAACCTGGAGCGCAAGCGTGAACTGTTACAACAGTTGCGTACCCTGGTGGAGTCAGCGGAAACCAAAAACAGCAGCGATGAACTGAAGAAACTACAGGGTGAGTGGAAGAGCATAGGCCCGGTGCCGCCAGGCGAAGCGCAGGAGCTATGGGATTCCTATCATGCCCTGCTTGACATCTTCTACAACAACCGCAGCATGTTCTTCGAGATGAAAGAGCTGGACAGACGCCGTAACCTGGACGCCAAAGTGCAGTTGATCGAGCGCGCCGAAGCCCTTCAGAACGAACAGTCTATTAACAAGGCCCTACAGGAACTGCGCCACCTGCACGAGGAGTGGAAAAACATCGGTCCGGTACCAAATGAGCAGCGCGACGTCATTTGGGAGCGCTTCATACAGGCCTCTGAGAAAGTGCATGAGCACCGTCGCACCTACATGGAAGAGCGCAAAACTGTTGAGCTGGCAAACCTGGAGAAAAAGCGCAGCCTGCTGGCTCGCTTACAGGAATTCCAGAGCTTCAACACCGACCGCATTAACGAGTGGCGCGATAAAACAGACGAGATCCAGAAGCTCAAAGAAGAATGGGACAATGCCGGCCTCGTACCGAAAGAATACGCAGAAGAAGTCAACAAGACTTTCTGGAGCAATTACAAAGCTTTCTTCCAGCATAAGAATCAGTTCTTCAAAGGGCTGGACGAGCAGAAAATGCAGAACCTGCGTCTGAAGACTGAGCTGTGCGAACAAGCTGAAAGTCTCAAAGAAAGTACAGACTGGAATGCCACCAAGGAGAAAATGATCCAGCTCCAGAAGAAGTGGAAAACCATAGGACGCGTGCCAGACAAGCATTCCGACAAGATCTGGCAGCGCTTCAGAGCAGCCTGCAACGAGTTCTTTGACCGCAAGCAGGCGCAGGAGCAGCAGAAAGGCGCCGAAATAGAGAAACTATCTTCAGAAAAACTGGCCCTGTGCGACCGTATAACAGAAGAACTGGCTCAGCCAAACACAACGACTTCGCTGGAAGATTACAACAAGATCGTAGCGGAATGGGGTACCCTGGATGCCGGCAATAAGCGTGTAAGCGCAAGGGTAGAGGAGAAGTTCCTGTCCCTGATGGAGCGTTACCTGGAACGCGTGCCTGATCTGCACTACGATGATCGTGCTACCATGCTGGCACAGCTACAGGTCGACCGTTTAAAGAACAGTCCGGACGCCTCACAGAAGCTGTACCAGAAAGAGCAGACGCTGCGTCGTGAGATATCACAACTGCAGAATGACATCCAGACACTTCGTACCAACCTCGACTTCTTTGCGCGTTCCAAGAATGCAGACAAGTTGCGAGAGGAGTACGAAGGACGTATAGAAGACACACAGAAGCGAATCGACATCCTGCAGCGGCAGCTGGCCGCTTTCAGAAGATAAAAATTTCTGTTTGATATTCAAAAGCTTATCGCAAAAGGGCAAAAAAATCCTGCAGGAGGTGTTTGTATATTAAAAACTATATTATACCTTTGCAACGCTTTAGAACGATAGGGCAACACAAATAAAGTATCGCCTCCTTAGCTCAGCTGGTAGAGCAACTGACTTGTAATCAGTAGGTCGCTGGTTCGATCCCGGCAGGGGGCTCAACTTTATTTGTACTTTTACCGCCTCCATAGCTCAGCTGGTAGAGCAACTGACTTGTAATCAGTAGGTCGTTGGTTCGATTCCGACTGGGGGCTCTTAAAAGGCTTCAGAGAAATCTGAGGCCTTTTTTGTTTTATGCCTCCTCCATACCTCAGCAGATCTCTGCAATGTTTTGGTCTGAACCTGCCCCTGCTATATATGCTTTTTCAAGTTTTATGACTTATTTTGGGGATTCATCCAAGCACTGAATCCGATCCATGCAACTGATAGAAGTAAACACACCTGAACTGGCTGAAGAGTTTTTGAAAATGCAGGTCAGGCTATACCGCAAAGACCCTAAGTACATCCGGCCGCTTGACAAGGACGTGCACCAGGTTTTTGATCCCAAAAAGAACAAGCTGCTGCGCGACGGTGAAGCCATCCGTTGGATCCTGAAAGACGAGACGGGCGAAACCATCGGCAGGGTAGCCGCTTTCATTAACAGGAAAACAGCGAACTCTTTTGAACAGCCTACCGGTGGCATGGGCTTCTTCGATTGTATCAATGATCAGGAAGCAGCTAACATACTATTCGAGGCCTGCCGCAACTGGTTGCAGGAGCGTGGTATGGAAGCCATGGATGGCCCGATCAATTTCGGCGAGCGCGACAAGTGGTGGGGACTTCTGGTAGACGGCTTTTACGAGCCCACCTACTGCATGAATTACAACCATCCTTATTACCAGCAACTGTTCGAGAACTACGGCTTTCAGCTATACTTCAACCAGTATGTTTACTACCGCACCGTAGAGGATCCGCTTGCGCCGGAATACCATGAGAAGGCGCAGCGCGTACTGTCTGACCCAAGCTATACCTTTCAGCACCTTGACAAGAACAACCTTGAAAAATACGCCGAGGACTTTCGTACCGTTTACAACAAGGGATGGGTAAAACATGAAGGTGTTAAGGCAATGGGTGAAGCACAGGCAAAATCCATTATGAAAGCTCTGAAGCCGATATTGGATGAGAAGATCATCTGGTTCGCATACCACAATGGGGAGCCAGCCGGATTCTTCATCGCTATACCTGAGCTGAATCAGCTGTTCAAACACGTGAACGGGAAACTGGACCTGTGGGGCAAGATCAAATTTGCCTACCATCGCTGGAGAGGATCCTGCAAGACAATGTACGGCATTGTATTCGGTATCACGCCAGAGTGTCAGGGCAAAGGCGTAGAGGCGGCCATGGTGGTGTCTGCAGCTAAACTGGTACAGGGTAATCCGAATATCCCTTACTATGATATGCAAATGAACTGGATCGGGGACTTCAACCCTAAAATGATGAAAGTTGTGGAGCAGGTGGGGAGCCGCGTGCTGAAAACTTATGTGACGTACCGTTTCCTGTTTGATAGAAACAAGGAATTCAAGCGTGCTCCAATCATTAAGTAGCCACGGATGGATTCACTAACACAGATCGTACTGGGAGCCGCCGTAGGCGAGGCGGTGGCTGGCCGCAAACTGGGCAACAAAGCCCTGCTTTGGGGTGCCATCGCCGGCACAATCCCGGATCTGGACGTACTGGTTAATCCGCTACTGGACATGGTGGGCCAGTTAAGCTTCCATCGATCTGTCACACACTCTTTCTTTTTTGCCTTCCTGGCCTCGCCATTGCTGGGCTGGATGCTTTGGCGGCTCTACAAAAATGAGCACGCGAGCTTCCGCGACTGGACCTTGCTGTTCTTTCTGGGCTTCACAACCCACGCCATACTCGACAGCTTTACAACCTGGGGTACTCAGCTATTCTGGCCATTCAGCAACTACGGTGTAGCCTTTTACAACATCTTTGTCATAGACCCGCTGTATACGGTGCCCTTTCTGATCTGCGTGATTGCCGTCATGTTTTATGACAGGCGTAACCCCAAGCGGCGACGCTGGAACAATGCTGGCCTGGTGATCAGCTCGCTCTACATACTATTCTCTTTTGCAGCACAGACCTATGCCAAAAATGCCTTCACCGAAAGCCTGCAGGATCAAGGTATACGCTTTGAGTCAGAGATCGTGAAAGCCACTCCTATGAACACTCTGCTCTGGTCTGCCACTGCGGCCACTGAAGACGGCTTTTACACAGGCTTTTACTCCTTGCTTGACCAGGACCGGGATATCAGGTATAGCTTTGAACCGCGCCAGGAGTATTTGCTGGAGGAGTACCGTGGCCACCCGAAAATGGAACGCCTGCTAGAGATCACTAAAGGCTATCATGCGGTAGAAGAGGTGGAGCGGGGTATTTATATCAAGGATCTGCGCTTTGGTCAGTTTGACGGCTGGCAGGAAGGGAAAGGGCAGTATGTCTTCGTTTACCATGTCTGGCGTGAGCAGGATGGCTCTCTTCACTTTGAAGAAGTAAATAACCGACCGAAAATAGACGGTGATTATCTAAAAGCATATTTGAACCGTATTCTAGGCGTGAAGCAGTAACAGAAAAGCCACCTTCATCAGGGGCCTTCTCTGTTAAAATAGCTGCTGTTGGATAACTACAGCGTTTCGTAGTACATCAGCACTTTGATCCAACCGTCTTCGGTGGTGGCGTCTATGTTCTCTTTCATCAGGAACGTCTGTACCTCAACATTCTTATCAGACAGCAACTTAAGTAGGTTATTTTTACTAAGTTTAACCTTTTGTATGTTTTTTTGATGACTAATGATATAGTAAGTATGTTTGGTAACAATCTCATCATAAGGAATATTGCCACCATAGTTGGACTTATGACTGGCTTTGAACATAACCTTTTCTGGTAGCATGAGTAGCTCCATTTTAGGCCCCTCACTAAGAACAAGGAAGAAGCGGTCCTTCAATTTAGAATCAATATTACCGCTCGTTATCTTCTTAAAGTTATAGAGGTTTTCATTGGTTTTATCATAGAGCATAAACCTAGCTATTTTATCTTCACTTAACACAAAGGTTTTTCCTGCTGAGTCGCGATAAAAAAACTTATTTTCCATTACATTGTATTTGCCCTCGACATTCCCAAAGAGCCTATCACTAATGAATAATTCGGCGTTCATCCAATTATCTGAAAAGTATGGAGATCCTTTGACACCTTCGTATCTGTCATCAAATGACCACACCATTCCATTGCTATTGCTTCTGCCTAAGTCTTCCAGGTTTTGCTGAGCAACTCCAGTAGTAGCTCTAACTGATTGTTGAGCTAAAGAAATGTGTGCTGCCAAAGATAATGAAGCGACAAGTAGTATTTTTTTCATTTTAAAACAATATTATATAGATAATTATGCCTCAGTTATCGATTAAAAATATAAAGAAAACCAAGTTTAGACTAGAATTATTAAATTAGTGAAAAACTATATTAAGTCATAACATTCAGCATAGAAAAAATTGGATAAGGATACATTTCATAACCGTTGGCTCCTGACAGGCAAAAAAGCCGTTGTAACAGGAGGCTCCAAAGGTATAGGCGCCGCGATTGTAGAAGAGTTTATTGCCCTGGGAGCCGAGGTACTGGCGGTGGCACGCAAAGAAGCAGACCTGCAGCAGTTACAGGAGAAGTTTCCCGAAGGACTGCAGGTATTGGTAGCTGATGTAAGCACGGCAGAAGGTCGCCAGCAGCTGCTGGACAAAGTGCAAACCCTTTGGGGTGAGCTGGATATGCTGGTCAACAACGTAGGCACGAACATCCGCAAACCGGTGACTGAATATTCGCCTGAGGAATACGACTTTGTGATGAGCACCAACCTGCGCTCTGCCTTTGAACTGAGTCGGGGCTTTTATCCGCTGCTTAAAGCTTCAGAGCAGGGAAACATTATCCATGTAACTTCGGTGGCGGGTCTTACGCATGTGCGAACAGGTGCCATCTACGGCATGACCAAGGCCGCGCTGGTGCAACTTACGAAAAACCTGGCAGGGGAGTGGGCGGCAGATGGAATCCGGGTCAATGCCGTTGCCCCCTGGTACATTAGCACCCCACTTGCGCAGACCGTGCTGCAGAACGAACAGTACCTGCACGAAGTACTTGTCAGAACGCCGATGCGCGTGATTGGCAAACCAGAAGATGTAGCGGGTGCAGTGGCCTATCTTTGCATGCCGGCAGCAGCCTATATCACTGGTCAGACACTGGCCGTAGACGGTGGTTTTACCATCAATGGCTTTCACCCCGCCTAAGGTATAAAACAGGTATAAAAGCAGTGTTCCGGGCAGCTAAACTATCCCCTGAAACACTGGTTTATTAATCCAAATTTTACTACTTTTGTATGATAAGGCTGCAAGAGCGCAACAACAGTTTCCAGTGCTCTTCATAACCCAACATGCATGGCAAAAATCCGACTGCTTTTACCCTTTAGCGCTGCTCTGCTGCTTCTAACTGTATCCTCCTGCAAACCACTTTGTCCAATCAGTGCCTGTCAGGTACGCATGGTGCATGCACATGGTGAGCAGGAATTCCGTGGGCAGCCCATTCACAAAAAACAAAACCCTAAAATAGGCGAAAAGCTGCCGAAGCAAACAGGGGAGGTGCGCAAGCGCACTAACGACAAGAGCCAGCGTAAAAACTAAAGAATGTTACAGGCTTTTGCCTGAAGAGTATATTCAACCAACACAAAACTATTATTTAGACCTTGAACATGAACGAAGGCGAACGAATAATACCGATCAACATTGAAGACGAGATGCGCGGTGCATACATCGACTACTCAATGTCTGTTATCATTTCCAGAGCCTTACCCGATGTGAGAGACGGCCTGAAGCCAGTACACCGTCGTGTGCTGTACGGCATGTCCGAACTGGGGGTATCCTATAACAAGTCCTACAAAAAGTCAGCGCGTATCGTAGGAGAGGTGCTGGGCAAGTACCACCCGCACGGTGACTCCTCGGTATACGAGACCATGGTGCGTATGGCCCAGGAGTGGTCGCTGCGCTACCCGCTGGTAGACGGTCAGGGTAACTACGGCTCTATTGACGGTGACTCACCGGCTGCGATGCGTTACACAGAGGCACGCCTAAAGCGTATAGCCGACGAACTGCTCGCTGACCTCGATAAAAATACCGTGGACTTTGTGCCGAACTTCGATGACTCCCTGAAGGAGCCGTCTGTCATGCCAGCCAAGTTTCCGAACCTGCTCGTGAACGGCACGTCCGGTATTGCGGTAGGTATGGCCACCAACATGGCGCCACACAACCTCACAGAGGTCATCAACGGTACCATTGCGTATATCGATAACAGGGAGATCACGATAGCTGAACTGATGCACTACATCACAGCGCCTGACTTCCCGACTGGCGGTATCATCTATGGCTATGATGGCGTGAAGGCCGCTTTCGAAACGGGTCGTGGACGCGTGCTGATGCGCGGTCGTGCCATTTTCGAAACAACTTCTACAGGCAAAGAGCAGATCATCGTAACGGAGATTCCTTACATGGTGAACAAGGCTTCTCTTATCGAGAAGACTGCTGCCCTGATCAACGAGAAGAAGATTGAAGGTATAGCCGACCTGCGTGACGAGTCTGACCGTGACGGTTTGCGCATCGTGTATGACTTGAAGCGCGATGCTATACCTAACGTAGTACTCAACAACTTATACAAGTATACGCAACTGCAGTCCTCGTTTGGCGTGAATAACGTGGCCCTGGTAAAAGGACGCCCGATGACGCTGAACCTGAAAGACCTGATTCATCACTTCGTAGAACACAGACATGAAGTGGTGATCCGCAGAACGCAGTACGAGCTGGACGAAGCCAGAAAGCGTGCTCACATTCTGGAAGGTTTGCTGATCGCCCTGGATAACCTTGATGAAGTGATCAACCTGATCCGTTCATCGCGTGACCCGGAGATTGCCCGCAACGGCTTGATGGAGCGCTTTGCCTTGTCTGAGATCCAGGCTCGTGCAATCCTTGACATGCGTTTGCAGCGTCTGACAGGTCTGGAGCGTGACAAGATCCAGGCAGAATATGCGGAGATCATGAAGCTGATCGACTACCTGACTTCAGTTCTGAATGACGAAGGCCTGCGTATGCAGATCATCAAAGACGAGTTAAATGAAATAAAAGAGCGCTACGGTGACGTACGTCGTACCAGCATCGAGGCTTCTACCGGCGATATTTCTTACGAGGACATGATCCCGGAAGAGAACATGGTGATCACCATCTCGCACGAAGGCTACATCAAGCGTACTTCGCTGAGCGAGTACCGTAGTCAGAGCCGTGGTGGTGTTGGTTCACGTGGAGTAGCCGCTTCCAAGGAGAGCGACTTCACAGAACACCTGTTTGTTGCCAGCACCCACCATCACATGCTGTTCTTCACGGAGTTTGGCCGTGTGTTCTGGATGAAGGTGTACGAGATTCCGGAAGGAGGGAAGACCACCAAAGGACGTGCTATCCAAAACCTGATCAACATTGAAAAGGACGACAAGATCCGTGCGGTAATCAATGTGCGTGACCTCAAGAACCAGGATTTCGTGCTGAACCACAACCTGGTATTCTGTACCGAGCAAGGCACGATCAAAAAGACCGTGCTGGAGGCATACTCCAGGCCACGTACCAATGGTATCAATGCGATCACGATCAATGATGGAGACCGACTGCTGGACGTACAGCTGACTACAGGCAACAGTGAAATCATCATTGCTTTGGGTTCCGGACGTGCCATCCGCTTCAACGAGCACCAGGTTAGACCGATGGGTCGTAACGCAGCAGGTGTGCGCGGCGTAACACTGGCCGGACCAGATGATAAGGTAGTTGGTATGGTTTGTGTAGAAAACGAGAACACAGAACTGCTGGTAGTTTCTGAAAATGGTTTTGGAAAGCGTTCATTGCTGGAAGAATACCGTATAACGAACCGCGGCGGAAAAGGGGTGAAGACCCTGAACGTAACGGACAAAACCGGCAAGCTGGTGGCTATCAAAGGCGTGGTTGATACCGATGACCTGATGATCATTAACCGTTCAGGCATCACAATTCGACTGCGCGTTGCTGATATCCGTGTGATTGGCCGCGCTACGCAAGGCGTAAGACTGATCAAACTGACGGAAGGCGACCAGATTTCATCCGTAGCAAAAGTGGAGATGGAGAACGAAGAAGAAGTGGCTGAAGCCCTGATGGAGCAGTCAGAACTGAAGCCGGAAGACTCCTTGCAACCTGATAATCAGATAGATCCGGAAGTAGCTGAGGATGAAGTTTAATCTGTAAAATGGAATTTTATTTTATTTATTAATCGTTTAACAAACAAACAAAAACCAATCTCTGAATAGTATGAAAAAAATACTGATGACAGCCATGGCAGCCGCAAGCGTTCAGGTTGCTGTCGCTCAGAACTCAGCCGTGAACAGCGCCGTGCTTAATCACAAGAACGGTACACTGGACAAAGCGCTAGAAGACATCAATAAAGCCACGGAGCACAAAAAGACTCAAGACAAAGCGAAGACCTGGTTCTATCATGGTGTAATTAACCAGGACCTGATCGGTCACCCAATCTACGGCAAACTGGCTACTGAGAAAACTCCTGAAGTAGCGCTTGCTTCGTTCAACAAGACGCTTGAGATTGACGGTGAAAACGGCCAGTTTGGCAAAATGGTACCAGAGCGTATGGAGATCCTTTACGGTCAAGTACTGAACCAGGCTGTTGAATTCCACAACAACCAGGACTGGGACAACGCCATTGCCAAGTATGATATGGCATCCAAGTTAAATCCGACTGATACAACAGCTGTGCTTTATGCTGCTTATGCCTCAACTGCTAAGCAGGACTATGCCTCAGCGGTTAAATATTATGATAAATTGATCGGTATTGGCCATACAACTGAAGATGTTTACAAAAACAAAATTCAGCTGCAGCAGGCTATCGAAGCGAGCGACGAAGAAGTAATGGCTTCTATCGCTGCTGGTCTGGAGAAGCACCCGAACAGCGTATACCTGATGCAGGAGGAGCTGCGTTACTACCTGAAGAACGACCGTGCTGACGAGGCGATGGCTAAACTGGACAAAGCAATCGAAGCTGATCCGAACAATGCCAGCCTTTATGCGGTTCGTGGTAACCTGGAAGAACGCAAAGGAAACATCGACGCTGCTTACAAAAACTACAAGAAAGCAGTAGAAGTAGATCCAAATAACTTCGACGGTTTCTTTAACCTGGGTGTACTGGAGTACAACAAGGGCAGTGAGTTCAACAACAAAGCTGCCAAGATGGACTATGCAACTTACAAGAAGCAAGGTCCGGCATTGGAGAAGCAGGCTATCAAGCATTATGAAGCGTCGTTGCCATACTTCGAAAAAGCCCTTGAAATTCAGCCGGAAGATCAGGCAACACTTGCCAACCTGCAGCGCGTTTACACGCGACTGAAGCGTACTGCTGATGCAGAGAGAATCGGTAAGAAACTGAAAAACTAATCTTACTTGCTAAGAAAAAAAAGAAGGAAAGGGAGCTTATTACAGGCTCCCTTTCTTATTGCCATATTTATTACTTAACATAATATAAATTATAAGACTGATTATATACGAGTATTAATACTCTATAATAAGTGTCACTGATAATATACTTTATGTTAAGTAGTCGAATTTAATCATCACGGTATTTATTAAATCAACTATAAAATTCAGGTGTAAAGAAATTAGCCAGAATCTCTTTACACCTGATGCAATTGCTTATAGTATCCGGATCGTATTTGTGTCTTCGCTGGCGGTCTGTGCGAGATACTGCTCGAATTTGGGCTGCTTGTGGAGCATGGCATATTCTTCGTCTCCACCACGGACCCAACCAAGAAGCGCCAAGGCAATGGCTGTCGCAATGGCTATCACAAAGGCTGGCCACCAGCCGTCCACCTTAAAGTTGCCTACCAGTTTATCAACCAGCTTGATCATAAGCGCGGTCACAATCAGTCCGATGATAGCTTCGAGCAGGAAAAAAGAAACCAGGTTAAGTAGGCCGCGCAACAGCCAGCCAATGGTTGCATTAAACAAACCGATCAGAAAAGCCACCCACAGGGCTGTCAGAAAACTCTTAACGTGCACTTGTGGTAGTATATAGGCCAATAGCACGATAACACCGGCACTTACCAGTAAGTTGAGTATAAAATCCATAGTTTATAGTGTTTTAGTGACAATATTTTGTCCTAATACGGATATAAGCACTTATGGATGTTTTTACAGTAATCTATACCCTGTATGGCCCCTCAGCTATTGCTTTACATAATTGGGTTTGAGTTTACTACGAAAGGCATCTTCAAATTTTAAAACCTTGGGGTGCGTGATGGATATCACATAAGGATCATCCGGGTTATTACGGTAGTAATCCTGGTGATAATCTTCTGCAATCCAAAACTTACTGGCTGGTTTGAGCTCTGTTACAATCCGGTTACGAAAAGTACCTGCATCTTCTAAGGCGCGCATATAATTACGGGCCTGTCTTCTTTGCTCTTCATCGTGGTAATAAATGGCAGAACGGTATTGCTTTCCTACGTCGGGGCCCTGGCGGTTTAGTGTGGTCGGATCATGCGTCGCAAAGAATACTTCAAGCAGTTCCCGGTAAGTGATCACATTGGGCCTATACCAGATTTGCACCGATTCCGCATGGCTTGTTTTACCGCTGCTAACCTGTTCGTAAGTGGGCCGCTCCTCACTCCCGCCCGTATAGCCTGACTCCACACGGTCTACGCCTTTGAGTCGTTCAAAATAAGCCTCCGTGCACCAGAAACAGCCTCCAGCGAATGTTGCCTTGCTAAGTCCGAGTGTATCTGAACTATCGCCGTAACTGTAGGCACTCTGCTGCAAGACAGTCCGCTGCTCCCCCCCAGACTCCGTACAAGCCCAGAGCAGCAGTAATAAAGGGAAAAACAGGTAATTATATTTTCGTTCCATACGCCACAAGCCTTACTAATGGCTACGCTAATTTAACCGGTTGGGATAAGTTTTTGTTAAAATTTTAGCTCCTCTCCCCTCCTACCTCTCGCTGCTGTCTGGGTTGTGGATGCCATGCTTTTTATCAGCAATCACTTTGTCCAGGTCCCATTCTACTCGCTTACTGAAGGGAGCACGCCTTACATCACAATTGGACTTCGTGCAAATCGGGCAGGATACTTCTACGCAGGGGTCCGTGTGAATGAATAGCTCAATATCAGGGTCAATATGCTCACGCACTAATTCGCCGACAGCCTCTACTTCTTCGTGGGCTTCCAACACCGTTAGGTACCAGGGCACAGTCAGGTGGCAGTCGATGTGCAGTGTGTTACCATACTTAATGACACGCAGGTTATGAATATCAATCCAGTTCTCGCACCGGTTTTCGTTGAGCACCTGCACAATGCGCTTTAGCAGCTCGTAGTCAGCTTCATCCATTATGCCTGCCAGGGACACTCTCAAAATGCGATAACCGGTATAGCAGATAAAGGCCCCGAACAAAATGGCCACCACACTATCAAGCCATACCTGGCCGGTCAGGTACAGGAGCAAAAGCCCGATCAGAATACCGGCGGTAGAATAGGCGTCCGTTTTGAGGTGTTTGCCACCAGCCACCAGCACCATGGATTTGGCCTTGTTCCCATGCCGCTCTGTCAGGTAGCCCACTATGAAATTAATGATACCAGAGAATGCAACCAGGTATATACCTGCATCGAGTCTGGAGATAACTTGAGGTTCAAAAAGGTTATACACCGATTTCAGAATGATAGCCCCACCTGCCACCAGGATAAGAGAGCCCTCCAGGGTAGCAGCCACAAACTCTATTTTGCCATGTCCATAGGGATGGTTCAGGTCCCGTGGTCGGGCTGAAAGCACGAGGCTGTACAACGAGAAGCCGCCCGCCACCACATTGATAATAGACTCCAGGGCATCTGTCAGTATGGCATTGGAATTGGTAAGGTAAAAAGCCAGGAATTTGGCAAGCAGCAGCAGCACACCTACAACCAGCACGAGCAGTTGCATGCGTATATTCTCATTTTGCTGCTTCAGCAGTTTTATCATTGCGTGGGCTTGTTTTCGGTAGGTACATGTCGCACCATCCTATACCCTACAAGGTACAAGGAACAGACGCCGAAGGCAAACATAGTTTATAACGAAAAATGAAAAGAGGTGCTAAAATCAGCTTAAGGTATCCGCCAGGTCCAGCCAATTAGGATTCATGGATTCAACAAGTCGAAGATGCTCTTCAGGGCTGGAGGATTTGATATGCCGCTCACGCACCCGCGCTATTTCTTCCCGGTCATAGTGCTCATAATACACAAGTTTAGGCTGACTACTGAGACCACCCTGTTGTGAAATTTGCTGTAGAAGGTTTTCAGAAACGCCAATGTTTAACTGAGGCTGCGATTGGTCGCCTATTATATAAACATAGAAGTGATTTGCGTGCTGGTCTGGCTGCATAAAAAAGGTAAGTTTGTTTCATGGTATACGAAAGATGTATCGCCCGGTTAGAAAACCTGCAGCCACTGGCGGGCATCCTCCGGAAGGAAAAAAGTTCGCATGGAAATACCGGTGCTTCTGTCCACTGTGTTGTCAATTTCGAGCTGTGTAAAGAATTCGTAAGAGTAGATCCAGGCAAAATACTTCACTCCTGCCTCACGCAATTTTGGTATCCAAACCTCATTCATCCACTTTGTATCGCCTGAGTGCCCTGTCACTTTTGAGTTGTCATTCAGAATCTTGGAAATCTTATACTCATTTACATAGTCAAGAATCTTCAAACAGCCTGTGTGTCCTTTTGCAGTATTCAACCACCCCACCCAGTTTGAGAGCAAGAGTTTTTCCCCTGGATTAACTCTGATCTCCAGAAATTCGCTCTGATGCACTAAAGGTTCCTGGTTTTCATGTACATACAACATAACATTGAGTCTGTCTAAATCTTCTTGTATTTTTTACCTGTTCAATAGACCTAATGTTACTCTTGCAAAACCAATCATTGAACTATCCTAATAATACCGTTTTAAATATAATGTTTTTTGAACTTTAAACCCCTTTTATAGTATTGTATTAACACTGCTCAATCGCTAATAAACTTAAATGAATCACTATAGAGACAATTTTTGTCATATAAGCTACCATCCTGATACCAATCAGATCTATCTGAAGTGGCATCTTCCTCCCTGCGAATCAAAGCTACTCCATTGCTATGACAAAGGATTCGATATGGCCATTACAAATCAGGCAGTGAGCTGGGTGACTGACAATAGTATTGGGTTCCAGCCGGACCTTTCGATGCAGCGCGCATTAGCTCAGCTGGCAGCTAGCCGGATGAAGCATATGTCCATTAAAAGATTTGCCCGCGTGACACCCATGGATGTGTTTCAGGAAATAGTGACACACAAGATACTTAATCAAATCAACGACCAGACTGCAAACTGCGTAGAGTACGAAGTGTTCCATAACTCGAAAGATGCCCAGGCCTGGTGCGCGCAACCTAACCTGCTATCTGCGAATTAATCTACGAAATCAAAATATACCTTACTATTCATGGCGCTTGGACCAAAACTGATCGAAAAGCTTGACAAGCTATATACACCTGACAGTAGACTTGACCAGCATTACAATGGCAAGGACCTGACCCTCATCACCAACGAAAACGGAGAGGCGGTTACCTTGTTTATCGGCAAGCGGCTGGAGGATGGTGCGATCTCCGGAGAGCGTTATGTACGCAAGATCGTACGTGATAGCAAGACCGGGAAAGTGCTAAGAAGCCACTGGGACCTGAAAGGCAAAGTGACCCGAAGTACCTGATCTTAGAGCTCCTGCATATCAAAGTCTTTGCCACGGCCATACCTGATCAGGTCGTGCAGCATGAATACTTCCAGCGTATGGAGATCCTTCACCCGGTAGGCCCCCTCCTCCGGCATATCCAGCACCTGAAACTCGAAGCGCTCACCGTAATTCTCCAACACATATTTTTTCCCTCTCCGCAGGTTGTCAAACGATATGGCCATGCTTTAATTTCTCTTTGAAGATTTTCGGCAAGTATAGGCAGCTTTCAGGTCAATTCTTAATATATGGCTATCTTTGCCTGAAAAATTATTTAAGGTGCTAGAGATTTTATACGAAGACGAAAGCTATGTAGCGGTGAACAAACCGAATGGGCTACTGGTGCACCGCACACGCATTGCAGAGGAGAAGAAAGAGTTTGCTCTGCAAATGCTGCGCGACCAATTGGGTTACCTGGTATATGCAGCACACCGCCTGGATCGTGGCACCTCCGGGGTGTTGCTATTTGCCAAAAATCCGGAATCAGTTGCGCCTATTGTAAAAGCATTTGAAGATAAACAGGTAGACAAGGTATACTACGCTATCGTGCGGGGCTATACCCCGGAAAAGGAAACTATCGACAGCCCCATCCGCCCGGATAAAGACCACAAGCATAAGGCACCACAAGATGCTGTAACACACTACGAGCGCCTGGCTACTGTCGAGCTTCCTATAACTGTCGGTCGCTACAGCACCTCCCGTTACTCGCTGGTGAAAGTGGAACCGGAAACAGGGCGTATGCATCAGATCCGAAAGCACTTTGCGCACATCCGGCATTACATCGTAGGCGATAAGCGGCACGGCGACTGGCGACACAACCAGATGTTCCGTGAGCAGCTGGAATCACCTTACATGCTACTGCACTCCGCCACCTTAGCATTCACGCACCCTGTGCGTGGTGGTGTGATCGAGCTAAAGGCCCCCCTGCCCCAACACTTCCAGCGCTTGTGCCTGCAGTTTGGCTGGAAGGATGTTTTACAGAAAGAAAGTTTAGTGACGGACCCTTCTTTGAATCAGGTATGATGTAGCATCTGCTTCACCATTTCGAGCTGCAGTTGGGCAACAAAGGCATTCCTGGAGTCGGCATTGAGGGCGGTGAGTAGATAAGCCATGCGCGATAGTCTCCAGTCCTGCACAACTTCGCCGTTTCTGGAGCGGTAGACCACTTTAAAATTTTCCTGCAGTGGCACATGCATGCAATTACACACTTCTGTTGCGCGCTTCACAGCATCGCTCAGTTCCTGCAGACTCTGACAGCCCTGCTGCTCCAATAAATCGCTGGCATAGCAGGTCAGGTTGCTATCGGCCAGGCTATCAACAAAATCTTCGATGGGGTTATGGATACTGATATGGTCGATGGTCATTAACATGGCAAGGTGGGCTTAATGGTGTTCTCTTTCTGTTATACGCTGGCAGTCTTACGTTGATGCAGTTCTCTAAGCCGTTCCATCAGGCTCCGCTCCTCTTCTGTGAGATGCACAGGTAGCTGTACTTCTATTTTTACGTACAGATCGCCGTACTGGTCTGCTTTCCCATAGATAGGCATTCCTTTTCCCCGCAAGCGAAGCGTTTTTCCGTTTTGTGTGCCGGCTGGTATTTTGAGTTTTATTTTACCGGTCAGCGTATTGGCCTGCACCTCTCCCCCCAATATGGCCGTGTACATGTCGAGATTCAGTTTGGTATGCAGATCATCTCCCTGACGCTCAAAGCCAGGCAAAGGCTGCACCTGTACGCGTATATACAGATCGCCGGCTACGCCCCCAGCCACAGCTGGCCCACCTTTCCCCTTAATCCGAAGCACCTGCCCGTCAGAAACTCCGGGCTTGGTCGTAATCCGCAATTGCTGGCCGTTGACAGTCAGTAGACGGGAGGTGCCGCTGTAGGCTTCCTGCATCGTAATAAGCATCTCGGCTTCGTAGTCCTGCCCTTTAGGTGCTCGTCTGCCTGAGCGAAAACCACCTCCCTGCTGCGAGAACCCACCGCCAAAGAACTGCTCGAAGAAATCGGAAAAGCCGCTGCCACCCCCGAACATATCGCCCATGTCGCCTTCGTAATAGGTGCCGCCATAGCCACCACCAGGCTGCCTCTGGTACTGCCCGCCCTGCTGCTGGAAGTGACGCCAGTTAGCGCCCAGCTCGTCATACTGCTTCCGCTTCTGTTCGTCTCCCAACACTTCATAGGCCTCACTGATGTCCTTGAATTTCTCTTCGGCAGCTTTGTCGCCTTTGGTTTTGTCCGGGTGATATTTTTTGGCTAAAGCACGGTAGGCCTTTTTGATATCGGCCTGTGAGGCAGATTTTTCTACGCCCAGTATTTTGTAATAGTCCTTGTATTCCATGCTTGTAAAGGTATAAAGGTCAGCTACAGGTATAAAACGCAAACCTGCACAGGGGGTTAAGCAGGTATAAAACAAAAAGCACCACCCCGGGAGGCAGTGCTTTTGATCGATGAGGAATTCGTTGCGTTTAGATGGTATCTGTCACGACGAGAAGTGCGTAGATCACACCCGGAATCCAGAAGAGCAGCGTCAGAATAAGGCTGATCCAGAACTGTGTGCCCAGACCAACGTGCAGGAACACGGCCAATGGTGGAAGCAGTACAGCCAGAATGATCTTGATGATGCTTACACCGCCACCACGACGGTCCTGCTTCAGGGCTTCGCGCACCTCCTTCTTAAACTCTTTCTTCTCCGCCTTGGTCATGTTGGCCAAACGCTCTTTCGCCATCGCCAGCGCTTCGGCCTCAGTTACTGTTATCTCTTCTACAGAAGCCGGGGCAATCGGAGCTACCTTAGGTGCTGGTGCAACAGGAACAGCAGGTATAGCAGCACTAGCCTCCAGTACAGGTTCCTCCACTGCTTTGTTAGTGGCCTTTTCTTCTACTGCAGCCATGGCTACTTCGCTCAGCGTTATTTCAGGGGCTACCTCCTGCTGTGGTGCAGGCTTCTTCATGTCGTGGTAAGGAGCCTGCTTGTGGCCGGCAAACTCGTAGTACTTGGCTGAGCTACAGGCAAACATCAATTGCGCGGCTACCAGAACAAATACCAGATTAAGTAAACTTTTGATCTTCATAGTTTTAGGTTTTTAAAGTATTAAAATTAAAAAGACTGATCCCTGGCTAAGGGTGTATACTACAGAAAGAGATAGTGCTATGGTTATATGCAAAACTCTTCATATATAACATACAGTACTGTATTACAGGTTATTTTGTTCTCTAAATAGCATTCTCAGATAACAGGGCTCTGTTTCGGAGCACTACTTCCTGCAGAGTGGCGGCCAGCATAGCCTGAATTTCCTGCCAGCGGGCACCCCCTTGTTGCGGGAATTTCTGGTTCACTTCGAGTTCAATGCCCACATATTCATCAGCCGTGAACTTGCGACGCAGGTAGGTTGGGAAACCATCGGATATGCCCAGGTATGGGTAGTTGAAACGCACCAGCAGTTCTTTGTCGGCTTTGTTCAGCGCGGCTTTCCACTCTTTGCTGTAGGCCTGCTCGTGCTTCCGCTTGGGGTCATAGAGTAGACCAATGTCAGCCTGCCGCTCCTCGCCATCCAGCACCGGCGTGAAGGTATGAACCGCTACATGCAGTATACGCCGCCCTGCCGATACAAAATCAGCTACCATCTGCTCCACCTGCTCCCGGTATGGCTTGTAGTGTTTCTCAAGTAATCGCTCCTTCTCAGCTGGTGGCAGCACTTGCGTGAAATCAGAGAAGAGCCTGGCATGGTGCAGCGAACGGTTCAGTTCTACCAGCAGCCTGCTTGTTTCAGAATAGAAACTCACATCCGCCACTGGTTTCAGCGTATGGAATAGTTCCAGGGCACCGATGTCGTAGCCCTGGTGCGTTTTCAGTACTTCCTCCTGCCCCTGGAAGAGTGGTGTGTAGGCAGTAGGTATAAAATTCCCTCCGTGTTCGCAGGTAAGCAGTAGTCTCAGCATGGTTTTTCAGGTATAAACACGCTGCCCTGCTGCAGGCAACGGGCAAGGCTTAGGTATACGCGATGAAAGTCCTCCTCGCCTGGATCCTGACCCAGCGCTTCCACAATGCGCTTAGAGAGGCAGCCGCGTGACAAGATCACATTCAGGGCATGGGCTACATGGGGTTGTTCTTCCAGGTTGAGGGTTTCGGCCACAATGTGCTTCCACAGTTCGCCTACGGTACAATTATCTTCGCAATCGAAGCCAAAGCAGTCGATGAAGTCGCGGTCATTGATCACAGCTTCCTGTCCGCTGCGCACCACCTGCAGGAAGAGGTCAGAGAGCCGGTTTTCATCCCATTGCTTCAGTTTGTCTATACCTACCCAGCGCTCCCCTACCAGTGCCTGTATGGCCGCTACGACAGCTTGCAGCACGGCCAGGTCAGCCACCGGACTCTCCTGTATATCAATAATGCGAATCTCAATGGCATTGCGGTCGAAGCGGGCAATGGCACCGCGTGAGTTCAGGAACTCTTCCTGCAGCACACCCTCCGGATCGTGAGGTGCGACAGCCGCATACATGCGGTTCAGGATCTGCTCCCGGTAATCCTTTTGCGTGAACACAGCCTCGGGCACCACCTTGCCGGCAATGGCCGGAATCTTATCCTGGTTGTGGCGGTATACCTCCAGACGGGTATCCAGCAGACCGGACAGCTTGCCATCGAGCACAGGTGAGGAAGCAGCCAGAGCAGGTATAAGCGGCAGCACCATCCGGATGGCGGCATGCAGCTTTCCAAACTCTTCATCGTTGCCAAAAGGCAGGTTCAGGTGGGTGCTTTGCAAGTTGGCCCAACCGTGCCCACGACAGTCAAAAATGAGGTTATAAGCTTCGTACACGGCATTGTGCTCGTGCGGCCACAGTTTGGTTTCTTTGAAGGGATCCATCAGGGGGTGTGCACCTGTGGGCAGTAGCATGGCGTTGTGCTTTTCCAGCAGCTGATTTATCTTTTTCACATGCTCCTGAAAGTCGTTTTCCAGGCCGATCAAGGTATGGACAGGGGACTGCGTTTTCAGCTCCACCACGTGCAGCACCAGTTCATTAGACCAAGCCATTTTGCCGAACTCCACATCCGACACGTAGGCACCCACCTGGTCGTATATCAGCTGATCTGTGATAGGCCGTACCTGCAATGTGTCCCGGTCAACGATCATGTATTCCATCTCCACGCCATAGCCTTCAAACAGGTGCAGCGTCGCGGTTTTAGTACTCATCTGTTCTAACGTTCTTGTTGTCATCTATGCGTTTCTTTATGGATTTAAGGATAGCGGTATAAAGTTCTTTTTTTAAGATCTGGTCCTCACAGCCGGCATCAATGCTTGGGTTGTCGTTCACTTCAATCACATAGGCCTTGCCGTCTATCTCCTTTATATCCACCCCATACAGCCCATTGCCGATCAGGTTCGCAGCTTTGATGGCCGTGTGCAACACCACAAAGGGTACCTCTTCAAATGGCACCGTTTCGTGATCGCCCTCTGTGTCGTTTTTCTTCTTGCCGTTCCAGTTGTAGATCTGCCAGTGCCCCTTGGCCATGTAGTACTTGCAGGCATAAAGCGGCTGCTTGTCCATGATCCCGATGCGCCAGTCAAAGTCGGTCGGTGTAAACTCCTGCCCGATGATCAGTTCTGAGTCCACGAGCATTACATCCAGCTCGCGCTGCAGACCTGCACTGTCTTTGGCCTTTACGACACCCTGCGAAAAAGAGCTGTCCGGCTTCTTCAGCACACAGGGTATACCGAGTTCCTGCTCTACAAGTTCGCGGTTATCTTTGTGGATGATCATGGTTTTGGGAATAGGCACTTTGGCTTTGGTCAGCAACTCCGCCAGGTATACCTTATTGGTACAGCGCAGAATGGAAATCGGGTCGTCGATCACCACCAAGCCGTCAGCATAGGCTTTACGGGCAAACTTATAGGTATGATGGTTGACAGAAGTCGTTTCGCGGATAAAGAGCGCATCAAACTCTGGCAGCCTGCGGTAATCATCTTTGGTGATCATCTCCACATAAAAGCCCATTCCTTCACCGGCCTCTACAAAGTGCTGAAGTGCCTTTTTGTTTGAGGGAGGCTCCTTTTCATCCGGGTCAACCAGGATAGCCAGGTCATAGATTTTGTTGCGGCCGATTTTGGCGCCTGAAAAGCGGTGCCGTGCAAAGTAAGATTTGGCAAAACGCAGCAGGTAGCGCCAGTGGTGCTCCGGCACATCGTTGATAGGTATAGCCGAGATGCTCTGCAGTACCCATTCATCTTTGTAGACAAACTGCGCCCGTAGCAGCGGCGCCTGAAACAGGTCATGTAAATGCTTGCAAAGCTTCTCATATTTCTTGGCCACGTTCTGCCCGAAGTAAATGCTCAGGGTAAAGGACTTCGACCGCAGACTTCCCAGCGTTTTCTGGATCAGCTCATTTAGCTCCACGGTAATGGCCCGCACAATGGTCGGGCTCTTGAGGTCCTGCATGGTGGCTACGCTTGGGATGGGTTTATGCCCCCTGGCTTCAGCCAGAAGCGATACGTAGTAACCGGCGCTCTGGTACCTGTAAGAGCGGCACAGGTTAAAAATACGGGCGTTTTTTATATCAGTATAGGCGGTATCTGTCAGGTAAGTTTGCACATCCACTACTTCCACGTCTTCAATCGCCACATCCCAGTCTTTGGGATAATCCACAACTACTATTTTTCGCATGGTTTATTCGTCGATAGGTTCAGATTTTGCGGGCTGTATGGCCAGCAGGTTGGCATCGTAGGTAGCCATGCCCAACATGATGGAGTTGAGCAGGTGTGAAGCCTTCACCTCGTAATAATTATTTTGAAAGAATGGATTCTCCTGGTAAGGGTCCGCCACCACAATGTGTTTCTGATCTTCTGCAAACCCGCAAAGCACCACGAAGTGCCCCATCGGGTAACCACGCACATCATCGTAGATCGAGTTGCCATTTTCGTCGCTGAACTCACGGGCGCTCTGGTAGAGGTAGGTCGCACTGAGCCCTGTCAATAGCGGAATGTCCCGTTCAAAATACTCTTTTAAAAGACCTTTGGTCAGGTCGGTGCAGCGCAGCTCACCACCCCGCTGCAGAAAATCAATGTAAGCCAGGGTAGCCCGCCTGAACTTGGTGCCTTTCTTGAAAGCTAGCTGCTCCTCCAGTTTGGCTATGATTTCTTTATTGCTGAGCTGAAACCAGGTAGGGTCGAATATGTGCAGGTTATAGGTATAGATGCGGGCCCGGTAGCCACGCTCCAGGGCATGACAGGCCAGCAGCACCTCCAGCGTTCCGCCTTCGTCCAGATACGGCACTTCTTTGATCACCTCGCTCAGTGAGATAGGATCTTTGAAATAGCGATAAACCGCATGCAAACTGGTAGGTCCGCAAGTGGAATCGTCAGGTTGCGTATGGATCTTGATCGGTATCACAGGCAGCTTCTTTTGCGTTGCACTTTGTATCAGTGTGCCTGTTATACGCGGACCATGAAAGAAGTTATCTGTATTTTAGAAAGAAGAATTAACAATATGCCGCAAGTTCAGCACAATTATTGCGTGTAATAATAATGCGTTTAGCTGGTGAATCTAAGCCATAAAACGTATATTGTCTTTTACCTAAACCTTATTTGTTATGAACTGGGCCTATCGGATAACAAAACGTGATAAAGTAGCATTTGCGCTGGGTTCAGTGTTTGCTATTATCATACTGGCTAACTGGTTTGCCAGTTACAGCATCGGTCGTGTGAGCAATCAGTTCCGAGAAGTATACCAAGATCGCCTGGTGCCTTCGCTGGTTATATCGGATGTGATGGAACGCTACTATCAGAACCGACTGACGCTTGAAGATCACATCCTGTCCACCGCTGCATCAGAGCAGGACAGCCTGCATCAGTTGGTGCTGGCAAATACCGAAGAGATTGAGTCCTTGATTGACCAATTTGAAAGCACATACCTGATCGAGCGCGAAAGCGCAGGACTGGCTACCTATAAGAAAGAATTTAAAAAGCTCGTGGCTGTGCAGGATCGTATTTTGCAGCTAAGCAGCGCAGGCGATAAGGCCAAAGCTGAAAACCTGTACCGCACCGAAGGCCACCAGGCCTTTCTGCATCTGCTGGAGCCATTACATGAACTGATTGCACTACAGGGAGAAGTTGGAAAAGAGCTGTACCAGTCGGCTGACAGACAAGTTAAAACACTGAAAGTGCTCTCATACCTGGTGATCGGCATGTCGGTGTTTATCGCCCTGCTGGTCGCTACGCTGCTACAGGCTACCCGTAAATTGAAAAACATCAAGCCCCAGAATTATCACTGGAATTAATAAAGACCGGAGCCGCTTAATTAAGAGTCAGGGTATAACTACCTGACCACTCTGTTACTTTACCAGTTCGCTGATGGCCTTGTTTGCTCTATCAAAACTGAAGTCAGCTATGGCCTGGTCCATCAGGGCGGCAATTTCGCTGTTGCACAGGTTGCCGATACTTCCTTCGTGGGTATGGCTCACTGCCTCAGGAACAGAAAAAGTACCCGCGTCAATTCGCTCTCCCACCACCTTATACGCATCCCGGAAAGGCATACCTGCCAGCACTTCCGCATTCACAGCATCAACACTGAAGGCATATTTATATTTCTCTTCTTCCATGATCTGATCAGGCACCTGCAGCTGCGGCAGCATGAAAGTCATCATTTGCAGGCAATCTTTCAATTCCGTAATGGAAGGGAAGAGTGATTCCTTGAGTAGCTGTAGCTCCCGGTGATAACCGGAAGGCAGGTTAATGAGCAGCATGGAGATTTCAGTCGGCAGCGCCTGCAGCTTGTTGCACTTGCCACGCATGATCTCAAACACGTCCGGGTTCTTTTTGTGCGGCATGATGCTGGAGCCAGTCGTGAGGTTATCTGGCAGACTAACGAAAGCAAAATTCTGGCTCATGTACAGGCACAGGTCCATGGCCATGCGCGCCAGTGTGGCTGCCACCGAAGCAATGGCTGTACTCACTACCCGTTCTGTTTTACCACGCCCCATCTGCGCATACACCACATTGTAGTTCATGGTGCTGAAACCTAGCAGATCAGTTGTCATTTGCCGGTTGAGCGGGAACGAAGAACCATACCCGGCTGCAGAGCCCAGCGGGTTTTTATCGGTAATTTTATAGGCCGCCTGCAGCAAAAGCACATCGTCCACCAGACTCTCGGCATAGGCACCGAACCAAAGTCCAAAAGAAGATGGCATAGCCACCTGCAGGTGGGTATAGCCAGGCAAAAGCTTGTCTTTGTGCCGCTCACTCTGCTCCTGCATTACATCAAACAACGCTTTTACTTCCTGCACCAGTTGCTGTAGTTCGTAGCGCAGGTATAGCTTGAGATCAACGAGCACCTGGTCGTTGCGTGAACGGCCGCTGTGGATCTTCTTACCGGCTTCACCCAGCCTGCGGGTCAGCTCCAGCTCTACCTGCGAGTGAATGTCTTCCACTCCCGGCTCAATCTCAAAATCACCTGCCACAATGCGATGGTAAATATTTTTCATCTCCTGCTGCAAAGCATCCAAATCATCCTTCTCCAGCAAGCCTACCTGCTCCAGCATACGCGTGTGCGCCAAAGAGCCCAGTACATCAAAAGCGGCCAGCTGCATGTCAAATTCCGGGTCACGCCCAACTGTAAACTGCTCGATCTCTTTTTTGACGTCGGTGTTCTTTTGCCAGAGTTTCATGGGGTTATTTCTAAATTAGTGAATAATTTTTGTCATTTCGAATGTAATGCGAAATCTGGATAAGGTCCGGTTCGTAATTGATCCAGATCTCTCCTAACGTTGAGATGACAACAACCTGTTTACAATTATTTAACTACCTTTTCAAGTATATTGATGTAAAGCGCTATACCTTCTTCTATCTCATGCAGGTAGATAAACTCGTCCGCCATGTGTGAACGGGCAGAGTCACCTGGGCCAAGTTTGAGAGAGGGTATAGACAGCAGGGCCTGGTCAGATGTTGTGGGCGAACCATAGGTGCTGCGGTTGAGAGCTATACCTGCCTGTACCAGTGGGTGCTCCATCGGTATAGACGAGGGCTTCAACCGCATGGAACGGGGTGCCACCTCGGCTCTTATGTTCAGACGAATCACCTCCAGCACCTCCTCCATGCTATAGGCATCTGTCAGACGCACATCGACTGTAAACCTGCACTTGTCTGGCACCACGTTATGCTGCGTGCCCGCCTCTATTATGGTTACTGACATCTTCACCGGTCCCAGATGCTCCGACACTTTAGGAAAACGATAGGTCTGAAACCAGGTGATATCCGGGAGCGCCTCGTATATTGCATTTAAACCTTCTTCGCGGGCGGCATGGCCGGAACGACCGGCAGCTACACAGTCCAGCACCAGCAAACCTTTTTCAGCCACAGCCAACTGCATCTGGGTCGGCTCACCGACTATAGCTGCTTCCAACTCGCCCAGTTCCGGCAGCACCAGCTCCAGACCATTTCGGCCAGAAACCTCTTCCTCGGCAGTAGCGGCGTATACGAGGTTATACCTAAGCCCTTCCTGCGCATGGAAATGCAGAAAGGTAGCCAGGAGCGACACGAGGCAGCCACCGGCATCATTGCTTCCCAGGCCGTACAATTTCCCATCTTCTACAGTAGCTGCAAAAGGGTCGCGGGTATAGCCGGTGTTCGGCTTAACGGTATCGTGGTGTGAGTTGAGCAGCAGCGTAGGCAAGGCCGGATTGAAATGCTTGTTAATGGCCCACACATTGTTGAGCTTCCGGTGCACCTCCACTCCCCTTGCCTCCAGGAAAACAGCGATCGTATCAGCTGTTCTGTCTTCTTCGCGGCTGAAAGAAGGTATAGCGATCAGCTGCTGCAATAGGTCCAGTGTCTGTGGGTAAAGGTTCTTCTTATCCATGTTGCAGTGCTATAGTCGTGCCTGTATATCCTTCGGCTGTAGCCAGCGATGGAAGCGCCTCCGCCTCCCCGATCAGTACCGCACTGACGCCATGTCGCAGGGCTGCAAAAGCGTTGTCGAGTTTCGGGATCATCCCGTCTTTTACCACACCCTCCGCCTTCAGGCTGCTATACCTGTGCTGATCAATGTGTGGAATCACGGCATTATCATCTTCGGCATCAGCCAGCACACCCTTTTTCTCGAAACAGTAGACCAGTTTCACCTCATAATGCGGAGCCAGTGCCGTAGCCAGCACAGAGGCAATGGTATCGGCATTGGTATTGAGCAGACTGCCTTGTCCGTCATGGGTGAGCGGGGCAAAAACCGGTGTAAGTCCTGCCTGCAAGAGCGCCTGAATTACAGTAGCGTTTATCCTTTCTGGACCTGCTACATCACCTGCAAAGCCATAATCTACCGTCTTTACTGGTCGCTTGGTGGCAGGTATGGCGTTGGCGTCAGCACCGGTCATTCCGATGGCATTGCAGCCCAAGGCCTGCAGTTGCGCTACTACATTCTTGTTGATCAGGCCGGCGTAAACCATCGTCACCAGCTTGAGTGTATCAGCGTCGGTCAGGCGGCGACCCTCTACGTAAGCTGGCTCTATGCCGAGCTGCAGCCCAATAGTAGAAGCAATTTTGCCGCCGCCGTGCACCAGTAGTTTCGGACCGGGCAGCTGCGCGAAATCAATCAAAAAACGCTGCAGCCGCGCCGGGTTGTCCAAAACATTTCCGCCTATTTTAATTATGTACATGTCAGATTAATGAGTGAATGAGTGACTAAGTGAATGAGTGATTTAATTACTCATTCTCTCCAGCATCCGCTTCAGCACAGCCTGCGCTGCATAGAGCCTGTTGTTTGCCTGCTCGATCACCAGGGAGTTCGGGCCGTCCAACACTTCGTGGCTGAGCTCCAGACCGCGGCGAACCGGCAGACAGTGCATTACTTTGGCGTTGTTGGTCAAAGTCAGCTTATCATTCGTGATCATCCAGCCTTCGCCGTCTGTCAGCACTCTGCCATATTGCTCATAGCTAGACCAGTTCTTCACATATACAAAATCAGCATCCTGCAGCGCCTCGTCCTGGTTGTGCAGCACCTGAGCGCCTTTGGTAAACTCTTCGGCCAGATCGTAGCCTTCCGGATTTGTGATGAAAAACTCCACATCCGCCTGCTGCATCCACTCGGCAAAAGAGTTGGCTACACAATGCGGGATCGGCTTGATGTGTGGTGCCCAGCTCAGCACAACTTTCGGGCGCCTGCCAGCAGGAGACTGCTCTTTGATGGTCACCAAATCGGCCAGGCTTTGCAGCGGGTGGCGTGTGGCCGACTCCAGACTCACAATTGGTACTCCGGTCAACTCGATGAATTTGTTCAGCAAGTCCTCGCTATAATCTTCCTCTCTGTCCTGCAGCTTTGGGAAAGAGCGGATGCCGATGATATCGCAGTACTGCCCCATCACAGCGGCTGCTTCCCGAATGTGCTCTACCGTGGTGCCGTCCATGATCACACCATCGCGGGTTTCGAGCGCCCAGCCTTCTTTGTCGAGGTTCATGACCATTACGTTCATGCCCAGATTCAAGCCAGCCTTCTGTGTGCTCAAACGGGTGCGCAGACTTGGATTCATAAAGATCAAACCGAGCGTTTTGTCTTGCCCGAGTGCTTTATGCGCGTAAGGCGATTTTTTCAGATCTAGTGCTTCGTTCACCAGGGCGGCTACATCCTGCACATCGTGTACGGAAGTAAATTGCTTCATCAGGCAGTTACTTTTTTACTAAGGATAACAGAAAATGCTTTCAGGAATTGGTCTGCTTCGGCTTTGCTGATGGTCAGGGCCGGCAACAACCGGAGCGTGTTCTTATTCGAAGAACTGCCCGTGAAGATGCCGAACTCGTTGAGCAGCATCTTGCGTATACCTGCACAAGGCTCATACAGCTCAATGCCAATCATCAAGCCCAGCGCACGTACTTCTTTCACGCCCGGCATCCCTTCCAGTTTCTCACGGAGGTAGTGTCCCATGATGGTGGCATTCTCTAACAGGTTTTCATTTTCCATCACCTCCAGCACGGCAAGAGAAGCTGCACATGCCAGGTAGTTGCCACCGAATGTGGTACCGAGCATACCATGGCGCGCCTCAATCTCCGGGCTGATCAACACGCCGCCTACCGGAAAACCATTGCCCATGCCTTTAGCCACCGTGATCAGATCAGGTTTAATGCCTGCATGCTGGTGCGCAAAGAATTTGCCGGAGCGACCATAGCCCGATTGTACTTCATCCAAAATCAGCAGCGCGCCCACCTGCTTACAGCCAGCTTCCAATGCTTTTAGAAAATCCACACTTGGGATGTTTACCCCTCCTACACCCTGTATACCTTCCACTATCACAGCAGCCAGTGCCTGCCCATGCTCCTGCAGCGCCTGCTCAAAAGCAGCCACATCGTTAAATGACAGGAAGATGATGTTTTCGGTCTGGTTGATTGGCGCCACGATGGTCGGGTCGTCAGTAACAGCTACAGCGGCAGAGGTGCGGCCATGGAAGGAGCTGGTGAAGGATATGACCTTTTTACGACCTGTCTGGAAAGAAGCCAGTTTCAGGGCGTTCTCGTTGGCTTCGGCACCGGAGTTACACAGGAACAGACTGTAGTCTCCGTAGCCGCTGAGCTTGCCCAGCTTTTCGGCCAGTTCCTGCTGCAACGGCATCTGTACTGCATTGGAGTAAAAACCGATGTCATAAAGCTGACGGGCAATGCGCTTGAGGTAGTGTGGGTGAGAATGACCAATAGAGATCACGGCGTGGCCGCCGTAGAGGTCAAGGTATTTGCGGCCTTCCTTGTCCCAAACGGACAGACCGGCTGCTCTTACTGGTTCAATATCGAAGAGCGGGTAAACATCAAAGAGGTTCATGGCTATGGAATTAGATGTAAGAGGTTAGAAAATAGATGTAGAACAGTGTTCTTGGGTATGTGAGCATTTTGTTGATTGTTAATTGCTGATTGTTAATTGTTTAACCTGCATTTATGGCCTTTAGCCCTCGCTCGCGTCCCGCGAGTGTGAGCTATATGGCGGACTTCCCGAAGGTATTCGGGATTTGCAACTGGCCGCTTCTTTGTCCCTGTCGGCACAAGTGGCGGGACGCCACTGGGTAGCTCACACTCGCCAGAGGCGAGCGAGGGCGCGGTATTTAATTATCTCAAAAAGCTGCAGCCTTCAACTTCAGTCCGGTTTTCTCCTCCAGCCCGAAAACCAGGTTCATATTCTGAACAGCCTGTCCAGCGGCTCCTTTCAGCAGGTTGTCGATCAGGCTGGTGATCACGAGCATGTCGCCGTGCTTTTGAAGGTATAGCACACATTTGTTTGTATTCACCACTTGTTTCAGGTCCGGGTTCTGGTCTGTCATGATGGTGAATGGATGACCTTCATAGTAACCTTTATACAATTCCTGCGCCTCTTCCAGCGACAGATCTGCTTGCAGGTAGGCCGTGATGAAGATGCCTCTAGCAAATGGTCCACGATAAGGTATAAAATGGATCTCGGGCTGGCTTTCCGGCTGCAGGCTCAGCAGACTGCGCTTGATCTCACGCAAATGCTGGTGCTCCATCACTTTGTAAGTCGAGATGTTTTCGGTGCGCCAGCTGAAATGTGAGGTAGCGCTCAGGCTCTGACCTGCACCCGTCGAGCCTGTGATGCCACTTACATGCACGTCAGAAGTCAACAGGTTTTGCTGGGCCAAAGGCAATAGCGCCAGCTGTATACCTGTGGCGAAGCAGCCCGGGTTGGCAATGTACTGCGCCTCCTTAACGCGCTCGCGCTGCAGCTCCGGCAATCCATACACAAATCTTCTGTCATTAACCTCAACAGTGGCCGTGTCTGTACCTTCGTTCCAGCGAAAATCCTGGCTCAGGTCGATGATCCTGGTCTCAGCAGGCACTTCATTTTCAGCCAGAAACTTAGCAGCCTCCCCATGGCCGGCGCACAAAAAGAGCACATCCACAGGTATAGCCGCATCAGCTGAAAACTCCAGCTCCGTTTCGCCCAGCAGATCTGGATGAGCGGTATAAACCGGCTTACCTGCCTGGCTACGACTCTGCACAAAAACCAGCTCTACGTTCGGATGCAGCAGGAGCAAACGTAGCAGCTCGCCACCAGCGTAGCCCGCCCCGCCTACTATACCTGCTTTTATCGTAGCTGCCATTATAGTTCGGTGTTGTTGATCTTATGGTACATCATGGCCTGGTTGCCGAATATCTTCGAGAAGCCTTTCACATCTTCACCTGACCAGGCATTGTTCATTTCGCCGTAGCTGCCGAACTTCGACGACATCAGGTCGTGCTCCGACTCGATGCCTTCCACCTGGAAGCGGTAAGGCGCCAGTAGCACGTGTACCTTGCCGGTAACATTCTCCTGTGTTTCCTGCAGGAAAGTCTCGATGTTGCGCATGGACGGGTCGATAAACTGCCCCTCGTGCAACCAGTTGCCGTACCAGGTCGCCAGTTGGTCTTTCCAGTAAAGCTGCCATTTGGTAAGCACATGCTTCTCCAGGGTATGATGCGCCTTGATGATCACCATCGGAGCGGCTGCTTCGAAGCCCACGCGGCCTTTGATACCAATGATCGTATCGCCCACATGGATGTCGCGGCCAATGGCGAAAGGACCGGCTATACCTTGCAGTGCCTGAATCGCCTGCACCGGGCTTTCATATACCTGGTCGTTTATACCTACGAGCTCGCCTTTTTCAAAATGCAACGTCACGCGCTCAGGCTGCTCTTTGGTCAGTTGTGTTGGGTAAGCAGATTCAGGAAGTGGCTGGTGCGAGGTCAGGGTTTCTTTGCCGCCCACGGAGGTGCCCCAGATGCCTTTGTTGATCGAGTACTGCGCCTTTACGAAGTCGTATTCCACGCCGTGCTGCTTCAGGTATTCAATTTCCTCATCACGGGACAGCTTCATGTCACGGATTGGCGTGATGATTTCGATCTCCGGAATCATCACATGAAAAATCATGTCGAAGCGCACCTGGTCGTTGCCTGCGCCGGTACTGCCGTGGGCCACGTAGTCGGCTCCCAGGGCTTTGGCGTGACGGGCAATGGCCATGGCCTGCGTCACACGCTCAGCACTTACCGACAGCGGATAGGTATTGTTTTTCAGCACGTTCCCGAAGATCAGGTACTTGATGCAACTCTGGTAGTAGTACTCGGTTTCATCCAGATTCGTGTGCTCCGTTACGCCCAAATCATAGGCGCGCTGCTCGGTTTGCTGCAGTTCCTCTTCTGTAAAACCGCCGGTGTTCACCAGCACTGAGTGTACTTCCAGGTCCTTTTCCTCTTTCAGGTATTTTACACAGTATGAGGTATCCAGACCGCCACTGAAGGCCAAAACAACTTTCTTTTTCATGCTATCTTTAAATGCTTGTCGGATTAATGTTTGGATTTGCGTGGCCCTGCGCAAAGGTGCCGTAGCCCACAGGTATAGCCGGCTCGTCTATCGGAGTCAGAATCTGCAGCTGCTCCCGGGCAATCGGCTTCTGCTCACGGGCCGGATCATAGAGCATGGCGGTGCAGAGGCAATTGCTGCGGTTCTTCATCATGAGGATATCATAATTCACGCAGCTTTTGCAGCCGTTCCAGAAAGCATCGTCATCCGTCAGCTCGGAGTAGGTAACCGGGCGATAACCCAGATCGGAGTTGATCTTCATCACGGCCAGACCGGTGGTCAGACCAAAGATCTTGGCATCCGGGTACTTGGTGCGTGACAGCTCAAATATCTTCTGCTTGATCAGTTTGGCCAGTCCGCTTTTGCGCAGTTCCGGCGATACAATCAGGCCCGAATTGGCCACATACTTGCCATGGCTCCAGGTTTCGATGTAGCAGAAACCTGCCCACACGCCGTTCATATCCAGGGCGATCACTGCTTTGCCTTCCAGCATTTTCTGGGCGATGTACTCGGGTGTGCGCTTGGCTATACCTGTACCTCTGGCCTTGGCAGACGCCTCCATTTCATCGCAGATCTGAGCAGCGTAGCCGGTGTGTTGCGCATCGGCAACAGTAATGATAAAAGGTGATGGATTCATTATAGAAATTATATACCCCGGCTATGGCTGCGCATAACCAGCTGATACAGAACTAAAACAATAAGAAACAATGCTGTGGACAGGTTATGCAGCTACGCATACCCTCGTCAGGCAACATGTTATCACAAAAAGAAATGGGGAAGAATGACCACCACGTGAGCAGTCGGGAAGCACGTCGGCCTAGGGCCTGTAGCGGACCACGGCGTTAATGGCCCTCAAAACTATCCTGGCAGACAGGATAGAAAAAGACGCACCCTTCGGAGAAAGGTGATTTACCATCGCTGATGATAAAGTCGGCTTTTTTTTCATTTTAAAAATTCAGTTCGATCTGTTAAACAGGCCTCTGCCTGTTATGGAAAGCAAAGGTTTTGAAATAATATCGAATTAAACAACAAAGAGTTGTAGTTTATTGTAAAATTTACACAATCAGGCAAAATGTTACAACATTTACCTGCCTTACCTTTGAAATTAAAGCTTAAAACCGGTTTAATCAATCATCTGCCAGGTGACGGCACCTGTGGAAAGGCGGGTTTTGTGTATCTTGCGGCACCATGAAAAATCTGTCTTTAAGTGTCATCATCGGCATCCTTTTCTCTGCTATTGGCACTGCCTCCCTTTTCCTGACCCGTGACCCGCTCATGGCCGCCATCTGGCTCAGCTTCGGAAACGGACTTATCTTGTCGAATCTGCGCTTCAGCAGACCTGATGCGGCCGGCAATATGGTAGCAGCGCCTGTCCCTAAGGTTCGGTTCTATGTAGGCATTGCTCTTATCATCATGGCTGTTGTTCTTCTGGGGGTGCAGGTATACACGGATATGCAGCAGGCTTAAATCAGATCCTGCTCTGCAAGACCATCTCTACGTTGACTAATTTAGAGTCGCGCTTCAGCCTCATTCTCAGCTTGCGACCAGGCTTGCTGTCAAAGAGTTCGAGCAGTTCATCCAGTGCCAGCTCCTTGCAATCGCGGCCGTTGATGTTGATGAGCTGGTCACCGGGCAGCAGCCCGCTTTCCTTGGCTGGGGAGTCGTCAATCACATGCGACACAATGTAAAAGTTAGCACCCGGCAAGGGTGTGCTAATCTCGAAGCCTGTCATGTTGTAGTAGAACGGATCGCTGTACTTGCGGTTAGGAACGAGTATCATGCGCTCGTGCGGGTAGTCAAAAATTACCGTAAAGCGTTTCAGAATATCAGAGCCCAGGTTGCCGTTTCGGTTCGCCAGGTTAAGCGCTGCTTTGATCGACTCCTCGTCCGGAAAGGAAGCAGGCAAATCCTGCAACTCATACTTGCCAAGCGAAAAACTATTGATCCGCCCGATCTTACCGTTAATGTCGCCGCTCAATCCACGCCCCAGGTAGGCCTCCATCACTTTAGGCGGCAACTGCAGGCGATCATTAGTAGGCAGGTAGAGCGACACGGAGTGACTTGCCCCCGTATCGATCACCAGTTTCACTTTGATCGAGTCGCCGTTGTGCTGCCGCACTCCTGCCTCCACATAGGCCTTGGTGTTTTCGATGTGGAGCGGGTATACTTCTCCTTTTTTCGGTATTTTGAGCTTGATATCGGGTCTGTAAAGCGTTAGTGTTTTGCTGCTGTAATTGATCTTGACAATAAAATTGCGGAAGATATCATACCCGATGATGCCGTGTATGGACATTCCCATGCGGGTCGACAGGTTGAAAACATCTTCCATCAGCACATACACCTCGTGGTTCACACCCATTATGCCGGGCATGCGCATGAAGTTTCCTTTTGAGTAAAGCGCTTCTATCTCGTGCCCGGTGCCTAGCCCCTGTATTGTAATACGACCGGTTTCGTTCAGGCTGAGCGAATCAGAGTAATGCAGACGGGTAATCAGTGTATTTTTCACACCGGAGTCCAGTATGAAGTTGAGCTGCTGAGAATCGTTGATCTGCACCGGGATGATGATCAGATTGTGGACCAGCTTGAAAGGAATGGTGATGCTCTTGCGCTTCGATGTAAAGTAAACCGTATCACTCGCAAATGCCTGCCCTATTGCTTCGGAAAACAACAGACAGAAGCAAAGACAAAGCAGGATGAAGCGGGAAAACCTTGTCATGATAAAATCTACATAAGACACAGACAATCAGTCTTATTAGTATACGTAGATTTTAGCACAAGATGGCAAGGATACTGAATATTATTGTTTTAGTGCAACATGACGCAGATTTTTCTTTCCTGAAAGCACTTTTACAAGGCAGATCGTAACAGAGAAGCGCTGTTATAGCTGTAGGTGACATGTGGTGTTAGCTTCACTTTACAGGTATAGCCAGTGCTTCCGCTCCTGTCACCATCCTTAATTCTGATTAAACTTCAAAAGCGTGGCTATACCTATCCTGAAGCCCATCTCCTGGAAGCTGCGATCATTGAAAGAAGCAGCCGTTTCGATGCGGAACACCCGGAACACATTATCCAGCGAATAGCCTACTTCGTAGTAGTGCGGCGAGTGCTGCGTTTTGAGGTAGTTGAAGAAGATGTTCTCTTTTATACCTGTGAAACGCACCTCCGGTATCTGAGTCAGCAGGAACTTGCGGAACTGGTAGTGCGTGTGCGCCGAAAGGTAGCTGCCGTTGGTGCTGTACTGGTAGTAATCGAGCAGGCGGAAAGAACCGGCCGGCTTGAGACTGCTCAGGATGGTGCGGTTGCCGTCGAAGTGGTTGTAGTCCATAAAGTACATGCTCTTGCTGTTGAGGAACGTGCCCCCGCGCAGTTCAAACTCCAACTTGCCACGCACCCCGAACGCCAGTGCATGGTTGATGCCCAGCTGCACTTGGTCAAAATTCACGTCACTCCCCAACACGCCCGACACACCCTTGCGGTACATCAGCAACAGCTCCGGCGAGCGTTCCATGATCGGAATTTTGCGTCCGTTGTACAGACGGTAACGCTGCACCGGACGGTAGCTCACATTAGCCTGCAGCACCAGCGCCTCGTGCTTTGGAAACTCCGTGCTTTCCAGCTCGATATTGTCCGGTGTGCTAGGCGAAAAAGTTCTGTCAGTATCAGAGTAAAAGAAGCTACGGTCGGTGTTATTGTATAGTTGATTTCTTTGCGACCACTCCAGGTTGCCGCTCATCTTCAGCCATACTGAAGGCTTGTACTCAAAGCCGGTCTCCACAAAGCTCTTTTCGTAGATCTTCATGTAATTGCGGCGGAAAAGTAGCGTGCTGAGCGTGTTAATGTGTGGGTGGATCGGATTCTCGCTGTTGAACTGCTCCACAAACTGACCGCCCTCCAGGTATAGCAGGTGCGATTTGCCCTTTCTCCTTACCGTATGCGTCAGCCTTGTCTTGGCATAGAACGTTTCGCTGTCGAAGCCATAACGGAGCGTTGGTGCCACCTCAAAGCTGCGGCGCAAACTATCGTACTGGTGACGCAGCTTGCCGCTTAGGTTCACATTCCAGCCCTCCACGGTGTTATAGTACACATTGGTGAATGTCGGGTTGATGTTGAGACGTGTGCGCGGCGAAAGCCTGTACCCCCCACCCGTCACCATGTCCAGCGGCTTGAATTTCCGCTTCTTGATCACGTTGGTGGAATCCTTGCCTGTCAACTCAGCCGACCTGACCTGCGCCAGGGAGTCATCACGCTGATAGCCTCTGAGTTCCTTTTCACTCAGCGGCACCGGACGCACGGAGTCCCAGTAGGCGGAGTCGCGCTTGGTGGCCAGTTTGTCTACCGTATACCTGCGCTCCGACACCACTTCCGGATCTTTTCGCTCCTTCAATGCTTCCTTCTCCTGCTCCAAAATCAGCTGTCGGAACTGCTTACGGGTCAGCTTGTCCTGGTTAGCCAGTGCTTCCAGGTTAGGGTTCTTGTTGCTTGACTTAATAGCAGAGATTGCCTCCGGCACTTCCTCTACTTTCTCGTCGATGATCTCTTTTGGCGCCACCAGCTTTTTGTTAAGCACCACCTGGTAATCTGAGATGGAGGCCAGGTAGCGGAACTCTCCTCCGAAGCCCATCACTTTGCCTGAGAAATGAAACTGGTGCGTGGTCGGCATCCAAACAGTCGGGGCTACTTCAGCATAGTTTTGCTTCACCTTGATCGGGAAACCCATCATGCTGGTTTTGAGGTCGAGGCTGTGAATGGCCCAGTGGCCTTCGATGATGTAGATGTAGCCTTCAAACACATTATCCCCGCGGGAGCGTGGGGTTACTTTGATCTTGTTTACGTCGATGTTGCCTTCCTGAAAACTTCCCTCGTACTGAAACTTGTAATAGGCAAAAGCAGAACGTGACAGCGGCGACACCATCTCCACCACTTTGTCTTCATAGAAACTCGCACTCACAAACGACATCGGCGAAATGGTGCCCTTGTTGTTGCCTGAAGTTCGGATAGAGATCACCTTTTCCTCAAACTTATTGGGCTGCGCAAACTTGATCTCACTAACTGATTCCACGGTATAGGCTTCGTTCAGTTTCACTCCTTCTTCTTTGAGCTTGTTCTTCAGAAAGAAGGGGGCATTGGTCAGTTCGCCGGTACCTTTCACGTATACCTTCATCTTGTAACTGTCGTACTGCAGCAGGTGGTATTTCTTCTTGGCGATGGCCTTGCGCATGATGGTATAAGCCGGGTCCTCCCCTTTGCCTTTTACCTGCACCTCTTTCAGCGCGAAGGACTGCTCACCAAGCCGAAAGTCCCGCTGCACCCAATTATCCGTGATCTCGACCTGCACTTGCTGTGCTTCATAGCCAATGTATTTTACTACCACCGTGTGCTTTCCTGCCGGCAGCTTAATCTCAAAATCGCCATTGGCGTTACTCGAGGAGCCGTTGTTGAGGTTGGTGATGTAGACCGAGGCAAATGGCAGCGCCTCGCCCTCCTGGTTTTTGATGCTGCCGCGTATACCTTGGGCAGAAAGCGAAAGCTGTGACAGCAACAGTAAGAGGGTAAGCAAACAACACAGATAGGGCGTAATGTTAGTCTTCATAAAAAGGGCTAAAGGTAGAAGCAGCGTATAAAAGAATACCTACCGCAATATATAGTTAAGATGCAATTTAACCTCCATCAGTTGCATGTTATTCTGAAAAAATTGAGGAAACCCATAAAAAAACAGCTGCTATACCTGGTATTAGTGCTCAGGTATAGCAGCTGTTATGAAGACTTGTGTCGAAGAGTTTTGGTCTATTCTGCAGGCAGGTATAGCTTCAGGCTACCTGCTTTAAAGGCCACTTCATCCAGGTGACCCATTTTAGAGCGGTCTTTGGTGATCAGGTGCAGGTGCATGAAAGTGTCGTGATGGGTAAATACGGCTTTGTGTTCCGTCGAGAAAAAGCCCAGAATCTCTACCTGTTCATCAGCTAAGGTATAATTCACCTGTCCCTCGTGAGCCTCGTCGGGTGAGCTGACAGTAGAACCTGCCGGCAGGTTGACGATATGGATAATAGCCTGCTCTACCTCTCCGCTTATTTTAAATGCAAAAGGCCGTCTGCTTGTTTGCGTCTCGCTATCCAGGTATAGCTCCAGTTGCTGCAAGGTGCGAATGGAATCGGGTAGTGTTTGTTCGTTCCAGCCCGGCACATGGGTATAGACAAAAAAGGGAGCCTTGGCGGCGAAGGTCTCTTCTACCTGCATTGTCGTGTCGCTGGTCACCACCGATTTATAAGATCTGCCATCCAGGATCATCAGTTCACCAGCCAGGTACTCTACAGGCCCCAGCCCCACCAGGTGCTCTTTTTGTGAAATGGTATCCAGGTCGATCGTACCGGCCAGCTCTCCTTTCCACATCACGTTGCGCATGGCGCCTACTACCTGCACTTCCCCGGAGGCGGTGGCCGTTTGTTGAGCCGGATCGGAGGCACAGCTGCTCAGCAAAAGAGCAGACAACACCAGGCTGCCTGTAATAAGTTTAAATGGCTTCATCATTTGGATAGGTATAAGTAAATAGCAAGTTAATTAGAAAGCGAAGTTAAGTCTTGTCCTCTGGTTTATCTGTTGCCGCTGACTGGGTATCTTCATTGCCCGCCTATGCTATTCTTTTGATGGATTAGCGGTCTTTTTTGCGGATCCCTCTTTCTGTGCCTTGACCAACTGCCGCATGTGCTGAATACTAAACTCCAGTGCATCCACCTCTTCATCCAGGTATACATCCGGCGCAAAGCCATAGGGGTCTACCGGATTTTCGGCCACGTCTCTGGCCCTGAATGAGGAAGGGTACTTTAGATCGAAGCAACCGATGCGTTTTGTAAACTGGTGAAAACCGTCGACAACCCCTGCCGAGTTCTGGCCATAGAGCACCACCTTGTCACTCTGCTTCACCCGGTACACAAAGGTCTCTCCGGAGCTGCCGGTTTTCCCGTTTATCAGGACAGCTACTTTCTGATGCGGCGCGAAAAGCGTCTTGGGAGTGTGGGTAACGGCATAACTGCCATCACCTTCCCAAAAGATGGAGTCTTTAAAAGACATCATATACCTATACTCTGCCATCTGCTCCTCATCAAAATCAGCCGGATCTTTGCCCTCCAGCATCATGGCTATGTTCTCTTCAGACATCCAGATACCGTTGTTTGGAGTTTTGATAGGCCCGGACAGAATATAGGGAAAGGCTGGCCTATAAACAGCATCATAACCGCCCCCATTATCCCTTACATCTACAATGATAAAGTCAGCATTAATAAGCGCGTCGTGGTTGGCTTTGAGCAGACTGTCGACGAAGGCAGGCTTTCTTTCATAAAAATTAGGAAACCGGATGTATGGGATCTCACCATCGATCATCCGGAAATGAAACTCACTGTACAGGTTCTTTTCGTCTGCCGCACTTTCGCCTACGGCAGATTCCGGCCATACCTTGGTCCAGTTGTTAAAGTTCACAAGCTCCAGCGTGTGGGCATTAGCTAGCTTCGCTTTCAGTTTTTTGGCGCTGTGGTCGTCCATAAAGTGAACAGCAGTGTAGTCGTTGCCATAAACGTGCGACAGCCTGAACTTAACATCGCCCGGCTTCCAGCGACTGTTGGTGCTGCTGAGGAGCACGCCCACAAAGTCTTTATTATCGGTACTCTGAGGGTTCGGCATAATGGCTACCTCGTAACTGCCGTACTTCCAGATGCCCAGCAAATCGTTCTTTTTGTATTTCTTCTTCTTGTAGTCGGCTTGGTACTGCTTTCGGTCAAGTTCAATTCGCTCACTGCGGTTCTCTGTGCAGCTGGCACCGCTATACTCTATTCTGCTGTGCCCATCCCGAAAGAACGTCAGCCACTGCTGCAGAACGGGCAGGCAGTCCTCTATCTGCTGCACCTCGGCGGCCTTGTTGCGGTATACCCCGGTGTGCGCTTTGTAGATCTCCTGATTCTTATCAGTTACTTTCAGGCGAAATAGAGAGTAATTCTTTTCGTAATTCTGCACGGTTTGCTCAAAGGCATCGGCGCAGTTACAGTCTTGTGCCTGGGCAGGAAGGGCAAATAAAAGCAGGGCAGGCAGAGTGAATAACAGGTAAATTTGTTTCATAGATTTGTATGGCTGTCCATAGATGATGTTCAATTAAATATCCCACGAGCTTTAAACACTTCGTTCTTCTTTTTCTCAAACAGCTCCGCTATACTTTCATCATTCAACCCTGTCCATTTTCCGTTGTCATGCTTCTTAACTGGGTCGTATTGATATTTTTGATGGTAGAGCTTGTTGTCCTTTTCATACTTTGAAAGGTATAGCAATACATATTCGTAGTTCTCGAACTTAGGGCGACCGTAATGGCGTTTTTGCATGCAAAGAGCTATTGGGCGGTCGTCTCTAATTTGAAATAATACTTTACTGGACTAATATTTTTGTCTTTGTCTTCAATCACCACCTGAAAGGAATTACTTTGCTCTGGCAGCTTTACCTCAAAGGTAAATTCAGCGCTAACAGGATCTGTATACTCCTGCACCTCCTTTGTCTTCTCATTTGTTATGCTGATTTTCTTTACCTCTTCCGGGCGGGTCACCATGGCGCTCAGGGTGGCCGTGTTACCGACAGCAGTAAAGACATCTCCAACTCCCTCCCCGTCAATCGAAATGATTTTGAATTCGTGAGCAGTCCTTACATTAAGCTGGAAATAGTCATCGTAATAAATACCATTACCTAATGTGGCTACAGCTAACTGAAGCGTGCCAGGATTAAAGCGCACACGATTTGGCTGTTGCTCAATCAGCCGGAACATTTTTTCCTGAAAGTAATGCGGTCCTTTTTTATCAGCCTGAACGTTCAGGTTATACAACGCTATTCTGTTGTCATGGCCCACACTTACCAGAACGTTGTTGTTGCTGATATCCAGTGCAGATACCCAGTTAGAATGCGGGTGTTTTAACTTGGCAGTGTATGCTGTTGCTTCTTTATCAGGTAAGTTCCAAAGGAGTACCCGACCGTCAAAACCAGCGCTGACAAGATGGGTGCTGTCTTTGCTCAGGGCAAGCGCTTTTACCCAGTCTTTGTGCCCTTTGAGTGTCTTCATAAGTTTCTTCGCCTGCAGATCCCATACTTTAATAGTTTTATCGGCACTGGCAGAAACCAGCAGGCCACCGTCGAGGCTGAATGTCAGATCTGTTATTTCTTTACCATGTCCTTCGAAAGTATGGAGTAGTTCACCTGAGTCAGCTTGCCATACCTGCACTTTTCTGTCTCTTCCCCCCAAAGCCACAAATTTACTATCAGGGCTATAGGCAACTGCCAACAGTGCGCCTTTTTGCTCGAAAGTGCGGATCACTTCCCTCTTTTCTATATCCCAGATCTTTGCGCTGTTGCCGTGCGCGGCAAGCAAGTACCTGCTATCATTTGAAAAATCCAGGTCCGTAACAGGTCCGACAGTATCGGAAAGCTTAAAACTGCTGCTGTCTTTGCCGAGCTGCCACAGCTGTATGTTATTATCATAGGCACCGGCCAGCAACAATCCGTCAGGAGAATAATCCATACTGTGCACCACCTTCCCCTGCAGGTCGAATGGCTTTAGCGTCTGATTTTGTGCGTTTGTAGCCAGGGCGGGCAAAAAAGCTGCTGCCAGAAATATCTTCTTCATCTAAAAAGCCCTCTTTTGTTTAAGTGTTCTCAAAATAAAACCACCCTCCACCTGCAGCATGTTTAGCTTGTCAGCCAACCTGTCTGTCTTGTTCTGATGTATCTGATTGTACCGTAGCTGCATGAAGACACCAAATTTTTCTGAATCCAGATACTTTAACCCAACCGCGGCCTCGTAGCCTAATGCGCCCAATGTACTTTTAGCAGCGGGTAAATTCCATGTTACCACGGTTGGAAGTACATCTCCTTTGGCGGGAGTACTGGCAATTACGTCACCTTTTTCCTGGCTAAACTGCAGCACGTTATACCCCAGGCCAGCATATACAAACGGAGAAAAACGGCTGTTATAATTTGTGAACGGGTAGTAGGTAGCGCCCACGTAATGCTGTATCGCGCTCAGTTGCTGCCAGGGAGAGCTTATATCGGCTCCGGGGCTGGTGTATTGCAGTTGCGTATCATCGAAAGTAAGGTAGCGCAGGCTATAGCTAGTCTCTACTACTTTCAGCAGTTTATTTGTCCCGACACTTGCTGAAAAGAAGTAACCTTCCCGCTCAGCTTTCTGTGAAATAGTAAATCCTTTGCTGTCAAAGCTATGGCTTTCAGCAGCAGCTGCAAGTCCGCCCCCTATCTTAACTTCTAACTGGTGAGTATGCTGACCTTGAACCTGGTTGCAAAGCAGCAGGAGAAACGGCACCATAAAAGCTTCTAAAAATTTCTTCATGGTTATTCTTTTATGATCCAATCTCCATTTATAGTGTACACCAGCTCATTGTTCTGGTCTTTGTAATGCAGGCGATCGTACATTCCTCCATTGCTATTGATCAGGTTAAATACATTTAGCTCCGCCGATCTGTAGATATGAAAATCAACCGTTTCTAAGTAAATGTAAAAGTAGGGATGCCACCACCATGAGTTAAACTCTCTGATGGGCACGTTTAGGTTAATGCTGAGCGGAAAATCATTTGTAGACACCACTTGCTCATAATAAGTGGTAGGAAGTGGCCCGGCATAGCTGCTGGGATAAAACTTTTTGAAAATAACCTTCACACGCTGATCCGGGTTGGCTTTTATCTCAGGCAAAGCATTTATTGTCAGTTTTTTAAGCCTGTATTCCAGCAGTGTCTCTGCTTCGGTTTCAACTGCTGTTGAAGTTATAGTCCCTTTGTGCAGGGGCGTTTCCAGAATGTAGGGAAGGTTCTGGTTATGCTCTATTAGAGCATTATGGTTGTAGGCATTAATAATCTTGATCCAGTATTTCTGGGGAGCCAGGTTTTTGAAGGTCGCTGAATTTACGGGAGTGATGGTGCCTCCATTCTTGGGCCTTATGTCGGACAGACTTGCTGATGCTACAGGTGTTGCATAAGGTGTGCGCCAGGCCTCCTCAGAATCGTAGAGGTATACCATGGCTTTTTCCTTTCCATGCGTGTCGCTTTTCCGGCCCTTCCAATCGACAACCAGCAGGTTATCTTCTTCTTCTACAGGGTCTACTTCCTGACTAAGCTGACAGCCTGCAAGAATAACTGCCAGTATTAATGCTAGACTTGATCTGATCTTCATGAAGCGTAATAATAAGTTTGTATTATCGTTGAAGTAGTTAAAAAAATAGATAGCCATAGCCTGTAATTTCCAGAATGGGCAGGTCAATACTCCAATTTCGAATTTGCTGATCAAAGCGTCAGGGAGCCCCGGAACGCTCTCGCAGCATAGTAGGATTGTGCCCCGTTGTGATAGACGAAAACATGATCATAGCGTCGGTCGCAAAAAAGAGCACCTCCTAGCTTTCTGATCTCAGCAGGCGTTTGGATCCAGCTCGACGTCTTTAGATCGAATTTCCCAAGCTTTTGTAGCTCCCGGTATTGAGCCTCTGTGAGCAGTTCAATGCCCATTTCAGCAGCCATATCCACGGCATTGTTTTCTGGCCGGTGCTCTTTTCTGGACTCCAATCCTTCGCGGTCGTAGCACACGCTTCGGCGTCCTTTGGGGCTCTCTGCTGCGCAGTCGTAAAAGATGTATTCCCCTGTCTGCTGATCATGCCCTACCACATCCGGCTCACCACCAGTGCGCTCCATTTCGTGCAGCGACCACAGTTTAGCAGGATCCACCTCTAGTCTCGCTAGCACATCCGTCCAGGTTATACCTGCATGGCGCTGCATGTTTTTTTCGAATCGGGTTTTCAGGGTGCTGAATAATTCTTCCTGCTGTGTTGCTGTTAAGTCTTTTGTAGTTGCCATGGTCATATCGACTTAGTTAAACTTATTGCTTCAAGGTAAAACCAACCGGTATTTTCAGATTGTCAGAGTCATACATGTTTATGTACAGAATGATCGGCTCTGCCAGACCTTCGTAGGTGATGCTGTACTTGTCGAGCAGGCCGCCACCCATCATCCCGTTTTTGGACTGAAAACTACAGCAGCTTCCAAGCCGGTGATAACTGATGGGTTCACCGTTTGGACCTGCCAGCGCATTCAGGAATCGCCTTTCATTAAGAGGCCCCTCCGACTTATCAGCGCCTCCCACCATGATCGGATTTTTGCTGTCATAGCCGTAGGTTTTGTCCTCGCTGACTTCTGCTATCACGAAAGTAGTTTCATTCAGTAGCTTTTGCTCGTGCACCGGACTACCGTAGTCAACCATACCTTTAGCGGAGGCAGTATTTGAAGTGGAGCCGGTATTCTTGGAAGCGCTGCAAGATATAGCCACAAAAGCGAGTGGAATAAGGTAGTATTTTAGCTTCATGTGATTTATTGTGGGAGGGTTGTCTTTATGGGAACATGTTCGTACATGAGGTGAGCGAGGCTTTCAGCCGAAGCTTTGCACATGTGCTTGGTTAGGCTAGGATATTATTCTCTTTTTTATAGTTTTCTATTCCATCTAAGGCTGCCTGAAACTTAGCCGCAAGCCCATCTTCTATACCATACTCGCTAAACTTCTTTACTGCCCAATCAAAAACAGTAATACCGAATCCTGTTTCTTTATGCACTATGATAGAATGAAAGTATGGGTAAGAGTATAACCAGTCAAATTCTTGTGACTGCTTGAACAAATAACCTAATGTAGCTCCCAACTCACAAACAGATACTAAGTACTGGTTTGAAAAATCTTCCGGATTACTTTGCTTTATTATTTGCGCAACATTCACTCTGTCATAAAACCTGTCAACTCTATCGAGAACTTCAAGATTCAGAGAGTTGGCATTAACGATATTTTTGAAGTCTTGTAGTGCAGCGTCAGTTACATCTTTGATGTATCCCTGTACTTCCTGTAATACATCTTCTTGCAAATACTGTAGTTCATCCATATCAAGAGGTCTTCCTTCATAACCCGCTATAACATACATGTCCGGACGAGTCATTTCAGTTCTTTCTTCTTCTGGATACCATGGACTTAGAAACTCCTTAAATAGCTTATCACAACTCGGGAGTTTTCTCTTGTATAGTCTTAGCATTCCATAGTTTTATTGTAGCCTAACGGTACTCGTGCATGCGGAGCCTGAAGTATTAGCGAAAGGTTCTGTATGAACTTTGTTAGCTTGTGTTATTCTTCAGTCTAGCTTAATGTTTATTAACTGCTCTTTACTTGCTACTCGCTGATGTAAGCCCTTAATGGATGAATACCAATCATCATATTCTCTCTTTTTGAGTGGGAGCCTTTTATTAATGATTGTTGAAAATGTTTTCAAGGAAAAAGTCATTGCATAGCTGGTAATCATTTGAACATCCTTTGGATATCTTATCTGCACAATTTCTGCCTTATTATCAACTGAGCCAAACAGCTTTCCTTGAAGAATATCTGTTCCATGTGTAGGACCTGACCAAGAACGATATAAAGTTTCATAGAGACCTGAAAGCTTTAAATGTTCCGCAAGCTCTTGAACATTCTTTGGACCATCAAAAAGTCTATACCACGCGGGATTCTTTTCACCCTTTTCTTTAATTCGCAGGTATTCTTGGTTTGCTTTATGATAATCCGGTTTTTGAAGCAGTGACTCAAGATTTACAATAGCATGATTCAATTCTGGTATTTCAGGTATTTTAAACCCATTAACAGATTTGTCACTATTCAATTTATGCTGAAGTTGCTTACCCTGTTCATTTCTAGGATCTAACCTTTTGTAAGATTTTAAATTTTTATGCGTGTGCCACACCATAAAAGCCATGCTACGGTCAATGGTTTTATCTTCAAGTAGATATTCTATACTAAAATAGGTCTCTAGTGCACCCCTTAGGATTAATTTACAAGGATCAACAGACGAGCTTTTAATAAGTATGGAAATAGAATCTATGAGTTCTAAAAAGTGTCGAAGTGATAAAATTATTGGTAGATTCTCGTCACTACCTCTTGCTGTATCTAAATCCCATTTCAGAATATGTGAACCGAAGTTAACAGTCTCGTCAATACCATTTGATAAGTATTCAAGCAATGCTCTTACTCCATCATTATTTAATTCTCTTGAGACTATTTCTTGTACAGGTTGCTTCAATTTCTAATTCTTTAAATCCTGACTAACGTTTATTTTTCAGGCAGTTGCGAAGCCTAATTCTTCAGGCTTGAGGTCTAATTTAGTGATGTTTTTCTTTATCCGCTGCACGAGCTTAAGCTTTCTTTTCTCATCGAGGAACAGGTACTGGGTGGGCGGGTTGTAAGGCACGCGGTAAGTGAGCATGTGCCAAATGATCACCGCCAGCTTGCGGGCCGTGGCGCTCACCGCCGCCTGCCGCCCTTTGCGGAAAGCCACCCTTTTAAAGAAGTCCGACAGGTGCGTCTCGCGTAGGTTACCGATCACATTGGCCGCCTGCCTCAGGGCGATCTTCAGACGGTTGCTGCCCTTGGGGATATGGGAGCTGAGCACCCGCCCGCCGCTCACCTTGGTGTTGGGGCAGAGCTTGAGCCAGTTGGAGAACTGCTTGGCCGTGGGAAACTTTCTTATTCCTTCCGCGCCCACCTCGCTCATGAGCGCCATCACCGTCGCGTGGCTCACCCCCTCTATCTTTAGCAGGTCCACCCCGCCGTAGTACTGGAAGGCCAGCTGGTTGAGGTCCATTTGCTGGGGCGCGTTCTTGTTGACGCGCTTATAGGGCTTGGGATCAGCCTTCAGCTCCCGCCTCTCCTCGTCTGCTCCAATCTGCTCTTTGAGCAGCTGCTCGATGGCCGCGTCGCAGGCGGCAATTTTCTGCTGCAGGGTTTTGTACATATCCAATTCCTGGGACAGAGCGAAGAGCAGGTCCCGGCGGCCGTTGCCGTGCAGGGCGCGGGCGATCTCCTCCTTTGACTTGCGGCAGTTGCCGTGGCGGAAACAGGCCAAGCGCATGGAGTCCGTCTCCCCCTGGCAGATGGCCTCGATGATGGCCATGCCTGTCTGGCCGGTGATGTCGCGCACCACCACGTCGAGCCGCAGGTTCAAAAGGCGCAGGTACTTCTGCATCTTCTGGGTGGTGACGGCCGCCGTCTCCAGCAGCGAGGCGCGGTGGCGGCAGTAGGTGCGCAGCTCCTCGGTGGCCGCGTCAGGCAGGAAGCTGCCCGAGAGCAGCCCCAGCGAGTGCAGGCGCTGGATCCACTGGCAGTCCTGCACGTCCGTTTTGCGCCCCTTGATGTTCTTGGTGAACTTGCCGTTGCAGAGCAGCACCTCCAGGTCCGCCTGCTGCAGGGCCGTGAACAGGCTCTGCCAGTAGGTGCCCGTGCTCTCCATGGCCACGGTGGTGATCTGCTGCTCCTGCAGCCACTGGGTCAGTTCCCGTAGGTCAGCCTGATAAACACCGAACTCCCGCACCTGATCCGCCCCCTGGCCCACGGCCACAAAGTGGGAGCGGCTGCCCACGTCGATGCCGGCGGCGCGGGGGTTGACAATCTCCATGGGTGTGCTTTTCTTTTTCATAGCTGTAAGGAATGAAGTGAAAGAAAAATGATCCCAGGGGAATGTACTGTAGGTATTGAAAGTATCCTGATCGGGGTCTCCCAAGGGAGCCACCACTGAAATCACCTCAAAGCCCTCTTCCACAGAAGGCTCTCTACATTCCAACCAGAATGCCACCCGAGCTTAAAAGCGTCAATTAAAATCCGGTCTTGCAAGGGATACAAGAATTATACGCAGCAGCGTTAGCGTGAGAAATCAATAGTTAATATGGGGGGAATTCCAGCTAACGTGCTGGTGCTATAATGTGTGTAAGGCAAAGCCGTAGCATAAATTATGCACTTTGTTGGCATTTGTTTTTCTATTGCATTGCAGTCCAAGTACCAGTTTTGCTACTATAAACTGTTCTATGGTAGCCATTCATAAGATAGCTTACAGTGTATGAATCTCTACTTTCATTAGGTGTGTACCTAAGTATTTTAAGCCTTTGTTCGGCATCAATTTCATTTAAATTTAGAGGATATATTCCTTTTTTCAGTCTGTAAGCTTCAATGTCGCTAATCACTGTTGATGCTACTTGCTATCTTTTTATTTTGATTAGTCTGCCCATTCCTAAGTAGGTGCCCATTAAAAGTACTGAAGAAATAAAGCATGCAAGTCCAATTGATTTTGCTTTTGATTTGTTGAACAGTCCCACAAAGAACGTTATCAGGGAAACAACAGCAACTACAGCAACTAAGACTATAAACAGTAAGAAATAAAGTACATTAATATAAGTAAAGACAATACCTATTAGTACGCCTATCAAAATAATTATTAGTTCTACCCTGTATTTATTCATCTTAAATTAATGCCAACTAGTGTATAACAGGAATACCTACTCCCACTATCTGCACTATATCTGGTGAACCACCGAGCTCACATAAATATAGCACCTACCCAATATAAACAAAACCTTGAAATTATATTCAGTTTTTATCATTTTTATAGTAAAATCCGCTTCCATTAACTGTCCGTATCATCAACCTGATTACACACATCACCAGCTCCTCCTAAATATTATTATCCTAACAAAATTCACCCTTTCACACCTTTTTTGTCCACGCTCTTCCTGTCATACATCTTTAAACAATTTGCACAAAAGCCACACTTCATTTTAGCTAATCCTTGCCCTTAGGACTACTTTTAGCTACTAAAACAAGCTTTTCAGCAAAATTTTGAGTATATTCATAATCAGCGATACTAATAGCCTATACTCAAACTTATACTATTCTAATACATGCACATACTCGACCTTACCATATTCGTGCTCTACATGCTGGCCATGCTGGGCGTTGGATTCTACTTCCTCAAAAAGAACCAGGGTGCAGACGATTATTATGTGGGTGGCAGAGGTATGGGCAGCGGGCACATTGGTCTATCGGTGGTGGCAACGGATGTGGGGGGCGGCTTCTCCATCGGCTTGGGCGGACTGGGCTTCGTGATGGGGCTCTCCGGTGCCTGGATGCTCTTTACCGGCCTGCTCGGTGCCTGGCTGGCGGCAATGTTTCTTATACCTAAAGTGAAGCGTAACCCGGCATTCGACAAATTCCTCACCTTCCCACAGATTTTTGGCCACTACTTCAACGCTCGCGTGGCACTGCTGGCCGGCATTATCTCAGCCATCGGCTATACCGGCTTTACCAGCTCGCAGATTCTGGCCGGGGCCAAGCTGGCCAGCGGCACATTCGTTAACCTCGACCTCAACACGGCCCTGCTGATCATGGGCATCATAGCGGTGGTCTATACTGTTATGGGGGGCCTCAAAGCGGTGATCTATACAGACACCGTACAGTGGGCGATTCTGATGGGCGGACTCATCTTCATCGGTATACCTGTTTCCTTTCTGGCTGTCGGTGGTGGCGTGGAGCAGATTGGCTTTGGTCAGCTCACAGATTTTGCCTGGGTGTCTGCACAGTCCGGTCGCAGCATGGAAGCCATCCGTAGCACCCTGCCTGCAGAGTTTCTGACGCTCACCAACATCACCTGGCAGCAGATCGTGAACTGGGCTATCACCATCATTCCGATCTGGTTTGTGGGCATGACGCTCTACCAGCGCATCTACGCCTGCCGCGACGAAAAAACTGCCAAGCGTGCCTGGTACCTGGCCGGCCTGTTCGAATGGCCGATCATGGCATTTATGGGTGTGAGCTTAGGTATACTGGCAAGAGTGGCAGCGGAACAGGGTATGTTTGAAGCACTAGGCGTAGGCGCGGATGTGGATCCGGAGTCAGGGCTGCCGATGCTCCTGCGCTCGGTACTGCCGGTTGGCCTGATGGGGCTGATGCTCTCGGCTTATTTCTCCGCCATCCTTTCTACCGCCGACAGTTGCCTGATGGCTTCGTCGGGCAATATTGTGACCGACGTGATCGGGCACTTCACGAAATCTGATCCTGATTCTCCCAGAATGCTGCGCCTGTCGCAATTGATCACGCTGCTCGTCGGGGCATTTGCGCTTTGGCTGGCCACCACCATGACCAATGTGCTCGACCTGATGCTCTACTCCTACGCCTTTATGGTGTCCGGTTTGTTTGTGCCGATCATCGGGGCGCTCTTCTGGAAACGCCGTAGCAGTGTGGCCGCATTTTGGGCGATGCTAGTCGGGGGCTTTACCACCATTCTGCTGCAGGTAACCATGAATACCGAAGGCATCGTACACATGCCGTGGCTCGATCTGAGCTTTGGCTTGCCCTACGGCCTAGATCCCAATTTATTTGGCCTCACGGCTTCCCTTGTGCTTTACATTACGTTAACTATACTATACCCAAATAAAACTGAAGAAGAGAAATGGCAGAAAACAACTCCGTCCAATACGAAATCCACACCCCTACCAACCACCGGCAGCTAAACCACGACGAAGTGCTTGACTTCCTCTTTGAGCACCTGGACCAGTACGGCGACGCCCGCGAAGACATAGCCAAGTGCATGGATTATGCGCTCTCGGATGCAGAGGGCAAAGGCGGTTCGGTATTGGTAGCACGGGAGAACGGAAAGGTTGTGGGCGCATTAATACTGAATAATACAGGTATGAGCGGATATATCCCTGAAAATATACTGGTTTATGTGGCCGTTCACAACAGTCAGCGTGGCAAGGGCGTAGGCAAAAAGCTGGTACAGCTGGCTGCCGAAACAACAGAGGGCAGCATTGCGCTGCACGTGGAGCCCGACAATCCGGCTCGCCACCTGTACGAAAAAATGGGCTTCACCAACAAATATTTAGAATACAGACTTATCAGATAATATAATGGCAGTCTTAAAACTGTGCCGCTCCAAACTCAGACACAATTACAACCACATCGACCAGGTGCTCCGCGAAAGGAACATCGACTGGGGCATCGTCACCAAGCTACTTTGCGGCGAAGAGACTTTCCTGAAGGAGGTGCTTGCCCTCGGCGTAAAGGAGGTCCACGATTCCAGGGTGACCAACCTGATCACAATTAAGAACATGGCACCCGATGTGCAGACCGTATACATCAAACCAGCTCCGAAACAAAGCATTCCCGACATCATCAGATACGCCGATGTGAGCTTTGAGACAGAGCTCGACATTATCCGGCTGCTGTCTGAAGAGGCTGAGCGGCAAAACAGAACGCATAAGGTCATCATCATGATCGAGATGGGTGACCTGCGGGAAGGTGTGATGGGCGACGACCTGGTGGACTTCTACGAGCAGATCTTCAACCTGCCCGGCATCTCCGTCATCGGGCTTGGTGCCAACTTCAACTGCCTCCACGGCGTGATGCCGACGCAGGACAAACTGATACAGCTGAGCCTGTACAAGCAGATCATCGAAGCGAAGTTCAACATCGAAATTCCCTGGGTGTCTGGTGGCACCTCGGTTACCATTCCCCTGCTCTTCAACCACCAGATGCCAAAGGGCATTAACCATTTCCGGATTGGGGAGGCCTTGTTTTTTGGGCTCAACCTGTTTACCGGCGAAACCTTTGAAGGCATGCACGACGATGTGTTCGAGCTAAGCGCCGAGATCATTGAACTGAACGAAAAGCCCATGATCCCGATCGGTATGCTGGCGGAGAACCCAAGTGGTGAGAGTTTCGAGATCGACGAGAGCCTCTACGGCAAAACCTCTCACCGTGCCATCCTGGATGTAGGTCTGCTGGACATCAACCCAAAATACCTTATACCCAAAGATGATGGCCTGAGTGTGGTCGGAGCCAGTTCTGATATGCTGGTGGTGGAGCTTGGCGTAAACGAACAGAACTACAGGGTGGGCGATGTGCTGAACTTTAATCTGAAGTACATGGGCGCGCTCAGCATCATGAACTCCCGCTACATTGCCAAAGAAGTGGTAGAATAGCAGCATAAGGTACAGCAGGACCAAAACTTTTCAGGACTTGCTACGTCTCTAAGGTGAATCTAAATATCGCTATTCCTTTATACCTTGGCTGCTGAACCCACTTTGCTCAATCGCATAACCTACTCCTTCGAAAAATTCGAACAGGTGCTGGTGCGTGGAGGTACCCTGACACTGGTTGTTGCGCTACTGGCTCTGTCCTGGCTCAACTCGCCTTGGGGTGCTTCCTGGCTATACCTGTGGGAAAATCCGCTGACCATCACATTTGGAGCCTACACCATAGCCAAACCAATCGGCTATTGGGTGCAGCAGGCCTTGCTGCCACTTTTATATCTTATACTTGGCATGGAACTGAAGCGGGTGCTTCGTGTGGGCGAGCTGAAGGCAAAGTCTGATATGATTTTTGCCTTTACTACCGCTTTAGGAGGTATGCTTATACCTGTTGCGGTCTACCTATACCTGGCTCCCCCTGCTGCACAGGCAGGCTGGCCTGTAGTGGCCACTGCCGATGTGGCGGCAGTTCTGGCGCTCCTGGCGCTGGCAAGCAATTCCCTGCCGCTTTCCCTGCGGGTATTCCTGTCTTCCACCGCGATCATGCAAGGTATAGGCAGTTTGTTGCTGAGTCAGGTGCTCTATACCTCTACCCACAACCTGCTGGCACTTTCGGTTGCCACCGGCGTGTTTGGCCTGCTCGTGGTGCTGCGGGCGCTCCGCAACCGCACCATGTGGCTATACCTGCTGCTGGGGCTGGTCATGCTGGTTAGTTTTCTCCTGGCAGGTGTGCAGGGAGCCGTGGCAGGTGTGTTGCTGGCGCTGGTCATGCCGATCCACTCGCGGGTGAGAGAAGAAGACTTTGTAACCTCCACCGATACTGTGATGGGACAGCTCCATGCCCTGCGCATGATGAAGCGCCCGGAACCCGGCGAAGAAATGGAGGAAGATTTTCAGGCGGCTGCGCATACCCTGCGGGCTAACAGCACAAAAGCCCTGTCACCGCTGCGGCGCTTGCAGCAAAGGCTCCTGCCCTGGGCTGCCTACCTGGCCCTACCCCTTTTTGCGCTGGCTTTTGTGCCCTTCGCCTACAACAGCTTTGTTTGGCGTGACCTGCTTGGCCCCGTGCCGATGGGTATATTCCTCGCCCTGGTCCTCGGCAAACCAATCGGAATGCTGCTTTTTGCCTGGCTGCTTTCGCTCACAGGTATAGCGCGCATACCTGCAGGGCTGCACTGGGGTCAACTGACCGGCGGCGCTCTGCTACTGGGTGCGGGCTTTATGCTGTCGCTCTTCCAGGCGCAGCAGGCTTTTGCTGCGCCGGAGCAGCTCACGCTTGTGAAGATCAGTATTTACGCGGCTTCAGCATTGGCTGGTCTGCTTGGGATGTTAGTATTGGCAGTGGCGGGCAAACCAAAAGACCTGCCACACCCTCAGGTATAGCAGGTCTTTCGTCATAATTTAAATTCCGCTTTAGAAGCAGGTCTTAATCGTTGCCCAGAAGCGCATCCAGGAAGCCAAGCTCCTCTTTTTCCTTCTTATAGACAATCATTGGCATGTCGTCGTTGTGGCGTAGAATTTTCTCTGTCACGCTACCCAGCACAAAGAGAGCGGCAGCTGACTTTCCTTTGGCACCAATTACCAGCATGTCGGCTCTGGCGCGCTTCGCCTCCACTACGATCAGTTCTCCCACATCGTCCTCGTTTTCCTGCTTCACAAGTCGTAGTGTGGCACGGTCCCGCAGTTCAGGGAAACGGGCCAGTACCTGCTCAAACTTGTCGCGGGCAAAGCCTTGCATGCGTTCGTCAAAGTCTTCGTAGCTGATGCCCAGCGTAATGTAGCCGGTTGGCACTTCGTAAACATGCAGACAGGTAATGCGCACTTCCGGTCTTGTAAGTGCTGAGTGCAGGATGCGATCGAGTGCCATCAATGAGTATTCAGAAAAGTCAACGCTGACCATGATGTGGTTCAGGATCGGATCTTCATTCTCAGGCACGAACAGTACGCTCACACGCCCACTGCGCAGGATCTTCTGGGCCAGTACGCCACTTCCACGCAAATGGAACTTGCGGCCTACGACCACCATGTCGATCTGCTTTTCTTTGGACCAGTGCAACAGCTCCTTCAGCGGAGATCCCTCCACTACCTGCACTTCTACTTTCGAACGTTGCTCCGGTCCGAAGTAACTGAAAATCTTCTCCTCCATGGCCACGCGGATCTTTTCGTCGACTGCCATGCCGTTCGGAATTCCCTTCAGCACCTCTGCAGGTATGTCGAGGCTTTTCTCGGCGTGGATGAAGTAAACTTTCTCTATTTCAGAAATGGAGCAAAGAAATGCGGTGTAGGAGATCAGGGTATCGTCCATTTCCGACAGGTCGAGCCCCACCATAATACGTTTCAGCGTGTTCATGATGATGTTTTGGTTTTTGGGTTATCGTTTGCTGCGCTTGTCCTTTTCCTGCTCTCCCCCTCAATTTCGACCCTGACGTAACAATAAATGCGCAGATTGGTACTATGTGTTAAATCAGCTACGAAATTAACAAGGATACATTTACAAACTAAGCATTTTTGATGTTTTTAGCTATACTCGCAGGTTTCCTGTTGGCATTTGCCGCGCCTATGCTCTACCGCTGGCTCGGCAAATGGGTATACGTGCCCATGGCCCTGCTGCCCCTATCTATTTTTATATACCTGCTCACACTGGCTCCTGCCGTGCTGGGAGGCAACAATTTAGGTGAAGTGCAACAATGGGCTCCCTCTCTCAACATCAACCTGCATTTCTTTCTGGACGGACTCAGTCTGCTTTTTGCCCTGCTGATCACGGGCTTCGGAACACTCATTATGATATACGCGGGAGGTTACCTCAAAGGTCATCCCTTGCTGGGGCGTTTCTACCTGTACCTGACGCTGTTCATGACGGCGATGCTGGGACTAGTGCTCGCTGGTAATATCATTTCGCTCTTTGTTTTCTGGGAACTCACCAGTATCAGTTCATACCTGCTCATCGGCTTCGGGCATGACAAGGAGAGCTCCCGCAACTCGGCGCTGCAGGCACTGCTCGTTACCGGGCTCGGTGGTCTGGCCCTGATGGCTGGCCTGATACTGGTGGGCATGGCCGGCGAAACCTATACCTTGAGCGAACTGCTGGAGCGGGGGCATGTGGTGACAAAGCATGCGCTATACCTGCCGGCCCTCGTGCTGATCCTGCTGGGAGCTTTTACCAAGTCGGCCCAGTTTCCTTTTCACTTCTGGCTGCCCAATGCCATGGCAGCTCCCACTCCGGTCAGCGCCTACCTGCACTCGGCTACCATGGTGAAAGCAGGCGTATACCTGCTGGCCCGGCTCACCCCTGTCATGGGAGGCACTGACGAATGGCAGTATACCTTAATGCTGATCGGTGGCATCACGACCATATTAGGTGCTTTGCTTGCCACCCAGCACGTTGACCTCAAAGCTATCCTCGCTTACACCACTATCAGTGCACTGGGTCTGCTGGTGACCATGACAGGTATAGGCACTGCTCCTGCACTGGAGGCCATGGTAGTGTTTCTGCTGGCGCACGCGCTCTACAAAGGCACCTTCTTCCTGGTGGCCGGCAACGTAGACCACGCCACCGGCACCCGTGACCTGACCCAACTCACTGGCCTGTCCGGCTCCATGCGCTTCACGGCTATTGCGGCGCTGCTGGCCGGTATGTCCATGGCTGGTCTGCTTCCCTTCTTTGGCTTCATCGGCAAAGAGCTGGTGTATGAGGCCGCGCTCGAAGAAAGCCCTTTCCGCTGGATGCTCTTTGCCGTGAGTTTCTTTTCGGGGATGGTGTTTGTGGCTGTGGCGATTGCCATAGGTTATGGCGTTTTCTGGCGTCGTGCCGTTGAGCCTACACCCCTGCAGCACCCCGACAAAGCCATGCTCTACCTGCCGCCGGTCATCCTGGCCAGCACCGGACTGGTGTTTGGCCTGCTGCCGGGCTTCTTTGTAACGCCGCTGCTACGCCGCGCCGCAGAGGCAATGCTGGGAGTCGAGCAGGTGTTTGAACTGGCGCTGTGGCATGGTTTCAATCTGGTGCTGGGCCTTAGTCTGCTTACGGTGGCGCTGGGCTATGTCGTCTACCGCTTTTCTAACCGACTGCTTAGCTACGCCAACCGTTTCAACGGAATCTACCGCTTAGGTCCGGCTAACCTGTACCAGCTCTCGCTCAAAGGTTTCCTGGCTGGCGCTACCAAAATTACAGCTGCCATTCAGAACGGCTACCTGCGCAGCTACATCGCAGCCATCATCTCAGCACACATCGCCCTGATCGTGCTCTCCCTCTGGAAGGATGGTCCCCGGTTGGAGCTCGTTAACCGACTACCGGAGCTCTCGCAGTTGCGCATGTACGAAGTGGTGTTGCTACTGATGATCGTGCCAGCGCTGATCTTCCTGTTCAAGTCACGCTCCCGCCTCACCTCTATTGCCGTAATGGGTATCATTGGTTATTCTATGGCACTGTTTTACATCCTCTTCGGTGCGCCTGATGTGGCCGCCACGCAGCTGCTCATCGAAACGCTGACAGTCGTGATCTTCGTACTGATACTGCACAAACTACCGGCATTCCGCTACCTCTCACATGCCTCAGAGCGCTACAAGTATGTGCTGCTTTCGCTGGCTTTTGGGGCCATGATGACTTATGTGATCCTGATCGTGAAGCAGTACCCGCTTGACTCCCAGCTGAAAGCCTACTATGGCGAGAACAGCTACCTGCTCGGACAGGGGCGCAACATCGTGAACGTGATCCTGGTAGACTTCCGGGCACTGGATACGCTGGGTGAGATCGTGGTGCTGGCCGTAGCGGCCATTGGTATACTGGCAATGCTGAAACTACGCATGCAGAAAGGAGACAAACCATGAAAACCGTCATTCTTGCGGTCGCCATCCGCATCCTCATACCGATCTTCATCATCTTCTCGGTCTATACCCTGTTTAGGGGGCATAACCACCCGGGCGGGGGGTTTATCGGCGGTCTGATCGGGGCCATTGCCTTTGTATTTCATACCATGACCCACGGACCGCAGCAAACCGTGGATACCTTCCTGAAGATAAATCTCTACGGCTACCCGAGACAGCCTAACCAGAGCCGGTCCCTCTACCTGATGCGCATGATGCGGGTGAATGTGTGGCGCCGCAGAAAACTGGCCCGGCACCCGGAGATGAAAGAGCGCATGATCCGCATCGAGCCCATCTACATCATTGCCACCGGTCTGCTCCTGGCAGCTGGCAGTGGCGTTGTGGGTCTGGTATTCGGACAGCCGTTCATGCATGCCTACTGGGCTGATTTTTACATCCCGATTATCGGCAAACCGGGCACCCCTATCCTGTTCGATATTGGCGTATACCTGCTGGTGATCGGGGTGGTGCTCAAAATAACCTTTGTGATGTCAGAAGAATAAAACTATGGAACTCATACTACCCTTTCTGATCGGTATCCTTTTTTCAGCAAGTCTTTACCTGATCCTGCACCGGCATTTCTTTAAGCTTATACTTGGGCTAATCCTGTTCGGCCTGGCAACCAACCTGTTTCTGTTTGTGATCGGTCGCCTTACCCGCGGGGGCTCAGCCATTATCGGGCAGGATGAGCGTGTAGCCACAGAGCCTTTCGCCGACCCGGTGCCGCAGGCCCTGCTGCTCACGGCCATTGTGATCGGCTTCGGTATACAGGCCTTTGCCATTGTGCTGATCAAGCGGGTATACCAGTCGTTTGGCACCACCGACCTCGACGACATGAACACCACCGACCAGATTGAAGAAAAACACTAAGCACACCCTATGAACCACCTGCTTATCATGTTGCCGCTGCTTATTCCGCTGTTTGGGGCTATCCTGAGCCTCTTCTTCTGGCGGTATGTGCGAGCGCAACAAGTTATCGGCATTCTGGCACAAGCCTGTATGCTGATTGCCTCTTTCCTGCTGCTCTTTGATGTGAATGACCATGGCATCCGGACAACCCAGATCGGCAGCTGGCCCGCCCCTTTTGGCATATCATTGGTGGCGGATCTGTTCAGCTCCATGATGGTGATTACCAGTTCAATCATCGGCATGGCCATCTACCTCTTTTCCATCAAAGGGCTCGACAAAGCCCGCCAGACCTTTGGTTACTACCCGGTGCTGCTCATTCTGCAGATGGGGGTGTCAGGCGCCTGCCTGACCGGTGACCTGTTCAACCTCTTCGTGTGGTTTGAGGTGCTGCTGATCTGCTGCTTTGTGCTGATCGCGCTGGGGGGCACCAAGCCGCAGCTGGAGGGCGCTATCAAGTATGTCACCATCAACTTTCTGGCCTCCGGTTTTCTGCTCACAGGTATAGGCGTGGTGTACGGCATACTGGGCTCCCTCAACCTGGCGGAACTGGCTGTGCTGGTTCGCACGCCGGTATCGCATCCGGCCCTCATAACCATGGCGGGCATGTTTTTCCTGATCGCCTTCGGTATCAAGGCAGCCATATTTCCGCTTTTCTTCTGGCTGCCGGCTTCTTACCACACGCCGCCCATTGCCATCTCTGCCTTCATTGCGGGTATGCTCACCAAGGTAGGTATGTATGCACTGATCCGCCTGTTTACGCTGGTATTTGTCACCGACCAGGAACTGACCATTCCGCTATTCACCGTGCTGGCCGGCTTTACGATGGTGATCGGGGTGTTTGGAGCGGCTTCACAAAATGACTTCCGCAAGATCCTGTCATTCCACATCGTAAGCCAGATAGGGTATATGCTGATGGGCCTGGCTCTGTTTACACCCCTGGCGATTGCAGGCAGTGTCTACTTTATCATCCACAACATTCTGGTCAAAACCAATCTGTTCCTGATCAGCGGTGTGGTGGCGCATAACCGGGGCACCTTTGCGCTCAAAAAGCTGGGCGGCGTATACCTGCAGCACCCTTTTCTGTCGGTACTGTTTTTCATCTCGGCTTTCTCTCTGGCCGGTATACCGCCTTTCTCTGGTTTCTGGGGCAAGTTCATGCTGGCCAAAGCAGGCTTTGAGATCGACAGCTTTGTGATCGTGCTAGTTTCCCTGGCTGTTAGCCTGATCACGATCTTCTCGATGACGAAGATCTGGAACGAGGTATTCTGGAAAAATAAGCCCGAGGCTGATCCGCTGGATGACGTGGTGACAGCGCGCGAGAAAAAAGACAACCTCCTGCTCCATCTGCCGGTGCTGTTTCTGGTACTGTTCATTCTCTTTATCGGGGTGTATGCCGAGCCGGTGGTATCGATGGCGCAACTGGCAGCCGAGCAGCTCCTGAACAGCGAATTATACATCAACGCCGTATTGAAAAAATAGCATGAAGACATTTATCATCCACTTCCTGATCGCTTTCTTTGGCAGCTACATCTACTTCGAATATGGCGAGCCGATGTTTCCGTACAATGCGATCTGGGCGGTAGTGGTCGCCACGTTCATCATGTTTATCCTATGGCTTACCACCCCCTCCTATCATCGCTCCTATTTCCATAAACTGCCAAAAGCCATCTCCTTTATCCTGTTCTTTTTGAAGGAGCTGGTCGTGGCCAACCTCAAGGTAGCCTATGACATCCTGACGCCTACCTACCGTATGAAGCCGACGGTCATTGCACTGCCCCTGGCAGCCTCTACCGATATGGAGATCACCCTGCTGTCGGGTATCATCACGCTCACGCCGGGCTCTCTCTCCATCGATGTGAGTGCTGACCGGAAGGTGTTGTACGTACATACGCTATACATCAAGCACAATGACCTGGAGCTGGCCAAGCACACGATAAAACATGGTTTCGAACGCAGACTATTACAACTTACAAGATGAGTATATTCTCCTTCACACTGATATTTGCCATGGCCGCCCTGAGCCTCTGCCTGATCATGACCGGCATCCGGTTTGCCATGGGTCCCTCGCTGCCAGACCGCATCACGGCCTTTGATCTGTTCGTGGCCAATGTCATCGGCATCGTGGCTATTTATACGGAGCTCACCGGCAACGAGGACTTCATAGACGTTGCCATCATCTTATCCCTGTTCGGTTTTCTGGGCTCTATCTCTTTTGCCTATTACCTCATGAAATCAACCCGCTAGCCTATGCTTGAAGACATCAATTTTCTGCTCATCCGCGAGATCATCAGCTCGGTGCTTATCATCATCGGCGTCATGTTTATGCTGATCAGCACCATCGGGCTGCTGCGCTTTCCGGACTTCTACATCCGCATGTCAGCCATCACCAAAGGGGCAACACTGGGGCTGGGGCTTATCCTGTCAGGTATGGGCATCTACTTCAACGAGCCCGACATGTTTTTGAAAGTGGTGCTGATCATCGGCTTTACCTTCCTGACGTCTCCGGTAGCGGCACACGTGATCGGGCGTACCGCTGTGCGGAATAAGATCCCGTTCTGGGACCGTACTAATCTCGATGAGTTCAAGGAATACCTGCACAAAGAACACACCGCCCACCGCGACCATGAGCGTGACAACAAGCAGGTATAGCAGGCTTAGTGCGTGGGATGATGAAGAAAGGGCCGGATAGACTCGGCATAGGTATCGAAGGCATCGACGGTCGTCAGGATGTGGTCGGGATAGGTCAGCGCTGTTAGCTTTCCCCCAAAAACACAGCCCGTGTCAATGTTGATGGTATTGTTTTTCCAGCGGGGCTCGCGGACAGGCGTATGGCCGTATACCACGACAGCTACGCCAGAGTAGTCAGCGGCCCAGTCGAGCCGGACAGGCAGGCCGTGGGCATCCAGCTCTCCGGTGGTTGGGCCATAGAGGCAAAGGTCACGCACAGATTTGCTGTGCCGCCCATGCAGGCGCTCCTCCAGGCCGGCATGCGCTACCACCAGGCGGCCTTCGTCCAGTATGATGTGGTGCGGCAGGTGCCCCAAAAACTCCCTTACCCTGTCAATGAAGGCCTTGTTGTAATGCTCGAGCTGGGCCATGGTCAGTTCCAGTCCGTGACGCACCTGCACGTTGCGGCCCATCAGTTTGCGGTACAGTTTGTCGTCATGGTTGCCGCTAACGCACAGTGCCACATCCTGCTCCACCATGTCCATCACCAGGCGCAGCACTTCCGGTGAGTTAGGTCCCCGATCCACCAGGTCGCCTACAAACACGGCCATGCAGCCTTCGGGCGGTGTCACGTGATACCTGCCAGCAGCTTTGTCATCCTCTATGGTGTATCCAAGCTTTCGGAGGAGGAGCACCAATTCATCAAAACAGCCGTGCACATCTCCAATCACATGGAAATGGCCGTGCAAGTCTTTCAGTATCAGGTTTCCGCTTCTGTCAGGCTCGTGATGCATAGGCTATTTTGTAAGGATTTCCGCTAGGTCTTAACCACTATATTAACTAAAAAACGTCCCTACAGGTTAGATTTCCTATGTTATTTTTTTTCTAACGGCTTAGAGTTTATACTTTTATGCGCAAGGTTTTTTTAAGGCCGGACCTTTGATTGTATTTTTCGTAAACCCGGCTGACCTTTCGTGTATAGTCCCACATGCCACAGTTCCGCAAGTATAAAATTCCACTTCTCTGGCTTCGCCGCCATACTTCTACCCGTAACTTCATCCTGATCTCCAGTGTTCTGGTCGGCCTCACTGCCGGACTGGCCGCCGTGGTGCTCAAAACGCTGGTGCATTACATCCAGCAGCTGCTGGCGTACGGCAACCGCCTGCTCGAGGAGCCGGTCTGGCTGGTGGTGTTTCCGCTGGTGGGTATCCTGCTGGTGGTGTTCCTGGTGCGGGTCATGTTCAACGGACAGCTGGGGCGTGGCACGGCCAGCATCCTGCACAGCATATCGCAGAAGTCCAGCATGGTGGAGTCGCATAAAATGTATTCCCACGTGCTCACCAGTGGCATTACGGCTGGCTTTGGCGGATCGGCCGGTCTGGAGTCTCCTATTGTGGTGACAGGCTCTGCCATCGGGTCTAATTTCGGGCGGGAGTATCACCTGAATTACCGCGACCGTACACTGCTGCTGGCCTGTGGCGCTGCCGCAGGTATAGCGGCCGTTTTCAATGCACCTATCGCCGGTGTGCTCTTCGCCATCGAAGTGCTGCTTACCGATATCAGCATCTCCGCCTTTATACCTTTGATCATCTCGGCGGTGGTGGGAGCGCTTTGCTCACGCATCATCCTTCGGGAAGAGCTGCTTTTCTTTGCAGACCAATTGGGTGTTTTCGCCGCCTCGCATGTCCCCTTCTACATCCTGCTGGGTATCCTCACCGGACTGATGTCTGTGTACTACAGCCGGGCCGCCTGGCGCATCGAAGCACTTTTTGAGCCATTTCAGGACCAGCCCTACCGCCGGGCGCTGGTGGGCGGTGTATTGCTTGGATTGCTGATCATGTTGTTTCCTCCGCTTTTTGGGGAAGGCTACGGCGCCGTCAAACTCCTCGAAAGCGGCAAGCCCGAAGCACTGCTGCAAGACAGCTGGCTTTCTTTTTTCGGCACAAATGAATGGCTGGTGCTGGGTTTTGTCGGGATGCTGGCACTGGTAAAAGTAGCGGCTACTACCTTCACCATTGCAGGTGGCGGCAATGGGGGCAACTTCGCTCCTTCTATGTTCGTGGGGGCACACGTGGGCTTCTTTTTGAGCCGGCTCGCCAATATACTGCAGATCCATAAATTGCCGGAAGGCAGCTTTACGGTAGTAGGGATGGCCGGTATCCTGAGCGGTGTGATGCATGCTCCGCTAACCGCCGTATTCCTTATTGCCGAAATATCGGGCGGCTATACCTTGATGATCCCGCTGATGATCGTATCGGCCACTGCTTTTGCGATGGTTAAGTACTTTGAACCCTTCTCGCTCGACACCAAGAAGCTGGCTCAGAAAGGGGAACTGCTCACCGCTAACAAAGACCGCACGGTACTGCGCATCATGCAGATCCGCCACCTGGTCGAGACTGATTTTCACCCTGTCAGGTATAGCGCCACATTGCGAGAACTGGTGGACGTGATCGCCCACAGCCGCCGCAATCTGTACCCTGTCGTGGACGAACAGCAGAAACTAAGAGGGATTATCCTACTCGAAGATGTGCGCGAGATCATGTTTAAGCAGGATAAGTATGACAAAGTGCTGGTAACCGAACTCATGTCAGCCCCGCCTGCCGTGGTACACCACAACGACACCATGGCAGACGTGATGAAAAAATTTGACGAGACAGGCGCCTGGAATCTCCCCGTACTTCAGGGTGACGCATACCTGGGCTTCGTATCCAAGTCAAGCATCTTTACAAAGTACCGCAAGCTCCTCATCAAAACGACGGGAAGCTGAGGGAGCAACTCCAAATCTCACCTATTGGGGTCGCTTAGATCCGTGCCGATACCTTCGATACCGGCAGCTGTTCTAAACCCGCTGACCAGGCAGTCTTTCCAGAAGTTGAAAACAAGGCGGTCTTGAGCGCGAATTACCTCAATATCTCCGGGCCGGAGCTCTTCGCTATCCTTCGGATTATCAGGGGTGACCACAATTTTGTTGGCAACTTTAGAAAGTATCTTCTTACCGATTAACTGGTGGGTGTCTTCATTTTTGGTCAATACATTGTGCAGGTAAACGCCAGTTATACGCTTCTGAAAGAGTTTGCGTTAATAGATGAAGTAGCGACTAAAATAACAACTTTATATTTGAACGGACGTTCAATCATAATATATTTGAGCAAACGTTCACCCTCCCATGACCCGGTTCCAGGAAAAAAGAGAACACAGTATTAACAGGTTAGTTGAGGTAGCCTTGAAGCTCTTTGCATCGCAAGGCTATGAAGCCACCTCAATCCGCAACATTGCCAGTGAGGCAGGTATGTCACTCGGATTGCTTTACAATTACTTTAAAAGCAAAGACGAGCTGCTGGCAGAAATCTTCCGCCGCGGCGTCGAAGACATCCATGCTTCATTTGAGCCCGCTTCTGAGCAGGCTGGCTCAGGTATAGCGCAACATATTCTGCAGACTGTGAAACTGCTGAAAGAAAAGAAAGACTTCTGGAAACTGCTGCACGGCATCCGGATGCAATCAGAGGTCGTCAGGCAGTTGCTGTACGAGATGCAGGAGGAGACTGCTTACATCGAAGAGCGCATCCGACAGAATCTGATGGAGGCGGGTATCCCCTTCCCTGAACTCGAAGCCAAACTCCTCTTCGCTTCCATCGATGGTATGGCCAGCCACTTTTTGTTTTACGACAATTACCCTATCGATGACGTGGCCTCCCTCCTGATCATGAAGTATAAGAAATGAATGTTGATCGTTAAAAAAACACAGGATGAAATCCCCCAAATGGCTTGACCGCATTTTATACCCCTTTGCTCACCACACGCTGGCGCTGCAAGCCGGACAGATGCACTATGTAGATGAAGGGCAGGGTGAACCGATCGTTTTTGTGCATGGCACCCCTACCTGGTCTTTTGTATGGCGTCAGCAAATAAAAGCACTCAGCCGGACACACCGCTGTATTGCCCCTGACCATTTGGGCTTTGGTCTCTCAGACAAACCTGGCCCTGAAGCCTTTGCGTATACCCCAGCAGCGCACGCGCAGAACCTGGAGCAATTGATTGAGCACCTGCAACTCCGGGACATTACCTTGGTAGTACATGATTTTGGTGGCCCCATCGGACTGAGCTATGCTTTGAGGCATCCACAGAATGTGAAGCGCCTTATCATACTGAACACCTGGATGTGGTCGCTGGAGGATGAAGCACAAATAATGAAGATCAGTGGTTTCCTCAATGGCAGCATAGGGCGGTTCCTATACCTGAGCCTTGGCTTTTCGCCCCGCCTGCTCCTGCCTAAAGGCTACCACCAGAAACGCCATCTTAGTAAGGACGTGCACCAGCACTATTTAAAGCCCCTGGGTAACAGCCGCAACCGTATGGGCACCTGGCACTTTGCTATTGCACTCAAAGAATCCGGGTCGTGGTTTGCCAGCCTTTGGGAGCAGCGCGAAAAGCTTCGTGCTATACCTAAACTGATTCTGTGGGGAGAAAAAGACAAACTACTCCCGCTGAACCTGCTTGAACAGTGGCAAAATACCTTCCCGGAAGCGAATGTTAAGCGTTTAGAGGCTGGTCATTTTGTGCAGGAGGAAAAGGGAGGCGAGGTCGCTGACGCCATCAAAGATTTTATATAAAGAATTTTTAATATTTATTGCTGCTAAAGTAATCTTTTTCATACCTTTATAGTCAAATTAAAACTATGAAAAAGATCATACTTTCTGCATGGCTTTTAGTCATTACATTTCTCTCTTTATCGTGCGATAAAGAGAAGGATGAAAGCACCTCCATCATGCCAAAGGTGGAGGCCACGATGGAAAGATCTTTTAATTACCTGGAATCTGCAGAAGAGGAAAAGGCTGTCTATAGCCTTAGTCTGAAAGAGATGCAATTCTTATCAGACGAGGAAAAGCTGCAGATAAATTTTGCGCCGTCACAACCTGCCACCATCGACGCACTGGTATTCAATATCAAGCAGGCGGATCTGCTGCATGACTACATCGGCGTTTATCCAATCCGGTCACTCTCAAATAACAAGAAAGGGCGTGCCGACCTGACCTACTACCACTACTACAACAAGACCAGCAAGAGTGCCTTGTTTAGCAGCGGAAACCGCATGGAGGGGCAGATTGAGATCAAGGCCTACAATGCCACAACCGGACTTGCAAGCGGCAGCTTTGAAGTAACGATAACGAATGTAACCGACCCTACCTCCTATGGTAGCAATCAGGAAAAGCCCCGCAAGTGCAACATTACCCTGAAGGGTAAATTCAATAACCTGAAGCTCGTTAACGTTTAAGCAAGGGCCAATAAGATATTTTGAAGACCAGTCGCCACCGCGACTGATCTTTATTTTTTATGACGTTCCTCCAGCACAGCCACTACATCGGCTAGCTCCAGCCCCGTGGCTGCCAAAAGCACCAGCAGGTGATACAGCAGATCAGCCGCCTCCCCTTTCATGGTATCCAGCTTGCCCGCCACCGCGTCAATCACGGTTTCCACAGCCTCTTCTCCCACTTTCTGGGCGATCTTGTTCACGCCTTTGTCAAACAGGAAGTTCGTATAGGACGCTTCCGTCGGGTTTACCTTGCGTTGCTGAATCACTTCCTCGAGTCTGGCGATGAACTGGATCGCCGCTAACCGCTTAACTGTCGTGTCCTCTCCGAAGCAACTGGTGTCGCCGGTATGGCAAGTGGGGCCGTTAGGTTTTACTTTGATCAGGAGCGAGTCATTGTCGCAGTCCTCAGCCATGCTGACTACCTGCAAGGTATGTCCTGAAGTTTCGCCCTTGGTCCAGAGGCGGTTTTTAGAGCGGGAGAAAAAAGTCACCAGCCCTTCCTTTTGCGTCTTGTCCAGCGCCTCCTGGTTCATATACCCCAGCATCAGCACCTGACTCGTTTCTGCGTCTTGTATCACAGCAGGCACCAGCCCACCCATTTTATCGAAATCTAGCACAGTTATATTATTTACAATGTTTTGGGTTGGTTGAATTGTTGATTGCACGATTAACCCTCCTTTATCGAGGGCCCCTACACCCAGAGGGGAATTCCGAGCACGGTTCGGATAGGTCTCGTCCTGTCCCTACAAGGTTTATTTTACAATTCACTCAATCACTCATTTACATAGCGCTCCTCACCGCTATACCTTCCGCCTTGAGAAACCGCTTCAGATCCGGAATATCCAGTTCGCGGAAGTGAAAGAGGCTGGCGGCAAGGGCGGCGTCAGCATGGGCTACCTGGAAAGCATCGGCGAAATGCTGCATGGTACCTGCGCCTCCTGAGGCGATCACCGGCACGGAAACAGCCTCTGAAATTGCCTGGGTAACATCCAGCGCAAAACCTGCTTTGGTACCGTCGTTGTTCATGCTGGTCAACAGGATCTCGCCCGCTCCCAGTTCCACTACTTTTTTTGCCCAGTCAACGGTGGCATGTTCTGTCTCCACGGTGCCGGCGCGGGCGTATACCTTCCAGCCAGTAGCTTCGGTATACTTGGTGTCAATGGCCACGGTCACACACTGACTGCCGAAACGACGCGCCAGATCTTCCACCAGCTGCGGATTACGGATTGCGGCCGAATTGATGGATACTTTATCGGCACCTGCCATCAGGAGTACTTCCACATCAGCCACGGCACTGATGCCTCCACCCACTGTGAAGGGTATATCGATGTGGCGGGCAATGTCGCGCACGAGTTCGGCAAAGGTCTTTCGCTCTTCGTTCGTGGCGGTGATATCCAGAAACACGAGTTCGTCAGCACCCTGCCCGGCATACCATTTGGCCAGCTCCACCGGGTCTCCGGCATCACGGATGTTCTCAAAACGGACCCCTTTTACGGTGCGTCCGTTCTTGATGTCCAGACAAGGTATAATGCGTTTAGTTAACATAAAAATCGCGCTAAGTCCTTTAATGTAATTGTCCCTTCATAGATCGCCTTTCCGATGATGGCGCCCTTTACACCGATCTCCTGTAGTTCCTCCAGGTCCTGTACTGTCGTGACGCCGCCACTGGCAATTACTTGCGCATCGGGCAAGGTGAGTTTCAGGTGACGGTAAGTGTTGATAGAAGGTCCCTGCAGTTTACCGTCTTTACTAACATCGGTGCAGATAAAAAGTTTGGCTCCCGTTTTCAGATAACCCGACATAAAATCCTGCAGCGGGTATTTGCTCTCTTCGGTCCAGGCGCTGATAGCGATGTTGGTACCTTTAAAATCAGCCCCGATGATGATCTTTTCAGCGCCATATTGCAAGAGCCAGTTCTTCACCTTCTCCGGCTCACGCACCGCAATGCTGCCTGCCGTAATCTGAGCCGCACCCGCATCAAAAGCTTGTTTTACCGCTTCGTCTGACTGCAAACCACCGCCAAAGTCAATGGTGAGGCTGGTGTTGGCGGCAATGTTTTCGAGTATGTTGAGGTTCACCGGCTTACGGGCGCGGGCGCCGTCGAGGTCCACCAGGTGCAGGCGCTTGACGCCGTTCGCTTCAAAGCGTTTGGCCACTTCCAGCGGATTGCTGTCGTAGGTGGTCTGCTGGGCAAAGTCGCCCTCGGTGAGGCGCACGCATTGGCCGCCAATCAGGTCAATGGCAGGGACAATTTCCATCATAAGGCAAGGAAGTTTTTGATGATCTGAGAACCGGCAGTACCACTTTTTTCGGGGTGAAACTGCGCAGCGTAGAAGTTTTTGTATTGCAAAGCGGCCGAGAACGGCTCCGGATATGAAGTCTGTGCGATGGTAAACTCGCTCAGCGGCACATAATAACTATGCACATAATAAGCGTACTCCCCTTCGGCTATACCTCCAAACAAAGGCGACTGCAGCTTCTCCAGCTGATTCCAGCCCATGTGCGGCACTTTCAGGTCGGTTTCAAAGCGTTTCACCGGCAAAGGAATGATACCCAGCAAGTCTGTATCACCTTCATCGGAGTGCTCGCAGAGCAACTGCATGCCCAGGCAAACGCCAAAGAAAGGTTGTTCCAGTGTCGGGAGCAACTTATCCAGATTGCGGGCCCGCAGCTGCGCCATCGCTGACGAAGCCTCTCCCACTCCCGGAAAGATCACCTTATCCGCCGCCTTGATCGTTTCAAAATCGCAGCTCAGCGTAGCCTGCACCCCCAGTCGCTCCAGCGCAAAGAGTACCGACTGCACATTACCAGCTTTGTAATCAACTATAACGAGGTTCATTTATATAATGAGTGATGAATAGTGACGAATGAATAATGATAGAGACTAATGATTAATAAAAATCCTGTCAATCCTTTAATCCTACAAATCCTTGGGGCAGGGCCCCTATACAAAGATTCAGACAAACAAAAAAAGCCTGACTCTGTTCGGAGTCAGGCTTTTGGAAAGTATATTTTAGCTTAAACTAAATCAAATCCATAGGCAGACGGCTCCGAAACTTTTGCTTCGTGCATGATGATGGTGCAGATGTGCCATTGTGCCTTTCATTGCTGCAAATATAGGTTGCGGCTGGCGTAATACCATGCCTATACCTGATTCTTTTTCACAAGGTATACGATTGTCGTTTCAAGATGTCGGGTTTTCGGTTATTTTTGGAGCATGAAAAAGATAATGATACTTGCTGGTGTGTTTGCCGTGACAATGGCGCAGGCACAACAGCGCATGACCCCGGAACTGCTCTGGAAGCTGGGCCGGGTTTCTGCAGAAACCATAACCCCCGACGGCAAATCTGTGATCTATGGCGTGAGCTACCCGAACGTGGAGGAAAACAACAGCGAGCGCAATCTCTACGCTATACCTGTTTCTGGCGGCCAGCCAACCCAGCTGACTTCTAGCAAAGGTGGCGAGAGTGTGGTGCATATCGATAAGGCTACAGGCAACATCGTATACCTGCACAAAGGCCAGCTTTGGCAGCTGGCCGGTGGCAAAGGCGAGCCCAAGCAACTGACCAACGTGGAGGGCGGCCTGAGCAATGTACGCTTCTCACCGGACGGCAGGCACCTGTTGTTCTCCCGCGAAGTGGAAGTGAAGAAGATGCATAGCTCCGACATCTACCCGGAGTTGAAGAAGGCAAACGCTTATGTGTACGACGATCTGAACTACCGCCACTGGGATACATGGGAAGACGGTAAGTTTCAGCACATCTTCTTCGCCAGCTACAACAATGGGCAGCTGGGCACACCGGTTGACCTGATGAAAGGCGAGCCATTCGATGCCCCGCAAAAACCTTTCGGCGGCAAAGAAGACGTGATCTGGAGCCCGGACAGCAAGGCGATCCTTTATGTGAGCAAGAAGAAGTTCGGCAAGGACTACGCCGTGAGCACCAACACCGACATTTACCGCTACGACATCGCCAGTGGAAAGACTACTAACCTCACCGAGGGCAACATGGGCTACGACACCCATCCCACCTATAGCGCCGACGGCTCTAAACTGGCCTGGCTGGCTATGGACGAAGACGGCAACGAAGCCGACCAGAACGAGCTGATCGTAATGGATACCAAATCGGGCAAGAAGCACAACCTGACGCAAGACTGGGACGAGACAATCAACGGGTTCGAGTGGAGCAACGATGGTAGCAAAATTTGGTTTGTAGCCCCTACCAAAGGCACGATTCAGGTATACGAAATCGCGCTTCCGAAAAGCCTCGACAAGGTTACGGCCAAAGGTATACGCCAGGTAACCAAAGGGCAGTTCGATGTGAACGGCATCGTGGGTCAGGCGGGCAATAATCTGATCGTAACGCGCAACGACATGAACCATGCGCCGGAGCTATACCGTTTGGACACCAAGTCGGGGCAGCTGACGCAGCTCACAAAAGTGAACCACGAGGTATACAGCAAACTGGCGAAGAGCAAAGTGGAGCCGCGCACAACCAAAGCCAGCGACGGCAAAGACCTGTTTTCGTGGGTGGTATACCCACCGGACTTCGACCCGAACAAGAAATATCCAACACTACTGTACTGCCAGGGCGGTCCGCAGTCAGCCCTGACACAGTTTTACTCTTATCGCTGGAACTTGCAGCTGATCGCAGCACAGGGCTACATTGTAGTGGCACCAAACCGTCGCGGTATGCCGGGCCATGGTGAGGAGTGGAACCGCCAGATCAGTGGCGACTGGGGTGGTCAGCCCATCCGCGATTACTTGTCTGCCATCGATGATGTTGCGAAGGAGTCTTATGTAGACAAAGAGCGACTGGGTGCGATTGGCGCGAGCTACGGTGGTTACTCTGTGTTTATGCTGGCGGGTGTGCACGAAGGCCGATTCAAAACCTTCATAGCGCACGATGGTCTTTTTGACATGCGCAGCTGGTATGGCACCACCGAAGAAATGTTCTTCGCCAACAACGAACTGAAAGGTCCTTACTGGGATACGAAGTCGCCACAGAGCTACAAGGAATACAACCCGATCGAGCTTGCCAACAAGTGGGACACGCCGATCCTGATCGTACAGGGAGGACAGGATTTCCGCGTAGGTATAGAGCAAGGGCTGCAGGCTTTCCAACTGGCCCAGCTTAAAGGCATCAAGAGCCGCTTGCTATACCTGCCTGACGAAAACCACTGGGTACTGCAGCCGCAGAACGCTATGGTTTGGCAGCGTGAGTTCTTCAAGTGGTTAGATGAAACGCTAGATTCGAAAGTAAACTAAATCAGAAAGCCCGGTACTGAATGGTACCGGGCTTTTTTTGCTTCAAGGCATAACTGCCCAGATTTAAAATTTTAAAAGAATATATCGATTCCCTGGTTGGAAATTCTCTTCTATCAGGGCTAAATTAGTTCAGGTTCAGGCCAAAGGCCAATCCCAACCACGGCTTGCGCTGGTATACCCAGTCGTGGCGGTACTTATCGAGGAGATGATCGAAGCCCAGCGCCAGACCAAAGGTAAAGTTGTTGATGCCGACTATACCAGCCACTCCATTTAAAAGCACCACCCCTTCATATTCATAGCCTACCTGACCACCCGTTACGGCTTCGTTCACAGTCGTAGCGCCTATACCTGAAAACAAGCCGAAGCTATACCCGAAGTGGTTCAAAAAACGACGGTGATTGCCTACTGGTGTAGCTTTGTAGTTGATCCGGAAAACATCCCGACGGGCTCCAATAAACAGCGCTCCCTGAAAAGTCGTGTTAAGTTGGTTTGGTATACCTGCCGTGCCCGGTCGGTATTTAAAAGGAATGGTCAGCACATCCAGATCGAAGGAAGGCTTGGAGAAAGTATAGCTGTGAGCCGGTGCCGTATCCAGCTCCTCAGGTATAGCAAGTGTAATTTTGGTCGTTGTGTCGAGCTGGACCGACTGCCCTCTTTTATAATCTTGCGCCGGGTAGAGCATCAAGGTTTCATCATCCATGTCTACGTATACCCTAGCCGCCGCCTCCTTCGTAATCTTCGCTTTATAAATACCTTCTGAAAACTGGTATTTAGGAGACTCCTGCAGGGAAGTGCAACTGGTGAAAAACAATGTAGCCGAGAGTACCAGAAGAAAAAGTTTATTGACTATCAGTGCGTATAATTTCTGCATAGGCGGTTGTTGTATGATTTAGTACGCAAAAGGCGTGGTTGGTTATAGCTTAAGTGCAAAAGCCTAATGCTCTCGCATTAGGCCTTCTGAATTAATTTAGAGTAATGTCCGCAAATAGGTATACACTTTTGTAAATACCTACTCGAGGACGAGAGCTTTCACAGGAACCCTGAAAAAACGTGGGGCAGGAGCCCTGTCTAATCCTGCAAACTCTTGGGAAGGGGCCCTTAAAGATTCAGACTACTATACCTTAAAACTTCTCCCTTAGCTCAAATGCCTGTCGCATTCTTTTGATCAAGCGCTCCGATTCCTGGAAATTCACCGTCTGTTGTCCATCAGAAAAAGCTTCTTCCGGCTTCTGGTGCGTTTCATAGATCACGCCGTCGGCTCCGGCCATTACAGCTGCCAGTGACATCGGCTCCACGTGGTCGCGCAGCCCGATGCCGTGCGATGGATCAACGATCACAGGCAGGTGGGTCTTGGCTTTGAGCACCGGCACGGCGTTCAGGTCCAGTACGTTGCGGTAGGCGTTTTCATAAGAACGTATGCCGCGTTCGCAAAGCATTATTTTTTCGTTGCCGTTCGAGAAGATGTACTCTGCCGCTTGCAGCAACTCTTCCAAAGTACCGGATATACCACGTTTCAGCAACACAGGTTTCTGCGCCTCACCCAGTGAGTCAAGCAGGTTAAAGTTCTGACTGTTGCGGGCACCCACCTGAAAAACGTCCACATAATCGATCATGTCTTCTATCTGCGAAACTTGCATGACTTCTGTGATGATTTTGATACCACTTTCGCTGCAAAGCTGGTGGAACATGCGCAGGCCTTCCAGCCCCATCCCTCTAAAAGCATAAGGGGAGCTGCGTGGCTTGAACACACCACCCCGCATGATCTTCACGTTATTGGCCTTCAGGTGCTCCACCACCAGCTCGATCTGCCGCTCACTCTCAATAGAGCACGGACCGGCCATGATGCTGAAGTTGCCCTCTCCGATCACCACGCCATCGCCTAAATCAATCAGCGTCGGATTCACGCGCCACTTGCGGGAGATCAGCTTGTACTCATCCGATACACGATGAATGTCTGCCACGCCCGGCAACTGCCCCAGCGTGCGGATGTCGAAATCCTTTTTGCCGATACCGACAATATAGTGTCCGTCCTGCGTTTTTACTTCATTGGCTTTGAAGCCTACCTTTTTTACTTCCTGTAGTATAGTCCCCTTCAGTTGGTCAGGTATACCTTGTTGCAATTGTATGATCATGCTGTTTCGTTCTGTCTGATGCTTTGAATAAATGTGCTGATGTTCTCTTCGAGTTTCCCCTCTTTGGCCAATGCCTTAATGAAAGCGCTGCCGATGATCGCGCCGCTGGCGTGATTACAGGCTTGCGTGAAGGTCTCGCTGTTATGTATGCCGAAGCCAATGATACCCGGATTGCGCAAGCCCATTCCGTTCACACGCTCAAAATAAGCAGTGTTCACTACCGACTGCCCCGTAGTGCTGCCCGTTACCGAAGCTGAAGACACCATATAAATAAAACCATTGGAGTGCGTGTCGATCTCTCGGATGCGCTGCTCCGGCGTTTGCGGCGTGATTAAGAAAATGTTGCTGAGCTTATACTTTTCGAACACCACCTTAAACTCCCGCAGATAATCTGACAAAGGCAGGTCAGGTAAGATCAGGCCATCTATACCTAGTTCGCTGGCTTTTTGCAGAAAGCGCTCCACCCCATATTGCATCACAGGGTTCAGGTAGCCCATCAGCACCAACGGAATCTGGGTATGCTGTCGGATATTCTGCAATTGCTCAAACAGCTTGGGTATAGTCATACCGTTGCGAATCGCGACTTCGGAGCTTTGCTGGATGGTCGGGCCATCTGCCAGCGGGTCTGAGAAGGGCATACCGATCTCAATCAGGTCCACCCCATTTTTCTCAAGCTCCAGTATGATTGGTACGGTGTGCTCCAGGTTTGGAAAGCCTGCTGTGAAATAAACTGAAAGCAAGCCCTGCGGCCTCTGGGCAAACAGTTGTTGAATTCTATTTTCCATCGAAGTTGAATCTGTCTAAGTAAGTTGCCAAATCTTTGTCACCGCGTCCTGAGAGGTTAACCACCACCACCTCTTCCGGCTTCGCGCCCAGTCTGCTGATTGCAGCAAGGGCATGGGCTGTCTCCAATGCAGGTATAATGCCTTCAAGTCGGGTCAGTTCCAGCACTGCCTGCAAAGCCTCTTCGTCGGTGATACTCTCGAAAATAGCTCTGCCCGACTGGTGCAGGTGCGCGTGCAGCGGTCCCACACCAGGGTAGTCCAAGCCGGCGGAAATAGAGTAAGGCTCGGTCACCTGTCCGTCTTCGGTCTGCATCAGCAAGGTGCGACTGCCGTGGATGATACCTTCTTTGCCCAGCACCGAGGTAGCGGCTGATTCACCGGAGTCTATACCTAAACCAGCTGCTTCGACAGCAACCAGTTTCACTTCCGGCGTGTCCAGGTAATGGTAAAAAGCACCCGCCGCGTTACTGCCACCGCCCACACAGGCCACCACATAATCCGGGTTCTCGCTACCGGTTTTATCCAGCAACTGCGCTTTCATCTCCTCCGATATCACCGCCTGAAAACGGGCTACCATGTCCGGGTACGGGTGCGGACCCACCACAGAGCCGATGATGTAATAGGTGTCTTCCGGATTGTTGATCCAGTCGCGGATGGCTTCGTTGGTGGCATCTTTAAGCGTACGACTGCCGCTGGTGGCAGGCACCACGGTAGCACCCAACATCTTCATACGGGCCACATTAGGTGCCTGTCGCTCAATGTCTACTTCACCCATATACACGATGCACTCGAGGTTCATCAGCGCGCACACCGTAGCGGTAGCCACCCCATGCTGACCGGCACCCGTCTCCGCGATGATACGGGTCTTACCCAATCGCCTGGCCAGCAAAATCTGCCCGATGGTGTTGTTGATCTTGTGCGCCCCGGTATGGTTCAGGTCTTCCCGTTTGAGGTAGATGTTCGTGTTATACTTTTCGGATAGGCGCTTGGCAAAGTATAGCGGCGTCGGGCGACCTACATAGTCCCGTAGCAAAGCCTGCAACTCCTCCTGAAAATCCGGCTCTGCCATGATGGCCAGATAGTTCTGTCGCAGTTCCTCCACATTGGGGTATAGCATTTCGGGAACATAGGCTCCGCCGAACTTGCCGTAAAATCCATTTTCGTCTACTGAATATTTCATGTGATATTTTTAATATGTCTTTTCGACCAGCGGGAGAAATCTGATAGCTTTGAATCCAGGTCTCTCCTGTCGTCGGGATGACAGTTAATTTAGTCTCTTTCCTTGATCAATGTGACTAGCTTCTCCAGCTTCTCCACATCCTTCAGTCCCGGCTCCAGTTCAAAACCACTGTTCACGTCAATCGCAAAGGGTTTAGGACGAAGTTTTTCAAACTCCTTGCTCTGAAGGTTTTCCAGATTCAGGCCGCCGCTCAGGAAATATGGTAGAGGTGAGAAGTAGTTTTTCAGCATCTCCCAATCGAATACAGTGCCGTTGCCACCGTAGTTGTTGCCGCGTGTGTCGAAGAGGAAATGTTCGCAGTAGCGCTCGTAGAGTAAAGTGTTCTCAAATGAAAAGCGATCGTCAACCGAAAAAGCTTTGACTAAGCGTATACCCGCCTCCTGCAATTCCCGGCACTGTCCCGGTGTTTCGCGCCCATGCAACTGCACCAGATCCAAGCTATATTTCTTAACAGTAGCTTGAATAACAGCTGTGGCTTCATTCACAAAAACACCCACTTTCTGTATAACTTCCGGCAGCTCCATTAAAAGCTCTGGTGTGATGGAGCCTTCGCAATAGCGCTTGGATTCTTCATAAAAAATAAAGCCCATGTAGTCGGGCTCGAGCTCCGCCACCTGCCGGATGTTTTCCGGATCGCGCATGCCACATACTTTTATTTTCAGGTCTTTCATATCGCTGCTTGATTAAATGAACCCTCCTAGCTTGGTACGTTATTAGACCTGTGTCTGTACCGGTGACAAGTCCTGTTGCAGCTGGCGCAATTCACGGATGAACTCTGCGGCGGCACGCTCCGGACGACCATCTGTCATAAAAGTCTCCCCGATTAAAAAGCCATTATAACCAGCAGCCTGTAGCTCCACAAGTGTTTCCGGTGATTTCAAACCGCTTTCTGATACCTTGGTCATACCTGCCGGGATGAACTGTGCCAATTCCAAAGACAAGGCAACATCCGTCTGGAATGTCTGAAGGTTACGGTTGTTTACGCCCACGATGGTCACGTCCTCACTAAGCGAAACTTCCAGTTCTTGCTGACTATGCACCTCCAGTAAGACTTCCAGGCCGAAGGAGCGGGCGAAGGCGGCCAGTTGCTTCAATCGTTGCGGCTCCAGCGCGGCAGCGATCAACAAGATGGCATCGGCACCGATCGACTTGGCTTCCACAATCTGGTACTCGTCCACGGTAAAATCTTTGCGCAGGATTGGACAGTAATTATACTTGCGGGCAATCATCAGGTCTTCGTTTTTGCCTCCGAAATAACTCGTATCTGTCAGAATCGAAAGCGCTGAAGCACCCGCCTGCATGTAGCCAATCGAAGTGCGCTCCACCGACACGTAAGGATTAATGTCACCTTTGGAGGGAGACTTACGCTTGATCTCGGCAATGATGCCGCTTTTGTCCGGCCGCAGCAGGTAGCGCTCCAGCGAAAGGCACGGTGTCTCAAAGTATAGGCTTTTCTCCAGCAGCTTCACCGGGTATAGCGCCTTGCGTTCTTCTACTTCTTTGTATTTATGGGCGATGATCTCGTCGAGTATATTCATTGTTTGATGTGCTAAAATGGTTATTGGATTAAGGTGATGATTAAATTGAGGTGCATAATATGGTTAGGCTGTCACCAATTTGTTATCATTTATCAGCTTGTTAAATAAGGTATAAGCCCTGCCTGATTGTAGTGTTTCTTTAGCTAAAGTAACGGCATCAGGTATAGTAGTTTCAGGGCGCGCGCAGTGGATGGCCATTCCAGCGTTGGCGGCGACTACATCGGTTTGTGCGGCTGTTCCTTCACCTCTGAGCACCTTCATAAAGATCTCGGCCGACTCGGCTATACCTTCTCCTCCCTTGATCTGGCTATGCTCCAGACGGCCAAGCCCTAAATCGCCAACGTCGAGTAATTGCTCTTTGCTGTCCGCAATCACTTTGAATGGACTGGTCAGGGAAATCTCGTCGTAGCCATCCAAGGTATGGAGAATGCTATATCGGATATCGGGTTGCTGTTGGTAGAGGTAGCCGTACATGCGGGCCAGTTCCAGACTGAAAACGCCCACCAACTGCTTCTTCGGAAATGCCGGGTTCACCATCGGGCCGAGCATATTGAAGAAGGTTTTCACCCCTAGGTCTTTACGGATCGGTCCGACACTCTTCATAGCCGGATGGAAAAGCGGGGCATGCAGAAAGCAAATGTTGTACTCGGCGATGCTGCGCTCGAGCTTGTCTTTGTCGGTAGTGAACTGAATACCCAAAGCCTCCAGCACATTAGACGAACCGCAGGAGGAAGACACGCCATAGTTACCGTGCTTGGCCACTGCAATACCATTGGCCGCTACTACAAAAGAAGATAGCGTAGAAATGTTAAAGGTATCCTTTCCGTCACCGCCAGTGCCGCAAAGGTCTATCGGGTCGTAAGCGTCCAGTTCTACGCGGTGACAAAGCTCCAGCAAGGCATTCCGAAAACCTTCTAATTCCTCGACGGTGATGCTGCGCATCATGTAGACCGTCAGGAAGCTGGAGATCTGGCTTTGGTTATACCTGCCTGCGGTTATATTCACCAACACTTCCCGCGCCTGCTCCCGGCTCAGCGTTTTATGTTCAAATAAGTGGTTCAGTATTTCTTTCATGGTTTTCTCTTGATAAATGATCTTTTGACAAAAGGCAAAGGACTTTATATTCTTTTTTGTCCTTTGTCACATAGTCCTTTGTCTAGCTTTTAAGCCAGTTAGCAATCATCTCCCGACCATGCTCCGTCAGCACGGACTCGGGGTGGAACTGCACGCCGCGCACATCGTGTTCCCGGTGGCGCAGTGCCATGATGTTGCCGGTGCCATCCACTGCTGTTGGCACCAGACAGTCCGGTAAATTTTGTTCCACCAGCCAGGAGTGGTAGCGGCCGGTGTTGAATTGCTTGGGGAGATTATGGAAGAGGGATTCCTCGTCGCAAACTACTTCGATCGGCGTTGCAATGCCATGCCATACCTTATTGCTGTTAAATAACTTACCACCGTATACCTCACCTATTGCCTGATGTCCGAGGCACACTCCAAAGAGGCTTTTTGTAGATCCGAATTCGCGAATCATTTCCTTCAGCATACCGGCCTCGTCAGGTATACCGGGGCCCGGTGAGAGCATGATCTTTTCGAATTGCGCCACCTCCTCTAAGCTTGTCTTGTCATTGCGGCGCACGGTTACCTCAACTCGCAGCTCCTGCAGCAGGTGCACGAGGTTATAGGTGAATGAATCGTAATTGTCAATTACCAGAACTTTCATGTTAGTTGATCTCCTGTGCTAAGGTGAGGGCTTTGCGCAAAGCCATTAATTTGTTGTCTACTTCCTGCAACTCGCTGTTATCGTCGGAGGCGGCCACTATGCCGGCTCCCGCCTGGTAGAAGAGTTTGTAATCTTTGCTCAGGAAAGAGCGGATCATGATGGCGCTGTTGAAATTGCCCTTGAAATCCATGAAGCCGATGCATCCTCCGTAAAAAGAGCGGTTAGTGGTTTCGTACCGGTCGATCAGTTGCATGGCTTTGTACTTGGGAGCCCCTGAGAGTGTACCCGCCGGGAACGTACTGGCTACCATCTGCAGTGAATCCTCCTGATCATGAAGTCGCCCTGACACTTTAGACACCAGGTGAATAACGTGCGAGTAAAACTGTATCTCCCGGAAAGTCTCGACCTCCACACTGTGGCCGTTACGGCTCAGGTCGTTTCGTGCCAGGTCCACCAGCATCACGTGTTCGGCGTTCTCTTTCGGATCAGCCAGTAGTTTTTCAGCCAAAGCGGCATCTGCGGCGTCATCACCGGTTCTGCGGAAGGTTCCTGCAATCGGGAAAATGCTGGCTTTGCCGTCTTTGATCACCAGCTGTGCCTCCGGTGAAGAACCGAAGATCTTGAAGCTGCCATAATCAAAGTAAAAAAGGTAGGGCGAAGGGTTAACAGAGCGGAGCGCACGGTACACGTTAAAATCATCTCCCTGGAAAGCCTGCTCAAAGCGGCGGGAAAGCACCAACTGGAAAACATCGCCCCGGAAACAATGCTCCTTCGCCCGCTTAATGTTCTGCAAAAATGCCCCCCGGCCAATATTGCAAGCCTCCTCGCCTATCGACTTAAAGGTATAGCTAGGTATGTTGCGGCTGTTGAGCAGGGCTTCGAGTTGCGCTATACCTTCATGGTCTGCTGTGCCATAGCTATGCGAGAAAATATAAGCTTCGTTGGTGAAGTGATTAATTGCAATGATATAGCGGTACACGGCATAATACAAGTCCGGTATCTGCTGGCGATCAGGGCGCAGGTTCAGCTCGAGGTCTTCGTAATAGCGCACGGCATCGTAGTTCATGTAGCCAAACAAACCATTGCTGATAAAGTTGAAGCTATTTTGCTCCGGCTCAAATGTGCTGGCAAAAGACGACAGTCTTGCAGGTACATGAACTTCTTTGCTGATGGGTGTTTCTGAGGTGCTCCCATCCGGATACACTTCGGTAAGAACTTCATGCTCTGCCTTGATACTGGCCATCGGGCTGCAGCAAATGTAGGAGAAGCTGTTTTCAGCGCCATGATAATCCGAGCTCTCCAGCAGGATGCTGTTCGGGAAACGATCGCGCAGCTTCAGGTATACACTTACTGGTGTGAGCGTGTCGGCCAACAGGCGCTTATGTGTGGTCGTAATCTTGTAATTTTTCATCGATGCGGGGCGTGTTAAAAACAAAAAAAGCCTGCTGTTCAGGTGAACAGCAGGCTTTTATACCTTTGGCTATAGATTGTATTAGCTTCTTATATACAACATAGCGGGTCTGTTCACGATACCTTGCGTAACGTGCCACCACCATGCAGTATGAAGAAGATTTTGGATCATGTTCTCTTAGAAAGGGGTCAAAACAGCTCAACCCTCTCCTGCAAAGGTAAAGGCTAAAGTGAGGATTGCAAATTCTTTTGAAATAAATTTTAAATAAATGACCTGGAATTCATGCTTCCGTTTTCATAACAAAAGCTGTGTGTTGCCAGTATAAAATCAAAGTAGCAGGCTTTGGGAGAAGGGTTTCCATTTTTGGGAAATTGAGTAGAAACAAGCGGTATCTTCTCTTTCAATTACCCTTTGTTTACCAAGCATTTAGAACTACTTACAAGACTAGCAGTGGTTAGGTCTGATTTTTGAGAAGTCTTTATTCCGCCAGCATTTGTTTACCTGGTCTCACTGGTTTGCGACATAATCAGTGTAAACAAAATTGGTAAAGCTGAATGTACTTGAGATAGCTGTATGAAACTGGTTAGAAACGAAATTTTACATAGGCAAAGCAATATTCTGATAGAGTTCAATCACGCGGAGGGTTGGCTTTATGTGAATTGGCGTGGTTACCAGAACTATGACACAGTGGTGGAGGGCTGTGAGAAAATTCTCGAGTTTCTGCTGGAAACGAACTGTACCAAGGTGTTGAATGACAATACAAACGTGGAAGGGATCTGGTCAGGAGCATCCAAGTGGGTAGGCCAGGATTGGCTTCCAAGGATGCAGGCTGCCGGGCTGGAGTGCTTTGCCTGGGTGTACTCTCCCAGCGCCTTTAGCAGATTATCGGCTGACAAATCCTTACAGTACACGCAAGACCTGAGTTTTATAAAGACATTTGATGACATAGAGGCAGCCAGCGACTGGTTGCGCGCCTGCTGAACAACAACCAACCGCTTAATCAACCAGATAAAAAGGCTGACTGTTTTATTACAGTCAGCCCTTTTTGTCTCTGCCAAATACTATTCCTTATAGCGTTCCCTTTGTACTAGGTATAGAGTTATCCTGCGGATTGCGCTTTACAGCCATCTGAATTGCTTTGGCAAATGCCTTGAAGATCGCCTCGATCTTGTGGTGTTCGTTCTGCCCCTCCGCTTTTATATTGAGGTTGCATTTAGAAGTGTCGCTGAACGATTTGAAGAAGTGAAAGAACATCTCGGTCGGCATGTCCCCTACTTTTTCCCGCTTGAATTCAGCTTCCCAAACCGTCCATGGTCTGCCGCTGAAGTCAATGGCCACCTGCGCCAGCACATCATCCATTGGAAGCAGGAAGCCATAGCGGCTAATGCCCTTTTTATCGCCCAGAGCTGCCAAGAAAGCTTCTCCCAAAGCTAGTCCCGTATCCTCAATCGTATGGTGCTCGTCGATGTGCAGGTCGCCTTTTACCTGTATGTTCAGGTCCAATTTACCGTGCTTGGCCAGCTGCTCCAGCATATGGTCAAAAAAGCCGAGTCCGGTATGGATGTTCATCTGTCCTGTTCCATCCAGGTTGAGGTCAATGGCAATGTCCGTCTCGTTTGTTTGACGTCTGATTGTAGCGCGTCGGGCGGGTAGTTTCAGGAAGGTATAGATCTCGTCCCAGTCATCCGTACTTAAGGCTACTCCTTCTACCTTTTGCTCCCCGATAAAGATAGCCTTGGCACCCAGGTTTTTAGCCAGCTGCACGTCCGTTAGTCTGTCGCCTATCACATAAGAGTTCTCCAGGTCATACTCTCCGGACAGGTATTTTTTCATCATCCCTATACCTGGCTTGCGGGTTTCAAGCCCTTCATGCTCAAAGCTGCGATCAATCAGGATATCGGCAAATGCTATACCTTCCCCTTTCAGAATGTCGAGCATTTTATTCTGATAAGGCCAAAAGGTATCCTCTGGATAAGAGTCTGTACCGAGCCCATCCTGGTTGGTAACCATCACCAATTCGTAGTCCAGTTCTGTGTAGATCTTGTAAAGGTTGCGAATCACTTTGGGCAGGAACTCAAATTTCTCGAAGGAGTCCACCTGGAAATCCGTTTTCGGCTCAACGAGAATGGTGCCGTCACGGTCTATAAACAATGCTTTTTTCATTTCTATTTATGTATCGCCTATTTAAAATTAGCTATGGCCTGAAACAGTTGTTGGTTTTCATCTACAGTACCGACGGATATACGCAGGCAGCCTTCGCACCCGGGCAGACTGGAGCGGTTGCGCACCACGATGCCCTGCTCCAGCAGATAGTTGTACAGTCGGTTGGCATCCTTTACCTTCACCAGCAGGAAGTTGGCATCTGATGGGTATACCTTCTCAACGGCATCCAGCGACGGGAGTGCCTGCACCAGCATTTCCCTTTCCTGCACGATTTCCTCAATCATGTAAGCCAGTTGTTCGGTCTGCTCCAATGCCTTGAGTGCCAGCTCCTGGGTCGCTTCATTTATATTATAGGGCGGTTTGATCTTATCGAGCAGTGCAATGATCTCCTCCGACGCAAATGCCATACCTAGCCGCAATCCTGCCATCCCCCATGCTTTGGAGAAAGTCTGTAGGATAACCAGGTTCGGGTAATCGGCTAAACGGGTAGACCAACTGGGCGCATCGGCAAAGTCGATATAGGCTTCGTCGACCACTACTAGCCCATCAAAATTATCCAGAAGCGTTTCGATGCTTTCCGGCTCGATCAGGTTACCGGTCGGGTTATTGGGCGAGCAGACAAAGATCAACTTAGTCGTATCTATTACCTGGCGCAGCACTTCCAATACCGGGATCTGAAAATCAGGCGTCAATTGCACAGCATCCAACTGCACCTCGTTCAGATTAGCCGAAACCTCATACATACCATAAGTTGGCGGCAGGTGCAGCATGCTATCCTGTCCCGGTCGGCATACCATGCGGAAAAGCAAGTCGATTGCCTCGTCAGAGCCGTTGCCCAGGAAAATCTGCTTAGGTGACAAGCCTTTAATATCCGCTATCTTCTCTTTCAGCTTTTTCTGATGCGGGTCGGGGTAACGGTTATACCCTTCCCCTGCCAGACTGCCCAGGTTGTTCTCGTTTGCGTCGATAAAGACACTGGCTGCCCCTTTAAACTCATCGCGGGCCGATGAATAGGCTTTCATTTTGAGTACGTTCGGACGTACAATATTTTCCAGGTTAAACATTTTGCACCTCCTTCAATCTGATACTAACCGCATTTCTGTGCGCTTCGAGTCCCTCAGCGGCGGCCATTACTTCAATGGTTTTTCCGATATTTTGCAATCCTGCCGGCGTGATGTGCTGGAAAGTGATCTTCTTGACAAAGCTATCGAGCGACACCCCACTATAGGCGCGGGCATAGCCATTGGTAGGCAGGGTATGGTTTGTGCCAGAGGCGTAGTCACCTGCCGACTCTGGACTGTAATTGCCCAGGAATACCGAACCTGCATTCATGATATCATCCAGCACCTCTTCAAAATTGCTTATAGACAGAATCAGGTGTTCGGGAGCGTATATGTTTGAGAAGTGCAGCATTTCCCCAATACTGCCTAGCAGTATGCCCAGGCTGTTTTCCAGGGCTTTGGCAGCAAATGCTTTGCGTGGCAAGTTGTTCAACTGTGCCTGTAGCTCCTGCTCTACCCTGCTCAGCAACTCAGCCGAAGTTGTCAGCAACACTACCTGCGAATCAGCTCCGTGCTCCGCCTGCGAAAGCAGATCAGCCGCCACAAAAGCCGGATTGGCAGTTTCATCTGCCATCACCAGCACCTCCGACGGTCCGGCAGGTAAATCGATGGCCACGCCAGTCTTGCTAAGCATCTGCTTCGCTACTGTTACATACTGGTTACCCGGACCGAAAATCTTGTTCACGGCAGGTATAGACGCTGTGCCGAATGCCATTGCTGCAATAGCCTGCGCACCACCCACCTTGACAATCTTATCTATACCTAGCAGTGAAGCCGTGTAGCGTATAGCCGGGTGGATAGAGCCATCTTTGGCCGGAGGCGTGCACAGGATCACTTCCCGACAGCCGGCAAGTTTCGCGGGTACACCCAGCATGAGTAAAGTTGAAAATAAGGGTGCCGTACCTCCAGGTATGTACAAGCCAACCCGGTCGATTGGCACACTTCTACGCCAGCAAGTCACGCCAGGCATGGTTTCCACCTGCTTCGGCTGCTCGGCCTGCTGCGCATGAAAAAGCTGGATGTTGCTATAGGCCTGCAGAATGGCATCTTTCAGTTCAGCTGCCAATTCGGTTTCTGCTCTCGCTATCTCCTCCTGAGAAGCAAAGAGGCTATCCAGTTTTACACCGTCATACTTCTGTGTCAGCTCCAGCAAAGCGGCATCGCCTTGCTCCTGTACCAGCCCGAAAGTCTGGGCTATACCTGCTTCCAGGTCTTCGTAATTCTGAGTGGGACGCTTCACCAATTCCTGCCAGTCGGCCTGGGCGGGGTATTCTATTCTGCGCATCATACGATCATCTTTTCAATAGGTACTACCAATATACCTTGTGCTCCGGCAGCCTTCAGTTTCTCAATGATCTCCCAGAAATCATCCTCGTTCACCACAGAGTGCAATGAGCTCCAACCCTCTTCGGCCAGCGGCAGAATAGAAGGTGATTTAGCGCCCGGTAACAACTGACTGATCTCGGCAATTTTGTCGTTTGGAGCATTCAGCAAAATATACTTGGCTTTCTGAGCACGTTGCACGGCGTGGATGCGGAACAGCAGCTTGTTCAGGATCTCCTGCTTCTCAGCATTTAGCCCACCATTTGCAATCAGAACCGCCTGCGACTTGAACACGCGCTCCACTTCACGCAGACCGTTACTGATCAGGGTACTACCTGAACTCACGATGTCGCAAATCGCATCTGCCAGCCCGATGCTGGGAGCAATTTCTACAGAACCACTGATGGTATGGATGTGGGCCTGCACCCCTTTTTCGTCGAGGTATGCCTGCAGCAGTTTAGGATAGGATGTAGCAATGTTCTTACCCTGCAGGTCGCTGATGTCTTCGTACTGGTCACCCTTCGGCACAGCCAGCGACAAGCGGCACTTTGAGAAACCAAGCTGCTCCACTGCCAGATGCTGCATGCCTTCCTCTACCAACACGTTCTCTCCCACGATGCCAATGTCGGCTACCCCATCAGCTACATAGCCCGGGATATCATCGTCGCGCAGGTATAGGATCTCGAGCGGGAAATTAGTGGATTCAGTTTTGAGTTTTAGAGAGCTGGTGATGAAAGAGATACCGCACTCACGGATCAGTTTAAGCGAGTCTTCACTCAGCCTACCGGATTTCTGGATTGCTAAACGTAGCATATATGTTGAATGGATTAAATAGGTACAAATAAGAATAACCTTGCTGTTGGCAAAGTAGAATAAGGGTACGATGACCCTAAGGGGGCTATATGGTGCTATGATTCCTCTTACGAGGAATGATGGAAATGATGATGATGCGCAGCAGAACCACAGGCAACAGGCGCTGCCGTAGGAATGAAAGGAATGATATGTAGCGTGGTTTTGCTCATCTGCTGCTGCAAAGGTACAGTTGAATTTGGTTTATACAAATAAGTGTCAAATATGTTTTGCCTATCGCATAATTTGGCCCTTAAATAAAAAGGCACCCGTCAGTAACTGACAGGTGCCTTTTTATTTAAGGGCCATAGACCCTGCAAGCGTCAGCTTACTTCTTGAGGATCATCTTAATGGTCTGTGCTTTAGAGCCAGTGATCAGACGGGCAAAGTACACACCTTCTGCCAGGTTGCGGGCATCCAGTTCATACTCGTATACCTGTCCGGCATCTGCCTTACCAGTCGCCACTTTCTTGATCAGCGAGCCTCTCACATCGTATACTTCCAGCGCAAACTGCTCTTCTGTGTCGAAAGCGAAGCGAATCGTTGTGCGGTCAGAGAAAGCATTCGGATAGTTGTCAAAGCGTGCTACAGACAAGCCTTCCAGTTGATCAGCCGTTTCGAGTTTTTTGCCGTTGCTGTTACCGCTAAGAGACTTGTTCTCGTGGATTACGATGGATCCGCCGCCGAGGGCTGTTGCAGCACTTCCTGGTTCTGCGCTCTCGTCAGAAGTGTATTCATTGTCATACACAACTGTACCAGATTGTTTTTCCCAGATCTTAATTCTGAATTGGTCAACACTTGCATTTCCTTTGATTTCACCATCTACAGCAATAACTCTGAATGCATAGCCTCCATTACCATTGATTGTACCTTCACCAGTGTACGTTGCTTTGTGTTTGGCGATTACAAGTGACATGGCAGTATGCGAAGAGCTCTTGAAATCCAAATTACCTGCATTGAGGTGGAATGTCGTATTACCGTCCACCTCGTTCACTTCGTTCTTGCCTTTCTTGTACTTAGCGTTGAAACCGAAGTTGGCTTTGCCTGCTGTGTGCATGTACTGAATTCCTTGCTGTACAGGTGAGTTGATCCAGCCTCCTCCAGTAACAAAACCTCCATCTGGGTCATACACTGGCATGTATGCTACAGTAGATTTAGAGCAGTCATTACCCGCTACTAGCTGTACGGCATAAACATTCACAGGTAACTTACCAATGTTGAAGATCGCAATACCATTTGTGTTACTAGTTGATACGGCTTTTGCTTCACCATCAATCAGCAGTTTCACGGCTACACCACTAAGGATCGTGCTTCCGTCCTTCACAGTTACCGAAATGATCACGTCTTCGTTGATGCTACGTGGGTTATTTGTGCTATTGTCCTCCAACGAAACTGCATCAACAGTCAAAGCACCGTTCTTATACACCACATCATAATTGCTCAATTTAGGATCAGAGCTGCTTGGTAAAACAACGGTTCCTGAGAAGCTGTAGCTGGTAGCAATAACTTCTCCATTTACTGCACCCTCAACTGCACACTTATAAGTCATCGGGTCAATCGTACCACAGTACTTATTCATGCTTGGAGCAGTGATAGTTAAAGGAGCTTTTCTGATCAAAATTTGAGCAATTCCGCTAGTAGAGTTGTAGTTGCCCGTCACATCGGTGAAGGTCCAGTTGGCAGTGCCGCCAGGTGCGTTGGTGAAGCTCGCGCCAAGGTCAAGTCCCACCAGTACTTCACCGTTTACGCCTTTAGCTGAACCTGAAGCGCCGTGCTCTGCTCCATTGTATGTAACAGCAATACCTTGTACAAGGACAGTTGCGTCGGCTTTGCCGATCGAGAATGTCTTGCTGTCAGAAGAGGCATAGTGGTTAGCATCGCCTGCGTAGCTGTAGCTGGCCGTGGCAGTACCGGCATTCACGTTGTTGCTGTAAGCAGCTGGCGGTGCAAACTCCAGACCGTCAGTTCCTGTTACCCTTACTGTAGCTGGCGTGATAGCCGATCCAGTGTAGGTGAAAGGAGCACCTGTGATAGTAACAACAGTCTTAGTAGTCGCCTTGTCGATG
>NZ_JBZYWF010000012.1:0-126421 GCF_058932855.1 Pontibacter sp. LHS1
TGGCATAGGTCAGCACCCTGCCCCTCCTTGGATAAGGAGGGGCAGGGGTGGTTGGACCCGGTACTGCAATACCCTTCAATCCTACAACAACTTATCCATCGTAATTGGCAGCTCCCTTACCCGCTTCCCGGTGGCATGAAAGATCGCATTCGCAATGGCCGGCGCTACACCGACTACGCCGATCTCGCCGAGACCTTTGGCGCCGAGCGGATTCACGACTTCATCCTTCTCCTCCACAAAGATCACCTCCATTTCCTGCACATCAGCATTCACGGGCACATGGTATTTGTCGAGGTCGTGGTTGATGAAGCGGCCGAGGTTGTTGTCCATGACCGTGTGCTCGTGCAGGGCGACGCCCATGCCCCAGACCATGCCACCCAGGATCTGGCTGCGGGCGGTTTTGGGGTTGATGATGCGGCCGCCGGCGATGGCGCTAACCAGACGGGTAACTTTCACGGTGCCCAAATCTTCGTCGACCTTCACTTCGGCAAACACAGCGGAGTGGGCGTAGCGGGAGTATTTTTTGTATTCCTCGTCCGGCTTCGTGGAGGCCTCTCCTTCTATGCTATCCTTCTCACTTTGCTGCAGTAAATCAGTAATAGAAAAAGCCTTGGATGAGTCGCTCTTCAGGCTGATCCGGCCTTCTGTAAAACTTACCTCCTCCGGCTTTGCATTTGCCAGTGGCGAATCCGCCTGCTGCTGCGCCAGTTTCAGAAGTTTTTCCTGCACCTGCTCACAGGCTTTTTTTACGGCAGAACCTACAGTGGCTACGGTTTTAGATCCACCCTCCAAGGGTGCCTTTGGCAGGTCAGAATCACCGAGCTTAAACGTCACATCCTCCAGCGGCAGCCCCAGTGCTTCGGCGGCGATCTGGGTCATGACGGTGTAGGTACCGGTGCCGATGTCGGCGGTGGCGCTGCTGACGGTGAGTTTGCCGTCTTTGTGGAGCACGGCTTTGGCGCTGGCCTCGGCCTGATTCGCTTCCCAGGCACCTTGGGCAAATCCCCAGCCAATCAGTTGGTGACCTTCCTTCATAGAACGCGGCTCCATCTTTCGTTTGGACCAACCGAATCTCTCAGCTCCCTGGCGGTAGCACTCCCGCAGCTCCTTGCTCGAGAAAGGTTTGTCTTTGTTCTGGTCTTTCTCGGAGTAGTTTTTCATTCTGAACTCCCGTGGGTCTATACCTGCCTTGTAGGCGAGTTCGTCCATCGCGCACTCCAGGGCATAGATGCCGGTGGTACCACCCGGTGCCCGCATGTCGAGCGGGGTATACACATCCAGCGCCACCAGCTTGTGCGTCAGCTTTGCGTTCTCGGTTGGGTATAGCACACCCGGCCAGAGCACTACATCCTCGCTGTAGTCTTCGAACTTGGAGGTTTCGCCGTATACCTCCTGCTGCAAGGCTTCGAGCTTGCCGTCAGCAGAGGCACCTAATGTAAAGCGTTGCATGGTTTTGGGGCGGTGGCCGAAGGAGAACATCTGCTGGCGGGTGAGCACCACCCGCACCGAGCGCTGCAGTTCACGGGCCGCCAGCACAGCCAGAAACAGCTGGTACTGCGGACGAAGACCTGAACCAAAAGCACCACCCACAAAAGGCGAGATCACCCGTACCTCCTCCTTTGCCATGCCAAAGGCGCTGGCGATGTACTGCTGGCTGTTCTGCACACCCTGTATCTTATCATACACGGTCAGGCGACCGTCTCCCTCCCACACGGCGGTACTGGCATGCATTTCCATCGGGTTGTGGTGCTCGGCCGGGTGGGTATATTCCTCCTGGAGGCGAACGGCGGCATTTGCCAGGGCCTTCTCTACATCCCCGCGTGGCTTGGGTGGCTCAGAAGCTTTATACTCTTCTGGTTCATAGGCATTCTCCAGGTTGGTTTCAAAGTCAGTGTCGTGTGCATCTTCTTCATAGGCTACCTCTACCAGCATAGCGGCATACCTCGCCAGCTCAAAGTTCTCGGCTACGACCAGGGCAATCGGCTGCATGCTGAACTGCACTTCATTGTCATAAAGCGGACGGAAAGGTGAGCCTGGAGGTGCATCATCGTCTTTGTAGTTTTTGTCGAGCCACATGTAGCCGGGGCGGTTTTCGTGGCTGAACACCTGCAGCACCCCGTCCAGCGCCAGGGCTTTGCTGGCGTTAATGCTTTTGATCTTTCCCTTGGCGATGGCGCTGCTGACCACTACTCCGTACGCCAGCTTCTCTGCCGGAAACTCAGCCGCATACTTTGCTTCGCCTGTTACCTTGGCGCGGCCGTCTACACGGTTTTTGTCTTTGCCTATATGATCAGTTTTCATGCTGCTCCCTCCATGTTATAAGCCTGCTCCAGCGCCCGCACAATGGCGCGCTTTGCCAGCTCTATTTTGAAATCATTATCACCATAACCTTTCGCTCCTTCCAGGTAGGCTTCTGCCACTTTCCAGAAATTCTCCCGCGTTGCCTGCTGTCCCTGCAGCAAGGCTTCAGCCTCTGGTTTGCGCCAGGGCTTGTGCGCCACACCGCCCAGGGCAATGCGTGCTTCCCGTATCGTATCGCCGTCCAGTTCAAGGGCAGCGGCTACCGATACAATGGCAAAGGCATAGGAGGCACGGTCACGGAGTTTGAGGTAGGTATAGTGATCGGCAAAGCCTTTAGCGGGCAGGTCGATGGAGGTAATAATCTCGTCTTCCTGCAGGTTAGTGTCGATGTGCGGGGTATCGCCGGGAAGGCGGTGGAAATCAGCTAACGGGATGGTACGGTCGCCATTCGGACCGGTGACGTTTACATTGGCCTCCAGCGCCGCCAGGGCCACAGCCATGTCTGATGGATGTGTGGCGATGCAGTGCTCGCTGGTGCCAAGTATAGCTAAGTCGCGATTATAGCCTTTGATGGCGGAACAGCCGGAGCCGGGCTCGCGCTTGTTGCAGGGTGTTTGCGTATCGTAAAAGTAATAGCAGCGGGTGCGCTGCAGCAGGTTGCCTCCATCGGTAGCCATGTTGCGCAGCTGACCGGTGGCTCCTGCCAGTATCGCGTGTGAGAGCAGCGGGTAACGCTTCTCCACCTGCTCGTGGTAGGCAGTGTCGTTGTTCGTTGCCAGCGCACCCAGCCGCAGACCGCCGTCTTCTGTTTCCTCAATGCTCTTGAGGGCGATGCGGGTAATGTCCACGAGGTGCTGCGAGGCCATTACGTCGATCTTCATCAGATCGAGCAGGTTGGTGCCGCCTGCTACGAATTTTGCCTGGGTATGGGAAGTTACTTCCCGTACAGCGCTCTGTACATCCGTCGCCCGGGTATAGGTGAAGGGTCTCATCGGGCTTCGCTCCTTTCCAGTGCTTCCTGCACCACTTTCACAATGTTCACATAAGCACCGCAGCGACAGACATTCCCGCTCATCAGGTCCCGGATATCATCCATCGTTTTGGCCTTGCCTTCGTTCACCAGCCCGATCACTGAACAGATCTGCCCCGGTGTGCAATAACCGCACTGGAAGGCGTCGTGGTCGATGAAGGACTGCTGCACCGGGTGCAGTTCACCATCTCTGGCAAGCCCCTCGATGGTGGTGATCTCTTTATCTTCCTGCATCACGGCAAGCGTCAGGCAGGAGTTGATGCGCTTGCCGTCGACAAGCACGGTGCAGGCGCCGCACTGGCCGTGGTCGCAGCCTTTCTTCGTACCGGTCAGGTGCAGGTGCTCGCGCAGGGCATCAAGCAGGGAAGTCCAGGGAGCCAGTTCCAGGCGCTGCTCTTTGCCATTGATGCGGAGCATGACTGGTTGCATAGGCGGTAAGGGGGGAGTTTGTTTTTCCATTGTGTAGGTGTTTTAAGGTATAGCAGGCTGGCTTGACAGCAGGCAGCATGACCGGGTATGTGTTTCAACATGAAACAGAACAGATTTACGCTCCCACACCACATAAGTTGGAAAAAGCCAAAGGTTTTAGCTGCCGCTGCACATGTTGTTTTACCAAGCCTCCATATAACAAAACAAACCCCTCTCAAAAACTGGCCGTAACCATATAGAAGCCCCCTCCCTGTGATTGAGGCAGCCTAACGTTCCAGCATAAACCAAAACGCTATGAAAACAAAAGACCACAAGGAATACAAACAACCGGAAGGATATGAATTTGCCCCTGCCTGGGATCAATCGGATACGGAGTCGCGGGAGCATGCCGGGTGTGAACCACTGGCCATGGACAAGAATGAGGCGATGCCTGATGTGAGTACCAGCACGGATTATACCCGCGAAGAAATCGTGCTGGCATTACGTAACCACGGACATCATCCCGAAGGGGTAAAATGGGATATCACCCCACTGGGTATGCACTACCTGCTCATCCACTTTGACATACCGCAACTGAAGGCGGAGCACTACACCATCAAAATAGGTGGCGCTGTTGAAAAAGAACTGACCCTGACGCTGGAAGACATCAAGAGCCGTCCCAGAAAAACCATACCTGTGATGATGGAGTGCGGTGGCACCGGCCGCGTAAAACTCTTCCCCCGGCCTATTGTCTGGCCCTGGAAAGACGAGTCGATCGGCTGCTACGAATGGACAGGCACGCCGCTGCGCGGCATACTGGAGGAAGCCGGGCTCCTGGATGATACGCTCGAGATCCTTTTCACAGGACATGACCGTGGCTTTGACCAGGGCTTTGAGCATAATTTCGAACGCAGCCTGCCACTGGCAGAGGCCATGCGGGAGGAAGTGATGCTGGTGTATGAGGCGAACGGGCAGCCCCTGCCACCACAGCACGGTTTCCCCTTGCGCCTTATCGTGCCTAACTGGTATGGCATGACTTCGGTGAAGTGGCTTAAGTCGATCACCGTCATTACCGAGCCTTTTAAAGGGGTGCAGCAGGCGATCCAGTACCGCTACAAAAAGCCACGAAACCCAGTCGCCAAACTAGCCAGCAAAGTGACCGACCACCTCTGGTACAAAGACGCGAAAGACGATCCGGGCACACCGGTTACTAAAATTAACGTCAACTCCACCATGGCGCCTCCGGGCATGCCGGACCTGGTGCAGCGTAACCGATACGTCATCACTGGCAAAGCCACGATAGTGGGCAAAGCCTGGTCAGGCTGGGGATCTATCACGAAGGTAGAGTTTAGCTGGGATGGCGGCAAAACCTGGGCAGATGCCCGGCTTAAAACACCGATCGGAGAGTTTGCCTGGACACCCTGGGAATATGAGTGGGAAGTACAGGAGCCGGGAGAGTACGAGATCTGCTGCCGCGCCACGGACTCGGCCGGAAATGTGCAGCCAATCGACAGCGACGAGGTATGGAACTACGGCGGCTACGGCGTCAACTCCATACAGCGGGTGCAGGTATTCGTTTGTGAACCGTAAAACCATCTGCTATCCCAAGCAGTATGTGTAGCCATGAATGATGCAGAAGAAACGCTGGAGGAAGCCGGCACCGTTTTGCCAGACCCCAGGACGCTCGTACCAACTACCCTGAACAAAGCGAATGTTTTGTTTATAGGAACTGTAGAAAATGGCTATTTCAATCCGGCGCCAGACCTGAAGCACAGCCCACCCCGCTGGGAGCCGGGCCTGTACAGCATTGCAGCCGGCAAATGGCCCTCACCCAATCTCACCGCTGACCTGCTGGATCTCACACCCTATAACGAGCAGGCCATCCTGGTCATTGCCTCTGACTGGAACCAGGAAGTGATCAGCGAAGCGCGCATCTTTGGCATGATCGACAAGGTTGCCTGCGATGTGCTGCAGAAGTTTGCCTACGAGCACATGCAGGACAAGGAGGAAGAAATAGCCTCCTACATTTCAGGTATAAACAACTAAAAAGATCTGCTTTTTAAGGGAATTGCTGCTTACAGGACCAGCAGGGTGTTGGTGCCGCCATACTCATTGGGGGCTTCTCCGTCAGCATCCGGATCATTGCGCCATTCAGCACCGTCTACGAGGTACTTGAACTCGTGCTGGGTATTGCGCGGGAGTGTCTGCACACACTCGAATATACCGCCTTTTTTCTTGCTCATCTTGATCGGTGTGTTCCAATCGCCATTCAGCCCCAGTATTTCCACTCTTTCCGCATCTGCCAGGCTCATTGTAAATTTCACTTTGCACTGGTCTTTGGTTTTGAGATAGGTCTTTTGAATCATCTTCCTTTTGTTTTTTTCTGTGACGTAAGATTGCTAAAGCGAATCAGCGCTGGAAAGTGTTGCATTTTCCTGCCAGCAATAACATGTACTCTTTCCTGACAAGTTTTGTTAACATTTTGCGTTTCTACCAGGCTACTCCAAAGACTCTGTTCAAGTACGGATTCTCCTTCTAAAGCCTCAATCATTTTAGCAGAGAGATTAACAAGGCTAATAGGGCTCTAAGCATCCTATACTGCTTTGTTCAGCTGAAAAAAAGACGCAATTTATTATGAGCATTCATTGAAAAGAAAGATTAAACGTATCTAAAGGCTTTATTTTTTAGCAACTTGCACCTTTATTTTACCGCAATGCATTCTATTACCACGAACAGGCTTTCACTCAGCATATTTTTCTTTCTTTCCGGCTTCAATTTTTCAAGTTGGGCATCCCGCATCCCCACCATTGTTTCCAAGCTTCACCTGAACGAGGCCGAGTTGGGCAGCATCCTGCTGACCATGCCGGTGAGCTCGCTTATCGGCTTGCCTTTGTCAAGCTGGCTTGTGACCAGGTTCGACAGTCGTTTTCCTTTGATTGTGGCCATGGTCATGAACGCCGCTTCGCTCTCGCTCATCGGGATAGCCGCCACACCATTTGCCCTGGTGGTGGCCTTATTTCTGTTCTCGCTGAGTATGCGTGTATTTAACATCGCCATCAATACACAGGCCATTACGCTGCAGAAACTCTACGACCGCAAAATAAACGGGGCCTTCCACGGTCTCTGGAGCACAGGCGGCATTGTAGGTGTCGGCGTTACCACACTGCTGGTATCGCTTGGCATAACGATCGTGCCGCACCTGGTAGCCGTCTCTATCACCACGACGCTCATGGTGCTGGGCGCCTTCCCATACCTGCTGCGCAACGACCGCTCCACGACGGGCAATAAGCTCACGCTTGGCAAGCCCGATCCGTACATCCTATACCTGGGGCTGCTCGTATTTTTTGCGGCCGTATGCGAAGGTGGCATGTTCGACTGGAGCGGCATTTATTTCCAGCAGGTGGTGGGCGTAGAGGTGTTTACCGCGGGCTATCTCATTTTTATGTCGTTTATGGCGCTTTCGCGGTTCGTTTCAGATCGGATCATCGAGAAAATCGGCATGGAGAAAACCTACGTGCTCAGTGCCAGCCTCATTTTCTCGGGTATTACGCTAGCCATTCTGTTTCCGAGTTTCTGGCCTGCCATGGTGGGCTTCTCACTGGTAGGCTTCGGCACGGCTTCCGTTATACCGATGACGTACACGCTGGCGGGCGCCTCCAAGAAGTATTCGCCCGGCATCGCCATCTCCATGATCGTGACGTTCGGCATTGTGGGTATGCTTATGGGCCCGCCACTCATCGGTTACCTGGCCCACGCCTTTAACCTCAAGTTCGCTTTCGTCACCTTCGCCCTGGCGGGTGCCATGCTGATCCCGATCTCTAGGAAGTTCTTCCGGTTGGAAAGGAAAGTTTAGGGTGTGAGGGATGACTGTTTTTTTGACTGTCATAAGGGAGTCCGGGCTTTGGCTTTGGCTCCCTTTTTTATTTGCTATACCTCTCAGCGTGAGGAATTCATGCTACGCTTACATGCAGTAATTTCTGTTAAAACCCACCTGCGCCGGAAAGAATACCAGGGGATAAAGCCTTCACTTTTGAAATTTTCTGTTTAATTTAAACTGCAGAAAGCCTTATTTTATATAAAAACAGGTTTTCAAACTATACTTTACAAGACTTAACCCCACCATCACCCCATGGAAAACTTCATCAGCTCGGTAAACGACATCGTCTGGAGCAATGCACTGATCATACTTTGCCTTGGGGCAGGTGTATACTTCTCCATCGCCACCAAATTTCTGCAGATACGCTACCTCCGTGAAATGCTGCGCCTGCTCTTCAGGGGGCAGTCGTCCCAAAAGGGTATCAGTTCATTTCAGGCTTTTACAGTAGCCATTGCCGGACGTGTCGGCACAGGTAACATTGCCGGTGTTGCCACTGCCATTGCGATGGGTGGCCCGGGTGCTGTGTTCTGGATGTGGGTGATCGCTTTCCTGGGCAGTTCCTCTGCTTTTATAGAAGCCACACTGGGCCAGATCTATAAGCAGGTGAAAAATGGCCAGTACAGAGGTGGACCGGCCTTCTACATCGAAAAAGGACTTGGCGTGAAATGGTATGCGGTGCTGTTTGCTGTAGCGACCATTATCAGTATGGCCCTGTTCCTTCCGGGCGTGCAAAGCAACAGCATAGCCTCCGGGGTAAGCAATGCCTTTCAGATACCGGTGGCCTATACGGGTGGTGCCGTTACCTTGCTGCTGGCCCTTATTATTGTAGGCGGCGTGAAGCGCATCGGCAACGTGGCGCAGGTGGTGGTACCCTTTATGGCGGGTGCCTATATCCTGATGTCGGTGGTGATCATCCTGATGAATATTTCGGAAGTTCCTGCGGTGTTCAGCCTCATCATCAGTTCTGCATTTGATTTGGAGCCTGCTTTTGCCGGTGTGTTTGGCATGGCCATTTCTTGGGGTGTGAAACGTGGCATCTACTCAAACGAAGCAGGTCAGGGTACGGCGCCACATGCAGCGGCCGCGGCCGAGGTAAGCCATCCTGCCAAGCAGGGCCTGGTGCAGGCATTTTCTGTTTACGTCGACACGCTTTTCGTTTGTACGGCTACAGCCTTCATGATCCTCTTTACAGGGCAATACAATGTGGTCAATCCGGAGGGCGGCTTTCTGGTGGAGAACCTGCCGGGTGTGCCATTCGGCCCGGAGTATACGCAGCTGGCTGTGAGCTCCCACTTCCCTGCATTGGGCAGCGGCTTTATCGCCATTTCGCTGTTCTTCTTTGCCTTCACCACCATCATGGCCTACTACTACATTGCCGAAACCAACCTGAGCTACCTGAACACCAAAAACAAACAATGGATGCTCTGGGCGCTTCGCTTGTTTATACTCGCCGCTACCTTCTATGGCTCAGTGAAAACGGCAGAATCAGCCTGGATGTTGGGCGACATCGGTGTGGGTATCATGGCCTGGCTGAATGTGATCGCCATTTTCCTGCTGCGCAAGCCTGCCTTACGCACCCTGCAAGATTACCTGGCCCAGCGCAAAGCCGGCCTCGACCCAACCTTTGACCCTGATAAACTAGGTATAAAGAACGCCGGCGACTGGAATAAAGCCATCGGCGCTGACGAGAAGGAGGAGTTAGATCATAGAGAACTGAAAGCAGTTTAGAGACAGGGGTAAGAGGTATATAAACCAAAAGAGACGCATTAACTGCGTCTCTTTTGGTTTATGGAATGGGCAAAGCTATATTTTTTTAGAAAACAGGCCTGAAACAGTTTCTGTCATTCTGTTAAGAATCTTGGTAGAAAGGAGGAAAGCCTATGCAACTGGCCCACAAGATCCTTCCAGGATGACAAAAAAAAGAGAATGAAACAGTTTCGTGGTCTCTAACTTTCTAATTCCCCAACTCTCAAACTCCTAAGCTCCCCGCTCCCAATCAACTTCCGGAAACACCACCTCCAGCTGTCTTTTGATCACCCTATAATTCCCTTTCCAAAAACTCGCCAGGTCCGATACGGTCGTGATCGGCTTTAACTCCGGACTCAGCAGGGCCAACTCTACGGTCATTTCGCCTTCGTCTACGGTCGGGCTTTCTTCCCAGTCCAGCACATCCTGCAGCCGGATCTCCAGCTTCGGTTGACTCCCATCTGCATGATAGGTCAGGTCGATATCCGATCCATCCGGCAAAGTGATACTGGATGGGGCCAACACCTCCAGCCTGGCCCGTTGGGACTCGTTCAGGTACTTGGTTTCGAGGATCGGCAGCAGCTCCAGCTCCATCAGTTCATCCGGGTGCTCGATGTCAGCCAGGTATGGCCGCAGCCAATCCCAGTTGGTCATGAGCAGAGTAGCGGTGCTCACATCGGGCCAGGATTCTGAAGGGCGCCACTTTCTTAAACTTAGCACGCGGTTTTGCCACTGCGTGACCTCGTGGTTGAAGTCCAGCAGGTGCTCACCTTCTAGTTTAACGGCCTCGGAAATGGCCGGTACGCGGTGCTTCTCGTCGGGAGCCGGCAGCGGCTTGCTTTGGAGCACGATGCTACCGATGCGGGTATCCATAGAGGCGGTGAGCTCGCCGTCGTTCAGGTCCCAGTGGTAACTTTCCTGTTGCTTTACGAGCGGAGCCAGGTCGCGGGGGTTAAGCGGCGAGGCCAGGAAAATACGGCCGGGGTTATCGCCCGTACCTGCATGCAGGTGGGCAATGGCCAGCCAGGGCTCATGCGCCAGATCGTCACGGTGACCGGCGGAAGCATACTGACCACTTGCCAACTGGAACTGCGCATTGTTGCCGGGGCGGGCATAGGCGATACGCTCCGGGTAGCAGTGCGTCAGCAGCACACCGGTTTCGTAGTCGTCGAAGCTGCCATTATCAGGCTCTATGCTGAACAGCGAGCGGTACGAGCGGGCTACTTTCTCGATCTTGCCGAATTTCTTCCCCTGCCCCTGCTCTTTTCTATACCTGCGGAGGGCTTCTATTCTTAAGTTTATGTCGATGCCGGCGTTGCGGTCCAGCGGGTCGCGCTCTTCCAGGATGGCGGCAATATCACTGGCCAGCGCCACCTGGTCGGTTTCCTCGGCTTTGAGCAGCATGTGCGCGATCCGGGGGTGACAAGGCAGCGCGTGCATTTTTTTGCCGTGCTCGGTGATGCGGCCATGCTCGAGCGCCTGCAGCTGGTGCAGCATCTCGGTGGCGTATTGCAGGGCAGCGCGCGGCGGCGGGTTCAGCCAGGTCAGGCCGCGGATGTCCGTGATGCCCCACTGCGCCATGTCGAGCACCAGGTTGGCCAGGTCGGCTTCCATGATCTCGGGCGTGCGGTGCGGGGCCATGCGCTCCTGCGTGGTTTTGCTCCACATGCGGTAAGCGGTACCGGGCCCCAGACGACCGGCGCGACCGGCCCGCTGATCGGCGGCGTCTTTGGAGATGCGCACGGTTTCGAGGCGCGACAAACCCGACTTCGGATCGAAGCGGGAGGTCTTGCCAAAGCCCGTGTCCACCACCACTGAAATGCCTTCAATGGTTAAGCTGGTCTCGGCGATACTAGTGGCCAGTACCACTTTGCGTCTGCCTTCGCGGTCGGGCATGATGGCGGCGTACTGCTTGCCGAAAGGCAGCATCCCGAACAGCGGGTGTATCCTGAAATCGCGCAGCTGCCGGCGCAGGAGTTCTTCTACTTTGCGGATATCGTTTTCGCCGGGCAGGAACACAAGTATATCACCCTCCTGCTCCCTGGCCGCCTGCACCACCACCTTGGCTGTCATTTCAGGCAGCATGCGGTCGTCGGCGTCGCCGGTATAGAAGGTCTCGATCGGATATTGCCGCCCCATGCTTTGCGCTACAGGGGCCTGCAGCAGGCTCGTCAGCTGGGGCATATCCAGCGTGGCCGACATCACCATGATGCGCAGGTCCGGACGAAGCGCCTGCTGCGCCTCCCGGCTCAGGGCCATGGCCACATCGGCGTGGATGCTGCGCTCATGAAACTCGTCGAAGATTACGATGCCTATACCTGTGAGCGAACGGTCGCTGTGGATCATGCGGGTGAGAATGCCTTCGGTCACGACCTCTATGCGGGTCTTGTCCGAAATGCGGTTCTCAAACCGGATGCGATAGCCGACAGTCTGGCCTACCTCCTCGCCCAGTAGCTGCGCCAGGCGCTCAGCAATGGTTTTAGCCGCCAGGCGCCGGGGCTCCAGCATGATGATCTTTTGATCTTTGAGCCAGGTCTCGCCGAGTATCGCCAGCGGCAGCAAAGTGCTTTTACCGGCTCCGGGAGGAGCGTTGACAATAAGCGTGTTCTGCGCCGAAAGATGCTCTCTCACGGCAGGTATGATTTCCCGAACGGGTAAGTCTATGGTGAAGGGGTTGAAAGGCAATGGAGATTGAGCGTTAATGAGTTTGGAGTTTTTATTTACTGTACCTACGGAGTTTTCAATTGGCAATCCCCTCTCGTGGTGAGGAAATTATACCTGTATTTTCTTCCTGTATGAGGTATACGAGTCTGCTTGCCGATGATACAGAACCTTAAAATTACGAGAAAGTAGCTAATTCTCCTCTTTGGCGGTATGCGGAGGCGGAATTACAGTAGCTTATCAGTCACTTTTTAAAATCATAGGGGATATAATTTTCCCATTGCCATGGCGTGAAGGTGTCTCCAATCGTTTTTTCCAGTAATTCTTTAAAGATGCTTTCCCCGTTGTCGCTGTTTGTCAGTATCAAAATCCCTGTGCCCGTTTCCGGGAAAATAATAGAATAGTGCTGGTAGCCTTCTGAATGCCCTTCTTTGAAAGCTCCCACACCGTAAGGGGATTTGAGCACACCCCATCCTAAGCCATAGCCTAAGTCTATGCTGCTGTTCTCATTTGTATCAATTTTCGCATCAGGTCCAAATTGCCGTTTGCTCTTTATAGCAAACTGTTGCGTAAAGAGCGCCTGCATGGATTCTTTTTTCAGCAGTTTCTGATTCTGTAAAGCAGTTAAAAATTTCGTGTAATCTGCCAGTGTAGTGCCTAAACTGCCTGCTGCACCGGCATCATCCGCCTCGTCTTTTGGGAGTACGCGCTGTTTATTGTCATGTCCATAGGCATACTGCTTTTCCAGCCCCGGTTGCCACACGTAGATATAGCTGGTCCGGGTCATACCCAGCGGCTTAAAGATGCGTTCCTGCGCCATATCTTCCAGTCCCTTTCCCGTTACTTGCTCCAGCACAAACTGGAGTAGGCTCAGCCCTTCTCCGGAGTAACTGTATCGGGTGCCGGGTTCAAATTGAAAGTACAGCTTGCCCTTAGAATCGAAGCCACTATCTGTTAAAAAACGCCAATTCGGGAAGCCAGTGGTATGCGTCAGGCACATGCGTGCTGTAAGGACCTTATACCTGGTATCGCCTTTCAGGTGACGATATCCACGCCAGCTTTTCTTAAATTTATAATCCGGAAGCGGCTTTGGGAGATAATTTTGGAGCGGGGTATCAAGTTCAATTACTCCTTCTTCTACAAGCTGCATCACCAGCACAGCGAAAACGGCTTTACTCAGGGAAGCCCCGTAAAAAATGGTGTTGCTGCTCAGAGTATCTTTCGTATCATAGTTGCTGTACCCAAAAGCCTTCTGGTACACAGCTTCGCCTTTATTCAAAATCGAGATGCCCAATCCAGTTACATGTGCGGTGTCCATCAATCGCTTTGCAACCTGATCTATCTCCTGGCCCGCTATGTAGCTACCATCTAGTTGCTGAATTTTCAGGGCCTGCCCAAACAAAGCAGTGCTGCCAAGAAGTATGGCCGGAAGTAAGAGCAGGATTGATTTTGACATGCTGCTTTTCTTTTAGATATGTTGATTAAAACCCTAAGCTACGGTAGTAATCCAACTAGTCTTGCGTCACTTTCCTGTCATTTACGTGACATATGGCATTTGGCTTATTCGGGACTAAACTTAGCACAACCCAAAATCTCTTTCCCCTACTCCCCCACAGCCGCGACAATATAATCCGACAGGATCTTCTCTGTTTGCAGGTGGCCCTGGAAGCTTCCGTAGAGGGTGCTGGTGATGACGATGGCGAGGTCAAGTTCGGGGATGATGGCGATCTTGCTGCCGCCATTGCCGGACATGTAGTAGGCGGCGTACTTCTTATCCTGGCCAAACTGCTGTTGCCAGAGTAGATAGCCGTAGTCGTAGTTCTGTCCATTAAACTCACGCACGTGCGCCTGCGTGGCAGCTGACTTCCGAATCCAGCTGCTGGAAACAATCTGCATGCCGTTCCACTTGCCCTCTTGCTGCATTAAAATGGCCAGTTTCAGTAAGTCCCGGCTTCTTAAGCCCAGGCCTCCGCCTGTCATCGGCGTGCCCATAGGTGTTGTCTGCCAGGCCGTTTTTGAGATGCCCAGTGGCCCAAACAGGTATTTGTCTGCAAAGGCATCCACCTTCATGTTGGTGCTTCTCTCCAGCACGCCTCCCAGCAACACGGTGCCGGCCGTGCAGTAACTGAAGCTTCTGCCATAGGGGGAGTCTTCAGGCTTTTTCGCAAAGCCGGCATAGCCTCTGACGGGCAGGTCCAGGTAAAAGCGATAGTAGTCTTCTATCAGGTACATCCTCTCCTCATTGCCCCTTGAGTACTGGTTGTCATCGTCGCACTCCAGCAGCGCGCTCATAGTTAGCAAATCTTCAACCGTGATCTTTTCTTTCCGGGGGTCGGGGTTTTGGAAAGGCTTTTTGTCTTTGAAGTAGCGCGTGACGGTGGTCTTTTCGGAAGGGATCATTTTGTTGTCAATCGCCAGGCCGATCAGGAGTCCGGTGACGCTTTTGGTGGCGGACCGGGTATCGTGAAGCGAGCTGTCGGCAAAGCCCTGGTAATACTTTTCGTACACTAACTTCCCGTTTCTGGCAATCAGCACACTGGTGATGTTCTTGAATTGATCGCTGCTGATGGCGCTGTCCAATTCCTTTAGCTTTTCAGCGTTGATATGCACTGTCTTTGGCGCTGCAACAGGTATACCATCGTCTGTTTTGGTGGGGCTTTGGGCGAATACAGCCGGAAAGCTGGCGATCAGCAGGAACAGTAGAAGACCTCTTTTCATAGTAGATTGGTTTGTGATGCTGCAATATTACAGCAGGCCGCAACACAAAAATAGAATGATATTAACGTTCCAGCATGATCTTCCGGAAAGCTGAGGGGGTGAGCCCATTCAATGCCTTGAAGCTGCGGGTGAAATGGCTTTGATCTGAAAAGCCGCATTGCAAAGCGATTTCGGTCAGGGAGAGCCCTTTGTCATAGAACAGGGAAAAGGATTTTTCTGTCCTGACCTTCCGGATGTAATCACCGAGGCTGCAGTTGAAGTACTTCGGGAAGTCCCTTGATAAATGCACCGGGTGAATGTTCACTTCGGCAGCAAGCGCTTTTAAGGAGAGCGGGTCCGGGTAGCTGTCGTGCAAAAGTTCTTTGAGCCGGGCTACCCAGGGCGGGTTTTTGTAAACTTTATTTTCCTGCGGGAGCAGTGTCGTAAATACTTGTAACAAAAGTGATTCGACGGCCGGGTATAGCAGGGTGTCCTGCATTTTGGTTTCTTTGAAGATCTGGTAAAACAGGAGCCTCACCGCCGGGTTATCGATCTGCAGACTTCCCTCTGCCGCTTCCCGGTCAGGCAGCACTTCCTGAAACCACTCTTTCTGAATTTCGAGGTGAAAGCCACGGGTATAGCCCTTTGGTTTGATGTTGTAATGCGGCTCCTGCCAATTGTGAAAAAGAAGCGATCCGGGGGCACAGTGGTACTTTTCTTTGCGATTGCCTTCCAGGATATGACCGGCCAGGATAAAGGTAAAATAGGCGTTCTCGTGGTAGTGCCAGTCCACTTTTTCAAGCGTGTACTCGGTGTCGGTCAGCAGGATGCCGTCCAGGTGAAAGATCCTGTTCGTTTGCCCGAAAAAACTGCCTGCTTTTAACTCTTCCATACCTGGGGTGGGATGTTTTCCGCTTATGACTGCAGCTGCTGCTATATGCTATACCTGCAATCAGCGGCTTCAGGTATAAAGCTATAAAAAACAGGTATAAATAGCTCAACTTAATCAGATTTACCTACCCTCTAATTTCCCTGCCCAATTTGTAACCTTTACAGGCTGTCCGGCATCTAACAGGCAGCTAATTCTGATCTGACTGCCTAAAAAGAAATTACCTGAAAACAATACGTCAGACCATGACTTAGCAATTCAATAATATTCAACAATTTAACTATAGGAACTATGAAAACATTTCAACCATCCTACCATTTAATTTTACTGGCCGCTTTTTTACTGCTGGCCACATCCTGCCATGATGATCCTGTTCTTGAAGAATTCGAAGTAACAGAAACCGAAGCTATTCATAGCGAATTCAACCCGACCCTGGTGGATAATAACCTGCGGGTAAGACCTGTCGTCACGCACTTGATCACACCCATCAGTTTTGCCTTTATCGGCGAAAATGACATGCTGGTTCTTGAGAAGAATACAGGGCAGGTGAAGCGCATCAAAAACGGCCAGGCACATAGCACCGTGCTCGATCTGGCGGTTAACTTTGCCTCGGAACGGGGGCTTCTTGGCATCGCGCTGCACCCTAACTTCCGAAGTAACGGCAGTGTATACCTGTACTGGACCGAAAGCACTACCGGAGATGATACCAATGCGCTGAGTGCTACCCCACTGCTCGGCAACAGAGTTGACCGCTTCCACTGGAACGGCACCAGCCTCACACTGGCGAACAACATCATCAGGATACGGGCCATACAGCAGGATGCCGGGCAGCCAGAGCGTGGCAACCACGATGGTGGCGTTATGCGATTCGGACCTGACGGCATGCTGTATGTTTTCATTGGCGATCTGGGGCGGCGCGGGCAGCTGCAGAACCTGGAGCACGGACCTTTTGGCCCCGGTCAGCAAGATGACCAGTTCGGCGGTCCGGAACCTGATGATGCGCACCTGTCCGGCGTTGTGCTGCGCCTGACCGATAACGGGGCAGCCCCCTCCAACAATCCTTTTTATGCAGTGGGTGCAGCCATGGGCGGTGAAGTTGGCGCTAACATTCAGAAGATCTTTTCTTATGGTCACCGCAACAGCTTCGGCATGGCCTTTGACCCACTCTCAGGAAACCTTTGGCTTCAGGAAAACGGTGATGATGCCTTCTCTGAACTCAACCGCGTTATACCAGGGATGAACGGCGGCTGGATTCAGGTTATGGGCCCTGTATCACGTATCGCGCAGTATAAGGAGATCGAGACTAGCACACAGTATTTCGGCCTGCAGCAGGTCCGCTGGTCTCCCGAAAATATAGCCAGTACACCTGAAGAAGCTCTTTCCCGCTTATTTATGCTACCGGGTGCAACTTATGTCGATCCGGAGTTCTCGTGGAAGTATGAAGTTTCGCCAGGTGGGATCGGCTTTATTGAAGGACGCGCACTCGGGCCACAGTATCGAGGAGACCTGATCATGGGTGGTGCCAGGGATTTCCTGGAAGAGGGGCACCTTTTCCATTTCAACCTTACCGGTAATCGTAGAAAGATAGCTGTTGATGACCCTCGTTTAAAAGACCGGGTTGCTGATAACCCGGACAAATGGACCATCACAGAGAGCGAAAGCCTGCTGTTTGGCAGAGGCTTTGGTATCGTCACCGACATCCAGACAGGCCCGGATGGAAGCTTGTATCTGGTTTCCCTCTCACATGGCGCTGTTTACAGGATCTCCCGCCGCAAATAACATCCAAGCATCTCCAACCGGGCAGCATTACAGAATAATACCCGATCAGAATCTGAAGAGAGGCCGGTACGTAAACGGAGGTATAGAAATGGTAAAGTACCGTTGTATACCTAGATTTACGTACCGGCTATGGTCATCAGGAAATCATATAAGATAGCGGCCTTTCTTGTGCTCGTACTGATCGCTTTCCGGGTGGCACTGCCCTACCTGGTGAAAGACTATGTGAACAAAACGCTGAACGATCTGCCGGGCTATACAGGACATGTCGAGGATATTGACATCTCGCTTTACAGAGGTGCCTATGCCATCGATCACCTGGTGCTGGAAGAGGAAGGCGGCAATCCTAAGTACCCTTTTCTTAAAATCCCCCGAACGGACCTGTCTATTGAGTGGAAATCGCTGTTTAAAGGAAAGCTGGTTGGGGAGGTCGTGATGCAGGAGCCGCTGATGAACGTGGTGGAAGCAAAAGCAGATACGTCAACCGGAGAAGAGCCGACCCGGGAACATTGGACGGCGGTGGTAAAGGACCTGATGCCAATCACGATCAACCGCTTTGTGGTGAACAACGGAAAGCTGGCCTACCTCGACTTCAGTCAGAAAAGACTCATCGACCTGCACATATCCAACATGCAGCTGGTTGCCTATAACCTGGCCAATGTGGAAGATGCCGCCAACGAGCTTCCTTCGACGGTGCGGCTAACGGGACAATCGGTGGGTGGCGGCAATCTGAAGGGGAACATGAAAGCCAACCTGCTCAAGGAGATTCCTGACTTCGACCTAAACATGGAGCTCACCAAGGTAGACCTGACCCGCATCAACGATTTTATAGAGGCCTATGGCAAGTTTGATGTGGAGCGTGGCCAGATGGACATGTACAGCGAACTCAAGCTGAAAGACGGCCAACTGGATGGCTACGTGAAGCCCTTCTTTGAGAACGTGAAAGTGCTGAACCTGAAAAAGGACGTGAAAGAAGAGGGCATTTTACGGACAGCCTGGGAAGCTATTGCCGGCCTGTTTGTAGAAGCCGCCGAAAACCAGCCCCGGGACCAGATCGCCACCAAAGTCCCCATCAGCGGCAATGTGAACCAACCTGACACCGACATCTCCACCACGGTATTCAACGTGCTGCGCCACGCCTTCTTCAAAGCCTTCGACAAAGGGATAGAAGCCGAAGCAGCTAAAGCGGCGACAAAAGAAGAGGAGAAATAGGCCCTTTCCAGATTCCCAAACAGCCTCCTGCTCCGGTTGATTCTGAAAAGAGATCAAATGCACAGGGCATTAGTTTTCAATTCTATACAAGCTCGGGTGATGGGATGCAGGTATAGCGCCAGGCAGAAAATTTAAAACATAAGCAAAATGATTTTGAGCATAATAATTTTGTTTATTTGCTCTCATGTCTACAGGTCATATCATTCTTATTCTGCTCAGTGGCCTAGGTGTTTTCCATGGCTTGGTGCTGGCTGTTTTTCTCTGGTTTTACCCAAAGGGACTCGCCACTTCGAATAAAATACTGAGCGTCCTGTTGCTCATTCTCTCCTTCCGTATCGGCAAGTCCTTGTTTCTGGAATTTGTCGACGGCGTATACCTGCAGCTCATCTTTGCAGGCCTCGCCTCCCTCCTGCTCATCGGGCCGCTCTTTTACTTCTATACCCGGTCTGTGCTCGAAAAATCGATCCGGTTTACCTATAGCGCCCTCCTGCACGGCATCCCCTTCCTGGTCGGGTTTGTCTTTAGCTTTTTCATCAACAAGGAGAATGCGAAGGCCATCCCTATACCTGTGTTTGTGCTCCTTTTCTGTGTCTACTATGGCCATTACCTGGTATACCTATACCTGAGTCACCAGCAGATACAGAAATTCCGGGCCGCTACCGGAAGCGCAGATGCCGCTGTGCTATGGCTGCGCACGCTCACCTATGCGCTGGCGGCGCTCTGGGTAGTCTATGTGCTCAACCTGCTCGACGAAGACGTACCCTACATCCTGGGGCCGATACTCTATTCTTTTATTGCGTACGGGGTGACTTTTATGGCCATCAAAAAAGGCTTTATCGAAGCGTTTGATGCAGCCAAGTATAAAACAACACCACTGTCTGAAGCGGAAGTAAACCAGATCTTCGAGGAAGTGAAGCGGCTCCTGGAAGACAAGGCGCTGTACAAGAACCCGGACCTGACGCTAAGCACCTTCAGCAAAGCGCTGAAAGTAAGTCCGCAAAAAATATCGATGGCGATCAACAGCAGGTCCGGCACCAATTTCAACGGCTTTGTGAATCAGTACCGCATCAAGCAGGCGCAGGCACTGCTGGAACACAGCCAATCCGGTGAAAATACGATTGCGGCCATCGCCTATGAGGTGGGGTTCAACAGCATCACCAGCTTTAACACCGCCTTCAAAAAACAACTGCACGAAACGCCTTCTGCTTACCGCAAAAGAGTCATGCAAAATTAGGGTTGCTTACCACTGCTGGTAGTGCCGTTTCATTCTATCTTTTTTGTCATCCTGTAAGGATCTTGGTAGCAGATAGCATTGGCTTAACCTCCCTTCCACCAAGTTTCTTTACAGAATGACAGTAAATTTTAACATGTTTTCTTAGGATGAAACACCCCTCTGCGCTCCCCTCAAGGGGAGAATTGTCCAGATCGAAACAGCCCTACCTCCTGCAGCTCCTTACCCCCTTAACACTGCCAAAATCACGATTTGCTATAGGTAAATGATCATTCTGGAAGATTTCGACACCTGATCCCGCTTCATTTGTGTCAAAAAAACCCTACGATCATGTTAAAAATCTTTTTTACTGCGGCGCTACTGCTTGCCGCTATCACGGTTTCTGCTCAACTGAAACCTTTCGAATTTGAAGGTACCAAGCGCAAGTACCTGCTCTACCTGCCTGCCTCCTATGCGGCCAACCCGACGCAAGCCTTCCCGGTGGTGTTCCATTTTCATGGCGGGGGCATGACCGTGGCCGAGCAAATGCTGTACACCAGAATGAATGACGCCGCCGATAAACACAACTTTATTGTGGTATACCCCTCGGGTATAAAGCAGGACTGGAATGTAGGCTTTGATATGTCGCACCAGCACGGCACCAACGATGTGGGCTTCGTACGCGCCTTGCTCGACAGCCTGAAACAAAGCTACCGGATCGATGACAAAGCAATTTTTGCGACCGGCTTGTCACGGGGTGGTTTCTTCTGTCACCGGCTGGCGGCTGAAATGCCAAACGATTTTGCTGCCATCGCTTCTATTGGAGGCCCGCTGCCGGACTCGGTTAAGTTTTATCACCGAACGGATAAACGGATCAGTGTGCTGCAGGTGCACGGCACTGCCGACGAGGTGGTGAAATACGACGGAAAAGCCAATGCCTATGCTTCGGCCCCGGCTACCTATACCTATTGGCTGGCCCACAACGGACTGGCTGGCCAGAAAGAAAGCAAAAAGGTGCTGAACGCGAATAAAAAGGACAGTACCTCCGTCACGGTTCAGGAAGTAAGCGACAAAGGCATTACGGTGTCGCTGGTTACGGTCGAAAACGGGGGCCATACCTGGCCGGGCAGTGCGCCCTTTAACATTGGCTATCCCTTGGGCAATACGACCTCCGATATTGACATCAATGAAGTTATGTGGAGCTTCTTTCACAAAAACAGGAAGCGCTAAGGTATAGGCAGGTATAGTATAGCAGCTACAGCAAAATTAGGGGAGCCGCTGTACCTTTTAAACAAAGCAGTCCCGGACGTTTGGTGCCGGGACTGCTTTGCCGTTCTATAGAGATTAGCCGCCAGGTGCTCCCTAACAGCAGGTATAATTTCCCGAACAGGAAGGTTTAAAGTAACTAGGTTGATGGGCAAGTGGTAAGTTAGATTTGAATCTTCTATTATTATTTATTGCACTAATTCAATGAAGATGTATTAGTCACTTGATTTTTTAAAAAATATATCTTTAAATGAATATTTATTTACTTTGTATAAAATAAGTATTCAAATGCAAAATATCTCAGATTCTTATCAAGAAGAAGTTAGGCTAAGGCTTAATAACAGTAAAATATACTTAAAATTAGTAGAAAACAATAACACAGGATTAGACAATGGAAGTCAAGGTTTAATTAACCTTGTGCATGAAGCAGTACATTATTGTTATCACCGGAGCAAACTAGTTCTGAGATATATGGGTGAGTTTACTCTCCATGATGGCGAACATCTTTTTAGAGTTCTTAGATTGATGGGATTATTATTACCAGATGAAACTCTGAACAAACTTTCAAATCCAGAGTTAACATTACTAATCCTAACAGCCTTCTTCCATGATATAGGTATGTCACCTTCTGAAAATGAAGTTAGAAGTTGGTTAGGCGTCTGGAATGGAACTACCCCTACTAGTGAAGAACTTAATGAAAGAAATAAATTTCTTCGTTTTAGAAATGGTAAGCAAATCCAAGTTAATGAAATTAATTATCTAAGATCTCAAGGGGAAAATACAAAGGCTGAATTAATTGAAAAATATCTAATTAGTGAATATATTAGGATCACTCATGCTGATCGTGTAGTTGACATTTTAAGTAAAGATTGGATTGACAAGATAAAATATAAAGATCTTGACTTATCATCAGAACTTGCATCATTATGTAAAAGTCATAATGAGGATGCTGTTAAATTACTAAACTTAGATCACTCTCTAGTAGCTGGGCAGGACGTATTTATTTGTCTTCCTTTTATAGGATTACTTTTAAGATTGGCAGATATCTTAGATTTTGATGGTACACGGACACCTAAAGTATTATTTGCACATTTAGCGGTTAAAAATCCTGTTTCTCTACTTGAATGGTCAAAACATAGATCTGTAGAAGCTTGGACAATTTCAGGTGAACGTATTGCATATAATGCAACATGCTCTCATCCAGCTATAGAAGCAGCTATACGAAAATTTTGCGATTTAATTGATTATGAATTGTCGGCCTGCTCAGGTGTGCTTAATAATCTTCATGATTCAGTAAGGATACCTTTCCCTGATTATTACCGTATTCCGTTACCAAGCAATGTTGAAAGGTCTAAGATAAATGCTAAGAAAGATATAGCAGGAAAGCCTATTTATATTTATCGTAATACAAAGTTTACTCTTAATAAGGAGCAAATTACTGATATCTTAATGGGCACCAAGCTTTATAGCCAACCTAGTGTCGCCTTAAGAGAATTGATTCAGAATTCTATAGATGCTTGTAAGCTTCGCACAAAAATGGAAGAAAGTTGGGACAATAATGGTTATGTACCTAAGATCTCAATAAAGTTCTATAAAGAAGCAAATATTTCATTTTTAGAAGTTGAAGATAATGGTGTGGGTATGGATCAAGAAATTATCGACAAGTATTACTCTAAAGTCGGAACTTCCTACTATACATCTAGTGATTTCTTAGATCTTAAATCAAGTTTGAAATCATCATTTATACCAACCTCTAGATTCGGAATTGGTATTCTATCTTGTTTTATGGTAGCGGACAGTATTGAAGTAGAGACTAAAAGGCTTTATGAAGCCCATAACTCAGGCTCTCCGTTATCAGTCACAGTTGTTGGTCAAGAGAGTATATTTTATATAAAAAATGGTTCGAGAAGATTCCCAGGTACATCCACTAAGTTACAGTTGAAACAGAATAATCCTTGGGCTTACATTCAAACTGAGAATATTTTTAATTATATAATTCAAACCATTCCATTCCCACCATTTGATATACATATAGATTGTTTTGGAGAAAGTCGAACACATTCAGTGCAAACACCACAACATATCAAATTTGATAGTCAAGAAGAATCTTATTGGCTGCAAAAAGATGAACAGATAAGAGACTTTAGGATCGAATTTGATGGTAAAGATGGAATTTCTGGTGCATGTGTAGTTGCAATTCTAGAGAACAATGGAATACCAGTAGCAAACTTAGACTCGACTCCTAAAGAGATTGAAGTAGATGGTGAAAAGTTTTTATTGAAATCACACTGGAGTGTTGATATAAATCGTATTTCTAAAAGAGTACACTCTCTTGAGTGGGATTCTATAAGTCAAAGGACAGTAGTTAAAGAACTGCCTGTTTTCTATAGAGAATCTAAATCAAAATTAGCATTACATGGCATAGAAATTCCTACGTCAATATTTTCTCAATGGACGGGGCAAATATATCAACATGCTAAAGTACATTGGCCCATCAGCGCTCTTTTAAATATTAATATTGGAGGAAGCTGTGACATTAACCTCAACTCTGCCCGTACTGAAATATTATTAGACGAGAAATGGCTGCATTTTGAAGAGAAACTTATTGAATTAACATTAGTAGGTGTTAGAAGTAGAGTCTCTCCAGAATATTGGGAACAGTTCAAACTCGAAATTAACAATGCTAACAGTATACATCATAACAGGTATCATAGATTTACATCTGTTTTAAATAAACTTTAGTTAAAACCCTAGCCCGAGTTTTCAACTTGGGCTTTTTCTTTTCCAAACAGCTATACCTTCAGCTAAAGTAATAGAACGAGCTGCAAGCTCGCACCAGCGGCGGTAATCCTACACAACGCTAAAAGCTTTATACAATGAAATTTCAACCTAAAAGCCAGAATTGCGTGAATAGGGAAAAACAAAAATAAATGCGAGCAATAGAGCCCCCACAGATTTACAGTGTAGTTCCGGCCATTTTACCACCCGATCAGTTATTTGGGCCGCTATTTCACGATGTGCAGATGAATCATGTTTTTCCTGATTCCATCACGTTTGCAGACTGTTTTCCAAAGCGTGCCCCGGAAGAAATTCTAAGTTTATACGAAATCGAAAAGCATCAAAAGGACTTCGATCTGAAGGATTTTGTCTGTGAATATTTTGAAATCCCCTCCCCTATCAAAACTGATTATGAAAGTAACCAGCAACTGCCGGTTACGGAGCATATCACGCAGCTTTGGCCCCTGCTCACACGCACTTCACAAACAAATTGCTCCATGTTGCCTGTCCCCAGATCCTATATCGTTCCTGGCGGAAGGTTCAGAGGATTGTATTATTGGGACAGTTACTTTACCATGTTAGGCTTACAATGTGCCGGGGAGAATGAACTGATAAGGGGCATGGTAGAAAATTTCGCTCATATGATTGATGCCTACGGACATATTCCGAATGCAAACCGAAGCTATTACCTGACACGTTCACAGCCTCCATTTTTTGCCCTGATGATTCGTCTTCTTGCTGAAATTGACGGACCGGATGTCTTGACGCAGTATCTCCCCCACATGCAGAAAGAATATAACTACTGGATGGACGGGTACTTTCGCCTTTCGGATAGGGAGAATTGTTTTCGCAGGGTAGTCCTGCTCCCCGACGGCAGTATTCTGAACCGTTACTGGGATGACCTTCCTGCCCCTCGTCCTGAATCGTATGTGGAAGATGTCGAAATGGCGCATCATGCAGCTCCGGATGGCGTGGAGCCCGGAACACTCTACAGGCATATAAGAGCAGCCTGTGAATCTGGCTGGGACTTTACCTGCCGTTGGTTCAGAGAAGAGACGAATATGGAAACCATTCATACAACCGATATAGTCCCTGTCGATCTGAACTGCCTGCTGTACGATCTTGAACTAACTTTATCGGAAGCGTATGCGCACAGCTCTTTTTCAGAGCCTTCGGCTTACTTCCTTCAAAAGGCAGAGAAGCGTAAAAGGGCCATGATCAAGTATTTCTGGAATGATGACAGGAGATTTTATATGGATCATGATATAGAATCGAACAAGTCCACTGAAATCATGTCGCTGGCAGGTGTATACCCGCTGTTTTTCAAAATTGCCAGCAAAGAGCAGGCACACCATGTGCACGAGCATATCGTCAATAGTTTCTTAAGAAAGGGAGGCCTGGTTTCTTCTCTCCACGAGAGCGGCCAGCAATGGGATTATCCGAATGGCTGGGCTCCGCTGCAATACCTAAGCTATGTGGGGCTTCGTAATTATGGCTTTGATGCTACCGCTAAAGAATTAAAAAAGAGATGGATTTCCATTAATGATCAGGTTTTTAAAGCAACCGGCAAGATGATGGAGAAATACAATGTAGTAGACCCTGACTCGGAAGCCGGAGGAGGAGAGTACCCCAATCAGGATGGCTTTGGTTGGACGAACGGCATCTATACCTGGATGATGATTAATCCTTGATTCAGAATAGAATATCCGAACAATCCCTTTGTAATTAGGACCATTAAATTCTAGCTAATTCTCCCCTCAAGGGGGTAGTCGCACAGAATAAAAGAGCCCTTCTTTATCACTATCTTACAAGCAAACTCCATCACCTATACCTGAGGCATAACCTTGCGCTACTTCTTTCATATCGGCTATAGCGGCACACACTACAAAGGCTGGCAGCGACACCCCTATGGTGTAGGAGTGCAGCAGGTGATAGAAGAATGTCTGAAGAAGATTCTGAAGCATCCCGTGTCGATCGTGGGCTGTGGCAGAACAGATGCCGGGGTACATGCGAGCCAGTTCTTTTTTCACCTGGATCTAGCGCAGCCCTGGGACTTTGATATGCTTTTCCGGCTTAACAAAGTGCTGCCGCCCGACATCGCCGTGTTCGATATCCTACCGGTGGAGAGCCTGCCCCACGCCCGCTTCGATGCCTGCAAAAGAAGCTACGACTACTTTATCCATACCTACAAAGATCCGTTTCTGCACGATGTGAGCGCCTTGTACCCGGCTCGGAACCTGAACCTGGATGCGATGCAGGCGGCCACTGCCCTGCTCCCCCTGTATACCGATTACCGAAATCTGTGCATCACACCGGCAGAGCATGACAGCACCATCTGCCATGTAACCGAAGCCCGCTGGCACATTGACCAGCAGGGTGACAGGATGCGATTTCAGATAACGGCAAACAGGTTTCTGAGCCGCATGATCCGCATCATCGTGGGCAAACTCCTGCAAATCGGAACCGGCGCCCTCGGTCTGCCCGAGTTCGAAAGTTACCTGGCGCTGGAGAGAGCTCCCAAGCACCTCACTCCAGCTTATCCGCAGGGGCTATACCTGTCCAAAGTCACCTACCCTTTCCTGGACATCGCGCCCCGCCCTGGCTTCTCTCCTGCCTTCCGGCAGGTATAGTGACTGGCTGACAAACATGTGGAGAACATCCATCTGACCTGAACCTACAGTCTCTCACTATACCTTTACTCAAAGCCTTACCTCCAGCAGGATTAAAAATATAAATTATAAGCCTGACTAATGGTGAGTCAAAATTAGCACATGTTTACTTGCACTGGTAGCTATAACTGGTTAGTCGTTCTATACCTAAGCTGGAATACGAACTTGTAGCGGGATGCCCATGTGCGGTATAGGTATAGCTAATAGTGTTGGTTTCTGCCCACCCAGTCCTGTATGTGCTCAAAAGGTTGTTTTTAGTAGGAGGTTGCGTAGGATGAAAAAAAATGTATTGTAGTATTTGATTAGGGACAGGATTATTATCATAGGTTAGTCTGAAAGCATCTATGGTAACAGGATTACCATTTACATATTCATATTTCCATGACTGTACCCAATCAGGACTATTGACAGATATTAACTGTGCTTCTGAAAGGTCACCCTTATCATCATAATAAAAAGCATAATATGAATACGGGTTCTGTGTTTTTGTGGAAAATTCAATCCTCTTTACAATTTTCCCCTGCTTATTATATTCAAATACATGCCTACTTAACTCACTTACAAACTCAATTAACTGATTTTTATCATCATATAGCAGTTCAAGTTGGCTCAGGAAAACACCATCTTTTTCATAAGAAATATGGGTTAACTTATTCTTTTCATCATAGAGCAGACGCCTGGTCGTACTATATGGCTTTATCCCAGTTCCCAACATTGTAGTATCAACCTTAAGTTCGAATACCTCTTCGACTAACAGACATGTCGGAGTTGGTTCTGGCTCCTTGGACTTAGTACAACTCCAAAGCAGCAGGAGTAATGGTAGCAGAGGGGCAGTTTCGTTTTCATGCAGGAAAGATATAGACAAATCAAATTATACCAAAACTCCTCCAGCTTCTCTCCTACCTTCGGGCTCAGATCCGGGGAAAAGGAAAGTTTAATCTGATCGTGCATCCAGACGAGCACCGGCTATTGCGGGTTTCTTTTGTTGTACTCGGTCACATAATGGGTGATCGTTTTGATGTCGAAGCTTGCACCGTTGTTTATTTTGTAAGCCAGCACTTCATCATCGCCCATCAAGTCTAACAACACTTGCCGTGCTGCAGTTAAGCGTTTCCCGACTAACAGGCCGGTCGCGATCGGATTACGCAAGCCGCCTCTTTCACCGACTTTACCAAGGTAATAGTAAGTCATTTTACCTCCTCCTCCTGTCATCATCATACCTGGCCCTCCGGCCGGGGCCATAGCAAAGGTGGTAGGCGTCCATCCGTTACTGGCATAAAGCGTCACTTTTCCCTCAATCACCTCCGTTACAAATCCATTTCCTTGTGACGATTCATCAGCGATATTGCGACGCTGGTACAAATTTCCATTAGAGGAATAACTGCGTAAGTCAAAGTACTTCACTTTAAGCTTTTCTCTTTCGAGCGTTTTCATCACCAAGTAATCGTTATGCTCTTTAATTATGGTGCCTTCGCGGGTTTCACCTGTCATTTCATAAACAATAAAGTCCTGTGCCGATACCAGGCGTGCCGTAAACAACAGGAAAATGGTAAAAAGGGCAGGTAAGCTAAGCCTCATGATGCGATAAGAATTGGAAAATCAATAATAGTGAAAAAAAGGCGCCTGCTTGGTCTACTACAGGTATAAGCTGTTGAGCAAACGCGCTTGTAATTATTTAAAAAGTTGAAGATAGCTAGTGTTTTCTGAATATAAAAATGCTTGCTGCTTATACCTTCTGCTCAAGTAGCTGCACGAGCTACCACCACGCACTGACAGCCGGTGCATGCGCACTGTAAACAAAAAAAGCGGGGCTCAAAGGTTTTGCACCAGCCCCGCTTTTATTTATGTTATTCAGTATGATTTTACCTCTGTAGCTGACAGCCCTTAAGCCTCCTGTTTCTGAGCAGCCAATAATTCGTCAAGCCCTTCCATGGCACTGGTCAGGCCTTCTTTAAAGCCCATCTGGATGGTGGTTTCGAGTTGTGCCAGGTCATCGAAAATGATCAGGTTCTCTACTAAGGTCACCTCATTTTTGGGTGTAAAGCTTACCTCCCACTTCGACTGCGGCATTTCTGTGTTTACCACTCCTTCCGCATCTGCAAAACCATCCAGTGCGGTAAAACGCTTTTTAGGATCAATGGTCTTGTAATTGGCCAATGCCCAGTGCTCTTCCCCTTCCGGACCAACCATGGCATAGTGCCAGTGGCCGCCTTCTCTGAAATCCATCGTTTTGGTGCGGGCCTTCCAGGGTTTGGGCGCCCACCATTGGTCCAGGATCTCGCTTTTTGTGTAAGCATCCCACACCAGCGGGAGCTCTGCTGCAAACTCTCTTTTAACTGTGATCGTTTTGTTTTCCTTGTTCACGGAAAACTCGAATTCAAGGTCCTTTTTCATGGCTTATTTTGTTTTAGATTTGATAATACATTGTCTAGTTCGTTAAAGCGGTCTTCCCATATCTTCCTGAACTGGTCCAGCCATTTGTCAATTTCTTTCATTTTAGCTACTTCCAACTGATAGTAAATTTCCCGCCCCTGCTGCTCCTGTTTTACAAGCTGGCACTCCGTCAGGATCTGCAGGTGCTTTGAAATAGCTTGTCTGCTGGTGTCAAAATGTTCGGCAATAGCATTCGGCGTCATGGCCTGCAGGGCAATTAAACCGATAATGGCTCTTCGGGTGGGGTCTGCTATCGCCTGGAAAACGTCTCTTCTCATGTGTCAGCCTAAATATGCAACCGTTTGTTTGCTAATATACGCGCAACTAATCAGTTGCGCAAATTATTTCAGCTATTTTTTTATGTAACGCACTGAATAAGCGTCTTTTAATCAGAAATCATGCTGAAATATTTGTGTCAGACTCTCACTAGTAGATCACCCTTCTCCTATACTTAAAACATCTGCCTGCACATCATTTTCCCCGACAGTACGATCATCCGTCGGGCTATCAAACACCACCAGCACACGCTGCTCATCGAGTATGGCAAGTCCTTCTGCTTTGTCTTTCCCGGTGTTCTCGCCGGTGCCGTGCGGCACCTCGCTTAGCCGCTCCAGCTCGTTGTTGTGCACCACCTGCTCCGTGTCCCCGTTCAGGGCATTGCGCCAGCGGTAAATGGCGATCACGCCGTCCAGGTCCATGGTGGGACCGGCCAGCAGGTACATGTCATTCCCGTGAATGCGTAGCTCCCGTATACCTTTGCCCCGCAGGTTCAGAAAGTGCTTCCGGTAGGGTTTCTCCTTTGTCAGCTGCTTCAGGTGCAGGATGCCCGCCTCGTCTTCCTCGGGCTCCACTTCCAGCACCATGGCCCAGCCACGTAACACCGGACCGCGCAGCCCAATGAAAATGCGGCTGCCGTGTATGGCCAGCCCTTCTATATCGAAACCGTTGTCTTTGCCGGGGATGTTCATAAAAGGCGCTATGTGCTCGTCCTGCTCCATCACCCGAGTTAGCAGATTGCTGGTTTTGTCGCCCCGCAACTGCCCCGCACGCAGCATTTTCCCGGGCTGGTCCGGGTGCGCCACTTCTTTGTAAAGGGTGTAGTCCCCTGTTTTCGGGTCCTGCAGAATGGGGATGCGCGCCAGGATGTAGCGGTTAGGGTCGCTTTTGATCTGAGCCAGGCGCTTGATCTGTTTGGCGATGAAGTCGTGCCGCTTCGGCTTCTTTCGCTTCAGGCTGTGGGAACCCACCAGCCAGAGGTAGTGATCGGACATGCCCATACCTTCTATGTCGATCTCGCTGTGGTTCTGGGCCGGCAGGTCGAGGTAGGCATGCACATCAAACGAGTGGTGTTTGCCAAAGGCCCCGTCAGGCAAACGGGTGAGGCGCTCAATGGTGGTACGCTCATCGCAGCTCAGCCATAAATTATCGCCAAGAAGCAGAGCGGTTGAGAGGCCGTCGCGCACATGCTTGCCTTCGGCATTCAGGCTCAGGTCCGGGGAAAAGCAAAGTTTGATTTGATCTTGCATGCTGTATGTAACGATTTTTGTTTCACCTGTTCAGGTATACATACGCTTGAAGATCGGCCGGGACTGTCGGTGCAGGATAACATTATTACAAACCTAATTTCGTTTTTCGAAAGCTGCTAAACCTTGTAACCTAACAGAGCACCAAGTTTTGCCATCAGGTTTAACATGAATTCAGGTGGTTTTACAGATCTGATGGTGTCTTTATAGTTCCGGGAATGCTGAGAGAGATAAAACAGGTTTTTAAATCCTTTTGTACCGTTAAGTTTACCTTCTTTCGCCAGCTTCTCCATGGCTACCAGCGATGCGCCAAAGTTAAGTCCGGGTGTATGAATATTGGTCAGGAGAGCGGGTTGTGAAGAAGTGTTTTTAAAGCCATGAACGGCATTTTTGGGTATATGGGCTTCTTCGCCTGCTTTGAGTGTTTCCCACTTTCCGTCCAGGTATAACTCCAGTTCCCCCTCGTGAATTTGATAGTATTCGTCCTGGTAGGGATGCCGGTGAATGTTGGATGCTGCACCCGGATAGAATGTTGCTTTTACTTTAAAAGGCCTATCCGGAGAGATCAGCTGCTGGTCTTCTTCATATTCCGCTACCAGCCCAAGTACCTTCCTTAAATCTATTAACTGTTTTTTCATGGTTCCAGGCAACAGCTCTATACTTGTTCAAGATTGACCAAACATAATTAATACGTTTTTTTCATAGAATATGCCGGGTAGTCTCTTATGTTCTATATGCCGTTGGCTTCAGTTGAACACGAGCTACAAATTCGGACGAGCGCAGAACCAGAGAGCCTTACCGACTCAACTGGCCAATCAATTTCAACTGGTAAAACAGGTGACCACAGAGTATATTTTATGTATATTTATCGTACATACTCCTTCTGCTCACCTTAAACAATAAACCATGAAATCACGCCTCTCCATTCGCCAGCTCTCTCCTTCCGAAAACTCCGCCAGCGCTACGCCTTCCGTATCCGATTACCACAACTACGCCGGTACAGAACACGAACTGAGCGGCGGGGCACGCCGGATCACCATCAGCACACCGAAAGGTGAGTTTTTCGTCTGGACGAAGCGGGTAGGCAACAACCCGACCATCAAGCTGCTCCTGCTGCATGGCGGACCGGGCGGTACACACGAGGCTTTTGAGTGCTTTCATAGCTTCCTGCCCAAGGCAGGTATTGAGTATTACTACTACGACCAGTTGGGCTCCCACTACAGCGACAAGCCCGACGACACCAGCCTTTGGGAAATCGACCGCTTTGTGGAGGAAGTAGAGCAGGTGCGACAGGCGCTGCAACTGGATAAGAGCAATTTTTACCTGCTGGGCCACTCCTGGGGCGGCATCCTGGCCATGGAGTATGCACTCAAGTACCAGCAGCACCTCAAAGGCCTGATCATCTCCAACATGATGTCGAGTGTACCTGCCTACAACCGCTATGCAGACGAAGTGCTGGGTCCGCAGATGCCGGCCGAGGTGCTGGCCGAGATAAAGCAGATAGAAGCCGACAACGATCTTGAGAACCCGCGCTACATGGAGCTCCTGCTGCCGCACTTCTATACCCAGCACGCGCTGCGCATGCCCCTGGAAGAATGGCCGGACCCGGCGCTGCGTATGCTCGACCACATGAACCAGACCATCTACGTGCAGATGCAGGGTCCAAGCGAGTTTGGCATCCGGGGAAATGCCTCGCTGCTGAATTGGGACCGCTCTCAGGATCTGCCAGGTATAGAGGTGCCCACGCTCACCATCGGCGGCCAGCACGATACCATGGACCCGCAACACATGGAATGGATGGCCTCGCAGTTCCCGAACGGCCGCTACCTGCATTGTCCCGAAGGAAGTCACATGGCCTTTTATGACGACCAGAAAACTTACTTTGAAGGGCTGGTGAATTTTATGAAGGACGTGGATCGGTAGCCTTGACATAACCTGTGCTATGGGAATAGAGTAAATAGCTTAGAACTTTCGCTTTTTACCCATGAATCCACTGCATGATCCCGAAAGGATCAACTCCTTTTTTATCCAGCAGATAAAAGACTATGCCATTTTCGCGATGGACACCGAGGGTATGATCGCCACCTGGAACCAGGGCGTAGAGCAGCTGAAAGGATACAAAGAAGATGAATTTGTGGGCCATTATTATGGCATGCTTTTTCCGGATGAATACCAGCAGGCGGGTAAACCCGAGTTAGAAATTAAATCTGCGCTGGAAAACGGCGTGTACGAAGCTAAAGACTGGCGTATGCGAAAAGACGGTTCCCTGTTCTGGGCCACTGTCAAACTCACGCCAATTTTTGCGGACGGCAAGCATATCGGGTTTACAAAAATAACCGGTGACATCACCGAGCAGAAAGCGCTGCAGGACAAGCTGGCCGCACGCCAGCAAAGCGCCCTCGAGCACAAGAACACCGAGCTGCAGCGAATCAACCTCGACCTGGATACTTTCGTGTACACGGCTTCCCATGACCTGCGGTCTCCGATCATGAATATTGAGGCGCTGATGGGTGTTCTGAAAAATGAACTGGAAGCAGCTAACGCGCTGAACGATGACATGAAGGAGATCGTGCAGCATGTAGTGGATTCGGTAGATCGGTTTAAACGAACGATTGACGACCTGACCGAGATCAGCAGAATGCAGAAGGGGTTCAGCGAAAGTGCTCCGAATGATGTGCTCAACATCAAGGAGGTATACGATGAGATCATGGCAGACCTGAACAAGCCTACCAGGCTGAAGGACTGCTTTATTCATACTGACCTGCAGGTATACCAGCTGAAGTTCTCGCGAAAAAACTTCAGGAGTATTCTATACAACCTGATCAGCAATGCCATCAAGTTTCAGTCGCCGGAACGCGACTGCCTTATCACCTTAAGCACACACCTGGAAGGATCGTCAGTGCTGCTCAGCATCAAAGACAATGGCCTGGGTATCAACAAACGCCAGCAGCAACAACTGTTTACCATGTTCAAGCGGTTTCATGACCATGTGGAAGGCACCGGCATCGGGCTCTATATGGTGAAGCGCATCGTGGAGAATGCCGGCGGCAAAATAGAAGTGGAAAGCCAAGAGAATGCCGGCACAGAATTCAGGCTCTACTTTCCGGCAGCGGTATAAGGTCTCGCCCAAGCTAATAAGCCAGCAAACGTCCGCAGGCAATCACCACCACCCATACCACAATGGAGCAAAGCGACACTGCTTTAGCAGTCCGGGGCGTGTTGCCATGTTGCCATTCCGGCGCTGCAGAAAAGATATATCGATGAAATATACCGGCATTGATTCCGCCCACTACCAGCCCGATCATCTTGATATGAAAAACAGAATCAGCAGCCAGGGCCACCGCATTGGTACTGAACAGCAGTATACCGGAAGGTATGATCAGGTATAACCCTCTCCTGGACCAGGGCAATACATGACGGGCCAGCTCGGGGACGGGCAGGTCTTTGGAGAAACCGAGCAGGCGCAGATCGAACAGGAAAGCGGCACCTACCAGCAACACGATGCCCAGGATGTGCAGGATCTCCAGGCAAGGGTATAGCCAGGTGGATTGCCGGATAGCGCTGGCCAGCGCTGATCCTTCCAGCCCCTGCAGCAGCCCTACCCCGATCACGGTCACCGCTAGCGTAGTTCTATTTTCTTATCTCCTACATATACCCGCTCAGCACGCATTTCATCCTTCACCTCCTTATGCGGATAACCCACCACCCGCACTGAGTCGCCGGCCTGCAGCATATCCTTGCTCAGGCCACGGGAGCTCATCCTGCTGGGCGGTGCCAGCACTACTGTCCAGGTTTTGTCCTCGTGCTGTAGCTTTAACATCCCATGCGGGTTTTCATTGGTGATTCCCTCCACCAGGCCGGTATAGTCCAGCGTTTTGGTCTGGTCGTAGTTTGCCCAGCCGTGGTGCAGCGTTGAGAGTGCCACAGAGAACGGCAGTAATAGAATCAGAAGTATTTTGGCAGGCAGCATCATAGGTATAAACTTAATTGTGATACCTAGTTAGAAACGAAGAAAACACGAAAAGGTGTAGGTATGTGCTGGGGCATATAACACCTCTGATCTTTCCCTGTGGCACCTTCTGTAAAATACATCGGAATAACCCGGTGATAATGGATTAAACTGCGTACCTTAGGATATGTTAGAAAACACATTCCCCATCGGATCTGAAGTGTTCGCAAAAGTGAATCCGGATCTAAAGTTAACGATCAGACAATACCTGAAGCGCATCTACTACTGCACCGTCAATGGTAATCCTTCGCAGCGGGACCTGGTGTACTTCGAGCGTGAGCTGATACCCATACCGGTTAAATAAAGATAAAGCCCCTGCCAAAAGCAGGGGCTTTTTAATTTACGAGCTTTATGGATGCTCGCTGTTACTTGATGTTATAAGTCATAAGCGGAATGTTTGCATGCTGACCGGCATCTGTCAGGATCAGGCCTACCCCTTTGGCCCAGAAGTAATTTGTGTTGACGCCCGAATCTATCTCCATGTCCATGAAGATAACAGTCGTTTTAGCCTGCACATGGATCACCTCCTTATAGGTTTTGCCCTCCACTGTTTTGGTGATGTCTTTTGCGATAATGGTAAACGTCATCTTGGTCTCGAACCCATTGATGGTATTGGTCTGGGTCCAGGGTTTACCCACTGGCGTCTCTTCTTTCAGAAATGTCAAGGCAATGTCATTGGACAAGCTCGGGTCCATTCCTATACCGGTATACACGCCCTTTTCTTTCAGCAGATAAGATTTTCTCGTTTCACTTCCCTGCTTTGTTTCGAACTCTGAATAGGTCTTCCCATCAACTACCTTGGTATTGCCTGTGGCAGTCAAGGAATAAGGATTGGTACCACCATAGTTCCAGGTAGAGCCTTTCGTATCAGGTAAGTAATCCAGTTCTGCGGTTGCAGCCGGCGAAGCATCGTCGTCCTTGTCGCCACATGAAACCAGGATGCCCAGCATCAGGCACCACACAAGCACAAATCTATGTTTGTTCATAGGTATATAGTTATTTTACTATGCAAGATAGGGAAATATATCAGTCTTAGAAATCGAATGTTAATGGTTTTCGTCCCTACAAGGGGCAAATACTATCGCACGATCACCACGAAAAAAGGTCCGGACTCAACAGCCGGACCTTTCTAAAATCAGATCAATTAATACCTGCTATTTGCTCTGCTTCTGCCCCGGCTTATAAGTAGCCTTGGCTCTTTTCTCCACGTCTTCGCGGTAGTAGGCTACGTCTTTGAACTCCACATTGGCATAGCGAGCGGCCTGGTCATTGAAGTGGGGTGATTTCGGGTCGCCGCTCTGTCCGCCAGCCAGTATGGTCTTGGCTTTTACCTTGTCGCCAAACTCCACCACGGCCACAAAGCTGTTGCCGGAGGTGCCGTACAGGCGCTTCGTATCATACCGGTTGGCGCCATAGGAAGCCAGTGCTCCCCAGTTGCCCGAGGCCATACCGATCGGGATGCTTGGTGCCGCGTCGTTGAAAGGCTGCTTGATGTCACCGGTCAGACGCTGGAAGCGGTTGATCTCACCCCAGGGCGTGTTCCACTGCCCGAAATCCTGCTCCAGTTCGGCGATGGTCTTGCTGAAAATATCCAGTCGCTCCGCTGCCGGTGCAGTATTGGCATAGTAGTCGAAGCGCTCCATGATATGGCCTTTTGGCGCAGAGCCTTCGCGCAGCAGGTTGGTGGCATAAAAATGCGCCAGCGACATCGCCACCGACTCTTCCGAAACGGCATAGTCCCAGTTGCGCATCACCTCGATGGCTGCCTTCAGTTTCGGGTCGTTTGGCTTCTGGGTATCATAAGCTTTTACGAGCCCAGGTATCAGTACCTCGAAGCCCGGCAGGTAAGGGTCGTAAGCCAGGTCGATCAATTTGTCGAGGGTAAGATTTTCCGCCTTTTTGAGCAAACGAATGGCGTGCACGCCCCGGAAGTTTTCAGGCGAAGGCGCCATGTAAACCGGGTAGTTTTCTTTTTTCGGGCTATACTCAGCAGCAGCTGTGAAAGGCGTCGAGTTACAGTTCTGTATCCAGCCGTTTGGCGGGTTCACGAGGCGGATCGTTTCATCGAGCGGGTGCAGACCGTTCCAGTCGGTTTTCGGGTTGCTGCCGTCTACCGGCTTGGAGTAATCGAAGGAGGTGTCGCGTTTCGGGAAGAAGTTGCCGTGATAGTAAGCGATGTTGCCATCGGCATCGGCGTATACGGTGGCGTTGGAGGAGTTGGTGCGCATCTGCATCATCTCGTCAAACTCCTTCAGGTTGCTTTTCTTGGTGCGGGTATAGGATTGAATCAGGGCATCGACCGGTTTCCACATCAGGGCTGTAGCTACCCACTTGTCGCCGTTCATATGCGTGATCGGTCCATGGTGGGTGCGGTAGGTGGTAAAGGTCTTCTGCTTCAGTTGCTCGCCATCTTTGTAGGCCAGCGTTACTTCCTGCGTTTCTACCGGGCGCAGTTCCTCGCCGTACTGGTAGAACAGCTTGCCGTCCTGCTTCACGATGGTCTCCTCAAACTCGTCGATCACATCGGCATAGGCGGACGTGTGCATCCAACCGGTCTTCTCGTTGAAACCCTGGTAGATGAAAAACTGCCCCCAGGTAACGGCACCATAGGCATTCAGTCCCTCTTCACTCACGGCATGCACCTCACCTCTAAAGAAGAAAGAAGTATGCGGGTTGATTAGCAGCATGGCATCACCGGAGGCAGTGTGCTTGCCGGAGATGGCAAAGCCGTTGGAGCCTTTTGGTTCTTCGAGCAAAGCCGGCTGCACCAGTCCGTGACCGGCACTGTTCAACCCCAACGATCGGTCTTCTTCATAAAAAGCCTTGATGCCTTTGGTAGAAACACTCTCGATGTCGCCGCCAATGGAGCCTTCGCTGAAGTACATCGGCATCCAGGGCTCAAAACGTGTGAGCAGCTTCGGCTTCACCTCCGGGTGGGTGTGCAGGTAATAGTTGATGCCGTCGGCAAAGGCCTGGCACAGCTCCTTCAGCCATTCCGGACTTCTTTCATACTCTGCCTTTGCCTCTTCTTCTGTCATGTACAGACGCGCACGCAGGTCACTGTAAAGTTGCTCCTCACCTTCTACCTCCGCCAGTCTTCCGATGGCCCACATATAGTTGCGCTCCACGCGGTTAAAATCATCTTCGCACTGGGCGTACAGGAGTCCGAACACGGCATCGGCATCGGTCTTACCGTATATGTGCGGCACACCAAAGTCATCGCGCATAATGGTGATACGGGCAGCCTGCTCCTCCCACTTTGCCACTTCGCTTGCAGTGTCGATTTTGCTGTTGGTGGCGCAGGAGGAAAGGTAGATAAACAAAAGCAGCAGGAACGCCTGGGGCTTGAAGAGATAGTTCATGGTTTTAAGGTAGATAAGCTGAAAAACGATCTACCAATTTAAGCATATTTCTGAAATAACACAGGTCCGGTGCGCTGCAAGGGTATCTCATACCCAGGACAGGACCTCACAGCTCCGGGTACCGGGCCCTCTGACAGGTATAGCTAAATGCTTAAATTCTAGCCTGATAGGTATACAATTGATAGTACCTTCCCTGCTTCTCCAGCAACTCTTCATGGCGACCCTGCTCCGCGATACGGCCCTGCTCGATCACCAGGATCTGGTCTGCCTGTCGGATGGTGCTGAGGCGGTGGGCGATCACAAAAGTGGTGCGACCCTGCATCAGGGTTTTGAGACTGGCCTGAATTAAACTCTCGCTTTCGGTGTCGAGGTTAGAGGTGGCTTCGTCCAGGATGAGGATGCGCGGGTCAGCCAGTATGGCGCGTGCTATCGCAATCCGCTGCCGCTGTCCACCCGAAAGCTTCACGCCCCGCTCCCCAATCAGCGTATCCAGACCCTCCGGGAAACGGTCGGTAAACTCCTGCACATGGGCTGCCTGTACAGCCTGCATCAGTTGTTCCTCTGTAGCGTTGGGCCGCGGGAAAAGGATGTTCTGACGGATGCTGCCTTCAAACAGAAAATCATCCTGCAGCACCACCCCCAGCTGACTGCGGTAGCTTTGCAAACTAATGCGCTGCAGGTCGTGCCCGTCTACGGTAATCGTACCACTGTCAGGGTTCAGAAACGAAGCCGCCAGGCCTGCGATGGTCGTTTTGCCGGAGCCGGAGGTGCCTACCAGTGCCGTGACAGAACCGGCAGGAGCCCGAAAGCTGATCTCCTTCACCACGTCTTTGCCGGTTTCATAAGCAAAAGCCACCCGGTCAAACACAATATCGCCGTGAATCTGATCGAGCTTCAGGTTTCGGGTTCCGTGCTCGTCTTCGAGGGGAGTGTTGAGGATTTCCTGGGTGCGATCGAGGCCGGCAAAGGCTTCCGTAAACTGGCTCCCGATATTGCTCATTTGCAGGATCGGTGCGATCATAAAACCCAGGTATAGCGTGAAGGCCAGAAAGTCTCCAAAGGTCATCTCGCCCTTCATGATCAGGTAACCGCCAATACCCATAATGCCAGCGGAGGCAATGCCCAGTAACAGGGTAGCGGCAGAAGTCACCATGCTGGTGGTGGTCAGGCTCTGTTTCACGTTCAGGAAAAGTCTTGTCACGCCATCTTCAAATGTCCTGATCTCCTGCGCCTCCGCATTAAAACCTTTGATCACACGCACCCCGCCCAGCGTCTCGGTCAGGCGACCGGTCACTTCGGCATTGATCACGCCGCGCTCCCGGAAGATCGGCCTGATCTTGCCGAATGCTTTGAGCGAGATCACCCCAAAAATGGCCACCGGAATGAGCGCAAAGCCTGTCATGAGCGGACTGATGTAAATGAGCAGCACGAGGCAGATGAGCGAGGTCAGGACGCCGCCTATCATCTGCGCAAAGCCGGTGCCGACAAGATTTCGCACCCCTTCCACATCCGTCATGATGCGCGATACCAGCTCGCCGGTTTTGGTATTGTCGAAAAAGCGGATGGGCAACTGCATGATGTGGCGCTGCACCTTGGCGCGCAGTTGCGAGATGAGGTGCTGGGCCTCCACACTTAGTATTTGGGTTAACGCAAAAGAAGTAACTGACTGAATGACAATGGCTGTCAGCACGGCCCCAATCAACCATTTGAGCATGGTGCTGTCACCGGTCGGGATCACATCATCGATGAGAAACTTACTCGCACCGGGCAACACCAGACCAGCCAGTCGACTGATGACGATCAGCACTAACCCGACCGCCAGGTACCTCCGGCGCGGCCAGATGATGGTCCGGAATACTTCTGCAATCGTAACGTTCTGTAGTTTCTTTGATTTTGGCATGGGGGTGAAGATACGACAAAAAAACGCTCACAGCAGGTATACCTGCTGTGAGCGTTTCAATTAAGCTGTATGCTATACCTTATGAGGGAATGCTGCGCCGCCAGTTGCTCCATTGCTGGAGTTGGGTGGGGTTGAGCACAGTTTCAATGTTCTGCATCAGGCCGGTGCGGTGCTCGCGTAGCACCCGCATGTGCGTTTGTTTCTGTTCGTGCTTCTGTAGCTCTGCTTCCACACGCTCGCGCAGGGTCAGGAGCTTTGCTTCCAGCTGCTCAAAGCTGATGCGCTTTTCGTTGTAGGCTTTCACGTAGGTGTCGCGCTCGGCATTGGCTCGTATGAGTATTTGCTGGTGGATCATGCTGATACTGCCCCGCGTAGTAACTGTAGACCGCTGGTGGTCCAGTGCAAAGTCTCTGATGGTAGCGGCCTGATTGGTCTGCAAACCTAAAGTAGGCAAGATGTAGGAAAGCGATTGCCGGTCAGTTTTGGCAGTGGCTACCGTATGAATGTTGAATGCTTTTTCATCGCAGCCATCGCGTAGGTGGGGCGTTGCCAGGGCATCCAGGTCATCGAGCAAAAACTCTGACGATGTGAACGAGAGATCGACAGCTGGATCAGCGCCGCCTTTTTCTTCGCAGGCCGACAGGCACAGGAAGGAAACGAAGGCCATCAGCCCCCAGATACGTAACATTTTTTTCATAGCTAAACATTTAAGATTCCCCACCTTGTTTATACGGATCTACAGATAAACAGCGCGCGTATTGGCTAGAGAACCAGGTACGTTTACCATGTTTAGCAATCATGTTCAGAACCCTTCCCGAAACTCCCGCAAGTGGGCGTAACAAACCGGACTGCTATATCCTCCTGTCTGGTTGCCGGAGGAGCGGCTGCCTGCTTGTGCTGGGAAAGACCGCCGGTAGTGGCGCAGCAGCAGACCGGGCTCCTGCAAAGCGGTACAGGCATTGGTCAGGTGCTGGTTTGTGTGCTTTTTCGGATGAATGTGCTGTTTTCCGGGCATAGGCAGCAGTTTTAGTTTTTGGCGGAAGGTTTGCGCTGTGACTGTATGAGTTTGTCCAGGGTATAGCGCAGCACTTCGTCTTCGTCGTCGAGCAGGTGGTCGCGTACGAAGTGGTCCGGTATAAGGCCGGCGAGCTTTTCGCTCCCGTTTGGCCGCACGATGTAGCCTTTTGGCACCTTGAGCGCTACACTGGTGCGGGGCAGCTGAAAGCTGAACTGCGCGGCATAGAGCGTTGGTGTGTCGCCGGTCTCCTCTCCCACGATCTCCCCAAAACCGTAATCCTGGATCAAAGCGCCGCTCACAGCCGCCATGGAGTAGGATTGGCGGTTGACGAGCACGTATACCTTGCCCTTGAATCGAAGGTCCTCTGGCATTGGCTGCTGCATGGTTTGGGCATAGGCGAAGGTTGCACCATCAGGAGTATCCAGAATCTGGCGGGTATAGTCATCCGGTACAGCATCGGGATATTGCTTGCGGGTTTGGGCCTTCAGCACTGCACTGGTCCTGACCGTGAAGTCAGAAAACCAGCGGAAAGGCTTGTCTGCAAAGTAGGCGATCAGGTGATCGCTGAAGGTATTGTGTCCGCCGGCATTGTTGCGCAGGTCCAGGATCAGGTAAGGGGCCTGGCGTGAGTTGATGTCCGCAAAAGCACTGTCCACGAAGGCTTTGAACTGCGCCTCCCCGTCTTCCTCCGATGAGCTGAAAGGACCAGGGTGCAGGTAGGCGACATCCCCGATATACCTGTAGGAGCGCTCGTTTTTGAGGATCTCCCCTCCCCGGCTGGCCTCGTAGCCCATCACCGTGATGGCGTCTAAGGTATGTGTGCTGCGCTTGCCAGCGGCACTTTTCACTTTCACTTTAAAGGACTCCTGCTGCCCGAACACGGCCCAGTAGTAGCGGGGAAAAGACCAGAACTCGAGTTTGGCATCTTTGAAATAAGGTCGCTCCGCCGACAGGTAAGGATGGATCGCAGCTTTTAGATTCCGGATCGGTTTGCCGTTAAGCTGCAGCAGCTGGTCTCCTGCCCGCACGCTGGAATCCGGCACATAGCTTTTGCGGACGAAGGCTTTGCCCTCTTCAAAGGCCAGCTCGAGCGGAAACACGGTGCCGCCCTGCGTTGCGTATGTGATGTAAGATCCTGCCGGGAAATCGACTTCGCAGTGCCCCACATTGCCTACCGCCAGCAACCGCTGCATCAGCATGATGGTTTCAAGCATACTCAGTGAATCTTTCCGGATCGACTTCACCAAATCGCCATAAGCCGCGTCGTAGTCCCGCTTGCTCACATAGGCATAAAGGTTATAGTGCGCTTTCTGCAGCGTCTCGTAGGCATAGGCCATATCGGCCTTTACATCGGCAGCGGCAAACATGATCGGCTTGTGCTGTGCGATCATTCGTCCGGGTGCTGACAGCATCAAAAAGAACAGCAGAAGTTGGATGGGTTTTCGATACAAGTTACTTTTCATGCTGCTTTTTTCTGTGGTATATACGCTGGCCTTCTCTCCTTTTGTGGCTGAAAGCTAAGCAGATTCAGAGAGAATCCGATAAAAAATAGCAGTATTATACAAAGCAGGCATAACTGATTACTTCTCTGAAATGATCTGCTTCACCCAGGGCCAGCCGTCTGCCTCCGGTCGTGGTGTTACCCAGCTTTTAGCACCCCAGGTATAAGGCACAGCCGCCAGGTCCACGGTCGGGTCGACGATGGGATGCGCCGGATAGCCGTTAAGGCTGAGGCTGGAAATGGCGTATACCTCTGGGTTTTCTATTCCTTGTCGCTGGTACTCCTCCTTCAAAAACTGCGCAAACTGCCAGATCATGTCCGGGTGCTTGGGGAGTTCCCGCAGCTGCTCCCGCACCAGGTAAGTGCGGGGACTTACATATACGGTCTGGTTTGTGGCGGGGTCTTTGACGAGGTAGTACACATGGCCTCTCTTGGTCCGCAGCATCATGCGCCACGAAAAGCGGTGGCCCTCTTCGGTCCAGTTCACATCGCCGGGTATAAAGAAGTGCCGCAGCGGGAAAAGCAACTGAAAACCCAGGTATAGCAGGCAAAACTGCGCCCCCAATCGCAGCTGCCAGCGGGATTGTTTGAGCGGAGCCTGCTGCAGCATTTCGGGAGAGATCCTTTTCCGGAAAAACCAGCGGGCAATCTGCTCAGGACTAAAGAACAGCACATTGGCCGCGATCATGAAATAGGGGAACACTCCCACATGAAACACAGCCGAGTTGAAGATATGAAAAGCGAAAGCCACCCAGAAAGCCACCAGACGGGTGCGGGGCCAGAGCAGGGCAAAGCCGATCAGGAAGTCGAACAGGATACCTCCCCAGACCACCAGCTGTATCATAGCCGGTGTGTTCAGGTAAGGACCTATCACGTAGAAGTGCGTTTTGGCGGACATCCAGATGCTCATGGATTTGGCGGCTAGCCAGTCAGGCTGCAGTTTGGCCACACCGGCATAGAAATACACCAGCACAAGCTGCGCCCGGAAGAGCCAGAGCGTCCACTGCGGGGCAACCTCCGTTTCGAGCTCCGGCCGCCTGCGCACATCCAGCGAGTATTTGCGGTGGGCAGGCAGGATCACCATCAGCCCGCTGATGAGCCAGATCAGGTAGTGGTGGTTGAGGTAATGCGTCTTTTCGCAGAAAAAGCTGTAGCCGAAAAGCAGGAAAAACAGAAAAGAAGTGAGCTTATAGCGCCATCCTACCATGATCAGGAAGCCCAGCAAAGCCATGAACAGGTATAGGTATACCATGCCATTGCCGGGCAGCGGCTTCATCCACTCTAACCCAATATAGCCGAAATGGATGGTCGGCTCCACGTAGTGCTCCTGCACCCAGTTGATGAGCACGGCGCCGATCCCTTCGCAGAACATCAGCAACCCGAACAGGATGCGGAAATAAACCAGCGGATAAATGCCTATCGGCTTGATAAGCTGTTGCATAGCGATACAGGATGTATGACTTCCTACGAAGCCGGATTGCGAATGACCACCGCTTTCCGCATAGCTTACCTGCTCCAGGTATAGCCAGGCCTTCCCCACTCACTCCAGCACCAAACGGTACACCAATATAAGCACACTTATGAGAACGATTGTGGTATAAATCTCTTTATTATACCTGGCCAGCCAGTTAGGGCAGGAAAATATCGAAATTATCTTTGTAGAGTCCGAAGAGCGCCGGGCTACTACCGTGATGGGGCACATTTATTGGAACACGAGCAGCACAAGGCCCTCCTGCACAAAAATTTCTGAGGAGACGTACAGGTATGGCCACCGCTTCTTTTCAGCCTGCCAGGGTGGCAGCTTCTACCGGACCACGCTGCTGTCTTTTGCCCAGGTATAGCCGCACCACCAGCAGTAGCACTTCGAGCAGCAACACGCCACCTAAGCCCCAAAGCACCTGGGGAATTTGCAGGCCCAGCGTAACGAGGGTCATGGCCACGAAAGGCAGCGCCAGGAGCAGCTTATCGAGCTTAACGATCTGCTCACTGCGCAGCAACGTAGCGGCAAAAGCAGCAAAGGCTGGCAATGCAAATGCATGCGTCAGGAAGTTATTGAAAGGAGCCGCCGCCAGGGTCAGCACACAAAGTCCGATACCCAGCCAGCTATAGAGGTTCTGCCCTATAGAGTCTGTCACAGATGGGGTGATCTGATAGCTCCGGTCAGCCTGCCACAGAAAACGGAACTTGTGCCGCTCCAGTAGCAGCAGCGTGAGGTTAAGCAGCAACATCACCGCATTGACATAGGGCGTGCCGGCCCACTGCTGCGAAACAGTAACAGCCAGTATAGCCACGTTCATGGGCACCAGCATAATGGCCCCGAGCAAACTGAAGCGCTGCGAGAGCAGCAGCGTACCACACAGCACTTGGCTCACAGCCACTACTTTCGCAAAAAGCCCCAGCCCATACTGCGCCAGCCGCGCCTCGAGCCAGGGCGGCCCGATCAGCTGACCAAATTCTCCACCCGTCAGTTTGCAGATACCGGACGAAAAAAAGATATAGCCCAGGAAGAGCCGGATCAGGAGCAGCAGGATGTCTTTGTTTTGAAGCATGGCATTAAACAGCTGATTTATAATTGGTTTATCTGAATCTCAAATATAAAATTTCAACTTTCAGATGAAAATCTATTAGACCAACACCCCGAATAAAACGGCTAACATAAGCTGCACCTGTGCTTCTACAGATCAGCACCTAACAGGCGCCGGAGCACCATGATCTGGCCGAGGTGATAAGCGTTGTGCTCCGCCACCAGCATGGCTTCGCGCAGGAGCGTCTGTCCGTTGCCATGTGGTATGGGCGCAAAGAGATCTTGCTCCGTATCCTGCACCAGCTGCACCATCGCTTCCAGGTCCCGGTTGATCGCCTGCAGGGTCTGCTTCAGAGCCTCCTGATCAGCTGGAGCTGCCTCAGCAGGCCAGTAATCGTCAGGCCAGTCGGGTTCCTGGTAATCGGGGTTGCGGCAAAAGTCCAGGATGTCGTGCTGGGCAAAGCGCAGGTGCTCCAGCAGTTGCCAGATGGTATAAGGCAAGCCCTCTACCTGCCGACCGGCTTCCTTTAGAGTTAGCCCTTGCAGCAGTTCCTCCATTGGGCGAAATGCCTGCCCCATCCGCATCAGCTTTTCCAGATGATCGCGCAACTGTTTTTCCTCTTTCATCGGTTTCATTTTAATTGCTGATACTGCTATACCTGTCAAGGGTTGAGATGGGTGCAGCAGGTCTCGTGACTCAGGCAATTTTCCTTTCTGAGCACCTGCTATACCTTGTTTGGGCTGGCTTTGAGCAACATCCTGAAAAAAAATGAAAAAATTTGAAAGACAGAAGCAACCATCGGACGAAGGCCTACATCTATAGTTCAAATTCGCATCAGTAAAACACCAATCTAACAAGTCTTCACCCACCTTCAGGTATAGCCTTTGGCTTTGCCCGGGGTTCTGTTTGCCAATTTGTAACCTGATCTATCCACAAAATAAAATTATGAAACAGTTCTTTACTTTAATGCTCTTGGTGCTGGTTAGTAGTAGCACGATGGCACAAATGGCCCATCCGGGCAAACTAAGCGGTGTGCTCAGCGACTCTCTGACGGCAGCGCCTGTTGGATACGCCAATGCCGTACTGAAAAAAGGAGACAAACTGATAGCAGGAACCGCCGCAGACGGTGAAGGCAAATTTGAGTTAGCCAACCTTCCTCTGGGCAGCTATACCCTCGAGCTCACTTTCCTGGGATACCGCCCTAAAAAGCTCCCGATCACTCTGACAGCCGAGCGTCCTATTCTCCAACTCGGCAAGATTCCGCTCAACTCAGACAGCAAAATGCTGGCTGCCGTGGAAGTAACGGCCATGAAAGCGCTGGTAGAGGATAAAGGCGACAAACTGGTGTACAATGCCGAAAAGGACGCCTCTAATGCAGGGGGTACCGCGGCGGACGTGCTGCGCAAAGTGCCTACGCTCACAGTAGACCTCGACGGCAATGTGCAGATGCGCGGCAACAGCAATATCAAGGTGCTCGTGAACGGGAAGCCATCCGGTATGATGGCCCGCAACCTGGCCGAAGCGCTCCGCCAGATGCCAGCCGATAACATCAAGTCGGTGGAGGTGATCACGAGTCCCGGTGCCCGCTACGATGCGGAGGGCTCGGCCGGTGTGATCAACATCATCACCAAAAAAGGACTGCAGGGCTTCAACGGCTCCACCAACGTGACTACCGGCAACCTGAACCGCTACCTGGGCACCAACCTGAACTACCGCAAAAAGAAGCTCGGCATTTCGCTTTCGGCCAACGGCTACCAGTACCGCAACAAATACAGCATGGAGAGTACGCGCACCAACCTGATAGACGGCAGGCCGGTTTCTGTTTTCGAGCAAACTACGCTGGGTGACAATACCGGCTCTGGAGGCAACGGCGAACTGAGCATCGATTACGACCCGGACTCCACGAGCCGCTTCAACTTCTCGGGGAATGTGTGGGGCGGTAATTTCCCGAACGACAATACCATCCTGAACAGGCTCAGCGATGCGAACGGCAACCTGCTGCAGAATTTCCGCTCAAAAAGGAGCTACACAAACCCCTACGGCAACGGTCAGCTGGACCTGGGCTATACCAAAACCTTTAAACCGGAGCAGGAGCTTTCCATCCTGTCGCAGTACAGCCGCATGCCTGACAACTACGAGTACAGTGCGGAGAACTATACCTCCGGCGACGAGCTGACTTTCCGGCAGCATAGCGAGAACTTTAGCCGGAACAAGGAATATACCCTGCAAACAGACTATACCCATCCCTTCAAGCTCAACGGCCGCCGCGACACCACCAGCCTGAAACTGGAAGTAGGTGCCAAAGCCATCCGCCGCGATATTGGCAGTGAGTTCAGGGTACTGCTGTCGCCGGACGGGGTGAGTCCGCTGGAGCCTGACCCAAGCCAGTCGAACGATTTCAATTACTTTCAGCGGGTATACTCCGGCTATACCTCTCTGCAACTGAGCACCAAATCAAAATGGAACATCAAGGCCGGCGCCCGCCTGGAGCACACCGATATTTCAGGTGATTTTGAGAGCACCAAAACCAAAATGAGCAACCAGTACACGAACCTGATACCGAGCATCACGGTGTCGAAAGGTATAAAGGAGCACACCCTGAAAGCCAGCTATACCCAGCGCATCCAGCGGCCGCTTATCTGGTACCTCAACCCCTGGGTAGACGCCAGCGATACGCTGAACCTGCGCACCGGCAACCCCTACCTGGACCCGGAACTGAACCACGCCCTGGAACTCGGCCACAGCATGAGCACCGACAAAGGACTGAACATCAATACCGCCCTCTACTGGCGCTATACCGACAATGCCATCGAGTACCTGGCGCAGGTAGATGAAACAGGCGTGTCTACCTTAGCACCGCAAAACGTGGCGCAGCGCAAGATCTACGGCCTGAACCTGAACCTGTCGGGTCAGTTGAACAAGAACTGGAACATGAGCGGCGGCTCCGACCTGCGCTACCTCGACGTGGCAAGCCCTGCCCGCAACCTGAGCAACTCCGGCCTGGTGTGGAGCATGAACCTGAACACCACCTACAAACTGCCGAAGGACTACTCCATCCAGGCTTATGGCAACTACAGCTCCGGCTGGCTGAACCTGCAGAGCAGCAACTCGGGCTGGCACTGGTACGGCTTTGCGGCCAAGCGTGAATTCTGGGACAAAAAAGGCAGCGTTACACTGGGCGTAAACAACCCTTTCAACCGCAACATTAAGCAGACTGGGCAGCGCAGCGACCCTACCTTTGCCTACGAGTCCCGCTCTTTCAACTTCAACCGCTCAGTACGGCTGTCGTTTGAGTGGCGCTTCGGGCAGATGAACACAAACGGTGGCAAACGCAATAAAAAGATCAACAACGATGACAAAGGCGGACGCTAGCCGCAGGTACAAACCACCAGTGCCGTCACAAAAAAAGGGCAGCCCATCCGGACTGCCCTTTCTGTTTTACAGGCTAAGGCTATACCTTAGTAGTTTCGCTTGTTCTTGTCTTTATCTTTGTCTTTTTCCTTCTCTACACTACCATCGGCGTTAAAAACCACTTTCAGGTCCTCGTCATCACCGTCGAGCTTGGCCATATACCTGGTCTGGCCGTCTTTTTCAACGGTTTTGGCTTTCTCGATCGTACGGTTGGCATACTGCTGGTTGATGGCATTTCGCACCGCCTGAGGCAGCTGGTTTACTTCTATTTCGCGGCCCTGCTTCTCGATGGTACCGTCCGCATTGTACTTGATCCAGTGCTTGTTGCCGTTCATTTCAAACTTGGCGTGGTAGCTGTCATCTTTAGCTTTCCACTCTACATCGCTGGCCTGGGCGTAACTGTTGTTAAAACTGGTCTTTACTCGTTCCGGCACATTATCCTGGGCAAACACGGCCGTACTCATACCGAATCCCAGGGCCAGGGTTAAAACTAACTTTTTCATAGCGCTTCTTCTTTAGGTTTGTTGGTTGATAAAATAAATTAGGTTGATACCTCTGCCTTCACTTTTGCTAATAACAGAAACTATCAACCTTCAAAATACTCATAACTTATACCAGCCTTAAACAAGAAGGTTTGAAAAAGAGGCAATTGATTTATAATTTTTCAAATAAAGTACAATCTAAAATTGACAAACAAAAATTTGTTAATTCACCTCTTCTGCACCTCCAGCTGCTACAAAAGGGGTATAAAACCAAAGAGCCGCTGCTATACTGCAACGGCTCCCTGTTTTATCAGATTATAATCATTTAAAGACCGCCTAGCTCTCTGGTGCCGCGATCTGAATTGTGTGAAGTGTCTCCCCAGCCGCTGCTGCTTCTGCCGCCGTAGGTGCCACCGCCCATCGAGCCATAACCGCCATAGTTACCGGCTGAAGTGCCATAGGTGCTGTTACCGAATGAGCCTCCGCGGTGCCCTCCTGAGTAGCCCGTACCGCCGCCGTAGTTCTGGCCACCGTAAGTGCTGCCCATGCCGGTGCCTTCGTTGTCGGAGAAGTTGCGATGACCATAGGTTGTGTCGGGCACACCGCGGTTAGAGCTCGGGAAGGACTCTCCCATGCTTCCGCCACCGCCAAAGCGAGTGCCTCTGCCCATACCTGAGCCACCATAGTTATCACCACCTCTGTTCTGGTCGCTGTTCAGGGTATTGAAGCGATCAGAAGTGCCTTCGTAGTCAGAGATGCCGTAGCCCCTGCGCATATCGCCCTGACTTCGGTTGCTGTAGTTGTCACGGTTGCGGTTCATGTCGGAACCGTACATACCCTGGCCTCTTTGGCTGTCGCCTCTGTAGTCGTTGTAGCTGCCCTGGTTACCACCGTAATTGCCACGGTTGCGGCTGTAGTTATCCTGGTCACGATCATACCTGTGGAAGCGCTCGTCATCGCGCTCACCGTAGATCATCTTATAGCTGGTATCGCTGCGCACGGCACCCCTGCCTTCCTGCAGTCGCTCGTAAGCATCGCCCATGTTGCCTTCATGGTAGCTCTGTCGTCTGTCACCGCGATTGCGGCTCTGGCCGTAGCGGTCGTCATCCATACCACGGTGATGGCTGCGATACTCTTGCTCAAACTCATTTGTCAGGTTGCGGGCACTGTGGTAGTGCTCGTCGTTTCGGTTATAGCCGGCGCCGCTGCTGTAGTCCCGGTCATACTTGTCGTAATCGTAGCGATCTCTATCTCGTCTGTCCATAGTTTATAATTAGGTTTAATGAAACATGCCTTTATAAACGGTGGCAACGGCGTACGGTTCGGGGGAAAGGGCTTAGTTCTCTTTGATGCGGGAGGCCAGCACCCGGAACAGGATGTAAAGAAAGGCAAAGACAGCCATGGCGATCAGGGTCCAGAATTTCTGCTCGTTCCGCTCCTGCCAGTAGTCGCGCTCGTCTTCCGTGGACTTCAACCTTTTGCGAATGGCCTGATTAGCCAGCTGCTCGATCTGGAGTTCACGGTGCAGGGAATCCAGTTGCAGGGTGTCGGGCAGGTATACTGTTTCGGTGATCACGCGGGGCTCGCAGGGGGGACAAGGTATAGCGTAGCTATCAGAAGGCCTATAGGTTCGGGAGGCTGCATCTCCCCTGCTGGCGGCGGTGCTTAGCTCCGATCTTTCGACCTCGATGCCGGGCCTGCCATAAATGGCGGGGGCGTACAGCTTCGGCACCTTGGCAGGAGGGGACGGCGTAGCCTCTTCGGACCCGGCACGACGCTGGGCGACGCAGGCACTGAGCAGCAGCAATAGTACAAGGGTCCATCTCATGCAGGCAGGATTGTCACAGGTTATAGGCGCTCTACCTGTCGCCTATACGCATGCAGCCGCCATGTGGGTATAGAAATGCCGGACCGGTGTAGAAAATCTGTCCGTGCCTGTGCCCCTGTCTGAATTTACATGGCGATGTTCCGCTTGTGACGCAGCGCCTTTATACCTGCAAAGAACAGGTATGAGATGACAAGGATCAGGGCAACGTCGACCAGCCAGCGCTTGGTGGCCGCCCCCATTGTGGCAATATCACCCTCTACCAGGGCCATACCGATGATGGCGGCTGAAGGAATGAGCGCCAGACCGATCATGACGCCGGACGTAAAGACGGAGCGCTTGGTAGCAATCAGCACAGCACCCGCCAGACTCGCCGCCGCCGAAGCGATTACTGATGAAGACGTAACAGTAGTCCAGTACTTCAGGAGGGGCTGTGTGAGCTGGTAATAGTCGGCCTTGCCCGGCAATGGATCTGACCCAAGCGCTTTCAACAACAAGGAGGTCAGTGCGGCTGACGCGATAACAATCAGGTAGATCAGCAGCACGTCCCACAGACCTTTCTTCCACACCATCTGGCACTGGCACGTCCAACCAAGCGTCATGCGCATCAGCGGCATAAAGCCCGGCGCCACCAGCATCCCCCCTATCACCACATGGATGGCATTGGTGGCAATGCCCACAGCTGCCAGTATACCTGATGCGGATACCAGAATCAACAGGATCGTGTTGGCATTGCTGTCTTTGCTGATAATAGTTTCCATTTCTTCCCAACTGGCCTCCACCCAGTCGCGGTCCAGCTCTTTTGTTTTGTTAGCATCCACCAGGCTGTCGGGCTCGCTGCTCATGACTGACACACCTTCAGGCTTACCCAGTTCGTAACGATCGAGCAGACGCATCACCTCCTGCAGGGACTTGGAGGTGACCGATACCGACACCACATCGCCTGGCGGGCTGATGGATATACCTTTCTGTAGCCGCATGCTCACCAGGCCATCTATTTTCTGCAGATCCGCGAGCAGCCTATCTGTTTTGTCAGGTGAAACCGTTATATCTATATTCCGTGCCATGAGTCTCGAATTTTAGCTTTCCCTTAACGGAAAAAAGCCAAAAGGGATTTAACAAAACCCTTCAGACGCACTCCACCATACATGCCTTCCCCATCCAGCCTGACCAAAGCCACAGGCAATTCCTACAGCTGAGGACCACTAAACGTTCAAGGTATGGAGGTCGTTGAAGTGATAAACAAGAAAGTGCCAATGGGCTGTAAATTGCTTTAATTTGCAGTCCAAAGCCGCTCCGTTTTATGCCTACAAACCGATTTCTGCCACGTGACAAAGCCGCCGAACTGCTCCAGGTCATACGTACATCTGATACCTGCACGGAGTACGAACCCGAAAAGCACCGCCTGACCATTCTGGACGAGGCAGGTATAGCGCAGGTCCAGTTCCGGCTGCCGATCTCGGTGCCTTATACTGAAGCCGGTACTGGTATAGCCGAGGCCAGGCAGGTGAACTATGTGCTGCTGCTGATTCAGGCGGGTAACTGCGCCGTGGGATATTTTGAGAACGGCCGCTGCCTCAACCACAAGGTGTTCCGCTCATACATGGTGCGCAAAAAGCAGGGCAAAAGCCAGATCAAATACCTCAAAACCAAAGGCAAATCACGGGCAGGCTCACGGGTGCGGCTGGGCGAAACCGCGGAGTTTTTTGAGAACATCAACAGCCGCCTGCAGGAGTATTTTCAGCAGCACCGCATCGACCGCATCGCCATCAGCTGCTCCAAGACTCTGCTGCCCTACCTCTATACCGCTGCTGTACCGACGCCATTCGACAAGCGTGATCCGCGGCTCTTCAAAATCCCAAAGCATATCCACACGCCCATTTACGAAGTGCTGCTCGACGCCAACCGCTTTCTGCAGCGGGGGGAACTGACAGACCTCCAGGATACCGGGTTTACTGCTATACCTGTGCTACACGATTTCCTCCTCCGGCACGCAAGCCACAGTGAGGCAGTGGAAGCGGAGGACATAACCGATGAAGTGGAGGACGAGGTATACGTGGAGGACGAATGGGAGGAAGCGGATGATGATGCTGGTTTCTACAACGATAAAGACGAGGATGACGACATAATTGACTGGGACTAGAGCGGTCGCAACACGCATCCATGCGTTTTCATTCCGACTCCCGAGGGTACCTTTACGTAAGTAGAGCTATCAGAAAATCGAAAACTATGGAAGATCAGATCAACAGAGACATGGCGGTGTTTGAGCAGGTATGCGAAATAAATGAGCTAGACCCGCAGGCAATTGAAGAGGAAGCGCAGAGCCGGTTTCCGGACAAATTCAAAGAGGGAAAGGACCCGGAACGACTCATCTGGACAGCACTTGACTCCCGTGCCAAATCACTTATCAGTCAGGTTGTTCAGGAAACGAATCATGATGCTGAACAGCTAACAGATAAGGTCTACACCATTGACGGCGACCCGGCTGCTCCCGCTTTTGTCATAAACGAAGACGCGATCCGCAGCCAGTACAGTCCGGACAAAGCAGCAGAGATTATCGATGCACTCGGGCAGGTACAGCTTCCGGTTACCGGCTAAAACAGGAAAGGCAGCCACCCTGCGGTAGCTGCCTTTCTTTAGGCTATTGTCTAACCCTTTAGCTGTTCTTCTTGCGTGTAAGGAGTACGACGGCCGCGGTTGTAACCAGTGCCAGCACACCTACTTTCTGGATCAGGCCACTGCGATTGTGTTCCCAATCAGCTTTCCAGCCTTTTTCGGCGAAGATATTGGGCACCTTGCCGTGTGAAAAATCTTCGATCACGCCCTCCACCACGTTTACGCGGTCTGCCATCAGCAGTGGCAGCCAGTGCAGGTAGCTGTTCTCACTGTGCTTAAAAGCGAAGCGTCGGATCATGCCGCTGAGGCCGCTTGGCGGCGTGGAGGTGCCGAATACAGCTGTTACGTTGGGCCTCTCAATGGAATGCAACACTTCGATGTCGATGTCCTGCTGCGTTGGCCGCTCCCAGCTATAACCTTCCTGCTCCGCGTCGGTGCGGTGTTTCATGGGGTAAGTCGGGTCGTTTTTCGGATCGGCGTCTATACCCCAGCCTTTAATATGCGAATAGTCTTTTGGTGTCTTGTTTTCCATGGTCTTTCTCCTTTCTATCTGGCTGATGGCGGAATCAGGACAGGCTTGATGCAGTTGTCCAGCTTCTCTGAAAAAATATGATAGGCGTCGGCCACATCTTCAAGCGGCACACGGTGCGTGATGAGTGCTTTCGGGTTCAGGATACCGTTTTGCACATGATCGATCAGTTTCGGCAACAGACGCTTCACAGAGGCCTGGTTGGCCCGTATCGTGATGCCTTTGTTTACCACGTTACCGATCGGAACCAGGTTATCCGTAGGGCCATACACACCAACAATAGAGAGAATTCCCCCTTTCTTGAGGGAGTTCACGCCCCAGTGCACCGCCGTAGCAGATCCGGCCTGCAGCAGTAGCTTACGCCCTGTGATGGTCTGCATCAGGTTACCGCTTGCTTCGGCACCCACCGCATCGATCACCACATCAGCCCCCATCCAGTCAGTTGTTTTTTTGATGAATACCACCGGGTCATCCATCTCCTCGTAGTTGTAAGCCTCGCAGTTGGCGTAGTTGCGCACAAACTCCAGGCGGTACTCCAGCTTATCGATTACGATCACGCGCCCGGCGCCAAAGAGCCAGGAGCAGCGCGCCGCCATAATACCTACCGGACCGGCACCAAATATCACTACCGTGTCACCTTTCTGTATACCGCCCATCTCTGCAGCCTGATATCCGGTAGGAACTACGTCAGTAAGCATCACCGCATCGTCAGGGTCCATTCCCTCAGGTATAACAGTTGGTCCCACATCTGCATAAGGCACACGCACATACTCGGCCTGCCCGCCATCATAACCACCGGCCGTATGCGAGTAGCCAAAAATACCACCCACTGCCGTAGCCTGTGAATTGGACTCGTGGCAGTTACCAAAAAGGCCCTGCCTGCAGAAGTGGCACTTACCACAGGCGATGTTGAATGGCACGATCACCATGTCGCCTACTTTCAGCTTCTGCACTTCAGAGCCGATCTCAATTACTTCGCCTATAAATTCGTGTCCGAAGGTCATACCCACGCGGGTGTCGGGTACGTTTCCATTGTAGAGGTGGAGGTCAGAGCCGCAAATACAGGAGCGCGTCACACGCACGATGGCATCCTGGGGATGCTGAATTTTAGGCTCTGGTTTTTCGTCAATACGGACCCGTTGCGGCCCGCGGTAGTTCATTGCCAGCATAAGTTTGTTTTCAGTTTGTATCTAAATTGCATTTCTCGCCCGCCTGTGCAGGCTTCTGAATTATGTTTAAATAAATACTACTCTATACCTTAATGGTTGCGAAAATTGGATTTTTAAAAGAAATACCTATATACCTATACTTTTATGCTTACCAAACCAGTACACAATAACCGGGCACAAAAATGGCACAAGCGCCTGCCTGTGCCATACTGAAAATTAAACGTCCTTCCGCGGGTAGTACTACTGCCTGCCGTCGTCTCTTATCTTGGTTTTGATCTGCTCGGCCATTTCGGGCGTCACATCCACGTGGTGCACATCGTGTGCATGTTTTCCGGCCTGTGCCAGCACTTCCTGCTCGCTGTTAGCCCTTACCTCGGCATCACAATCAAAGCCGACATCCCTGCATTTTAGTGTTTTCATGATCTAGATGGTTTAGTGTATAAAGATGGTTTAGAGCATTTAAACAAAATGACCTAATTAGTTTATACCTTTCTGTTTTTCAATAAGTTATACCAATTCTTGCATTTTCAAAACTACTATACTTCGGCAGTCTGAGAGACAGCTTTGCTTCATCATAAACCCAGAACCTGCGTACACACATCAATTTTCATTTACCCTAAGAAGCTATACCTTCGCAGAAGGGCGATTCACTAATACATATGATCTCAGACAAACAATACCAGGCCACAAGCGGGCAGTTCAAAGGATTTGTAGAAGTTCGGGGAGCACGGGAGCACAACCTCAAAAATATCAATCTGTCGATACCCCGTGATGCGCTGGTCGTGTTTACAGGAGTATCAGGCTCTGGTAAGTCCAGTCTTGCCTTTGGGACGCTTTATGCGGAGGCGCAGCGTCGCTACCTGGAGTCGGTGTCGCCCTATGCCCGCCGCCTGTTTCACCAGATGGCCGTGCCGGAAGTGGATGCTATTAACGGACTGCCCCCTGCCGTGGCCCTGCAGCAGCAACGCGGCACACCCACTACCCGATCGTCGGTAGGCAGCGTCACCACACTTTCCAACCTGCTGCGCATGCTCTATTCCAGGGCCGGCGATTACCCGGAGGGGCAGTCCATCATCTATGCCGAGGCCTTCTCCCCCAACACTGCCGAGGGAGCCTGCCCTACCTGCCACGGTCTGGGGCGGATGTATGATGTCACCGAAAAATCGATGGTGCCGGACGACTCCCTTACCATCCGGGAGCGGGCTATCGCTGCCTGGCCTACCGCCTGGGGCGGACAAAACCAGCGCGACATCCTGGTGACGATGGGGTTTGACGTGGACAAGCCCTGGCGTGAGCTGCCGCAGAAAGACCGTGACTGGATCCTCTTTACTGACGAGCAGCCCGTCGTGCCGGTATACCCTGGCTATACCCCTGAAGAAACACGCCGCGCTCTCAAGCGCAAAGAGGAGCCCAACTACATGGGCACCTTTACCAGCGCCCGCCGACACGTGTTCCATACCTTCGCCAACACCAACAGCCCGCTGATGAAAAAGCGGGTGATGCAGTACATGCTGAGCACCGACTGCCCCACCTGCCAGGGCAAGCGCCTGCGGCCGGAGTCACTGTCTGTTAAGTTTGCCGGCTATGATATTACAGAGTTTTCACGTCTGCCGCTGAAGAGGGTACAGGCTGTGCTGAAGCCTTTTGCGAAAGGCACCGAGCCGGGTCATGCCCGCACGGAAGCCGAGCATCCCGAACAGGCGATTGTAGCCAGGCGAATTGCGGATGACTTGTGCGCCCGCATCGAGGTGCTGCTTGATTTGGGACTCGGCTATTTGTCGCTTGAGCGCAGCACTCCTACCCTCTCCCCGGGCGAACTGCAGCGCCTGCGCCTGGCCACACAGCTCTACTCGCACTTGTTCGGGGTGGTGTATGTGCTCGACGAGCCCTCCGCCGGGCTGCACCCTGCCGATAAAGTAGCGCTGCTCCGTGCCCTCGACGGACTCAAGAAAGCAGGCAATTCACTTTTCGTTGTGGAGCACGACCTGGAGGTGATCCGCCATGCCGACTGGATCGTGGACGTGGGCCCCGCTGCTGGAGAGAAGGGTGGCGAGATCCTGTACAGCGGCCCAACGGAAGGCTTGCGGCAGGTAGAGGCCTCCCGCACAGGGGAGTATTTGTTCAGCAAAGCAAAGGGACTCAACCTAAACCCACGTGAACCGAAAAGCTGGCTAAAGCTCAGCGACGTCAGCCGAAACAACCTGCATAGCTTGTCCGCTGAGTTTCCGCTTGGCGTGTTTACAGCCGTGACTGGTGTATCGGGCTCCGGCAAGTCCAGTCTGGTAAGCCAGGTGCTGGTGGAACTGGTCGCTTCCCACCTCGGGCAACAGTTGCCTGATGAAGAAGAGGATGGCAACGGGTTAGAACGCGACATACCTGTAACGACCGGAGGCCATATCACAGCAGGTATGGAACAGATCAAACGCCTGGTGCGCGTAGACCAAAAGCCCATTGGCAGAACGCCTCGCTCCAACATGGCCACCTATACCGGCTTGTTTGACCACGTGCGCAAGCTTTTTGCCGGCACGCCACTCGCCAGAAAGCGCCGCTATGATGCTGGTCGCTTCTCTTTCAATGTAGCCAAAGGGCGCTGCGAGAACTGCCAGGGAGAAGGATTCGTGATGGTGGAGCTGCTCTTCTTGCCGAGTGTATACGCTCCCTGCCCCGTGTGCCACGGTGCACGCTACAATGCCCAAACCCTGGAAGTGACCTACCGGGACAAGAACATCGCCGAAGTGCTCGATATGACAGTGGATGCGGCCTGGGAGTTTTTTGACGAAGAGCCGGCCGTGCATCGAGCCCTCACCATGCTCCGCGAGGTGGGTTTAGGCTACCTCCGGCTTGGACAGCCCGCCACTGAGCTGTCAGGCGGTGAGGCGCAGCGCATCAAACTGGCCACCGAACTGCAACGTTCCCAGCGCGGCAATACGCTATACATCCTCGACGAACCTACTACCGGGCTGCACCCCGCAGACGTAGACAAGCTCATGACCCAGCTCCATCATCTGGTAGATGCCGGCAATACCGTCATTGTGGTAGAGCATGATATGCGCGTCATGGCTGCCAGCGATTGGGTGATCGATATCGGGCCGGGTGCAGGAGAAGAAGGCGGCAGTATTGTCGCAGCGGGACCTCCAGCTCTTATCGCCAAATCAAAGGAAAGTAAAACAGCGCCTTTTTTGAGGGCGCTGTCAAACAGGTAATCAATCGTGCTTCTTCTATAACGAAAACAGGACATTCGCTTGCAGGATCGACTCGTTTAGTCCCGCTATACCTACCACGTTGCGCCAGTAGCGCCACTCCGAGCCGACGTATACCTTGCCGGGTTTGTCCCAGAAATTGCCCAGGTCCACGTGCAGTTGCGGCTGTGTCAGGAACTGCGTGGTGCCGGGCCCGCGGTCACCGATAAAATCCATGAAGCCCCGGAAGCGGAAGCGGAGCCGCTCTGCAACAGGTATAGGGATGTCCCAGCTGGGTGTGAACTGGTAGGTGCCACTGTACTCACTGCCGTGCTGTTTGTAGTAGTAGGTCTCCAGCTGCAGCAATCCCTGCCCGGGCAAGCGGAACTTAAAAGCCGGCCCCGCCGTGTAGACAAAGAAATCCTCTTCACCGCCAAACAGCACGTTAATACCACCCCCTACCAGCACATCGCTGATCGGGCCGAGGCTGACATTATGCCCGGTCGCACGGCTCAGGCTCAGTTTGGGGTACCACTCCAGGTACAGGTTCGGAGCAGCCAGGCTGGCGTCATTGAACAGGTCGGCAAAACCAAACTGCTCGAAAGCACCCAGATCTCCAAAGTGCTCCAGTGTGATGGTGGCAAGCTGACCGGACTGGTTCAGGCTGCGGCCATAGAGCAGTTGCACATTGGAGCCGCCTTTGTAGTTTACCTGCGCCAACGCCGGGCTGCTGAATACTAGCGCTAGTACAAAAAATATGATTTTACTGCCAAATCTGTTAAGTAGCTTTCTTTTCATTCCTGACTGCGTGATGACTTATTGGAAAATCCCAATGCGATTGCAATTTAGTGTTTACGGTCCGAATAGATAATATTGTAAAAATCGAATGCTGTAATCAGACTATTTTATTCCTACATCACCATAAGTACTTCTCAAATTGATATTTAAGCTATTGGACCGATATTGTATAAATGTCTAAATTTGTAAATTATCATTTTTTTACTTTGTGCGATGGAATACAGATTCGTGCATCATTGGAATTATGCGCTTCGGGAGGATGAGCACCGGATACTGGAATCCGCTATCTCGCTGACCACGCAGCCGCGCGACGAGTCATTCCTGCAGCAAGCCGCAGACTTTATAGCAGCGCACACACAGGTACAGTACGTGCTGATCGGCAGCTTAAGTTTTGATGGCAGGCATGTCGTGACAAACGTATTTCTCAAAAATGGGGAGACGCAGCCTACTATCTCCTACCCCCTGCAATACACTCCTTGTGATTCTGTTATTACCCAGCGCTTCTGCTACTATCCGAACAATGTGCAGCGCTACTTTCCGCGCGACTTGGAACTGCAGGAGTTAAATATCGAGAGCTACCTGGGCAGCATCTTCCTGTCAGAGGACAGTGAGCCGGTTGGACTGATCGCCTTAATGAGTGACAAGCAAATGGAGAATGCCGCCTTTGCCGAACACCTCGTGCTGGTGCTGAGCCCTGCTATTGAGGAGGAGTTGATTCAGCAGCATAAGCTTTAAATACAGACATTAATCAAAAAAAAAACCTCTACTGCTGGAGCAGTAGAGGTTTTTTTTCAGAAACAGGTATAGCGCAATGCTTTAGATAGCAGGATCGTTCGGTGTGTTCGGGTTGTTGCGACGCTCCTGATCCGGATACGGATAGAAATTGCGGTTGCGTTCCGCCAGGTTATCAGGTGGTCCCGGCCGGTCGAAACGGCGGCTGTCTTCCCACTTCTGTCCGCTCAGGTATAGCTCTGCTGACCGCTGCTTGTATACCTCCAGCAGCAGGGCCTCTCTTGTCATCGGACCACTGTAGGCAGGTAAGCCGGCATGCACATTAAAAGGGTCACCTGATGTCTGGGTCCTTACCTGGTTGATCAATGCAAGTGCCTCGTCCAGGGAGCCATTGTTACGCAACAGGGCTTCCGCCTTGATCAGCTTCATCTCGTCTGGCAGGTATACCGGAATGCTGGATGTTTGTGTATTGAAGAAACCTGCCAGTGTCATCACCCGGTCCCCTAACACATCAGCGCCCGGCTCGGTCATATAAAACTCATACCGGTCATCTCCTTCCTCAAACAGTGCATCGGGCAAACCGAATTGATCTCGTGGCCTGAAATAGGCGAGGACAAAGACAGTATTGTAGATCGGGTTCGGGCTCAGCGTGCTGTACACAAACTCAGAACGGACTGTCAAGTCCACTTTATCGGCATTAGAAATGGCTGCTTCATAATTGCCCGCATAAAGGTTATAGCGGGCATTGTAAGCGTAGAGCGTATTACGGAGGTCGAAAGAAGGACCTGTAACCTGCGTCGTAAATTCCTGTGAGATGGGCGTAGCCTCAATCAAGGCGATGCCCTCGTTCAGGTGGGCAATCGCGGCTGCCAATACCTCCGCCCTGGAACTGAATGTTACTCTATCGGTCCGGCTGGTTTCAAGGTTTGCCTGCTCAAAAGCGATAGCCAGGTTACCCAGTGCCATGGCATTGAACAGGTGCGCATGTGCCATCACCCCGCTCAGCGTCCCTCCCGTCAGGGTTGGTATATTGGGAGCGTTCTCAAGTATCTGCTCACTCATCACCATAACACGCTGCATGCGTGACCAAAGTCCCAGTATGTTGCCATTGAATGTTGGCAGGTCAGATCCACCGGCTTCCAGTTCAAGCACGTTGGTAAAAGTGGCCACCCCTTTCATTTCACGCCCCGTCACACCCGTGTAGAGAACGGCGGCTTCCAGCCCTGCCGTGGAATAAAACTGACGCATCCCTACACTAAGGGCGATAATGCCTTCACGGGAGTTAAGTACTTCGATGTCACTGGCAGCGTTGGGGTTGGGTATATCCAGCTCACAACCACTCGACAGCAGCAGGCAACCCGAGAGCAAACCTACTTTTAAGAATGAAGCTATATTTTTCATGTTGTTTTTCATTAGGTTGAAGAAGAATTAGAAGGTAAAGTTGAGTCCCAGTGCATAGGTTCTGGGGATCGGTACCTCCACGAAGTCAAAGCCCCTCACGGCGTTGGTCTGACCAGCGGCATTTATCTCAGGATCATAGCCACTGTAGTCGTCAATCGAGAACAGGTTACGCCCAGCCAGGCTGAGGCGCACATTGTTGCCTCCTAAGAAGGCCGGCTTAAAGCTATAAGCCACTGACACCTCTCTCAATTTGATGAAGGAGCCGTCTTCTATGTAATTCTCAAATATCCCAAACAGCGCAGCAGAGGTTCCTTTTGGCACTTCTCCCCTTAGCTCCGGCTCATAACCGGCCAGTCCGCCATACAGGTCGCGCTCACCCACGCGGCGCGTGAAGTTGAACACATCGAAACCGTAAACCGCATCAAACTGGGTTCGGAATGACAGGCGGTCGCCTACCGATATGTCGTTCACCCACGAGCCTGTCCAGTCGGGGTTAGGGTCACCGATCACTTTAGGAACTGTGGCGCCGATGGGCTGCCCGTTTTCGGGGTTGCGCCCTGCACGCTCAGGCTGTGGCAGACCGGTGGGGGTCAGCAGCAGCGTTCCATCCGGATTTCGGGCGAAATAGGTGCTATAAAAGGAGCCAAGCGGATAACCGTTTACAGCCGCCACCTGCCCGAAACCACCCGGGAATGGCAACACACCACCAGGTATATCATTCACTTCGTTTCGGTTGCGGGAATAGATCAGGGTCGAGGTCCAGCGTACACGCTCTGTCTGAACAGGTGCGCCTGTCAGCATCAGTTCAAAGCCCCTGTTTGTCATCGTGCCAATGTTAGCGTATTGGTTCAGGAAGCCGGAAGAAGGTGTCAAACCAATGAATAGCAGCAGATCTTTCACATCTTTCTTGTAGACTGAAAACTCGAATCCAAGCCTGCCATCTAGAAAACTCATGTCGGCACCGAATTCTATCTCCACTTGACGTTCTGGTTTTATTCCTGCATTACCCAGCTGAGTAGACGGGACAACGCCCGGGAGACCTGGCAGTGAAACTGGATTAAAGTTGGTGTAGCGATCAAAAGCCCTTAAGGCCGTTAAGTTTCCCGCCTGACCGTAGGATGCGCGTAATTTAAAAATAGGAATAATGTCACTGAGTCCCTGCCAAAAGCTTTCGTTAGAAACCAGGTAACTGGCACTCAATTTCGGATAGAACTGCCACCTGTCTTCCGATCCAAATACTGAAGATACATCGTAACGGCCTGCACCTGTCAGGAAAAAACGGTCACCAACGCCAAAAGTCTGCTGCGCGAAAAAACCCATTATATTGATATCTTCTCGACTATCATTCGAAACCACAGTCGCACCACTCGTACTGGTGCGTGCAATTGGGCCTAATTGGGTACCTGTTATAGCTGTTGTGTAATGTTGTTCGGTCTGAACAGTACCTCCTATACCTGTTGTAGATTCCAGCCAATCGGTCAGGAAGGTGCGGTAAGAAATATTCAGGTCATTGTTCAGCAAATAAGAGGTACGGTCGGAACGACGTGAGTAGCCTGCATCGTAAGAGGGGGTGGTGTTACCGACAGGTATAAATCCGGTCGCAATCTGGGTAGAATTGTCGTATCCGATCACATAATTGATATTCAAGCCATTTAATGGCGTAAGGTTCAGCTGAAAGTCACCGATAAAGCGACTAGTGCGCTGTCCAAAATCAAAGCGGTTGATGGCTTCGAGTGGATTAGTACGCCGCAGGATGGCCGTAGGCGCTGTCGAAGGGTAAATGCCATTCACCGGCTCCGGATTGATAAAATTATTGCTGAAGATAAATCCGGTTAGTGCACCATATGTTTCGAGCAAGCCACCGTTTGGAATTTCTTCGCTGTCACTGAGCACATAGTTGGCTCCTAAGGATACCGATACCCAATTATTTATTGTCTGATCTAAGCGCAGACGAGCTCCTCCCCGTTTAAAAGAAGTATTGTCGACAATGCCCTGGTTGCTTAGAAAATTCCCGCTCATGTAGTACTGGGTATTTGCGCTACCTCCTGAAAGCGACACATTATTCTCAGTACCGAAGGCTGTCCTGAAAATCATATCCTGGAAGTCGTACCGCGTAACGGGCTCCTGGGTAAGATCCGAGGCGACGTTGTTGACAAAGCGGAAAGGGTACTGGTTATAATCGAGCGTCTTGCGCACCTTATTTACGCGAAACTGAGTGGAAACCGTAATTTTAGGTGCACCCTCCACACCGCGTTTGGTAAAGATCTGCACCACGCCGTTGCTGGCCCGAGACCCGTAAATAGCAGCTGCAGCTGCTCCTTTGAGTATCTCGATGCGCTCAATGTCATTGGGGTTGATATCTACCAATCGGTTCTGCGCATAACCACCCAGGTCAATGAGTTCAGGCGAACTGTTGTTAATGATCACACCATCCACAATGTAAAGCGGATCACCGGATCCTACGACCGTGCTGGTACCCCGAAGGCGCACACTGATACCACCTGCGGGGTTACCAGAGTTCTGACTGATCTGGGCACCGGCCACTTTACCTGCCAGGGCCTGGTCTATGGAAGTGGCCAGGCTGTTTTCAAGCGAAGCAGCGGAGACAGTCGAGATCGCATTGCCCAGCTGCTTTTTGCTGGTTGCTACTGATGTTCCTGTCACTACTACTTCATCCAAACCCACAATATCCTCCCGAATCTGCACGTCCACCTGCACCGTTTGCTGATCGCCAAGGGTAATGGGGCGCACCTCTGGCCTAAAGCCTATGAACGAGAACGTGAGCTGGTAAGTACCCGGGGGTAGCGCTGCTGACAGGTTGAATACCCCGTTTGCATCAGTGGCCGTGGCGATGTTGTTGTTCTGGAACTTCACCACCACGCCTGGCAGCGGCGACTTGGTACGGGCATCTGTGACAGTGCCTGTAATGGCGTAGCGTGTGCCCTGCCCTATGGCCAGCTGACACGTAGCAGCCAACAGGAGGAAACACAACAGGATAGCCTTTCCGGAGGCCCTCCCAATCTTGTAAACTTTTCTCATAGTGCCTCTTATTTTGTACTGTGTATAATTATGATGTAATGATGTTCAGAATTTACTCCGGCAAACTGATTTTCCCCATCAGCACAGAGGGCACCCGCCTCTTACCCGGACCGAACTGAATAGGCTCTCCCACCAGGCACTCGTTGGCCAGGGTGGCAAATAGCACCGCCTCTTTCGCATCCGGCGATACGCCCAGCTCGGCTGTGTCACGCACAGTGGCACCTGGCAAAAGCGCCTTTATGTTTTGGATAAGAAGCGGGTTATGCATGCCACCGCCGCTCAGGAAAATTTCAAAATCAGCATCACCGAGTGAACGTGTCAGCGCCCCACTAATGGCCACTGCCGAAAACCGGTTCAGGCTCGCCATCACATCTTCCGGGGACAGGTGCTCCGTATCGGATCTGCGCTGTGCCGCTGCCAGGTATGACAGGTTGAACAGTTCGGGTCCGGTCGTTTTAGGAAAGTCCTGCTCAAAGAAGGGATGGTAAAGAAGAGATGCCACCAGTGCCTGGTTATAAGTACCTTTCAGTGCAATGGCGGAGTCGGCGTCGTAGTAGGTGCCAGGAAATTGCTGCTGCACATAGGCGTCCATCAGCGTGTTGCCAGGTCCTACGTCGGTCGAGAAGATACGACTCGTGTCGAGGTCGCCTGGCAGAAACGTGAAGTTGGCTATACCTCCGATGTTGAGCATGATCCGGTTCTGGTCCTGTTCCGAGAAGAGCAGGTAGTCTCCGTACACCGCCAGTGGAGCGCCCTCTCCCCCTGCTGCCACATGCTTCTGCCGGAAGTCGCTTAGGGTGATGATGCCTGTGCCCATTGCGATATGATCGCCATCGCCGATCTGAAGTGTCGCATCTGGCATGCCTTCTACACCATGCAGCGAAGCTGGAGCGTGGTAAATGGTTTGTCCGTGACTGGCAATCACGTCCACCTCAGCAGATTCCAATCCCCATGTCTGCAGGCTTTTGTTGATGAGGTCGGCGTGGAAGCGCCCGATGTAGGCGTTCAGCAGGCAAACCCGCTCCAGGTCAACTTCCCTTTTAGAAAAGACTGCCTTTACTTCCCGCTTAAAAGTTTCATCGTAGGGCATGGTTACAAATTCACGCAGCTTCATGCGGGTTTGAGTACCATTCCCCTCAAACTCACAGAGTGCAATATCGAGGCCGTCCAAGGAAGTACCTGACATAAGGCCAATAATGGTTCTTTTCTCTTTGTCAGCAACTTTGAAAAGCCGCTCCAACATTTTGTTCATAATTAATTTAATCAAAGGGTGTGAACAGCCTAAAGAACCATAGATTCTTCATACGAAATGTATAAGGCTTGGGTAATATATAAGGGAGCGAATTTCAGCATAATCATGCAGAAATTCACAAAGAGGCTATTGCTTTGACCTGTTTTCTTAACTCCGGATAATCCGCCCGTCCTCCATCTCGATGATGCGGTGCGTGTTTTCGGCGAACTCAGGATCGTGAGTCACAATAAGCAGGGTCTGGTTGTGTTCTTCGGTGAGTTCCTTGAAAATATCGAAAACGATGTCGCTGTTACGCTTGTCGAGGTTACCGGTAGGCTCATCGCCCATGATGATGTGCGGGTCGTTGATGAGGGCCCGGGCAATGGCTACCCGCTGCTTTTCCCCTCCCGAAATGCGGTAGGCGGACTGCTTGGCGAGGTGCTCTATACCCAGCATTTTGAGCCGTTCCATGGCGCGGTGCTCCACTTCCTGCTCGCTATACCTGCCCAGTTTCAGTCCAGGCAGCATGACGTTGCGCAGCACCGTGAACTCATTGAGCAGGTAGTGAAACTGGAAAACAAAGCCGATCTTCTCGTTTCGGATACGAGCCAGCTCAGGGTCCGGACGGCCTGACATGAGTTCATTGTCGATGTACAACTCGCCGGTATAGTCGGTATCCATGGTGGAGAGGATGTAGAGTAGCGTGGACTTGCCGCAGCCCGACTTGCCGATCACCGACACAAACTCTCCTTTGTTCACCGTGAAGGTGATATCGCGCAGCACCTGCACCGTCACAGGATCATGAAACGCTTTGTTGATATTCCTTGCTTCGAGTATGACTTCCTGCATGTTTTCAGTTCTGCTTCCTATACCTATTTGCCTCTGATGATCTCAACCGGGTCTACCTTGCTTGCCTTGCGGGCCGGAAAAAAGCCGGCAAAGTATGTTGTGATGAGAGAAAAGGACCCGCCAATGAAATAATAAATCAGGTCGTAATTAACCGGATAAGTGGTGATGGTAGGCAATGCTGAGGTGTTGAAGGGGATGTTATCGATGATCGTGGAGAATATAAACCCAAAAACCAAGCCCATCATGCCGCCAAAGAAACCGATGCTCATGGCGATCACCAGGAAGACCAGGTTCACATCCCGACCAGAAAAGCCAGTGGCTTTCAGTATCGCAATGGAGTCCATCTTCTCGTAGATCATCATGTTGAGGATGTTAAAAATGCCGAAGCCCGCCACAATCAGCAGCGTCACACCCACAGCATAGGATATGAGCGATCGTACATTACTGCCAGTTTCAAACTGGGCATTGGCGGTCTGTATGTCCTCGGCGTCGATCTGAAAAAGCCGGGCGTACTCGCGGGCCACGGCCGGGGCCTGCTCCAGGTCATGCAGCTTCACCTGGATGTCGGTCATGTAGTTGGCAGGCTTGCCCAGCAGCTTTTGAGTCGTAGCGATGGAGGCATAGCTCTGCACCTTGTCGATCTCCTGTATACCTGACTGAAAATAGCCCACCACTTTCAGCGGAAAGCGCTCCCCCTGTGCCGTGGTCACCTGCACCACATCACCTATATCGGCTACCAGTATTTCTGCCAGGCCTTTACCGAGTATGATACTGTTGGCTACGTTTTTTGCGTCAATGGCATTACCGGATGTTACGTATTCCTGAAAATTGAACAGGCGGCTTTCCTCTTCCACATCCACCCCGTTGATCACACCGGTGATATCGATGGTACCTTCGTTGAAAAAGACCTGCGCCGTGAGTTTAGGAGTGGCTCCCAGCACCCGTTCGTCAGCCTTCACGGTCTGCAAAATAGGGCCGCTGTTGTAGATCTCCTGCCGGGTGATGCCTGCTTTTACAGAGCTGATGAAGTTGTAGGAGCTTTTGTACTGGTCGGCTTCATTCACCGGCTGGCTTTCGCTGGGTTTTATCTCGTTGTAGAGGCGTACATGCGGGGTACGGTTCAGGATCAGGCTATCGAGCATGTCGTTAAGACCGTTCATAAAACCAAGCAGCGTCACGAACATGGCTATGCTGAAGGTCACACCCACAGCAGCTACCAGTGTCTGCCGCCATCGGGCCAGCAGCATGGATTTCGCAATGCTGAATATCAGTCTGAAATTCATCGCTAAGGCTTCACGATCACATCTTCTCTGGACAAACCTTCCACTATCTCCACCTTCTGGTAGTCTTTCAAGCCGGTCTTCACCGGCACCCGCTCGTCTTTTTCTCTCAGCACATAGGCACCGTCCACCAGGTAGTCGCGGGGTATGGTGAGGGCATCCTTTTTAGCCTGAATGATGATGTTAGCCTCTGTAGTCAGGTTGGGGTAGAGCGCATCGGGCATGGTCACAAACTCAGCCTCTACGGTAAAGGAACGGGTGCGCTCGTTCATGGCCGGATTGATCTTGGTGATGCGTCCCTCAAACACCTGCCCCCGGTAACTGTCGAGGTTGAGCAGCACCTGCTGCCCGGGCTGAATGCGGGCAATGTCGTATTCATCCACCTGCAGCTCGAGTATAAACTCCTCGGCATCGCCCAGCACCGCTATGGGTACCTGCGGACTCACAAGTTCCCCCTTCTCGCGCAGCATGCTGTATACCTTGCCGTTGGTCTCGCTGCGGACGGTAAAGTCGTTGCGCTGGGTCTGGCTGATCTGAAGGTTCTTCTGTGACTGACGCGCAGCATAATCGAGCTGCCTTTTGAGGTCGTTGTAGCGTAGGCGGGCTGAGCGGTAGGCTGTCTGTGAATTTTTGTAGGCCAGCTCCCGCTGCTCCAGTTCCACACGGGTGCCGATCTGGTTTTCCCAAAGGTTGCGCTGGCGCACGAGCAGCAGGGAGTCGTTGCGCATGCGACTACGGGCCAGTTCGATGTTTTCCTGCAGCTCGGCCAGTTTTTCAGCATTGGCGTTCACACGGGCATATTCGGCGGCTAGACGGGCGTTCTCGGTGTTCAGCCGGGCAGCCTCGCTGCCAATGCGCACCAGCGGCTCACCCTGTCGCACGGTATCGCCCTCAGTCACCAGTATCTCTTCAATAATGCCGCTCACCACCGGGTATACCTGGTACTGGTTGCGGCTCTTCACCACACCCGATGCGTAGACTGACTCTGTAATATCCTCCACCGTGGGCTGGGTGGTTTCCCTATCCCCGCCACAGGAGGCAAGGCAGACTAACAGAAAGACCAGTTGAAAGTACCGTTTCATCGACTTAATTCTTTGTGCGTCATAAACATAGTTTCAGGTGCTTCCAAGCTTAAACGTAACCGCAGCAAGCGCACCTGCAGCCTGTTTTACCGGGCTTATGTTACGCCTCAAATGTAAGGCATTCAGAATATCAAAGCACTCTGATCAGCCTGAATAATGAAAATTATTTTAATATAAATCACTGTCTGATCCACGTCCTGGCTGACTTGCCTGCAGCACCTCCTAGAGTTTGCCAATGCTTCTTAAAAACCGGCAGCCGCATCGTCTCCCCGGGGGTCTGCCCCACCTTCCAGGCGGCCATCCGGGCGCACCAGTATACCTGCCGCTCTGCCAATCCCTCCTGATTTAGGGGCTATCCTGTGCCCTCTCCACCACATCTTTAGTCCGGTGCCAAAGCCCAGGGCGCCCCACTCGCAGAGAATCCAGTCTGGCTTCCACTGGTGGTGAAAGCGGCCGGCGTTTACAGCCCCCTGCATCGGCATGCCATGCACTGTCACGTTGAGGATGATCTGGTACACAGTGGTGATGATAGTGGAGCCGCCCATGCTGCCGATGATCAGGTGGAGTTTGCCGTTTTTTTCGAGTATGGTGGGTGTCATGGAGCTGAGCATACGCTTACCCGGTGCGATGGCATTGGCCTCACCTCCCACCAGGCCGTAACTGTTCGGGTAACCTGGCTTCACACTGAAGTCGTCCATCTCGTTATTGAGCAGAAAACCAGCGCCGGCCACAAACACCTTAGAGCCAAAGCTACTGTTGAGTGTCGTGGTGACCGAAATGGCGTTTCCTTCCGGATCGACGATGGAATAGTGCGTGGTATTCGGACTCTCTGGAGGAGCCGGAGCACCCGCTGCCACTGCATCACTGTCTGTGGCCCTTTGCAGTGACACGCCTTGCATCCGGCTTCTGATATAGGCTGTGTCCAGCAACCCTGCCACCGGCACATCGTAATAGTCGGGGTCACCCAGGTGACGGGCACGGTCAGCGTATACCCTTCGTTCTGCCTCCACCATCAGGTGTGCTGTCTGCGCGGAGTTCCAGCCCCACTCTTGCAGCGGGTAATCCTGGGCGATGGTCAGGAGTTGCAGCAAGGCTATACCTCCACTGGAAGGTGGCGGCATGGAAATCACATGATAGTCGCCAACCTGCCCCGTCAGTGGCTCCCGCCAGACAGATTGGTAAGCAGCCAGATCAGCCTTGGAAATGATGCCGTTGCCCCGCTTCATCTCCTCTGCGATGAGTTCTGCTGTTTCTCCCTCGTAAAAGCCTGCTCTTCCCTGGTCTCGGATCCGCTCTAAGGTATGAGCCAGGTCTTTCAGCCGGAGCGTATCCCCTTCACGCCAGTGGTCTTTGAGCACAAATTCCGGCCGCACGGAGCTGTACTTTATAAAATCCTCCCGTTCATCGTTCAGCTTCTTTGCTTCCTTCCGGGTAAGAGGGAAACCATTAGCGGCCAGCTCCACTGCCGGTTGCACCAGCTCGGCCCAGGGCAGGCTGCCATATTTCTGGTGCACCTGCACCATGCCGTCCACGGTGCCGGGTACGCCCGCTGCCAGGTGCCCTTTAAAACTAAGCTCGGTAATTACATCGCCCTGTGCATCCAGGTACATGTCACGGTGTGCTTTGCCAGGTGCTTTTTCACGGTAATCCAGCGCATCCACGCTCCCATCCCGCTGCCGCAGCACCAGGAAACCTCCACCCCCTATGTTTCCGGCATCAGGGTATACTACAGCCAGGGCAAACTGCACGGCCACTGCCGCATCCACGGCATTGCCGCCTCTGCGCAATATGGCAGCGCCCACCTCAGAAGCCAGCGGATGCGCTGTCACCACCATGGCCTTGTCGGTGACGAGCCCGGTTTCGTCGGTATCCCAGCCACCACAGCCGGAAATGCCAATAATAACGAGAAATAGGGTGATCCTGATGAATGTCAAGCCTGCTCTTTCTTTTTTCAGTGTATGAATCCTAGTCTTTACCCAATTGCAGCGCATCGGGTTTTAAAGCAGGAATGGCTGTAAGCTGTAAGGACCGATTATCCTTAGCTCCAGGAGGCGCATCCGAACCGTATCCCTGTATTGCCGTTTTATTAACTTATCAGGAATCTAAAATATGGTATTCAAACATCCTCCCATACTGCACAATGAAAAAGGAGCGCTACGCACCGTGGGCTTTGAGCTGGAGTATACCAATGTGAGCATAGAAGACTCTGCGAAATTGGTTCGGGAGCTGTATGGGGGGAACGTGCAAAAGGAAAACCGCTTTAAGCAAAAGGTAACCGACACGAGACTAGGCGATTTTACGATTGAATTCGACCTGTCGCTGCTGACGGAGAAGCGCTACAAAAAAGTGTTCGAGACCTTCAATCTGCGCATCGAAGATGTAAAAATCGGGAATGGCACTCTGGAAGACGAGGTAGAGGAAACGCTCCGTAACCTGGTCGGCAAGGTGTTTCCAAACGAGATCGCCTGTCCGCCCATTCCCTGCACGGAGCTCGAGGAAATAGAAAAGCTGCGGGAGGCCCTCTACCAACTTCATGCTGAGGGAACCCAGTCTTTCCCCACCAACGCCTTCGGCACTCACATCAATGTGGAGATTCCCCGTCAGGATGCCGATACGCTGCTTGCCTACCTGCGGGCTTTCCTGCTGCTGTACCCCTGGCTGCTGGAAGAAGGCCGGACTGACCTGGCAAGGCAGATCAGTCCCTTTATCGACCCGTACCCGATTGAGTATGTGATCCTTGTGCTTAACCCGGACTACGCCCCTGATCTGGATGGGTTTATCATAGATTACCACACCTACAACCCGGACCGGAACCGTCCGCTGGACTTGTACCCGCTGCTGGCATACCTCAGAGACGACCTGCTGGCACAGTTTACCAAACTCGGCAAGGTAAAGGCCCGCAATACCTTTCATTACAGACTGCCTAACAGTTCGATCGCACAGCCGGACTGGACGCTGGCACAGGAATGGAACATCTGGGTACGGGTGGAGGAACTGGCAAGCGACCCGGGTATGATAGAACACCTCAGCAAAGAATACCGCTATCTCAAAGCCCACACCCTGCTAGGATTTGAAACCAAATGGATTAAAAGAATAAGGGAATGGCTATCCTGAAATCTAAAAATAAAATACACCGAGGCAGACCGACAATCGGCATTACCGGACCGGACAAGGGAGGCGGGGCCGCCTGGTTTTTCACGGCGCTCTCGGTACTTATTGCCGGGGGCAGGCCCGTGCGCATCACGCCTTCCAGGCCCCGCACCGCTGATGGTCTGCAGGGGCTGATCATTGGAGGCGGGGCAGACGTGGACCCAACTATTTATGAACAAGAGCATGTGATGGACGAGTACCTGCAGCGCACGCTGCAGCACCCGAGGAAAAACATTTTTCAGCGGGTGGGCCGTTTTGTGAGCTGGGTCTACTACCCGGCTGTTTTTCTGCTGCGCAAGCTGCTGAGCCGCAAACTGACCTTCGGACTGGACCGTGCCCGCGACCAACTGGAACTGCAGCTGCTGGACCAGGCCGTACAGAAAGGCCTGCCGGTGATGGGCATCTGCCGGGGAGCGCAGCTGATGAACGTCTACTTCCGGGGCACCCTCTATCAGGACATCAACACGTTTTACCTCGAAGAGCCCAATCCGGCGAGTGTGTTTCCGGTGAAGAAAGTGCACATAAAAGCAGGCAGTAAGTTGGCAGAAGTGCTGGGGACGCAGCGACTGCGCGTAAATGCGCTGCACAACCAGGCGGTGAAAGAACCAGGTCAGTCGGTGGAAATTGTGGCCCGTGAACCCAATAAAGTGGTGCAAGGTATAGAGCAGCCGGAGCAGGCCTTTATGATCGGGGTGCAGTGGCATCCGGAGTACCTGCCGCAGAGTAAATGGCACCGCCGGCTATTTAAAGGACTGGTGCAGCAGGCCAGGCTGGTCAATCAGCAGATCGAGGAGCATGACCTGCAGGCTGCCATGTCACAGCCAGCCCTGGAAGCGGAAAAGCAACTGGAACAGCAGTCTGGTGAAACGCAACCCTAGCTGTGCGGCTACTGCTCCAGCGACTTTTGCAGGTATAGCGCTTCGTTCTTGAAGCGCACCAGCGCCAGTGCGACGGCCTGCTCGTATAGCTGCGCCCTGTCGACCGCATTGTCGGTGAGCAGCCCGATGGCGCCGGATGCCTGCTTTGAGTTGGATTTGTTGAACACCAGATCGTCCGCTGCGCCCAGTTCCATCCCCTGCCCCACCAGGTCGGCTACAATACCCGGCAGGTAAAAAGAAGCGGATCTGGCCTTGCCTATACCTGTGGCCGACCGCACCACCACCCAGGCAAAAGCAGCCAGTTCTTCGTCGTGCGTCTCCACACCGCCTTCTATACCTATCCAGTAATCAGCCTCCGGATGTGCTGCTTGTGCATTGTGCACTCTGTTCAGGGCACCGGTCAGGGTCTCCTGGTCTGTCATGGGTTGATCGGCTACGCCAGAAGGCACCGACACAGGTATAGCCTCGAAGTGCACATCAGGAAACATTTTGCGGAAGCCCCCGAGGGCAGCTTCTACTTTGACGGGGTTGCGTGAAGAAACGACAATGGTTTGCTCAATTTTGCTCATCAGGTATATCAACTTGCTCGGCTACAAAGGAAGTGAAGCCACTGCAGAAGTAAAAACCATTCGGCAGAAATAGGCACAGGTATCACTAAAATCAATGTACCTACACTTTTTTTATCAATAATTTGGAATTGCAAAATTCAGCCCCCAACTTTGCATCCGTAAAGTCATAATACCTACACCGTATTTGATTTATAAAGAAGAAGGGAGAGAACAGGCTCTGTGAACTTCTAGCAACCAGTGAACCACACCAGGTGCTAATTCCTGCCTAAAGCATTTAGGGGATATAAATTTTTAAAAATGAAAATTTCAGCGAACATCCTTACTGGTTCAATTATCAACCGAAGCAATTCCACCTCATTCGGTTCATCATTTTCATTTGCTTTTCATACCTGTTGTTGCTGTTGTTGCTAAACCAGCTGCACAGGCTCCTACTACCTTAAATTTTAGGATTTAACACCTCCCTGGGCAGCACACAGGGATAGCTTCGCTCTATGCACCTGTTGCATGCCGGGCCCTGCTTTGTCATACCCATTTTCCCCGGGCATTACTTCCCTGTGTCTCCACCTATTCCTCACCTTGTCTGAGCAGGGTGCACTGTATCTTTTTGTAAACAATTTTTAATCTATACATACTTATGTCAGCATATTCATCAAACAGACCCATAGCTATTTTCCACGAACACCAGGAGTGGTTCCGTCCGCTGTTCAACGAGCTGGAAGCACGCGGTATACCCTATGAGCGCCAGGATGCGGCGGCCCATACTTATGATCTGGCTTCGCCGGAAGCGAGCTACAGTCTGGTTTTCAACCGCATGAGCCCGTCGGCTTACCTGCGCAACAACGAGCAGGGCATTTTCTATACCCTGAACCTGCTCGCGCACCTCGAGGCAAAAGGCGTGACCGTAATCAACGGCCACAAAGCCTTTCTCTACGAAACATCTAAAGCACTGCAGCTGACTTTGCTGGAAAAGCTGGGTCTGCCTTATCCAAAATCACGTGTGATCAACCACGCCTCACAGGCAGTGAAGGCCGCAGAAGGTCTGCGCTACCCGATTGTAGTGAAGGCCAATATTGGCGGCAGCGGTGCCGGTATTGTGCGTTACGATTCTCCTGAGGAACTGGCACTGGCCGTGACCACCGGTCAGGTACAGCTGGGCATTGACCACACCGCACTGGTGCAGGAGTTTATACCTGCCCGTGGCGGACATATTAACCGAGTAGAGACCTTGGGTGGCAAATACCTGTACGCCATCAAGGTATACACCTCCGGCGAGAGCTTCAACCTCTGCCCTGCCGACATCTGCCAGACCACATCGGGCAAAGAGCTGGTACGCAACGCCTGCGCTATTGATGCACCTAAGAATGGCATGCGCGTGGAAGCCTTCACACCGGAGCAGGAGGTAATCGATGCCATCGAGCGCATTGTGCAGGAGGCAGGTATAGACGTGGGCGGTATTGAATATACCATCGACGACCGCGACGGACAGATCTACTACTACGACGTGAACGCACTGTCGAACTTCGTGGCGGATGCCGTGAACGTGATTGGTTTTAACCCACATGTCCACCTGGTGGATTTCCTGGAGAAAAAGGCACAGCTTAAAAGAGAGGAGGTATAAGCATGCAATTCGGATATTGGTTACCTGTTTTCGGCGGCTGGCTACGCAACGTCGAAAACGAGAACATGGCCCCCAACTGGGACTATGTGAAGAAACTGGCGCAACGCAGCGAGGACTGGGGCTACAGCCTCTCCCTTATTGCAGAGCTATACCTGAACGATATCAAAGGCGAAGAGGCTCCTTCGCTGGAAGCCTGGTCAACGGCGGCGGCACTGGCCGCTGTGACGGAGCAGCTGGAGATCATGGTGGCGGTGCGCCCGACTTTCCACAACCCGGCCATACTGGCCAAACAGGCTGCCAACATTGCCCAGATCAGCGGCGACAGGCTGTCGCTAAACGTGGTGTCGTCGTGGTGGAAGGATGAGGCGAGCAAGTACGGCCTGCAGTTTGAGCAGCACGACGACCGCTACGCCCGCACCAAAGAGTGGCTGGATGTAGTGACCGGCGTATGGGAGCAGGATCACTTCTCTTACCAGGGCAATTACTACCAGGTAGAGGACAATGTGCTGCAGCCCAAGCCTGCCAAAAAGCCCTTCCTCTATGCCGGAGGTGAGTCAGAAGCGGCTAAGACACTTATCAGCCGACAGTGCGATGGCTACGTGATGCACGGCGACTCGCCGGAGCTGATCGGCAAGCGCATCGACGACATGAAACGCCGACGCGAGGCCTGGGGCCTGCCACCGATGAAGTTCGGCGTAGCCGCTTACAGCATCGTGCGCGACTCAGAGCAGGAAGTGAAGAAGGAACTCGACCGCATCACCGAGGTAAAGGAATCTGCTGCTGGTTTCAAGAACATGGAGCAGTGGGTAAACGGCACACAATTGGAGCGGCAGCTCTCGCTGCAGGACTATTCTGTGTCAAACCGAGGTCTCCGCTCCGGCTTGCTGGGCACACCGACCCAGGTACAGGACCGCATTTCGGAATTTGAGGCCGTAGGCGTAGACTTTTTCCTGCTGCAATGCAGTCCGCAGCTCGAGGAGATGGAGCGTTTTTCAGAAACCATCATCCAGCAGGTGGTAGCTTAAACACAGAGCCTACCGCGAAAATCAAAATCTCTAAACTAAACCTAACCTGTATTTCCCTGTCGCTCGCTGAGCGGCAGGGATTTTTTGTTGCTACTCTAAGAGCTTTATATAGGTATAATGCATAGTTCTCCTTCTAAGCGAACATCCTCATTTACTACGCGTTAGCATTTACATAAGCACCCGGCAAATACTATATCACAATCATAAAACTATGTAAAGCTATGGCAAACTATTTTGAAAAATTTGCGCAGGAAGGTAATGAGTACCTCAACCAGCTGGCAGCAGACCTGGGGCACCCGGAAGAAAAAGGACAGACCTACATACTGCTGAGAGCAGTCCTGCACACGATTCGGGACAGAATCGCCATCAGTGAGTCTTTTCATGTGCTGTCGCAGCTGCCTATGTTCCTGAAAGCCATCTACACAGAGCATTGGCAGTACCGGGAACAACCGTTGCAGTTCGAAAGCGTGGAAGAATTTAAAGATGCCGTGAAGCAGGAGCAGGCCAGACACGGAGAGCAGCAGTTTAACTGGTCACAGTCCACAGAAGACCTGATCTCGATAGTGCTGACTTCACTGGGTATCCGCTACCTCACCGAAGGCCAGCTGCAGCATATTGCCACACAGATGCCAGAAGACATAAAGCCGCTGTTTCCGGCAGCGCCCGAGAGCCATCGCGGCTAAAGTGTAACTACTGCGGTATTCAGAGCGATAGGGCTCAACATTGATAACTAACGGTTTTATTAGTGACTGGGGTCATTCTTTTGCTTGTGTCTGATATGGACTTTTGTGTTCAACCTAACAAGATCCAAACTCAAAACTCTGAAAAGAATGGCAGAAGCATCACAAAGACAATTGGCAGGCAAAGTAGCCCTTGTAACCGGCGGTTCCTCCGGCATCGGCAAATCCAGTGCAATCCTTTACGCCCGCGAAGGTGCCAAAGTAATTGTGTCCGATATTCACGAAGAAACGGGCATGCAGGTAGTGAGGGAAATAGAACACCTGGGCGGTGAAGCCAGCTTCGTGCTAGGTGATGTTTCGAAACCGGAAGACTGCGAGCGCATGGTGCAGCAGGCCGTGGCGAAATTTGGGCGGCTGGACATTGCCTTCAATAATGCAGGTATAGGCGGTGAGGCCAACCCGATCGGGGAGATGAGCATTGAAGGCTGGAATAAAGTCATCAACGTAAACCTGAACAGTGTCTTTTACTGCATGCACTTTCAGATCAGGCAAATGCTGCAGAATGGCGGCGGTGCCATCGTAAATAACTCCTCTATTTTAGGGCAGGTGGGCTTTGCCAACTCTGCCGCCTACGTAGCCGCCAAGCACGGTGTGGTGGGGCTAACCAAGAATGGCGGCATCGAGTATGCTGCCAAGGGTATACGCATCAACGCCATCGGGCCTGCCTTCATCAAAACGCCGCTGCTTACCGATGCCGGTATGACGGAAGAGGTGTTGCAGTTTCTGGCAGGCAAGCACCCGATCGGTCGTCTGGGAGAGCCCGAAGAGGTGGCTGAACTGGTGATCTGGCTGAGCTCTGACAAAGCGTCTTTTGTGACAGGATCCTACTATGCCGTGGACGGGGCCTACCTCACCCAGTAATTCCCCGTATGACAACAAAGCGTAAGCATGCTTTTTTTTAATTCAAATACTCACCTTGTATTGGAATTAAATGTGCACCCAGCCTGGAAATACCGTTTCCCCCGCAGGGTGCATGGACACGAACTTCAAACTGACTATGAGTGTAACAGAGCAGAAAAGAGTAAGCAAAAGCCCGCTAAACCCTGACCAGCATCTGGACTGGCACAGCCTTGACGCACAGGAGGCGCTTGAGCTGCTGGGGGTATCACCTAAAAAAGGACTGACAGACGAAGAAGTACAAAAGCGGCAGGAGCAATACGGACGTAATGTGATGACGCCCAAAAAGCAGCAGAGTGCCTTTGTGCGCTTCATGCTGCAGTTCCACCAGCCGCTGATCTACATCCTGCTGGCCGCTACGGTGGTCACCTTCCTGCTGGAGGAGTACATTGACTCGGCTGTGATCTTCGGAGTAGTATTCATCAATGCCATCATCGGTTACATACAGGAATCCAAGGCCCTTGCCGCCATCGATGCACTTTCCCGCAGCATGACCGCCAAGGCACAGGTGATCCGCAATGGCAAAAAACAAAACATCAACGCACAGGAGCTGGTCCCCGGCGACATTGTGCAGGTACAGTCCGGCGACAAGTTTCCGGCCGATGTGCGGCTGGTGCATGTGCGCGACATTAAGGTAGATGAATCGGCACTGACCGGTGAGTCAGTGGCAGTGGAAAAGAACGCAAATTCCGTGGCCGCTGACGATGTGCTGGGCGACCGCTTCTCGATGGGTTTTGCCTCCACGGTTGTGACCTACGGGCAGGCAACCGGTGTGGTGGTGGCCACCGGCGACAAGACCGAAGTGGGCAAGATACAGGAGTCGATTTCGAGTGCGCAAAATCTGGAAACCCCGCTCACCAAAAAGATCAAGGAGTTCAGTCACCTTCTGCTCTGGGTTATTCTGGGGCTTGCCGCAGCAGTGTTTATTGTGGAGACCGCACGCGGAGCTGACTGGGGCAATACCTTTATGGTGGCTGTGGCGCTTGCTGTAGGTGCCATACCGGAAGGCCTGCCAGTAGCTGTTACCATTATGCTGGCGCTGGGTGTTTCCAAAATGGCCAAGCGCCGGGCCATTATCCGCAAACTGGTGGCGGTGGAAACCCTTGGCAGCACCAATGTAATCTGCTCCGACAAGACCGGCACCCTCACCGAAAACCAAATGACCGTGCAGCAGATCATGGCCGGAGACAAGGTATACAGCGTGAGCGGATTGGGCTATCGTCCCGAAGGTCAGGTACAGGAAAACGAACAGCAAGTGGATCTGAACACCAACAAGGCACTCGAGCAACTACTCATAGCGGGCCTGCTTTGCAACGATAGTTCGGTGAAGGAGAAAGAAGGCCAGTGGTCTATTGAAGGTGACCCGACCGAGGGAGCACTGGTGGTGGCCGCGCAGAAAGCCGGATTTGAGCGGGGCGAACTGGAACAAAAAATGCCCCGCAAAGATGCCATCCCCTTTGAGTCGGAGCACCAGTACATGGCCACCCTGCACGAAGGAGAACGGCGCGTCATCTACCTCAAAGGCTCCGTAGAAGCCGTGCTGGAAAGAAGCGAAAGCATGCTGCTGCCAGATGGCGAAACCGGCCGTCTGGATACAGAAGGCATCAACAAGCAAGTAGAGCAAATGGCTGGTGAAGGCCTGCGCGTGCTTGCATTCGGAATGGCTGAGGCAGAAGACCTCAATAGTATAGACCACGACAACATGCGCTCCGGCCTGGTGTTCATTGGTTTGCAGGGCATGATCGACCCGCCGCGCAAGGAAGCCGTGGAGGCTGTGAAGCTTTGTCAGCAGGCAGGTATAGACGTGAAAATGATCACCGGTGACCACGCCGCAACGGCCTCTGCCATCGCCAGCCAGATCGGGCTGGAAGGTACCCGTGAGAATGGCAGGCTCAAAGCCATCACCGGAAAGGAACTGCAGCAGATCGAAGACCGGGAGCTGGAGGAGATAGCCGAAAAAACAGCCGTATTTGCCCGGGTAGCTCCTGACCAGAAGCTGCGACTCGTGAAAGCCCTGCAGGCCCGCGACCATGTGGTAGCCATGACCGGTGACGGCGTGAACGACGGCCCCGCCCTGAAACAGGCGAACATAGGTATAGCCATGGGCATCACCGGAACCGACGTGGCCAAGGACGCTTCGGACATGGTACTTACCGACGACAACTTCTCTTCCATAGAAGGAGCCGTGGAAGAAGGCCGCAGCGTGTTCGACAACCTGACCAAGTTCATTGTCTGGACACTGCCGACCAACCTCGGAGAGGGCCTTGTGATCCTGTTCGCTGTGATACTGGGTACGCAGCTGCCGGTGCAGCCGGTGCAATTGCTCTGGATCAACATGACTACTGCGGTGCTGCTAGGCCTGACACTGGCCTTTGAGCCGAAGGAGCCGGGCATCATGGACCGTCCGCCGCGCCCTACCAACGAGCCGATTCTGACCAAAGACTTGATCATGCGGACCATGCTGGTAGGTACGCTCCTGCTGATCGCCGCCTTTGGCCTATACCTGTACGAGCGCCGCATACTGGGCACGGATGTGGCAGAGGCCCGTACTGTGGCTACGACAGTGTTTGTGGTGCTGGAGTCTTTCTACCTGCTGAGCTGCCGCTCCCTGGTGCGGCCTATGCGTGAAATAGGGTTCTTCAGTAACATGTGGGTGTATTATGGTATCGCGGCGATGTTCTTCTTTCAGGCACTGTTCATTTACCTGCCGATCATGAATACCCTGTTTGGCTCTGCTCCGCTGGATGTGATGCAGTTGCTGCGCATCTTCGGTGCCGGTGTGGTATTGCTGATCATTGTGACCATCGAGAAGACCATCCGTTTTAGCATCAACAAACGAAAAGAAAAAGAGGCGGCCAGTAAATAGGCCGCCGCTATACCTAAGCCTTGAAGACCTTAGTTCGCATTGGGATTGTACTGGTTTCACTATACCTGTTGCTTATGGGCATTTTATCGTTTCAGCAAGAGAACCTGATCTTTTTCCCGGAAAAGCTGCCCGCTGACTACCGCTTCGGGTTCAGGCAGGAATTCGAGGAGCTTACTATACCTGCCAGCGACGGCACCAAACTGCACGGTGTGCTTTTTAAAGTACCTGACCCGAAAGGGCTTGTGTTTTACCTGCACGGAAACGCCGGCTCGGTGGACTCCTGGGGCTGGGTATACGAAACGTATACTGACCTGCATTACGATGTGTTTGTGCTGGACTACCGCGGGTATGGCAAAAGTGAAGGCAGCATCAGCAGTGAAACACAGTTTTATGCAGACGTACAGACGGCTTACGATGTCCTGAAGAACAGGTATAGCGAAGAGCAGATCGTGGTGATTGGCTACTCGATCGGGACAGCCGCTGCGGCTAAACTGGCAGCCGAAAATAAGCCCCGGCTTCTGATCCTGCAGGCTCCTTACTACAGCCTCAGCGACCTGATGCAGAGCCTCTACCCTTTCGTGCCCACCTTTCTGCTCAGGTATAAGTTCGAGACCTTCAGGTTCGTGCAACAGGTCCAGGCCCCTGTCGCCCTCTTCCACGGCATGATAGACGAGATCATCTACCCCGGCTCTTCCGAAAAACTGAAGGCCCACTTAAAACCTACGGACAGGGTCATCTTGCTGGAAGGCCAGGGGCACAACGGTATGAACGAGAACCCGGCTTATAGACGGGAGCTCGCACGTATACTGGCAAAACCGGATTGAGTCAGCAGCTACTACACTAGGGCTTTTCGCCCACTGTCCAGCCTTCTCTCGCCACCGGCTCCCGCTCAGGACCGGAGATGAGCATGTCGGCCACTGCACCTGTAGTGAAAGCATAGATGCCCTTGTGCAGCAAGTCGATCGCCTGCTCGTCCTTTGGCCATGTCCAGGGAGGGGCTCCTACGCCGGTGCCATTTTCAAGGGCTTGGTCATTGAGCAGACGTATGTTCATGAACATAAAGGATCCCACTGGTCCACGGAACCCGTGCTCCGCCATCAGCCCCCGGATCACCCCCATCACAATGCCTTGCCCCCAATGCATGCCCCAGTTAAAACCCAGCCTTTCATCATCGGGTTTGTGCGGCTGCCGGAGCAGCCGTTCCAGCACATGGGCTGGTACATATGAGTTTGGTCGTCTGGTGAAACGCTGCTCGATCTTCTCGGCTAATGTCATGGCTGCTACACCGGCCAGCCCTGCAATTAGTCCGTTTACTACTGCTTTGCCTGTCATACTTGTTGCTTTTTGCCCTGGCATCTGCGTGCCTGGGTTATCCTAAGTTTGTTTTCAGAACGGCTTCCCCACCCCGAAGCATGGGAAAGGGAAATGCCATAATTTTCTACGACTTACCCAGCCCGTAGTTCAGGCACTCACCCGCTCCCGGAAAAATTAATTTTAGCACCTGCCGCTCCGGCAAAACATCACCCCTGCTTTTGCGTTTACCTCTCTTCTAGGATGAATGAAAAAAAGATCAACCTCGGCCGGCTCAACAAAGGTTTATTAGCCATCATACTGGTTTCGGCTATCCTTTACCTGGGTAAGCCCTTTCTTGTTCCTATTGCCATTGCCGCATTCTTTGCCATGCTCCTCTACCCGATGATGCTCCGACTGCAGCGTCGCCGTATGAAGGCGAATTGGGCTGCATTGACTGCCGTCATGATGCTATTAGCGGTACTCACCGGTCTTGGCATCCTGATATACTACCAGGTAAACACCCTGCTATCGGACTTGCCGAGGCTGGAGCAGAAGGTAAAAGAAAGAACCAACCAGCTGCAGTGGGTGCTGTATGAAACCACGGATATCCCGCACCACGAGCAGGAGGAGATCATTGAAGAGAAGAAGCCGGATATAGCGAAGGCAGTCTTTAAAAGTCTGCGTGACTTCCTGGTACAGGGCCTTTCAATTTTTGTATTTCTATTTATCGTGCTCTCCTATACCTTCTTTTTCCTGATCTACCAGCAGCGCATCCGGAACTTCTTTGTCAGGCTGAAGCTGTTTGAGAGTCAGAAGGAGGCCAAGGTGATGCTGGCCAGAACTTCCCGGATCATACATGATTACCTGAAAGGCACCTTCACCGTCATTTCCATTCTGGCTGTGGTATATGCCCTGGGCTTCTGGGCGATCGGGATAGAACATGCCATCCTCTTTGCTCTGCTGACGGCACTCCTGCGCATTGTGCCTTATTTCGGCTCTTTTCTGGGTATAGCCCTGCCTATTGCCTTCACGCTATTGACTAAGGACTCGCTCTGGTACCCGGTGCTGGTGCTGGTGTTTTTCATGATCACGCAGTTGATAGAGGCAAACCTGCTGACGCCCTATATTACCGGCTCCCGCGTGAAGCTCAACCCACTGGCCACGATTCTGGTCATTCTGCTGGGCAGCCTCCTGTGGGGTATACCCGGTATGATCCTGTTTGTGCCGCTTTTTGCCAGCTTGAAAATAATTTTTGACCGGGTGCCGCAGCTGGCTCCCTATGGTTACATCATGGGCAAGGAAGAGGAAGCGCAACCCGCCAATGAGCCTGGGTCAGAGAATGGTGGCAGAGACCTGACATAAAACCATTGCAACACATAGCAAGTACCTACTAATTGAAATATTGAAGAATAGATGGAAGGAGTATTTAACACGACAGGTCGGACCAACGTGCCCGATTCCTATACCTACACCCCACAAAACGAGCAGGAAGCCTGGATCGCCATTATGCACGCCTGCGTAGCCGTGGACGATGATGTAGCAGACGAAGAACTGGATGTGATGGCGCATACCCTGGCCAACAGAAAGCTGTTTGAGGGTCACGACATCATGGCTTACAGCCGATCCGTTTTTTATGCCCACGCCCAGCTTGGCAGCAAGGTACTGATCGACAATTCTGTTGACCTTATAGCCGAAGAAAACCGCCCGACGCTGTTTGCCCATACCATCCAACTGGTGCTGTCAGACTGTGTGGTGACCGAGAGAGAGGAAGAGCTGATACAATACCTTTACTCCGCCCTCGACCTGGACGAGAAGAAAGCGCAGGAAATTGTACGGGTGATTCTGATTCTCAACAAAGACAAACAATGTCCTTGAAACAAGACTAAAAAAGTGCTACTGAATTGACTGCACTTTTCGTTACTTTGCGCACTTTAAATGCAGTGCATGATACGAATTCTACTCAGCTTCCTTCTTTTGTTTCCTGTTTTACAGGTTAATGCCCAGGATCCGGGACCCTCGCCGCTTACGTTAGCAGACCAGCACTTTGACGCCGGTCGCTACCAGGAGGCGGTGGCAGCCTACACGATCGTCATCACCCGCGACAGCTTCACCTTTGAGCCGTTCTACAACCGGGGGCTGGCATACCTGAACCTCAAAAATTACGAAGCTGCTCTAACGGATCTCGACAGGGCCTTGCTCTTGAATGCAGGTAGTAAAGACGGTTTCAGCAACAGGGCGCTGGTGAAGGTGCACCTGAAGGACATGGAAGGCGCTCAGTATGACTATGGCAAAGCAATCCGGCTTGCGCCCCAGGACGCAGACCTCTACTACCAGTGCGCTCTGGCCCTGCTCCTCGATAACAAAACAGCACCCGCCCGACAGCATTTATTGAAGAGCATTGAACTGGCCCCTTCTGCCCCAGCCCACATCGAACTGGGTAAGCTCAGTGATGGTGCCGGAGACTTTGAAGGAGCCAAACGGCACTTTGACAAGGCCATACACCTGGATGCCAGTTCGGCCGAGGCCTACTTTCATAGAGCATTGGCACTGGAACAGCTGGCTCAGCACACGGCTGCAGAAGCAGACTATAGCTCTACAGTTAGACTGGATCCGGCACATGCTGATGCCTATTTTAACAGGGCATTGCTACGTTATATGCGCGAGAACACGTCGGGTGCCATACAGGATCTGACTAAGGTAATCGCCTTAGACAAGAGCCGTTCGGAGGCCTACGCCAACCGCGCCATGGCCTATACCCAAACAGGACAGACGCAGGAAGCCCTGGCAGACTATAACAAGGCAATCAGCCTTAACAGCAGGAACGCCGACCTCTACACAAAACGAGGTGAGCTGAAAATCAAAGTGAAAGACTATGCCGGTGGTGAAAAGGACTTTACGCGTGCCCTGAGTCTGGATGCAAAATCACCTGCCGCATACCTGGGACGCGGCTACTGCTACATGGCCCTGAAGCAAACCGCCAAAGCCTGCACCGACCTAACCAAAGCGCACCAGTTAGGCAACCGCAACGCCATGGAGCTGATGAAATACAATAAGTGCAATTAAGGTATAGCTGACCAGGTATAGCGCTGGCATAAAACCAGCTGTACCTATACTGCCAGCTCCCGGTTATACTTACTGCGGTACTGCAGTGGCGAGAGGCCGGTGATACGCTTAAATGTGGTCCGGAAAGCCTTAGGGTCGGAGTAGCCTACGTTGTACATCACTTCATTCACATTCTCGCGGGAGGTTTCCAGACTCAGCTTAGCCGCTTCGATCTTGACGCGCTGAATGTACTCCACAATGGAGTTGGCAGTGGCTTTTTTGAAGCGGCGCTCCAGGTTACGGCGACTGAGAGCCAGCATATCCGCCAGTTGGTCCACCGTAATCTTTTCCTGGTAGTTCTGCTCGATGTAATCCTGGGCGGCTTTTATCTGCTCGTCGTCGTGCTCTTTCTGGCCCTTGAAAATGATGAAAGGCGATTGGCTGCGGCGCTCGATCTCGATCTGGAAGGCTTTCGACATGAACACAGCTACTTCCCGGCCCACGTACTTTTCGATCAGGTATAGCACAAGGTTCAGGTATGAGAAGGCGCCTCCGCTGGAGTAAATGCCCTGCTCGTCTGTAATGATCTTGTCCTCCACGAGCTGCACATCGGGAAACATTTTGCGAAAATCGTTGGCCGCCATCCAGTGAGTAGCACACTGACGTCCGTTGATAAGGCCGGTGGAGGCAAGCAGAAAAGCACCCACACAAAGACTGGCTACTTCTGCCCCACCCTTATGCTGCTCCACAATCCAGGGTATAAAATCCTGGTTATACTCCAGCGTCTGCGCCAGATCGCCGTCCAGAGCAGGTATGATGATCAGGTCTGTTTTGGAGATCTCGCTTGTCACCTTATCGGTAAACACGGTATAAATTCCGCCTGCCACCGACACCTTGTCGGACAGCCCAACCAGCTGCACATCAAACATGACCGGCCTGCCCATGCTACGCAGGAGCTTGTTCACTTCCGTAAAAACCTGGCGCGGACCTTCCACACTGCCCAGAATAGCACCTTTTGGCACCAGAATAGAAATATGCTTCACCTGTTCAAAATGCTTTTGTAACTGCTTTCATCTTCAAAATGCTTTTGTAACTGCTTTCATCATACCCATGTCACTGCCGCTTGCCTGAAGATCGGTGGCGGCCACCGTCTTAACTTCACCAAGGTATAGAGAATTGCATTTGCAGTCAACCTCTCACACTGTTGTATTTCACTGTTTCAGTGCTGCTCCTCACCACCATCCTCCATCCTCACCATACTCCCTGAGTTGATGCAATAGCGCAAACCACCGGGTTTAGGGCCGTCGTTGAATACATGCCCCAAATGGCCTCCGCACACATTACAGATCGCCTCAATGCGTTGCATATGGTGGCTGTCGTCGAAGGCATAGCGGATAGCACCCCGCCTGGCCGGTTGTGTGAAGCTGGGCCAGCCGGAAATGGCGTGGTACTTTTCTGCAGAGCTGAACAGCACCTGCCCACAGCCCGCGCAGGTATAGACTCCCGGTTCGTAGGAGCGGCAGTAGGCATTGCGGTAGGGCGGCTCTGTTCCTTTCTGGCGGAGCACCTGATACTGTGCAGGAGTCAGGAGCTGCCTCCACTCCTCCTCCGTCTTTTCTACTTTATCGTAAGGTTCCGGATTGCCATATTTGGCGTAGTAGATGATGTCTTTCCAGCGTAGCATGTTCTTTATACGCGGCTATACCTGACCAGTGGAATCCGTTTCTGACCTGTCAGGTATAGCTAGGCTTCCTGTCGGCATCTCGCCTGGTACCTCTGCCCATAGCGGCGTCAATACTCCAGATACCTGCTCCGCGGGCAGCCATATACAGAAACAGAAAGCAGTAGAGCAAGGCCATTTCCCCATTGTTGAGCAGCGGATTCCAGCCTTCGGGTAGGTGAGCCGTGAAATAGGCCACCGCCATCTGACCACTGGCAATAAAAGCAGCCCAGCCAGTCAGGAAACCAAACGCGATCATGAGTCCGGTGACCAGTTCGACTATACCAGCCACACCCATCATCGAAGCCAGCTCAACTGTATTGCCGTCGCCGGGCCAGCCGAAGAGCTTTTGGGTGCCGTGCATGGCAAACATCAGTCCTGCAATAATGCGCAGTATGGCATATAGTTGCGGGCTGTAGGGTCCTAAAAATCTTTCCATAGTTTTTGATTTTTCACCTGCCTTTCTTAGCAGACTGTTAAACAAGTACTTACAAAAGGAGCTAACGTGTTTCGGGGCTTAATGTTAAAATGTACTTGCCTGTCGGCCTGTTGCGTAAAGGCTATAGTACGTATCATGCTCAACCCTTTCGGGGGGCTAGTCCGTACAACTAAGTGACCGAAGCCAAGGCACCCGGTCAATTTATATGTTCTATCTAAAAGAAAACAAACCATGAGCAGCAACAATAGAAATATTTCAGAAGACCCGAATTCAAGAAAAGGTGAAGGCGTAAGCGGACTGGGCAAAGGTAAACAGACCGGCCCTGTGGCAGGAGGCGCTGACAATACCCGCGGCGAGAACAAGCCTAGCCGCGAAGGCAGCAGCGGCGGTGCCAAGCATGGCAAGTCGAACCCGAACGAGCAAAATAGTCCGCAGGGATCCAACGCCAATTCAACCACGACCAGCCGCGGTGCTGACAGCACCGATAAGGAGTTCCGCAACAACCAGCCGAACGCCAGCACGCTGAAAGGCCATAAGAGCAACGAGGGTCTTGGTAACGAGAAAGGATAAGCTAAGCGTGTACTTTAGAAACCGTACTTTAACTAAACAAGAAGCCCCGGAGAGATCCAGGGCTTCTTGTTTTTGAGTTAGCTACACCTTACTTCAGTTCGTCCAGCACCCCATACATTTTCTTCACCAAAGCTGAGGCAGAGCCGTTGTAGTTGTTCACCACGAAAGCAAAAATATACTCCCGCCCGTCCTTCGCTTTATGATAACCAGTAAAGCCTTTCGCACCACGAATGGTACCGCTTTTCATTTTCATGCCGTTGAACGTGGGCAACGAAGCATAGAAACCCGGGTACCAGTTCTGCTGACGGGCATGCTGCAGCAGCCGCACCTGTGCATGGGTGGTCACGCGGTTGAGCGGCGACAGGCCCGAGCCGTCCACCATGGCCAGTTCGGTTTCAGCGACACCCTGCGTCTTCCAGTGCTGCCTGATCTGCTCCAGTCCTTTGCGGGTATCGCTGGTGCCGTTGCTCTTGTAGGCGATGGTCTTCACTAGCGCTTCACCATACAGGTTCACACTCTTGCGGTTGAACCAATACACCACACTATCCAGGGGCGGCGAAGTGACGGTATGAAACAAGGTATAGCCCTGCTGTGGAGAGCCGTTGTGCTGAAGCACGGCTTGGTGCGGCATGCTGATGCCTAGCGTCCGAAGCGTATCGGAAAGCATGCTCACAAACTGATTGGCGCCGGAGGGCAGTGCGCCGGATATCTTAAAGCTGCTCTCGTTGACAGGTATAGTCCCCCGGATGGCAGCCGCACTGGTACCCACCGGGAAGTAGATATAGGCATTGTCGCCTGTTCCTGCTGCGGCAGAGGTCAGCTCGGAGCGCAAGGTATAGCCGTTGAGGTTTGGCACCGTCTTCACGATCGATACCGGATCGCCGATCTGCTTTCCTGATCTCAGGATAACGTCATACTGATTCTCACGCCAGTTGAGCTTGGCAGGACCGGCACCGTAATAGTTGGCAATATCCTGCCACATCCAGCCATCGGGCACCGTTTCTTCGTTCCAGCCTTCATTGCTCACAACTACCTCTCCCACCGATTTTACACCTGTGCGTTGCAGGGCCTGTGTTATCCCTTTCAGCACATTGCCCTCTTTGGTCAGGGACCAGCGCCAGCTCCCGAAGGTCGGGTCGCCGCTTGGCTGTATCAGCAGCGAAGCATTATTACCGCTTTTGCGCAAGGCAAATTTTGTTTCATAGCGGTAGTCTTTGCCCAGCAGTTCGTAAGCGCTGATGCTGGTGATGATCTTCATGGTGGAGGCCGGGGCGAGTCCTAGCTTGCTGTTGCGGTCGAACACAACCTGCCCCGTTTTGGCATCGATGACGTAGAGCGAAGCAATGCCGTTTTGCAATTGAGGGTCGGCTTCAAACTTCTGGAAGGCCGTTGTGAGTTTTGCAGTGGTCGTCTGGGCCAGGGCCAGGGTGTGCGCCAGTGTAAGGGATATCAGGAGGGCGGCTTTTGTAATCGGACGTTTCATAGCCAAAAAATACGCAATTTCAATGGCTATCCCAATAATCTCAAAAATAAAGCAGCCGCATCTCCCTCCGGAAAAGCGGCTGCTCAATATGTATGGCCTGTTTATACCCTGCAGGTAACCGACTTAGTCGTTCCAGTCACGGTAGTTGCGGTCTCTCCTGTCAAAATTCCAGTCATGACCTCCCCGGTTGCTGCGGCGGTTGTCATCAGACCTGCTGTTTCCGCGGTCTTCATTTCTGTAATTTCCGGAGGCGCTGCGCATGCGGTCTTCATCGCGGTTATTGTAGCCGGCAGAGCCGTAGCCAGTGCCGCCAAAGTCGCGGTAGCCACGGTCATAGCCTCTATCGTCGCGGTCACTGTAAGTAGAGCCGGGTCCGGGACGGCTGCCGTAGATGTAACCTGTGCCACGGTAACCAGAGTCGCTGTCGTCGCTCATGCGGCCACTATAGTTGTTACCTCCTGAGCGGCCGTAGTTCTGGCGGCTGTAGTCATCCAGGTGACGGTCATCAAATCCGTGCCGTTCGTCTCCGGAGCGACTTCTGCCAGCATCGCGATAGCGTGGTCCTTCATGTCCCGACATACCGTAGTAGGAATCGCCGTAAGCCGATCCGCCGCCGTAAGTGCTGCCACCTTCGCCGTAGCGTGTGCCCCCGCTGAAGTCGCCGTAAGCGCGTGCATCGGGTGACATACGGCTGCGGCTGTCCCGGCTGTCATAGCCACGGTGCTCGCTGTCATAGTCGCGGCCACTTCCTTCCGGATCGCGTCTGGACAGACTGTTGGTATTGCCGGTACGCGGGTTGCCGTACTGGTCGAAATCAGCGTAATGGTTTTTGCGTCGGTTATCGTTACGATCAAAATCTCTGTTCATAGCTTCATTGTTTTGAGTTGATTATCTCTCTCATAACGCAGCAGCGCAAAGCATGTTTAATCGTAGTTGTTAACAAGCTGGATTTGCAGTGCGCCTTAACAGGACATACAGCGCTCACCGGCTATAACTAAGCTGCTACAGCTTGTGCAGTTGAAAGTAGCCCAGGTGCATGTCATCTTCGGGACCAGTTGCATCTGGGGTAATCGCCAGGCTATACCTTTCTTTGTCTTCAGTAGTCAGGATGTCCTTCACTTCAAACACCTCGTCCACGTCCACGCCAAACTTATCATCGATGTGTGAAGCTGCGCCTTTAAAGCCTGTGTGCTTGTAAAAAGCCGTTTGCTTGGCCTGTTTCACTGCCCCTGCCTGATCGGGTGCCACAGCCAGCATTTTATAGTGGAACTCGTCGAACTCACCAGGCTTATAGCCACCCAGGTTCAGAAAGAAAAGTCCATCGGCGCCATCCGCTGCAGGTATAGTTGTTTTCGGCACCACCTCTACCTGGTAGCCGTTAACCTGCGTCACTTCACGCCAGGCATCGATGTGGATATTGCCTTTCGCCTCCGGCCAAAAAGCCTTGATGGCCGGCACCAGGTCTTTCACCTGTTCGCCAATGGCAAAGAACATATCGTGCTGCTCCGTGTTACGCCCTGCCGGACGACAGCCCAGCATCAGCATGAAGAGTTTAGGGTTTTGCATTAGTGTTTGGTTATGAAATGAGGTTATAGTTATGAAGTATCGGTTGTTTTGATTTAAGCAGCTATTCTACAGGTATAGCTGAATCGGTTCTATTTATGTACACGATTAACCCACCCCTGCCCCTCCCTAGAGGGGATTTTTCTCTAAAGCGTGTTCTAAGGTAGAAGAGCAGTAGTTTTGGTTACACACTACTGGCAGGTATAGCAAAACTAACTTGCACTCCAGCTATGGAACAAATAGCAGTGCCAGGTGCGCCAAATGACTACCCACTGTTTGAGCGTTCAGCGAGTGGGGGTAGGGGCCCTCGATTTGGGGAGTCTTGACTTTTTTGCTTACTTTTTGTGTCAAGACAAAAAGTAAGGCCCGCCCGGCCAGGGCATACCCTGCCCGCCGCATAGGCGAAGCTATGAAACAAGGTAAATTGCTATACCTATACCTGGGCCAGAGGCCCCACCATAGTAGACACGAGCGTGGACGCTCGCGCCATAGCGTGATAGCCCCTCCCCTTATTTATACCCAATAATCGAAGTAAACGAAACCTTCCGCATCGGCTGCCGGGAAACCGGGTTAATCGCCTCTACTACACCTTCAGCCTTCAGCGCCTCAAAGGCTTCTTTGTAATTTCCCCGGATGTAATTCGTGCCGATGTTGTGGTGGCGGTAAATACTGTCAATGGGCAATTCATGGTAATAGCTTCGCTTCTCAGCCAGGTCAGCGATCAGGTTCTTGATCGAGTAGCGGTACTGCTCCTGAAACAGCGACAGCTGGTGCTTGATATTCGCACCGAAAAGCGGTACGCCGTCTTCCTGGTAGTCGCTGTACATGAGCATCAGCTCCTTCATTTTCATGTAAGGCGCATCGTTCTTCGACACAAAAAACAGGTAGTGACTCGTCTGGTTCTTTTTGGGCAGACTGATCTTGAAACGGAACGTCTTGTAATCCTTCTCCCGGAACACATCCTCAAACTGGTCGACCATGAAATCTTCGCGCTGGCCGGCGTCCTGGTAGCGGTCACAAAACTCGCGGATCTTCTGTAAGCGCTCTTTGCTAAATACATCGGCCATGATGCTGTCATCAGCCGCTCCCTGCACAGCTGCCCGTAGTTTGGCCGGCGTGAAAAGCATGAATAAATCGAGTCCCCAGCGGCGCACCGACTGCAACAGCAGTTGCTGCGAAAACTCGTAGCCAAAGGGGTCCAGGTATAGCAAGGTGGGCACATCGTTGCCGAGAAGTTTAGCAAGTGAGGCCAGGCTGGCTTCCTCATGCAGGAGCACGGGCTTGTGCTGCAACTCTTCGTAGTAAGGCAGCTGCTGCAGGTTCTCCTTTAGGCGGGCGGTGACGGTCTTTTTCTCGTCGTTGAAAAAAGTGCGCACCACCTTGTTCAGGTTATACTTATCCGTCGCCCCGAATATGCTGTTGAGTACCCGGACCGGCGTGGCGGGTTTGCCATCCTCGGGCTTCCCGTCGCCCGCGTACAGGTCAATAAAGGCCAGCACCGGGTTAGACTTGTAGCGCTGCCCCTGCAGCTGGGCACTGCACCAGGCCTTGAAGAATTCGTTCAGCAGCTCAGACTTGATCTCGGCGCTGCTGCGTTGCTCTATAAAAAAATCGTTTGTATCGGCAGTAGACATGGAATATAGCCCAATGTTTTATGGAAAGGTAAAGTTAGGGCTTGTTTCAATTATAAGCGTAATTTTGCAGCATGAAACTGACTGGCAACATTCTCAATATAAAAAACAAGCGCGACGACCGCAATGCAGGTATAGCCATCGAGGTGGACAAGATCGAATATGTGACCTACAAGAAGGATGGAAAGTATTATCAGCCTTTCAACATGGAAGTGGAGTTGGAGGAGCCCCTTGTGATCACAGGAGACCAATTGGCCCGTAAGCCGGAGAAACACCTGCAGGAAGGCGAATACGATTTTGATGTGTACGACAAGGAAGACGAAGGCTATGTGCTCAACGAGAACAAGTTTTTGTCGGTGCTGCTGGTGTACGACGAGTTCGAGCAGGAGCATGTGCTATCGTCGGTAGAGTACACAGTCACGCTACCAAACGAAGAGTTTAAAGTACTGAAAGAAGAGCAGCACAAACTCCGGCAGTCCCGCAAAGGATCGGGAAAAAAGAAGAAATAGCCTGCAACTCGCCTGGTATAAAGACAGAAAGACCTGCTTCAAGCATAGCTTAAGGCAGGTCTTTCTTTTTCATGTTCCGTCAAACATGGAAGCAATTCTTCCAAAAGCTTCTACAAGCTTTAATCAGGTTTACGCCTGTCTGAACGATAACATAATGTCTATACCCCATTATACGTAAGTCGGCATAGTAGGTTGATGTCCAAACACTTACTTTTTGTTCATACCCAGGTAAATGCCATAACCGATCAGACCGGCACCCACGGCGAAGAGTACGTACTGCTTTTGTTTGGTGTCAAGGCCATTGTAGGTATCCAGTCCGAACTTGCCGGGGTTCTTCACTACATTTAAGATCTCACCCGGATTGTGCAACAGGTTTTCCAATGGATTTGAGGAGTTTGATGTATTGGTCTTCATAGTCTTTCTTTTTTTCCTTTTGCTTACGGTAATGTGAGCCTAATAGATAGGGAAAATTACAGAAAAGCTATACCTGATGCCGGCGCTTATTTACCGGCTTTTCGAAGGTAGATATTCCCGTTCATGTTCTTGATCATGATCTCAGGCCCGCCCCCATTCACTTTGCCGGTGATAAAGTCGGCGGTGCTTACCCGGTAAAGGCCTTTATCGTTGCGGTTCCCTGTTGGTTGTTGGGCAGCTTCCCGCGTCATGTCGAAATCAGTGTACACCTCTCCCCTGTCGGATCGCAGCTTGGGGTTAAATTTTGAGTTGGCCGGCAGGGTCACATCTACGTTGCCGTTGAGGGTCGAGAACGCCATCGGCGACTTGCCATCCCAGCGCAGGATATTCGCCTTCACCCTGCCGTTTGTTGTGTTGGCAACCGCATTACCTGATACGTTCTCCAGCAAAATGCTGCCATTCACATTAGCGAGCTCCAGGTTTCCGTTCACATTACTCACGACCAGGTCACCATTATTTACAGTTGCAAGCCGCAGGTTAAAGTTCTGGGGTACCTGTATTTCCAGGTTCACTCTCCTGTTCACCGCTTCGGTGCTTACTTTCACCTGGTTATTTTGCTCTGTTACCGTCAGGCCCAAATTGGTGTTAGGTATGCGCTTCAGACCGCCTGCCTCTTCCCGTTCCCGTACCCGGGTCTCGCCTGCACTCGCCTTTATGATCACTTCTTTGCCCTTAGTGCCTGTCACTTTAATGGAGCCTGTCACCAGGCTGACGTCCAGGCTGCCGGTGTCATTGGGTTTTGTAAGCGGAATTGTAATCTCTTCTCCGGTTGTACTCTGAGCAAGTAAAGAGGTGCTCAGCATCAGGAATATCAGAATGATGATGTTGCGTTTCATGGGTTTTTAGGTTGTAGTTGATTTATATGATCAGGCTTGGCAGCTTAGCTTTGTGCCTTCACAATTACTTTTCCGTTAAAGGTCTTCAGATGCAGCACGGCCGCGCCCGCACCTGTTTTATAAGAGGATTCTTTTCCGAGTTTGTAGGTCGTGGTGGCGCCGTTGCTGTTGCTCACTTTCTCTACCCTGGGGGCCAGGTGCTGCAGATCTTCCAGGTCGGTATAGAAGTCGCCGTTGAAAGCACTGAAGTTGATGGTGGCTGAAAGCGACTTACGGTACAGCAGCTCAACGTTGCCGTTCAGCGTTTCCAGCCTCGCCTGCTTTTTTGGGTTTTCACGGTATTTAGCGATCACGCTTCCATTTACTGTTTTGGCATCCACTTCTCCGGAAATATTGTCCAGCAGGATCGCCCCATTGACGTTAGCCGCATGAATATAATTAGCCGAAAGGTCTTTGATCTTCACATCGCCATTGTTGACGGTGGTAAGGGAGATATTCGTGTTCTGCGGTACCTTGATCGTGAAATTGTGCGTGAACCTGTATCCGAGTTCTTTCGTGATGTTCACTCCCCGGTTAGAAGAGCCCGTTCTGTGCGACTGAATGTAAGGCGCTTTCAGGTAGCTGATGATGCTGTCGCCGCTCACTTCAAACTCCAGGCTCAGCTCTTTTGATTTCTCCAGGCCGTCTGCTGTTCTTGGTTTGATGATACGCTCCACTTCGATGAGCACCTTGTCGCTGTTGTGCGTCTCCACATGCACAAAACCATCGATGTTCTCGATCTTAAGCACATTGCCGGGAGACTTGCGGTTGAAGTTCAGCTCTTTCACGATCTTTTCGGTGTGGTGCTGCGCCAGCAGTCCACTGCTGACAGAAAGAAATACCAGCAGCAACACCAGGAATTTAGTGACTTTCATAGTTTTAGATTAAGACGTTTATACTTTCTTTGATTTTATCTTTCACCAGTTCGTTGGTACTTTCATCCTGCAAGAGCTGCTTGAGCTGTGGCACCGCATTTTTCTCCTGCAAAGCCTGCATCAGGTCAGCCAGTGCGATCTGCACCATAGGCGAGTCCTGCTGGTTAATAGACAGGATCAGCCCCGCCCGTACCTCTGGTTTTGCGGTGTGATTTTTAAGCGCCTCCACAGCAGCCAGCCGCACATTCACATTGGGGTCATTGTTGAGGGAGTTAAATAGGGCGTCTATCACCCGGCTGTCGGCGTCTGTCATCTCCTGCGAGATATTCACGGCGCGCAGCCTGTCCACCGCTAGGGGTTGCTCAATCAGCGTCGTAAAGAGCACCTGCTTCATCTGACTCAGTTCCATGGCCAGCATTTTCACATCCGGGTCCTGCTGCTGTTCCTGCTTTGGAGAGAAGGCGAGCCAGGCCACCAAAAAGCCGGCAAAAAAGATAACCAGGGTATAGGCAAACTTCGCCGGGCTCAGAAAGATGTTCAGTTGCTGCCAAAGGTCTCCCCAGGAAAAAGCCGCTCCGCCAGGCCTTACCTTTTGCTTCTCGGCTGCCAGCAGCTGGTTGAATTTGACATCCAGCCCAGGTCCCGGCTCCGGCTCGGGCAGGGTATGGAAAGCATTGTAAGCAGCCTGTGTGGCTTCCAGTTCCACGGCAGGTATAGCGCCCGATGCTACCAGGGCTTCGAACTCCTGCTGTTGCGCTTCGTCCAGGTTACCTGTCAGGTAGTCCAGGATCAGTTCTTCATGTCTCTCGGTGTTCATATGTTTATACCTTTCGCCTGTAATTTTAGAAAGACCTCCCGTAGGTCGTTGATCGCCCGGAACACCCGCACCTTCACATTGGCCTCGGTGCAGTTGTGCAGCTCCGCGATGTCTCTGTATTTCACCCCCTGCAATTTGCTCAGCAGGAGCAGCTCCTTTTTGTCGTGGGGCAGCTGGTCAAGGGCCAGCTCCATTAGCAGCAGATGCTCCTCTTTCTGCTTCGCCTCACCCGGCACGGTCAGGTCCGCCAGCACATCCTGCTTCTCGTCGATGTCTGTGGTAATGCCGGCTTTCTTTGTTTTCCTGATGTGGTCGGCCAGCACGTTGCGGGCCAGGTGAAACAGCCAGGTCACAAACTTGCCATCGCCCCGGAAGGTATGGCGGTACTTGAGCACCCGCTCAAAAACATCCTGCACCAGGTCCTCGCTCAGCTCAGCGTTTCGGGTGAAGCGGAAATAAAAGCCGTACAGGCTTTTGCCATACCGCTTAAAGAGCAGGCTGAGCTTGTCAAGGTCACCAGACTTTACCTTGAGCATCAAAGCATTGTCAGTCAGTAATTCCAAATGAGCAGGTTGTTTTGGTGTTCATGTATAGAAACTCGGGTTTCAGGAAAAGTTACAACATTCTGACGTTTATTTTTCAGGATGGGGAGGGTATGGTAATATGCCTATAAAAAATAAGTGGGGCACAGAATGCCCCATCATAATTCCTAACAAACAATAAAGAATCTTAATTGCCGGTGCGGTTCAGCTCCTCCAGGGTGCTGCGTTTACGCTCTTCCGGCTTATCTCCTTTGCTGAACTTGTAGCGCAGCGTGAAGCCAATGTTGCGCTGCCTGAAATACTGGTTCCAGTCACTGACGTTGCCTTCGCCTACCAGGGCACTGATGATCAGGTCCTGTGTTTTGAAGATGTCATTCGCGTTGATGCTCAGGTCCAGCTTTTCATCCAGAAAGCTTTTCTTCACCCCCACGTTCACCCACCAGCGCGGATCCACCACGTAGAGCGCATACACGCCCGGACCCTGGTATATTCCGTTTACTTCCATTTTTATTTTCTTTGGGAGCATAATGGTGTGGTTCGTCTGCAGCATGTAAAATACCTGATCGTTGATGATCTGTTGCTTGTTTACCACAGCCGAGAACTCGCTGTAAGAAAGCAGCATGGTGTTGTTGCTTTCCCAGTTTTTCATGATCGTGAACGGCACAATGGCAGTCAGACTCAGGTTGCGGGATTTCGGCACGTTGCCCACGTAGTAGATCGTGGTCGATGTCTCAGGTATGATCTCCGGCAGTTCGGCAATCACATCGTAGTTGTGCTGGTAGTTCAGCACCAGGTTGTAAGTCTTTTTGAATACCTGGGTGATGCCGACAGCATGGGTATACTGTGGGCGCAGATTAGGATTGCCCTGCCAGTAGGTATAGGGATCGCGGTAGGCAAAGAACGGGTTCAGCTGCCCATAGTTCGGACGCTGGATACGCCGACTGTAGTTGTAGTTGATCTGATAGTTATCGCTCACTTTCTGCTGCACAAACAAGCTGGGGAACAGGTTCAGGTAGTCCCGCTTGTTTATGTCATTCGTTGTAATCGACTCCCCCCGTGAAGAGGTATGCTCTGCCCGCAAACCGGCCTGCACACTCAACTGCTCACCTAGTTTGGAGTTGAAGTTAACGTAACCGGCATAAATGTTCTCGTCATACACAAAGTGGTTGGTACGCCGCTCATCCAGCTGCAACACATCGCCATTGTTGAAGTAAAAGCGGGAATCATTGTCCGACACCACCCGGCTGGCCTTGGCGCCCAACTCCAGCTTACGGCCATTGGCGATCGGACGCGTAAAGTCCACTTTAGCGGCAATAATATCAAATTCGTTGGGGGTGTCAGTATACAGGAAGTCCTGTGTTGCAGGCGCACTGGTCTCCAGGTTATAGTAGTAATTATAGAAGTTCGCATCTCCCCTGTTCTTTATCTTTACAAAATCCAGGTCTGCTGTGAGCGTCGTGCCCAGTGTATCATACTTGCCCATGTAGTGCAGGTTGGAAGTAAAGTTGGAGAAGCGGTTCTGGTTAAAATTGTCCGCATCGATAAACTGCGTCGGCTGGTTTGGTGCAGGCCCGATATAGGTTTCGGTCAGGAAGTCCGCGTGCAGCTGATTTGTGTTGTAATAACCCATTACGCCCACACTGTGGCGGTCGTCGAAGCTGTAGTCTGTGCCGACCCGAACTGCAGGAGGTCCCTGCACTTCAAAGTTGCCGGTAGCTACCTGGTCGAAATAAGTGGTGCTCTCACCATCCCGGAACACTCTGTTAAAAGTGGCATCACGGCCGCCTACCCGACGCGCCATGTCCAGGTTCAGGAAAGAATTCCAGGGACCGGTTCGGTAGTTGACGTTGCCACCGGTAGAAAAGCCGTACTGCTTGCCATTGTAGTTGGCGCCGGCATAGGTGCTGCCGTTTATACCTTGCTGCGTGTTCTTTTTCAGGTTGATGTTCAGTATACCTGAGGAGCCCTCCGCATCATACTTGGATGATGGATTGGTGATGATCTCGATGTTACGAATGTTCTCGGCTGACATACCCTCGAGCAGGGAGCGCAGGTCACGGGCAGAAAGATAGGTTAGTTTTCCGTCGAGCATGATCGTAACGCCTGCCCGACCGTTGAGTTGTATGTTGCCCTCCTGATCAATGAAAACGCCTGGCGAAGTGGCCAGTACATCATAGGCCGTCCGGCCTGCTGCCAGTGCCGTTCCTTCTATGCTCACTACCATCCGATCCGCTTCCTGGGTGATCGTCGGGCGCAGCCCCTCCACGGTTACTTCCTTTAATTGGGTAGCCGAGGGTACCAGTTTGATGTTGCCAACCGTAGTTTCTGGTTTTGCTGCAGTAACCGCTATCTGGCTGATGAACTTCTTCTGGTAACCCAGAAAGCTGATGGCCAGCTGGTAACTCCCCGGAGGCACACCCATGAAGGCGAAGCGGCCAGTTGCATCGGTGAGTGCGCTCTGCAGTGCCTGTGTAGTGCCCGGCTGCAGCAAGGCGACCGTTGCATACTCAATGGGCTTTCCGGTAAGTGAGTCTGAAAGTGTACCGGTAATTTTACCAGCTTCCTGCGCCCATGCGGCACTTGAAACGGACAGGAAAAGGCATAGCAATCCCATCAAAAAAAGTACGCTTTTTTTCATAGTTTATAGAATTATGATTTTATTTTTTCGCCTTTGTATTAACCGAGTACAACTAAAGACACACATTCCACTACACAGTTGCATCTGCAGCAAATTAAATCTGCTAGTTTGCTGCCTCTCCCCATTATGGAGACGACCGAGTCGCAAAAACCTTACAGGCTTTTGGATTTAAATTTTCAGAAACTGCCAGGGGAAGAGCAGGGTCCGGTTGATGTACACAAAAGGAAACTCCAGTTTAGGAGAAGGTTACAGAATCTTCTCTTATATTTTTTCAGGTAGAAGGTATAAGCAGCGCCTCAGCTTATCCATCCTATAGCATGATGCTACCGGCTGAGGCGCTTCCTGTGTGCAGTGCTAAGTTAATCGAAGCGCAGGTTGGTCACGGGGTTAGCCATGGCCGCTTTCAGTGCCTGATAGCTGATGGTGATGAGCGCTACTGTTGCGGCAGCTATACCTGCCAGCAGGAAGGCCCACACCGGCATATCAATGCGATAGGCAAAGTCCTGTAGCCAGCTGCGCATAGCATACCAGGCCAGCGGGAAAGCGATAAGAGCCGATACGACAATCAGGGCCAAAAACTCTTTGGAGAGCAGGGCGACAATGGTACTGTTGTCAGCACCCAGCACCTTGCGTATACCGATTTCTTTTTTCCTGCGCTCAGCAGCGTAGGCCGCCAGTCCGAGCAGCCCCAGACAGGCTACAAAAATGGCTATACCTGTAAAGATCCAGAGCAGAGTTTTGAGTTTGTCTTCGGCCTTGTACATCTTTTCGAAGTTCTCGTCCATAAAAATATACTCGATCGGGTAGTCAGGCGCAAATTTGTTCCATACCTTCTCCACCTGCTCTATCGCACCTGCAATGTTCTGCGCATCTACTTTCACAGCCACTTTCCAGTTAGCGCCCGGGAAGATCTGCAGCACCGTAGGGTCTACCTTATCGTAGAGGCTCTTGAAATGGAAGTCTTTTACCACACCGATAATCTTTCCTTCCTTCAGTGTATCTTTATCAGCGCTGTTCCACACATTCCACCGAAGCGTCTGGCCCAGCGCCTTCTCAGGTGAACCATAGCCCAGTTCCCGCACTGCTGTCTCATTGATCATGAAGGCATGGTCAGCATCGGTTCTATGTTCTTTGGAGAAAGGCCTTCCGGCCATCACCTGCACGTTCAGGGTATTGATGTAGTCATAGTCGACCATCAGATGCGTCACACCGTGGTGCACCTGCTCCCCGTCCTTGGGCACAATGATTCCGTCGCCCGCCGTGGCATCGCCCGGAAAGCCATAGCCAATGGATACATTCTTAATACCAGGAACATTCCGCAGCTCATTTTTGAAGGTCTCATAATTATCGAACATGTTCTCGCCCCGCATCTGGAAGAACATAATCTGATCCCTGTCAAAACCTAAATCCTTGTTGTGCAGATAAGACACCTGCTGATAAACGACGAAGGCACAGATGATGAGGAAAATAGACAGGGCGAACTGTACCACAATCAGCCCGTGGCGCAGCCACTGTATCCGGCCAACCTTACTGTCTACCACCACGGCACTTTTCAGCACCTTGACTGGCTGAAAACCAGAGAGCACAAGGGACGGGTAAAAACCTGCCAGCAAACCGACCACCAGTGTCAGGGCCAGCAAAAGGAACATTAGCTCGGGATTTGTGAAAATATTGAAGCTCATTTCTTTGCCCGTAAAGGCGTTGAGCGAAGGCAGCAGCAGGGAAGTGAGCGCAGCAGAGAAGATCACGCTGATAAGGGTGAGCAGGAGGGTTTCGCCCAGGAACTGCATCACGAGCTGCCCGCGGCTGGCACCAATGGACTTACGCACACCCACCTCTTTGGCCCGCTGCATCGACTTGGCAGTGGCCAGGTTTACGAAGTTAAAACAGGCAATCAGTAGGATAAACACTGCAATGATACTCAGCGCCTTGACATAGGTAATGTTGCCGCGGATAGCCTGGTCGTGCTTAAAACTGGCTGAATGCAGGTATACCTCATCGAGCGGCTGCAGGACCGGTGTGTAATCATAAGGTTCATTGGTATCAGGATTGCGCTGTTTTGCCACTATCTCCCTGAATTTCGTCTGCAGGAACTGCGGGTTGCCTCCATCCTTCAGCTTAACATAAGTATAAAACTGTTGCCAGTTCCAGCTCTTCATGCGTTCGGCCGGCAGTTGAGCCGCCTCCAGGTTGTGTATAAAGTTCACTGGCAGATGGAACCGCTCTTGTGTGCTGAAAACACCCCGCACGATGTAAGGCTGCTTGTTTACAGATACCTGTTTGCCTACTGGGTTGGTGTCACCAAAAACGCGCTTCGAGAATTCATCTGAGATCACGATGGAAGAAGGATCTGCCAGGGCTTTGTCTGGTGAGCCGTATACAAATGGCAGCTGGAAAATCTCAAAAAAACCTGGGTCGGCAAAAAAACGGCCTTTCTCATAGATGCGCTTCTCTCCTACCTCCACCAGGTTATTGGCATCGAATTGCTGCATGAGAATCCGAACCGCCTGCTCCACCTCCGGGAAATCCTGCTCAAGTGTAGTGGCAAACATCGGCGGCACCGGTGCCACCATCTCACCAGCCTCTTTGGCCGACTTATCGCTATACACACGGTATACCTGCTCCCCTTCCGGCAGGAACTTGTCGTACTGCAGCTCGTCGTACACAAACAGGCCAATGAGCAGGCAGGCTGTAATGCCCAGGGCCAAGCCTGCTATATTGATGAAGGAAAACCCTTTGTGCCGTAGCAAATTCCGGTAAGCGATTTTGATGTAGTTTCTGAACATATGGCGCACGTTTTATTTATTTGGTTTTATGCAGAGTGTATGCCACAAATACATATTACTAATTATCAACAACTTACATCGATATTACTTATCAACCACGTACATTTTCGTGCAGCAGGTGTGCGATTTCGCACGCCCTAATTTAGGCAAAAGTATGTTTCCGCTTCGTAATCAGCTAGTTGTATTAATGGCATAATTATAGTTTCTTTAGCTACTATATCATACCTGCTTTATGCTGTTAAAAAAGGCTTCCATACTGATTGTTGATGATGATGCCGATGTGCTCACGGCTGTCCGTCTGCTGCTCCGGCCACAGGTCAGGGAGATCGTGACAGAAAAGAACCCCGAACAGCTCCCTGCTTTGCTCAAGCAACAGGCATTCGACGTCATCCTGCTGGACATGAACTTTAAGAGTGCCATCCACACCGGCAATGAGGGTTTGTACTGGCTCCAGAAAATAAAGGAGCTGCGGCCGGAAGTGGCAGTCATCATGATCACGGCCTATGGCGACATCGACCTGGCTATCAGGTCCCTGAAAGAAGGCGCATTTGATTTTGTGGTAAAACCCTGGCATAACGAGAAACTGCTGAACACCATTACCAATGCGGTGAGCCAAAAAATAAACGGCAGCAAAGCAGCAGTCTCGGGCGCAAGTGCTCTCTCCAGCGACTTTGAACTGCTGGGCGAGTCGGATGTGATGCAGGATATTAAGCTTAAAATTAGAAAAATAGCCCCTACCGACGCCAACATCCTGATACTCGGCGAAAACGGCACGGGCAAGGAACTGGTAGCCAAAGCCATACACGAGCAGTCTCTTAGGGCCGCTAAGCCTTTCGTAAAAGTAGATGTGGGCGCCCTGACCGATTCGCTCTTCGAGAGTGAGTTGTTCGGTCACAAAAAAGGCGCTTTTACCGACGCCCGTGAAGACCGCGCAGGTCGTTTTGAAACGGCACAGGGCGGTACCATCTTCCTGGATGAGATTGGCAACATTTCGCTGCATCAGCAGTCTAAGTTACTGAGTGTGCTTCAGAACCGCCAGGTGATTCGGGTGGGAGCAAATGAACCGGTGAACATTGACGTGCGCCTGCTCTGCGCCACTAACGTGCCGCTGAGTGAGCTGGCAAACGAGTCCCGCTTTCGGAAGGACCTTATCTACCGCATCAATACGGTGGAGATCCTGATACCGCCGCTTCGCAAGAGAGGCAAGGACATTGTGCTGCTGGCCACACACTTTGCTCAGGTATATGCGCACAAATACATGAAACCAGTGCCAGAGCTCAGCAAGACGGCGCAGGATAAACTGCTGCACTACCACTTCCCCGGCAATGTGCGGGAGCTGCAGTACGCCATCGAAAGGGCGGTTATTATGGCTGACGGGGCGCTCCTGGATGCCGATGATATTCTCTTCTCCCCCATAGAGGCAGCACCAGCAGGCGAAGCCCTGGAGCATGGTACCAACCTGGAAGAACTTGAGAAACTGACGATCAACAAAGTGCTGCAGCTGCACAACGGCAACCTGACCCGAACTGCCAAAGAACTCGGCATTACCAGAACGGCCCTTTACCGGCGCATGAACAAGTATGGGCTTTAAGAACCTGGAATGGGCGCTGATTGCAAGGGTCATGCTACTGCTTATTACCCTGAGCGTCCCGGCTTTTGTCATCGTCAGGGGCTGGTCGGAGGCGCTTGTCTTTTGGCTGCCGGTCTTTATTCTTCAGGTTGTGGATCTGCTCCGCTTTCTGCGCAAAACCCAGACGGAGTTCAACCAGTTTATCGAGTCTGTGCACTACCGCGATTTCTCCCGGCACTTTGATGAGCAGCATGCCTATACCCAGCTGCAGCCGCTTCGCAAAGGCTTTAACGAGATCAACTCCACCTTCAAAACTATCACCCTCGAAAAAGAAACCCAGTACCACAACCTGCAAAAGGTGGTGGAACTGGTGGAAACCGGCATTCTGTCTTACAACATGGAAAACGGGGAGGTGGTGCTTATGAACGAGTCGCTCCGCAAGCTGCTGCATGTGCCTTTCATGAAAACAATCCATTACCTGTCCAAAAGAGACAAGGAACTGTACGAAGCCATACTTGCCCTGGAGCCCGGCCATACCCGCATCGCAACGGCGCATACCACCCATTTTGAGAAGAATACCACGAAAGTGCTGCTCTCCGCCACCGCGCTGCAGAACGAAGGAAACAGGTATAAGCTGGTCGCTTTTCAGAATGTGAACGAAGCCCTGGATGAAACAGAGTCTCAGGCCTGGCAAAAGCTGCTGAACGTGCTCACGCACGAGATCATGAATTCGGTCGCACCCATCTCCTCCCTGGCGGATACCCTGAAAAACCGCCTGCAGGAAACCCAGCCTACAGGTATAACAGCAGAAGATCTGGAGGACCTGGAAGTAGGCATCAGCACGATCAAGCAGCGGAGCGAGGGCTTGCTGCGCTTTGCCGAAACCTACCGCAACCTGAACAAGATCACGAAGCTGAACCTGGACACGGTGTACGTAAAAGACCTCTTCTCCAACCTGCAGCGTTTGATGCTGCCAACCCTGACGCAGAAGGGTATACAGTTGGAAACGAATCTGACTAATCCCTATATTTCGCTGCACGCCGACCCTGCCCTGCTGGACCAGGTGCTGATCAACCTGCTGGTCAATGCCATGGAAGCAGTGAAAACGGTGGAAGCACCCCAAATCACAATGTCAGCCTATACCTCTCCTGACGAGAAAACGGTGATCAAGGTCATGGACAACGGCATCGGGATGTCTCAGGAAGTACAGGAGAAAATCTTTATACCTTTCTTCAGCACACGCAAACAAGGCAGCGGCATCGGACTGAGCCTCTGCAAACAGATCGTGCTGCTGCACCGGGGGACCATACAGGTGCAGTCAGCCCCGGGAGAGGGCACTACTTTTATGCTCCGTTTCGGGCAATGAAATCTGAAAAGCCTCGTATAGGATTCAGAAAACAATAACCCCAAAGCTTACCCATGTTTCTGCTTCCCCATCTGGCACTTCTGCTCATACTCACTACCACCCTCTTCGATACCTTCGCAAACCTGGACCTGGCCACGCTGCAAATGCTGAACGGCAACCGGGCAACAGACCTGGATTACCTGCTGCTCACGTTGACAGTGACCGCCTACGGACTTGGTGCTTTGGTACCGCTTTGCCTATACCTGGCGGGGCATTTCAGGAGGATGGTTTCGCTCAAGCTGAAAGCCTACCAGTATGTATTTGCCATGGGACTGAATATTCTGTTCATAGGCTTGCTGAAGTATACCGTTGATCGCCCACGTCCATTTATAACCCACGACACAATTGAGCAGATCGCGGAGGCCAGCAGTCCCTCCTTCCCTTCCGGCCACACGGCTTTTGCTTTCACAGCGGCCGTTGTGCTGGTGCTGATGTTCCGCAACCCGGCCCTTCGCGGCCTCATACTGACCTGGGCATTGCTTGTCGCATACTCCAGACTAGCCCTGGGCGTGCACTACCCCAGCGACGTGCTCGGATCGATGCTTCTTGGATCAGCCGCTGCTTTCTTCTCCACCTACGCCTTCCGGAAGCACCGCGAGCAGTTCTATACCTTGCTCAGGCGAGGTCGGAATCTGAGGATAGTACGGTAGGTATAGCAGTGCTTTAAAGTGCAACTTGTCAGTCGATAACCGGCCAAGTGCAGCTGTGAAAGTTAAAACATCCGTTTTTTGAAACGTTTAGTTATGTTTATAAACGCTTATATACTATTCCTACATTGGCTGAGCATCATCGAGGTTATTTCCTGACACTAGAAATTGCTTAATCCACTCGGAAAAGAACCTAAAAACCCATCTTAAGCGATTGATTTATATACTTTTACCTTTACAACCATCGACACGCTGGAAAAATTGTGAGTCAGTTGGAGAGTTTCCTTAAAAGCCCTATATTAGTAAAGCGCTATGGAAGACTTTAAGTTATGAAGCAATTGATATGGTATTCCGTACATAGTGCAGATAAGCCGAACAGACTTCCGTTTAGCTACAAGTTGGTTGCAATTAGAATTAATAAAATAAAAACAGATAAGTGAACGAAGCGGTCAGAACAAATTCCTTTAAGGGGAAAGATAAGACCTTACTGATTGATGAAGAGCTTATCCGATTTGATAGTAAAGAAATAGAAAGAAGTAAAGTATCAGGTATAAGATACTGGATTAGCGCAATCGAATTCTATAAGTTTCCTGTAGGTAGAAAATACCACATTGGCCTTAGGACCGAGAATGAACAGATTGATATTATTCTTAAAAGCTACTTCGGGGTTGGAAATGCTTACTTTACAGATTTGTGTAGTAGAATAGTAGATGAAATTTGGGAACCTGTGATTGCCCAAATAATGAATCCAGCTGTGGATTTACTTATTGCAGGTGAAGAAGTACAGTTTGGACACTGTACACTTAGCAAAGATGGTGTGCTTATAACCAAAAACAACACGATCACTAAGAAGCAATCACTGATAAGTTGGGCAGACTTGAATTACCAGAAAAATTATGACCGACTTACTCTAAACAGTAAGAGCGACCACAGGCTATGGACAAATCTATACTTCAGAGAAAGCTGGAATATTGAAATTTTAATGGCTTTATTGGACTGGATAACCATTGAAGATGGATTGCAGGAGATACAGAAGAAAAAGAACAACTTCAACCAACACGGCACATAAGCCAAGCTGCGTCTGCGCCTTGCTCGCTTTATGTACTAACCGTTAACTACAATAAAAAGCAAAGTTTTGAAAAAGCTTATAATCCTACTTGCTATATTTTCAACTTCATGCAGTTCTAGAGTTTACAACCGAGCACCCCTCAAAAGTTATTTAGAATCCGAGACTTTAGGGGTTAACTATCAGGAAGCTTTAGTACGAACGCTGGAAAAGAAAAATATTAAAGATGACACGCTCCATTTTGATTTCACTTACTGGGGTGGCTGGAAAGATTCTAAATTTTACTCCAACAGTGATACCATCTTCATCACAAATAACGGCGTGGAGCAGGAATTTATATACTGGGTCAGTGAAGGAGATACTACAGTGCTGGACATTTACAAGCAGTTCAACCCTGGCACTTATGACGAGGACTATAAAGCTGGAAACAAGGGGAAGGTAAATGTGGTAATTCCCCAAGTGTATGAGCTTGCCAATGTGATGGTGGCACTCATAGACAACGCACAGCGCAACTGGGTAAATAAGGATACGGAGTACTACAAACGTGTTCTAGTATACTTTGCACCTTACAGGAACCACCCAGCCATCAAGGAATTGAATGCTAAACTATCTACAGGCTCTTATCTCAACATCAGGGAAAACAGTGCAGCCTATTCCTTTGACGGGCAAAGGATAGTCAAATCCAGCACATACGCTAGATTTAGGGCAAGAGACCAGTTCAAGAAGCTGTTGCCGTTAATCCAGGACTTTGCCATTGAAAGCAATTTCCTTTCCTTCTACCAGAACGAAAAGCTCTTTTATGATAAGTTGGAGTCGCTCGAGCATGAAAGAGCCCAGGTGAAAGAAGCCTGGGACTGGCTGCAAGGCTAATTCCCCGACAAGGTGGACTCCTATCGAATTATCATGAGCCCCTTGGCAGGTGCCTCCCACAGTATCCGCCTGTTTGAAAACAACGACTTCAAAGAGAATATTATCTTCATGTCTGCCCCTTCTTTGGTAAGCAAAGATTCAGTGAGCCAAGGTGTAGCAGATGCTCTAACTTTGAGAAGGGCGTTCACTGACATGGACCACAACTACGTTAACCCTGCATCTGACAACTATGTTGATGCTATAAATGAAGCAATGGCAGATTTAGGTAAGTGGAACACAAAAGGCAGCTATAAAAGCCCCTACGAAACGTTCAACGAGTATATGACGTGGGCTGTTTTTGGGCTTTATGTTTATGACAGTTTTGGAGAAAGTGACTATGAAAAAGTAATGCTTCAGCCAATAGATTTTATGGAAAACAACAGGGGTTTCGTAAAATTCAGTGCTTTCAACAAGCACCTGTTGGAGCTGTTCCGGAAGTATGATGGCAAGAAGAAGGTGCCTGAGCTATATTCTGAAATGCTGGAGTGGGTGAAAAAGGAGAATTACAGTAGCTAACCCGTAAATATTTCATGCTACGGTCAATTGTCTCGCACACAGAATGTGCAAGCCCGTTACTCTCTTTATCAAAGTCAAAATATTCTGGATCTTAGGCGGCCCATTACGCACTCATTTTCATTACCTTAAAGGATGCTTTGACGCTTTGCAATAACTCTTCAGGTATAGCAAGGCTGCTTCTGAGAGCTAAACCAATCGAAACCACAAAAAAAGCCAGTTCCTATGGACGAGATCAAAAAAGAAGACATCAAACAAGAAGTGTTTGACTTGTACGACGACTATGCCCACGACCGCATCAACCGGCGGGATTTTATGCAGAAGCTCTCGATCTATGCGGTAGGAGGCCTTACGGTGGCTTCACTCGCAAGTTTTCTGATGCCGGATTACAAGAACAAAGTTCAACTGGCAGCTGACGATCCGCGCATTAAATCGGAGTACATTACCTACCAGTCGCCTAAAGGTGGAGGACCAATAAAGGCGCTGCTGTCGATGCCGGCTGATGCAAAGACCAGACTTGGCGGCGTGGTGGTTGTACATGAAAACCGGGGACTGAATCCGCATATCGAGGATGTAGCCCGAAGAGCTGCACTGGCTGGGTTCATCTCCCTTGCACCCGATGCGCTCACGCCCCTCGGAGGCTACCCCGGCACTGATGATGAAGGCCGTACGCTGCAAAGCCAGCGCGACCGCAACGAAATGCTCGAAGACTTTATAGCGGCACACGACTACCTCAAGAACCACAAAAACTGCAACGGCAAAGTCGGTGTGGTAGGCTTCTGCTTCGGCGGCTGGATCTCGAACATGATGGCCGTGCGTATACCTGATCTGGCAGCAGCAGTTCCGTTTTACGGAGGGCAGGCGCCTGTCGAGGATGTGCCACAAATACAGGCTCCCCTCCTGCTGCACTACGCCGAGCACGATACCCGCGTAAACGAAGGCTGGCCGGCTTACGAAGAGGCTTTGAAGAAACACGATAAGGAATACACCGCACACTTTTACCCGGGCACCAACCACGGCTTCCACAACGACACCACGCCCCGCTACGACAAGGCAGCTGCCGAACTCGCCTGGCAGCGTACTGTTGACTTCTTTGAGCAGCACTTGAAATAAAAGCGTGTCATAAAAGCTATACCTGCATCAGCCACATGATCAACTTCAAACTACGCCCCTGGACCATGGACGACCTCGACAGTCTGGTGAAGTATGCTGACAACTTCAACATCGCCCGAAACATGGCGGACATTTTCCCGCATCCCTATACCCGCGAAAAAGGACAGGCATTTCTGGAGATGGCGACAAAGGGAAACCCTCCGCATATCCTGGCGATAGAGGTGGAAGGCGAGGCTGCCGGAGGTATAGGCATACACCCGCAGCAGGACATTTACCGGAAAAACGCGGAGATGGGCTACTGGCTGGCAGAGCCCCACTGGGGCAAAGGCATCGTAACGCAGGCCATCCGCCAAATGGTGGAATACGGCTTTGCCAATTGGGACATCAGCCGCATTTTTGCACGTCCCTTTGGGTATAACATCGCCTCGCAGCGGGCACTTGAGAAAGCGGGTTTTGTGTTGGAAGCAAAATTGGAGAAGACTTTCTATAAGAATGGGAAATACCAGGATGAATTGATTTATGCGGTGAGAAGTCCCGTTTAGGTCTCCGGGTATAACACAGGGTATTCAGCATCAAAAAAGCATAGTCTATTTGAACTTAACAAGCTTTATATTTATGCTTTAATACATACATTTACAAAATAACACCCCCTTTCTTTTCAGCCTATGAAAACAGCTTTACTGTTTTGTTTATTATTTATTTCCTTACCACTCCTGTCCCAGCAAATTGAATATACGCCTAATGTGCTGGTGCGAAAAAAACTCTTCAATCCACAAGATCTGCTCATAAATGAGAATGGAGATATTTATGTAGCTGACAATCAGACGACGCGTGTTTTCGATAATAAAGGCAATTTCAAAAAGGAATTTGCTTTCAGAAACATGAGCGGTGAAGCCCAATACAATGAGGTGAAATCAAGCTTAAGCTTGGCACAGGACAAGCAGGGACACCTTTATATCATGGGCAGGAACAGACTTGTAAGGAAAATCGATAAAGAAGGAAACACATTGCAAACCTTTGGAGGCTTTAATGATGTTGGCACCATGGTGTATTCCAGAGGTATAGCTGTCGACAAGGAAGGCTTTACTTATGTCGTGTTTAGCATGACGGGCCAAATTTACAAATATGACAAGGATGGAAATCTGCTCAAGCAATTGGCCGGAGGCACCAGTGAACGAAGAAGTGAGCCTGGCAATTTTTGGGGAGCAACTCAAATCTATGTAGATCCGACAGGAAATTTGCAAATAGTCGATCAGCATAACGGAAGGGTGCAGGTCCTTACGCCGAACGGCGATTATGTGCGCCAAATAGGGCAAGCAGAAAATCAAGGGGCTCCCATTTTCCCCACTGATGTAACTGTTGACGCCCAAGGGAACACTTATATTGCCGATTCCATTTCTGCTATGATCATAAAGTTCGACAGTCAGGGAAAACAGCTTGCCCGAATAGGTGCCAGAGGTCCTGATGATGGTAAGTTCACAACGGGTAATTTACGAGTTGCCCTTGATCAGGCAGGCTACATCTATGTGATGGATACGCATACCTTAAAATCAAATTGCCGTATCCAAAAATTTGATCCACAGGGCAGGTATGTCGCTACACTGGTGGATAACCGGGCTGAGTCTGAAAACACACTCATTGCCTCTGATCCTATTGGGAATTTTGTCGTGGCCAATACACATACCAGCCTTATCCAAAGATTCAACAGAAACGGGCAATTGGTTCACAGCTTCAGTAGTCGAACGGATGATCAGAGCGTTTATTTCTACGCTATAAAAGACATCAAAACAGATGCCAGCGGGAACATCTATGTGCTGGAGCAAAGCCAGAACGGAGGCATCAAAAAATTTGATGCCACTGGTAAACTATTGCATCGCTATGCTCCCACACATAGTTTAGGTTCAGGCAGAGTGGATGACTTCTCCTTACCTTATTATCCGTATAACTTTGCCTTCGATTCAAAGGGCAATACGTATTTGGCAGACTACAACCACGTTTTCAAGTATGATCCTGAAGGCAAGCATGTTGCTAAGTTCAAATTACCCTACAATACCAGCAGTGACAGTATTGTATATGACGATACACATGGTTTCAATATCAGCAAAGATGATATTCTATTTCTCATCAATAAGTCAGGTGCTAAAAAATTTGATACAAAAGGTGTTTTTATAGGCGATTTCATACCCTCCGATGTAAGCACATTTCCTGGCAATTTCCCGAAGGACATAGATTTTGACCCGGAAAACAATATTTATTTAGCCATTCATGGCTTTCTTAAGAAATATGATCACAAAGGGACACTGTTAAGTACTAGTAACTATCACCCGACCTTTATAAACCAAGGCAGGCAATCAAACTTTTCAGTCAATGGCAATGGATCGAGAATTGCAGTAGCTGCTAATGGCTGTGTCAGTGTTTTTGTTTCTAACAGGGCACCAAGCACTTATAAGCCGGACAAATTCTATATTATAGGATCCGTTTACTCTGATGATTACACGAACTGCTTACAAGATTCTAATGATAAGGGTCTAAGCGGCATTGCATTAATGGCTACTCCCGGTCCTTACTATGGGGTTACAGACGGTAATGGTAGATACGCTATCGAGGTAGACAGCGGCAATTATACCATATCCCAGTTTTTACCTGCAGAAAAAATCGGTCGCAAAATTATACAAACCTGTGTCCCTGAAGAACGGACACAGTATACAACAACGGCTAAAATAACGAACGGACCAGATTTTGGGAATAAGGTCACGGTCTCCCCTTACCTCGTTGTCAGCGTTTCTTCAGACAGGCGCCGGCGCTGCTTTGCGAGTGTTACCAAAATACTGTATTCTAACTCCGGCTTCGCCACCGCCCCCGACGCCAGGGTGTACCTGCAGCTGCCCCGCGAGGTGGAGCTCCTCTCGGCCGACAGGCCCTATACCCGCCTGCAGGACGGCACCTACGAATTCAGGGTGGGCGACCTGGCCGCCGGGCAGTCGGGCACCATCACCGTCGAGGACCTGGTGACCTGCGGCGACGAGTCGGTGCGCGGCCTCACGGTCTGCACCCGCGCCTGGATCACGCCCTCAAACAACAAACCAGCTGAGCCGACTCCAACGGTTACCATCACCGGACGCTGTAACGCATCAACAGGTATGGTCCGCTTTGTGGTGCGCAACACCGGCACGGCTGACATGACAGACCCCGGTCTCTTCCGCAAGTACGCCAATGGAGAGTTGGCCTCCGTGGAGCAGTTCCGCCTGGCCGCCGGCGACAGCCTCGTGCTGTGGGTGCCCTCTCTGGGCTACACCTGGCGCCTGGAGGCAGACCAACCTGATGGCAACGGCGACAACACCACGGCCAGCGTCACCATCGAGGGCTGCCCGGGCACGGAGGCAAGCTCGGTGAGCCGCGGGCAGGTCAACCTCCTTCCCGCCGATGACGAGGAGGCTGAGAAGTCCGCGGAATGCATGCTCATCACCGACTCCTACGACCCCAACGACAAGCTCGTCACGCCCGCGGGCCGCACCGAAGAGTTCTACACCCCCACCAACACGGCCCTCAAGTACAAGATCCGCTTCCAGAACACGGGCACCGACGTGGCCTACCGCGTGGTGGTCGTGGACACCCTTTCCGAGCACCTGGACCTGAGCACCCTGCAGCTGGGGGCCTCCTCCCACCCGAGCCGTGTGGAAGTGAGCGGCAAGGGGCGGCCCGTGCTCACCTGGACCTTCGACAACATCCTGCTGCCCGACTCCACGGCAGACGAACCCGGCAGCCACGGCTACGTCCTCTTCAGCATCAAACCGAAGGCGGACCTGCCGGAGAAGACGCTGGTGGAGAACCTGGCCGACATCTTCTTCGACTTCAACTCCCCTATCCGCACCAACATCACCCGGAACCGGATCTACGACATGCCGCCGGTGATAAACGAGAGTGTGCGGGTGAACCTGGAGGACGTACTGGCCACGCCAGGTATAGCAGGTTTTGAGCCAGCAGCTGGCAAGTTCGGCACAGAGGTGACCATCTCCGGTCAGCGCTTTGCCACAGCCCCTACTGACAACAAGGTATACCTGAACGGCAGGGCGGCCACGGTGGTGAGCGCCTCGGCTACCGAGCTGAAAGTGCTGATGCCGGCGGGCGCCACCACGGGCGCCCTGCAGGTGATCACCCCGGACGGCGGGGCGACCTCCTCTGGTAAGTTCCAGGTGTACCAGCCGCCCGTGCTCACTACATTTAGCCCGGCAGAGGGCATGGTGGGCCAGACGGTGACGCTCTCCGGCGAGCACCTGCAACCAGCGCTGATGGAAGGAGTAAAACTCGGCAACCTCGATTGTGAGATTATCGGGCATAATGGCAACTCAGTCACGGTGCGGGTGCCTGGGAGCGCCGCAACGGGCGCTTTCCGGATCAGCACCAAAGGCGGCGAGGCTGTGAGCGGCTCGGCCTACACCGTGTGGTACGCACCCACGATCACGGCCCTGAACAAAGAAACAGACATTGTGGGGGCGAGCCTGACCATCACGGGTGAGAACTTCTCAAGTGACAAAGCGCGTAACAAAGTTCTTTTCGGGCAGGCACTGGCCCAGGTGCTGGAGGCAAGCCCGCAACAATTAGTCGTGCGGGTGCCGGAAGGGGCCGCCTCTGGCTTCATCTCCCTGGAGACGCCCGGCGGAAAGGCCACAGCCGCCACGGCCTTCGAGGTGATCCCGGCCCCGAAATTCACGGCCGTGCAGCCGGCCAAGGGCGCGGTGGGCACGGTGGTGGAGATCACCGGCGAGCACTTCGGCATCATGGGCCAGCAGGACAGGATTACCTTCAATGGACAGGAAGCGCTGGTGCTGGAAGCCTCCGGCGACAGGTATAAGGTAAGAGTGCCAAGGGGCGCCTCTACCGGCAAGGTGACCATCACCGGCTACGGCGGCCAGGCCCACAGCAGTACAGACTTTGTGGTAGAGGAGCTGACTCCGGCCGAGGCCATCACCGTTTACCCCAACCCGAACAACGGGGAGTTAACCGTGAGCCTGCGCCATGCCGACTTCGACGTGCAGCTGGTCGAGGTGTACGATGCACTGGGCAAGCGCCTGCACCAGACCCGCATCACCGGGCCGAGGCCCGAGGCGGTGGAGATAAACCTGCCGACTGCCAAAGCCGGCCTGTACTTTCTGCAGATTCAGACGGAACAAGGCTTGATCGTCAAGAAGATAACTGTGCTGTAAAAACACCATCTCCACAAAAACAGAGCGGCCGCCTAGTCTTAACTAAGCGGCCGCTCTGTTTTTATTAGGTATAGAACCTATACCTTCCCGGCTTTGCTACGAAGCAAACACCTCCTCTGGATTTTTAAAGGCTTTGAACTCGAGCGGGTTTTTGCTGTGGTCGAGGATGAACATGGTGCGCTGCTCTCCTACCTGGCCTTCGTAGCGGGTATAGGGTTCTACTACGAAAGTAATGTTGTTCTTCTCCAGGCGCTCGCGTACCTGATCGAACTGCTCGTAGCTGAGAAGACAGCCAAAGTGCGGCACCGGCACACTAATGCCGGCTACTTGTCCGCAGTAATCCGGCTCTGGTATGTTGGCGCTCACATGGGCAGAAAGCTGGTGCCCGAAAAAATCAAAATCGATCCAGTGCTCGGTGCTTCTGCCCTCTTTGCAGCCCAAGATACCTACATAAAACTGGCGCGTCGATTCAATGTCCTTCACTTTGAAGGCGTAGTGGAATGGGTTCATTTAATATCCTTTGATTTTTGATACAATATTTATGAGTGACTCCCCGTGGCGCATGCGGTCGTAGTTCTCCAAAATCTGCGACACTGCCGAAGCCGGATTGGTAATACTGGCAATATGTGGCGTGACATGAATCAGTGGATGCTCCCAAAACGGGTGCTCTTCCGGCAGCGGCTCTTCCCGAAACACATCCAGGCTGGCTCCCGACAGATGTCCCTCATCGAGCATTTCGATCAGATCGTCATCCACAACATGCTCTCCACGGGCTACGTTGATCACATATGCTCCCTTTGGAAGCTTACTGAATGTGTCTCTGTTCAGAATATTAGCAGTCTGGCTCGTTAAAGGCAGCAGGCAGATCAGGATGTTGGCGCTCTCCAGAAAAGCATTCAGTTCCTCTGAACCGGCGTAGGCTCCTACCCCTTCCATCAGCTTAGGAGAGCGTGACCAGCCATGTACTTTGAAGCCGAGTTTACTCAGTTGCTGTGCCGTGTGTGTACCAAGCACGCCCATGCCCATCACCCCGATCACGACATCGGCGGTTCGTTTGTAACTGTGCTGTTTCCAGGTATGGCTGCGCTGCGCTTCTTTGTATTGATGCAGGCCACGCACATGGTTCAGCACCTGGGCGGTCACGAAAGTGGCCATGTCCTGCGTCAGGTTTTCGTCTACGATGCGGGTGATCTGCACACCATTCGGCAGTTCAGGGTCACGCAGAATATGGTCGACACCGGCTCCGGTGGAGGCGATGCACTTCAGGTTCGGAAACTTAGCAAAGGCACCCGGCGGATGATTCCAGGCCAGCGCAAACTCAACTTCCGCTGCCGGGCCTGTATCCGGATAAACATGTACATCTAAACCCGGACGGCGCTCCTTCAGGGCATTTTCCCAGCGGCTCGTGTTTCTGCCCTGGCTGAATATAGTGATTGACATAAAATTGCAAGTCTGTTCGGTGATGCGTGGCAAGGTATAGCCGCTCCCCCTGCCTAGGTACTAAACAGGATAAGTCCGTTAAATTTAACTAATCTTGCACAAAACATGTTAAAGAGAAATGAAAAGGCTGGCAAAAGGTTTAAATGAAATTCCTTATCCAGCTACCTTATACCTAAAACTGAACAAGATGGAGCAGTTGAGCTCAAAGATTTATAAAAAAGAATTTGTAGAGGCGTTTCCGGGCGATGACAGCGGGAAGCTTACGCCACGCCAGACGCCAGGTGTATTGTACAGCAAAGCCAAACCCACGCCGGTGGAGAAAGTGACGCTCCTGGCCTGGTCTGATGCGCTCGCAGAAGAGCTAGGTATAGCCAAGCCAGGCGAGCAGCAGGAGATTGACATATTGGGCGGCAACCGCGTTACGGACAGCATGTACCCCTACGCCGCCTGCTATGCCGGTCACCAGTTCGGCAACTGGGCTGGTCAGCTGGGCGATGGCCGGGCAATTACACTAGGCGAATGGGAAGCTCCAAATGGCAAAACCTGGGAATTACAGCTGAAGGGCGCAGGACTCACGCCCTACTCCCGCCGTGCTGATGGACGTGCAGTGCTACGCTCTTCGGTGCGTGAGTATTTGATGAGTGAGGCCATGCACTACCTGGGCGTGCCGACTACCCGTGCGCTTAGCCTGGTGAGCACGGGTGAACCTGTGCTCCGCGATATGTTTTACAATGGCAATGCGGCCTATGAACCCGGTGCGATCGTGATGCGGGTAGCGCCAAGCTTCCTACGCTTCGGTAATTTCGAGATGTTGAATGCCCGCAAGGAAGTCGACAACCTGCGTCAACTGGTAGACTGGACCATCAGTCGCTATTACCCACACATCACAGGAGAAAATAAAGTGATCGACTGGTTCAAGGAGGTCGTGGACCGCACCGCCAGCCTGATGGTGGAGTGGATGCGTGTGGGCTTTGTGCACGGTGTGATGAACACCGACAACATGTCCATCCTCGGTATGACCATTGACTACGGCCCCTACTCTTTCGTGGACAATTATGATCTTAACTTCACCCCAAACACCACCGACCTGCCAGGCCGCAGGTATGCCTTTGGCAAGCAGCCATCCATCGGTTACTGGAACCTGGGCGCCCTGGCGGGTGCCTTGCTACCGCTGGCCGACAAGGATAAGCTGGTAGCTACACTGGATTCTTTCAAAGACGTGTATTGGACAGAATACTATGCCATGATGGGCCGCAAACTCGGGTTAGACCAGGTGTCGCAGTTAGACCGCGACCTGATCAGTCAGTTCGAGAAAACGCTGTCAGAAATACAGCCTGACATGACCATTTTTTACCAGTTGCTCATCGACCTGCCGCTTTCAGTAGATGGTGAAGAAGCAGTAGCGAATTACTTCAAGCAGGCACTGTACGATGACCTGACAACGGAGCAAAAAACAGCGCTCTATACCTTGATCAGCAATTACCTGGAGCGACTGAACACCAACAAGATCAGGCGTTCGGATTCGCAGGAAATGATGCGCAAAGCCAATCCACGTTTTGTGCTGCGCAACTACCTGCTGCACCAAGCCATCGAGGGATTGGAGAAGGGTGATGATACGCTGTTTGTAAAGCTACAGGAAGCAATAAAAGAACCGTACTCAGACAAATTTGATGAGTTCTTCCAGACGCGACCGGAGTGGGCATCTCAGAAAGCAGGCTGCTCGATGCTATCGTGTAGTTCGTAAACTTCTTTTAAAGCAAGAAAAAAATGCCTCTGATTCTTCAGAGGCATTTTTTCTTAAAAACTCTTCCGATGCATCCGCACAGGAAACAAGCGGTAATCCATTAAACTGACCGCATACGGAAAGCCCCGCCAGTGGACGATCGGGACATGCCGGGCCGGGCTTGGGCCTTTGGTATCAGGTATAGCCAGCATCGTATTGCCGATATAGCTCAACTCCCCTTTATCAATCGCTAACTTGCTTGCGACATGCTGCAAAAACACATCCTTGTCAGCATCCGACGAAGTGAAGGCTATTTCCCGTGACATGGTGGCACCACCTTCCAGTTCGGGTGAGTAAAACACGCGGGAGTAGGTGTCAATGGCGATGATCGGTACAGCCAAAGTAGGTACCTTGGCCTGCATCACGTCTGGCGGTGCCATAGGCGCCTGATTGGCAACACGCTTCACCATCTCCGTTACTTTCTGAGCGGTATAGATGCCCTTGATCGTTTCGGACTCGATGCGCTTGAGCACCTGCTCTACCTTCGACTCAAAAGGCTGGCCTGGATTGTCCAGTCTGGGTGAAACCGGTCGTTGCGGAGCAGCTTGTGGTGGCGCCTGCCCCTGCGGACGCGGCTTCTGCACCTGCGGCAGCGGTTTTGGCTTTTCACGCTCCGGTATGTAGCTGTCTTTGATGTGCCGCTCATGCACGTTAATTACCGTGGTGAAGGTATTAATAAAGTGCTCCGTGTTCTGCACATGAAACAGCTCCAACTCCTGGATGCGCTTGCGGGTAACCAGGTAGTTATGAATCAGCTTCGTCTTCTCGAAGACGGCCAGTATTTTTTCGGCATGTGGCGTATGCTTATACCTTTCATACAGCCTGTGCAGGGCATTCAGCCGGGCGTTGGAGGCACGGATGTACTGCATGGCGCGGGCATCGGCAGCACCGGGATGGTCCATGACCGTGCGGGTTGACTCCTGTTCCAGCCCGAAAAAAGAACGGAAAAATCTGATCATTAGGACAGGATGCGTTTCAGGTGCTGGGTTTCAATTTCGACCTGCAGCTTCTCAGAAAGCTTCATCTCTTCAAAGATGTTGTCGATGTGCTGGATATAGAGGTCCAGCACCGCCTCCTGCTCGTCGCTCAGGATGCGGTGCCGGACGGCTACTTCTTCTTCTTTCTTATCCCCTTTATAGATCATTATTCAATTTCAATCTGTTTAGACTTGCCGAAAGTGCCGATGATCTTGCTGTTAAGCTCCTCCTGCACCTGCGCCAGTTCTTTTACGGCTTCCGCCCGCTTCTTACTACCCTCTTCCGAAATTTTGATCACCTGGTCGAGCGTTTCCACCATGTCCTTGTTCACTTTCTTGAGCGTCTCCACATCCACGATGCCTCGCTCGTTTTCCTGCGCTGCAATCACCACGTTCTTCTTGAGCAGCTCCGAGTTCTTGCGGAGCATTTCGTTGGTGGTGTCGGTCACTTTTTTCTGAATCTCAAGTGCCTTGCGCTGCTTCTCCAGACCCAGCGCAATCGCCACCTGCTGACGCCATACAGGTATAACTGTCACGATGGAGTTCTGAATCTTCTGGGCCAGTACATCGTTGGTGGTCTGAATCATGCGGATCTGCGGCATCGACTGCGTCGCGATGGTATGGGAGAGCGTGAAGTCGTGCACTTTCTTCTCCAGCCGCTCCTTAAAAGCGATCATATCGCTCAGACGCTGCACGGCCAGTTCGTCCTGTCCGCTATTCTCCACCTCGTCCTGCAGCTTCGGTATGATATCCGTCTCGATCTCCTCGATCTTCATTTTACCGGCCGCAATCACCGAACGGATTTCGTGAATGTACTCTACCGCCTGGTTGAACATCACTTCCAGACTGGTCGAGTCTTTCATGATGCTCTGGCGGGTGCGCTCCAGTTTCACCACCACGTCGTCTACGTTAGCCGACACGGAGTTATACTGCGAGGCGATCTGCTTCGACTTGTCCGAAAACTTTTTCACAAAAGGCAGGCGTGAAAAGAAACCACCCTTCTCCTGCTCGTCAATCTTGATCATGTTGATCTGGTTGAGGAGCTCATTAATGGCATCACCCGCCTCGCCGGAATCCTTGGCTTTCACTTTGGTGAGCAGTTCGTTGGAGTAGTGGCCGAGTTTGCGCTGGGTTTCCACGCCGAAATTGCTCAGGCTTTCCGGATTGCCCGGATCTATGGATTTAGAGATCGCCAAAGCTTTCTCTTTTATTTTCTCTTGATTCTCTGCGATCGTAATCTCTGTTTTCTCTGTTTTTTCCATCTTGTTTTATTACCTAAAAAGGTTGTGATTGATTAGGTCTAAAGAGTCTAAATACTTTTTGATGCGCTCGTGCCGGTCTGTCTGCTCGTACCACTCTATTTCGTTGAGCGGCAGGTACTCGCCCAGCAGGTTGCGCACTTCTTTGAGCAGCGCATCGCCTTTGCGTGTTCTAAACTCCGGGTTGCGGTACTGCGCACTCAGGTACTCCACCTTTACCTGTCCTGTTTTCGTTATAGCCAGCTCCCTTACCTCCACTACAAGTTCCGAGGACTTGCCATCTTCTGTCACCATGGTTTTGTACACGCCTTTGTTGCCTTCGTCGAGCGCCAGCGTGCATTGCTCCCGCACATCCTGCAGCGCCTTGCGTAGTTTCCGGTTCGGCACCACATAGTGTCCAACAATGTAGCCCAGTAGAGCCGCAATTAAAAATGTCCAAAAAATAAGCATTGGGTTTATAGAGTTTAATGCTCAAATAACTATGTAATGAAGCAAAATAAATTGATGTAATCAAGTATTGGTCAAGCAGAAGTGGTCCTGATCGGAAATGCGCAGCCGGATTTTCAGCCTCTCCTCCCATCTCAAGCCCCTGCCATACCAGCCTTTTCTAATTCTCTATACGCGGAACCCGTGCTGGTGGCTGCCGGCTGTACCTGCGCAGGTATAGCCCGTGCCCTGATCCTGCAGGGTTGTACCTATTCCCTGTCCTATTACGGCTGCGCACGACCAGTCTTTACAGCGCTCGCCGATAAAATCAGGCATTTTGTCTAATTTGCAGACCTTTTCATACCTGATTTTATACCTTCGCCTATATGCAGCACCGGCATTTTATTTTGCACAAACCTTACGGCTACATCAGTCAGTTCGTGTCTGATAAGAAAAAGCAGAAGCTCCTGGGGGAATTGTACGACTTTCCGGACGGAACCATGGCCATCGGGCGGCTCGACGAGGCCAGCGAGGGGCTGCTCCTGCTCACCACCGACGGCAAAACGAGCGAACAGGTACGCAGCAAGCAGGTGGAAAAAGAATATTACGCACAGGTCGACGGTCTGATCACTGACGAGGCCATTGCGCAAATGCAGGCTGGGGTTTCGATCGGGATATATGGCGAGCAGTACGGCACCCGCCCCTGCACTGCTTTCCGGCTGGACACGGCGCCCGATTTTCCGGAGCGCAGCCGCCGCATCCGCAGTGACCGCCACGGGCCTACCAGTTGGGTCTCCATTACGATCTCTGAAGGTAAGAACCGACAGGTCCGCAAAATGACCGCTGCCGTGGGCTTTCCGACACTTCGGCTGGTACGTGTCCGGATTGGAAATATACGGCTGCAGGAGTTTGTACCGGGTGCTGTTACAGAAGTTGAAAGCTTTGATTTGGGATAGAAGCCTGTGCTACACCTGCGAAATTTCATTGGGGCTTTAAACCAAAGTTGTCGTGGAGAGTCTATTTAGCGGCTTCAGCATCTATAGCAATATTTACTATATTTAACGGATCTACCTTAACATATCATACAAATAATCCATACCTTAAATTAACCATGAAGAAACACCCTATTCGCATTCTGGCGCTGGCTTTGATGCTATCAGGCGGTGTAAGCAGCGCAACCCTCGCGCAGCGACCGCAACAGGCACAGTCGCAGCAAAAGCAAGATCCTGTTATCCAGAACATCATCAAAATGGCCACCGAAAACTCACAGCTGGAGCAGCTGGGTCATGAACTGATGGACGGCGTGGGACCACGTCTGGTAGGTACACCACAGATGAAGGAAGCCGCTGACTGGGCCGTGAACAAGTACAAAGGCTGGGGCATAGATGCCCGTATAGAAAACTATGGCGAATGGCGTGGCTGGGAACGCGGCATCACACACATCGACATGGTGCACCCGCGCGTGCAGTCTCTGGAAGGTATGCAGCTGGCCTGGAGTCCTGCCACACCATCTAAGGGAGTGACTGCTGAGGTGATCACGATGCCTGATTTTGCTGACTCTGTTGCATTTCAGCGCTGGTTGCCAAACGTGAAAGGCAAAATGGTGATGATCTCGATGTACCAACCAAGCGGCCGTCCGGAGTATAACTGGAAAGAGTTTGCGACGGAGGAGTCGTTTGAGAAAATGAAGAAAGTGCGTGACGAGCAGAACGAGGCTTACCGCAAGCGCATTGCCGCTACTGGCAAAACCGCCCGTACGCTTCCTGTTGCGTTGGAAAATGCTGGTGCTGCCGGTATCGTGATGTCGAACTGGTCGCAGGGCTTTGGCGTGAACAAGATCTTCAGCGCCTATACCAAGAAAATTCCTACAGTAGACATCGCCCTGGAAGATTATGGTATGCTGTACCGCCTGGCGGAAAATGGCAGCAAGCCACGCATCAAGGTAGTGGCCGAATCGAAGCACGCTAAGAAGCCGGTGCCTACCTTCAACACCATTGCTGAAATCAAAGGCTCTGAAAAACCAGACGAGTACGTGATCCTGTCGGCTCACTTCGACTCCTGGGATGGTGCTACCGGTGCTACTGACAACGGTACAGGCACAATCCTGATGATGGAAGTAATGCGCATTCTGAAGCAGGTATACCCAAATCCGAAGCGTACCATCCTGGTAGGTCACTGGGGTAGCGAAGAGCAGGGTCTGAACGGTTCACGCGCTTTCGTGGAAGATCACCCGGAGATTGTAAAGAAGACACAAACAGTGCTTAACCAGGACAACGGTACGGGTCGTGTGGCCAACATCTCTGGTCAGGGCTTCCTGCATGCGTATGACTACATGGGCCGCTGGTTGAACGCTGTTCCGCGTGAGATCACCAAAGACATCCAGACCTCTTACCCCGGCTTCCCGGGCGGTGGTGGTTCTGACCATGCTTCGTTCATTCCGCACGATGTACCTGCCTTTATGCTGAGCTCTCTGAGCTGGTCTTATGGCAACTATACCTGGCACACCAACCGCGACACGTACGACAAGATTGTGTTCGACGATGTGCGCAGCAACGTGATCCTAACGGCCATCCTGGCTTACATGGCCAGCGAAGAGCCGGAACTGGTACCGCGTGAGCGCAGTGTGATGCCGGTTAACCCACGTACTGGCGAGCAGATGAGCTGGCCACAGGCTAGACCCGCAACCCGCAAAGGTGGCTTAGACTAAGGCTTCATCAGACAGGTTAAGACCTGATCTATTTTAACACGACCGCTGTAGAACTTCTGCAGCGGTCGTGTTTTTTTTAAGCTATACCTGCTTTTCCTTAAGACCCGTCTTCCCGGGAATTGATAAGCTTTTGCGCCAGGCACCGTATATAAGCCTAAATGCCACCACCTATACCTGCAAAATCGAAAACACACATGATTGGCAAATCGACATACAAGGCCGCGCGTGAAGTGGCTCAGATAGCAGAAGACCATTTTACCAGCCAGATTGAAGCAGCCAAAAAACTAAACGGGAATAACCTGGCCACCATCCCCCCTGCCCGCATCATCGAAACCATGATTGATGCCGCTTTCTGGGCGAGTCTGCGACGCGAAGAAGGGCAGTCTCCTAAAATATCTCTGGCCTTTCTGCCCCCTGAGCAGGCCGTGCAGCCGCTGCTGTTTGAGCACCACCTCACCCTATCCCCTGCTGTGCTCACTAAAATTGGGCCGGGTGTGGAGCGCCCTGGGATCCACCTGGGGGTGTGGTACGAAGGAGACTACCTGCATATCTGGGGTACTACCCGCACTATACCTAATTTTTGCTTTGTGCTTGATGTGCCAGAGCCCGGCTTGCTGGTGATCAAGCACCGCCGCCAGGATGGCTTTGGCAAGTTCGTGAATGTAGCTGTGTTGATGGGTGACCAGGTAAAGATCGTGAATGAACAAAGCGCCCACTTGCCTGACTGCCCCGATCTACTGTATTCGCTGCTGGGTTTCAGCTCCCTGAGCGTCTGGAACAAATCGCTAAATGTGCTGGTACAGCTGGCTGTGTCGATGCGCTCTCACAAGAGAGGCGGCATCCTGCTGGTGGTACCTGCCGGCTCTGAGGAGTGGCGCCAGTCGATTCGGCACCCGATGCGCTACGCGGTTGACCCTGCCTACTCTGAACTCGCTGAACTGATGCAGCGGCGGGCAGACCAGGACGATAAAGATAAAAGCTGGCAGGATGAAATAGGTCGGGCAATCGATCACATGGCCGGTCTCACCGCTGTGGACGGTGCCACCATCATCAGCGACACGTATGAACTGTATGGCTTTGGCGCGAAGATCACCCGCAAACAAGGAAGTAGTCCCGTTGATAAGCTGATCCTAACAGAGCCCGTGATTGGCGGAGATGCCACTATAGACCAGCCTGCACTAAGCGGCGGCACAAGGCATTTATCGGCCGCTCAGTTTGTGCACGACCAGCGGGACGCAATTGCACTGGTTGCCTCGCAGGATGGCCGGTTCACCATCTTCAGCTGGTCTGCCTGCGAGAACATGGTACAGGCCAACCGTATTGACTCTCTGCTGCTCTAGCAGCATAAATCACCCTGTTTTCCTTTCCCTGAAAGAGTCACTGGTTTGTGAATTTAAGGAATGATTATTGCACTCGTTTTTGTTGATAAGGAAGAGATGTTTTAGAAATAGAGGACGATATGATTAGAGATAAGATAACTAAAAAACGGGCTTTCCTGGTGCCGGCACTGCTGCTGGCATTTGTGTCGCTGGCTTTCGTCAATCCGCAAACGGACCTGCTCCAGAAGCTGGAGACGCACCTGGCAAGCTGGCGCACGCAATATGCCCCTGAGAAGGTATACCTGCACCTGGATAAGCCGCGCTACACACCGGGCCAACAGATCTGGTTCAAAGGCTATGTAGTAGACGCCACCAGTCTGCAGCCAACTGCAAAGAGCAATGTGCTGTACGTTGACCTGCTTAACGCCAACAACGAAGCCGTGCAGCGCCTGAAACTGAAAGCTGAAAACGGCAAAGCCAATGGCGACATCATCCTGCCGGCTAACCTGCCAGTAGGGCAGTACACGCTGACTGCATATACCCAATGGATGCGCAATTTCGGGGAAGAGAGCTTCTTCCGGAAAGAGATCAGCATCATAGGCGAAAAGGCAACGGCAGAAAAGCAGGATAAGACCACACAGAAAATCGATCTGCAGTTTTTCCCGGAGGGCGGTGACCTGGTGCAGGGGCTGCAAAGCCGCGTGGCCTTTAAAGCTACGAAACCAGACGGAACAGGTATAGCCGTGACAGGTGCTGTGTATGATGCCCAGAACCAGAAGCTGTTTGACTTCAAAGACACACACCTGGGTATGGGCGCCTTTATGCTGCAACCGCAGCAGGGCCAGCGCTACCAGGCAAGGGTAACCTTTGAAGATGGCAGCAGAGCCGAGTATACCTTACCGGAAGCAAAATCGGCCGGCTATGTGCTGCGCGTAAATGAAACAGCCAATCCGGATCAGGTGCAGGTGCAGGTTGCAGGCAATGCCTCCGGCCGGCAGTCGCTGGTGCTGACAGGTATAAGCCGCGATGCGGTGCAGTATGCCGAGCAGTTCAACCTGCAGCCAGGTCAGACGTTCAGTAAACAGATCGCCAAGGCGGACTTCCCGACAGGTATAGCACGCTTTAACCTGGCCACTGCCAACGGTGAGCCACTGGCAGAGCGCCTCGTGTTTATCGACAGACAGGACAACCTGGACATCAGCCTGACTACCGACAAGAAAACCTACGCGGGACGTGAGCAAGTAACCATGCAGGTGCTGGCCCGTGACAAGCAGGGCAATCCGGTGTCTACGGATTTCTCGCTGGCCATCACCGATGACGAACTGGTGACGCCTGAGCTGCAGGGACTCAACATCAACGCCTACCTGCTGCTGACCTCCGACCTGCGCGGCTATGTGCAGAACCCGGGATATTACTTTGAAGAAGGTGACGCAGCACGACAGGAGGCCCTCTCCCACCTGTTGATGACGCAGGGCTGGCGCCGTTTTGCCTGGCAGCAGGCAGCCCAAGGTGAGTTTCCGGAGTTGAAGCACAGCCCTGAGACGGACCTTGCCGTGCGCGGCACTTTGCTTACCGACAGAGGCAAACCGGTGAAAGGCGGCGAAGCACTGCTATACCTGAAAGGGCAGCACCTGGCTTTCATTACTACCGAAACCAATAAAGACGGTAGGTTCGCCTTTGAAGGATTTGACTATACAGGCCCCGTTGACATGGTGGTGCAGGGTACGGATAATCGTGGTCGACGCAAGCATTTGCAAGTGAAGATCGACGAGCAGGAATACCAGCCAAAACTGCCGGCTATACCTGCCCCGCAAAGTGAGGAACTGGTGGCCAGTGCAAGTCCGGATCTGTTGACAGCCGGTAAAGTAGAAATGGCAGCGGCTGACGAGGTAAACGCTGACCTGACGCTGAAAGGCATACTGCTGAAGGATGTGGAGATTCAGGGTGAAGCGGACATGGTACAGCCTTTCAAATTGCACCGAAGGGCAGATGCGGTTATTGATGTGAAGGATCTTCCGGTTGCCCCTTCCGGCAATGTGATAGAATCTTTGCAGGGGCGTGTAGCGGGAGTTCAGGTATACCGTGCCGGTCCGAATGATTACAGGGCGCGTATCCGTGGCAGCAGAACCGCTCCGCTCTACCTGATTGATGGCATGCCTGTTGAAGAGGGCATTACCTCGCAGCTGAACCAGTTCGACATCAGCCGCATCGAGATCCTGAAAGATCCGGCCAGCGCCAGTCTGTATGGCGGCCGTGCTTCGGGTGGTGTGATTGCGCTGTATACTCGCCAGGGTGGTGAGGCCATGCAGGAAGTGGAACCTGGCAAGTACATCATCATACACCGCGCACAGGGCTACAGCAAGACACGAGAGTTCTATAGTCCTGCCTACGACGGGAAGACTCCGGTCAGCCGTGAGCCAGACCTGCGCACGACGCTGTACTGGAACCCGAGCGTGCAGACGGACGCAGCAGGCAAAGCGACTGTTACGTTCTACGCCGCCGACCGCAACACGACTTACAGAGCCATTGCCGAAGGTATATCCGATGCCGGTAAGCCTGGCCGGGGTGTAACAACCTTTGATGTGAATCTGGGTAGAGCTAATCCGTAACAGAGTCTATATCTTTTAAAAAGCCCGCTGTTGTTGAAACAGCGGGCTTTTTTTATACCTC
>NZ_JBZYWF010000013.1:0-111954 GCF_058932855.1 Pontibacter sp. LHS1
GTGAACGTCTCGCTGCCCTCAGAGCCCAAGTGGTTGGCGCTCTCGGCGTAGGTGTAGGAAGCAGTGGCAGTGCCAGCGTTCATGTTGTTGACATAAGTCGCTGCCGGTGTCAGGTTCAAGCCGCCCGCTCCCGTAACGCTTACAGTGGCCGGCTCGATGGCTTCACCCGTGTAAATGAACGGCCCGCCGTTTATGGTCACAACTGTAGTGGTCGGTGCCTTGGCAATGCGCAGCGTGCCAGTAGCACTTCCATAATAGTTATCATTTACAAGCGTTGCAACTACGGCATAACCACCTTCTTTATGATTCATTGGATGCGTAGACGAACCATTGTAAGTAAACGTGAAGCTACTTGTACCTTGGACGTCGGTGGTAGCAGATGCAGATTTTCCATTTCCGTCATAAACATGTTCCAGACTTGAAAGCGTGACAGTTGCAGGAGCTTTACTAATCACCATAGTACCTGTTACAGACGTAGCTTCATAATTTGCATTATCTAGTCTCGCTTCAACCTGGTAACTTCCTGCAGCCGTAGGTACTGTTGTCGAACCATTGTAAGTTACAATTACACCTGCAACGTCAGGCGTAACCGTGACCGTGGCCGACTTCTCTCCGCCATCATACGTGTGGGTCAGGTTACTTAATTCGATTGTTGCTTTCCTTTTATTTACTACTTGTTTAAGTAAAGCTTCACTGTTCTCATAGCCATTATTTCCTTGTGAGGTATTGTCTGTCCCAGTAAAGACAGCTTTGATATCATTTTCTCCAGCAACTAATGTACTAATTGTTAAAGTCTTACTATTATTGTTACTAGTTATAGGAATAGAATTTCCTACTGCAACATCATTCACGTAAAACTGCAGAACACCACTAATAGTATTTATATTATTAGGATTTCCTCCATTTCTCTGTACCAAAGCTGTAAATGTTACAGTTTCTCCAGTTAAAGAAGGGTTCTTACTAGAAGTTAAAGTGATCTTAGTTGGTTGAGCGTCCGTGAAATGTGTCTCTGCCACATATCCTGTATTATTACCTTTAGCGGTCAAATGAAATTTTACGCCCAAATGCCTTTCATCTATTTGAAAAGGTATTGCCCATGTTCCATTTTCATTTACATCTACCTCAAATCTATTTTGATGATCATACGAAGGTTCCTCTTCAATAACTATACTAACCTTTGTATCACTAGTCCATCCATAACCTGAGATAGTAGCTATTTCTCCCGGAGCATAATCGTCCTTATCAGACATAACTTCAGGCTTGTACTCATTGAAGGCATTAACACCCGCAAAGGAAAGCGAAGCAATGAGCGTGACTACATACAGTAGCTTCCACTTCGCCATGTGATTTAGTAAAGTTTTACCATTCATAAATTTTTAATAAAGGATTTAGGGTTAAATACTTTTCAATCATCTCACCTTCCAGACTTAAGGTGCAAGTGGTAGTAGAGCAATAGTGAGCATTCAGGTATGGGCATAAAAAAAGAACATAGCTTTCCTGATTGATGCATAGCAACACTACAGAAGACATGTTCTTTAGAAATCACACCCAAGCTTATATAATTTAAAATAATTAATAGCATTATACAAAAATACGCCTTAAAGGTTATACTCTTCAAATATTTTTTTAGGTTATTTCTACTGAATACAAAAGTTTATATATGTTACAGCCTCTGTTAGGAGAGCTTCTATGCAATTATTTGCTCAAACTGCATGTATAGGCCATGTTATTGCGAAAACAACTTTCGAAATCAGTGCTATTTTTATTTAACTTTGTATCAGAATCTTGATATATATTTTTTTAAGCTCTGGCATAGTTTTTTCAGTATACGCTTATACTAACAAAGACTCGTCACACGTATAAAGATCATGAAGAAGTACCTGCTCAGTTTATTGGCTCTTATTTTTTGCTTCGCGCTTAGTCAGCAAGCTGCCGCCCAGATCAAGTTGCCGCAGGCCAGCCCTGCCGCTATGGTGAAACAAACTATCGGACTGACAGAGATAACGGTGCGCTACCATGCGCCTGGTGTTAAGGGGCGCCAGATCTTTGGTTCGCTTGTGCCGTATGGCAAGCTTTGGCGAGCTGGTGCCAACGAGGCTACTTTAATTACCTTCGAGGATGATCTCTTTCTCAATCACGAGCGTGTACCGGCTGGTACTTACTCCTTCTTTATCTTGCCAGAAAATGAAACAGAGTGGAACATCGTACTCAACAAAGACACGACGCTCTGGGGGTTGGAAGGGTATAGTGAACTAAATGACGTGGCTTACCTGCGTGTGACACCTAAGAAGATACCTTTCCAGGAAACCCTGCAATTCTCCTTTAGTGAGATCGGAACGAATACAGGAACATTAAACTTAGCCTGGGAAAACTCGCAGGTGTCCATCCGCATCGAGACGGAAATTGAGAAAAAGGCACTTGCCAACATCAACAAAGCTCTAAAAGAAGCTGCTCCGGATGATTGGTATACCTGGGCGCAGGCTGCCAATTACCTGACTGCGCGCAGAGACCAGCATGAAAAGGCCTTGGAATACATCAACAAGTCCATTGCCATCAAAGAGAACTTTTATAATAATTGGGTGAAAGCGAGGCTGTATGCACTTAACAGAGAGTATCAAGTGGCAGCCAACCTGAGCGCCAAGGCCATGCAACTGGGACCTAAGGAACCGGAAAGTTATCAGACGTATGCGCGGGAGATCGAGTCGGCGTATAATGAATGGAAAAAACGCAGGTAGTAGCGAAAGAAAGATCAAAAGAGGGCTTAGGTGAAAACCGGAGCCCTCTTTTGATTTGTCTAAAAGCGAGCGATGAAGCGTAGATTAAGGCGCCGGCCTGTCAGAAAATTAGGTATGGCGTAGGTCAGGTTGTTCACGTCGGTAACGTAACTGTAGGAAATGCGGTTCTGTGCGTCGATGATGTTGAGTACCTCCAGTCCTATCCAAAGACTCTCCAGCGATACTTTTTTCCGTTCCGTCAGGTCGTCCCCTAAAGCGATCAGCTTCGAAAAGCCAATGTCCACCCGCTTATAAGACTTCCCTGAAAAGGCGTTGCGGAACTCCGGACGATTAGGCGGACCAAAAGGCAGACCACTGCCATACACCGCGTTCAAATACATCCGGATGGTGGGGTTATCAGGAAGATGGTCCTGGAAAAAGACGCCAATGTTCACCAATTGATCCGTTGGCCGACGCAGATAACCACGATCCCGGCTTCCGATTACCTCGCCTGAACTATTGTATACCAGGCTGGAGTCGCCCTGTACGTTCTCTCGCGTCTGCATCAAACCTAGGCTCAACCAGGACTCCGCTCCTTGTATAAACTCCCCGTTTACCCGCACATCCAAACCGGCTGCATAGGCTTTCGCATTGTTCTGTCCGTAATAGCGCAGTCGCACATTGTCCAGGTCGTAGGGTACCACATTAGTCATGTGCTTATAGTAGGCCTCCGTGGTCAGCTTGAAGTCACGGTCCCAGGCTTTGAAAAGATAGTCGCTTCCGATGACAGCATGAATGGAGCGCTGAGCCTTTAGATCCGGATTAAGCTCTCCCTGAAAGTTGCGCAACTCTCTATAAAATGGCGGCTGGTAGTAAAGCCCGACAGCTGCTTTGAACGATAGATCAGGGTTATGGCGGGTGATAAACGAGTACTGCACCCGCGGCGTAATGGTCAATTCGTTGTTATAGCTCCAGTAGCTGGCCCGGATGCCGTAAGTGATCGTCCTGAGCGAATCCAGTTCGTAGGTATGTTGCACATAGCCGTTGTAGCGCTGCGTGTGCAGATTAAGTTCCGAATTGAGCTGGTAGGCCATTGTCACGTAATCGGAGGAATCGACAAAGCCATATTCTGCCAGCCGGTCGTTGATGCGCTCCAGACTGGCCTTTGCTCCTGCCAATATGGTGCTGCGTCCGCTCAACCGCCATGTATTACGGCTCTCGGCTGCCAGTACCATCGCTTTCAAAGCATTGCGGGCATGGTCAAACTGACTGCCTATGCCCCGGTCACGCAGGCACTCGCCCATGTCGTTGCGGCCTAGTGTGTTCACGTCGCAGAGTCGGTATAATGCTTCTATGTCCCGAAACTCCCGCTCCAGCGAGTGTACGCCCGAGACGATAAACTCTGTTAATAAATTGTCAGATACCTGATGACTCAGGTTAGCTCCCACCTGGTAGGTATCGTACTCCATGTTTTCCTGTCCGTCGTAGGCTACCAGCAGCCGAAGCGGCGCTTGCCGGGTGCCGAAGGTGGTTGTGCGGGTCTCAGGCTCCACACGGAAATTGTTGCGGGCATAACTACCGAGCAGGCCCAGTGTCGTGCGCTGAGGTTCTTTGCCCAGATCGAAACTCAGGTATACCTGCCCGTCAGTGAATACTGGCCGGTACTGGCCGTCGACCTGAAGCCCTTGCAACATATACTGGCTATTCTTATGGCGCAAACCCATTAGGTAAGACACACGTTTGTTCTTCGAGGCTTCCTCCAGGTGAATCGCACCGCCAGTCAGGCTACCGGTTACAGAGCCTGCAAATGAAGTTGGCCGCTTATACTGTATGTTCAACACCGACGACAGTTTATCGCCATATTTAGGCTGCCAGCCGCCAGAGGAGAACTCTACATTGGCGACCAAATCGGGATTTACAAAGCTCAAACCTTCCTGCTGGGCCGCTGAAATCAGAAAAGGGCGGTATATCTCAATGCCGTTGACATACACCAGGTTTTCGTCGTAGTTACCGCCGCGCACAGAGTAGGTGGAGGACAGTTCGTTGTTGCTGGTCACGCCGGGCAGCGTAGCCAGTATCATGTTGAAATCACCGAAAGCAGACGGAAGGTTTTTGGTGAGCGTCGGATCAAGGCGGGTCACGCTGACCTGCTCCCGGGTATCGTCTTCACGTTTGCCCCGCACGTCGACCTGCCGCAACTGCTGAGGATCCGCTTCTAACACAAAGTCGAGTACAAGCTCCTGCCCTGTTTCGAGACGAACAGTCCGCTCCTGTTGTTTATACCCTAGGTAGCGCACCACCAGCACCAGCTCTTCTGCAGCCGGTACTTTCAGGCTATACCTGCCCTGTGCGTCGGTTTGTACGCCAAGGGTACGGCCCTGCACCCCTACCGTCGCCATTTCGAGTGGCTGCCGGCTTTGGTTCAGAACCGTACCCTTTATCATCCCCTGCTGTGCATAGACACCTGCTGGCAGCAGCATCAAGAGCCATACCGCAAGATATCGGTGCATAGGGGGCGTTTAAGTTAAATTAAGCCTGGTTTTTCAGATTGGCGATGGTTTGCAACGGATCAGCGGAGTTGAATACAAAGCTTCCGGCCACCAGCGCATCAGCGCCCTTCTCAAGCAGCAAAGGAGCATTCTGCTGGTTTACGCCACCGTCTATCTCAATCAGTGCGTTTGAGTTGCGTGCAATAATCAGGTTCTTCAGCGCTTCGATCTTACGGTAGGTGTTCTCGATAAACTTCTGTCCGCCAAAGCCCGGGTTTACCGACATCACACAGACCACATCCACGTCAGCGATCACATCGTCGAGCAGTTGTACGGAAGTATGCGGATTAAGGGCTATACCTGCCTTGGCTCCTGTTGCTTTTATTTGCTGGATGGTGCGGTGCAGGTGGTTGCAGGCCTCCAGGTGCACAGAAATGATCTCCGCTCCTGCCTCTCTGAACTGCTCGATGTAAAGCTCCGGCTCCACGATCATCAGGTGTACATCCAATGGCTTTTTGGCATGGCGTTGGATGGCCTGCAGCACAGGAAATCCGAAGGAGATGTTCGGCACAAAGCGGCCATCCATGATGTCGATATGCAGCCAGTCAGCCTGGCTATCGTTCAGCATTTCTACTTCAGACTGCAGGTTGGCAAAATCAGAAGCAAGTACAGAGGGGGCGATAATTGGTTTCATGAAACAAATATAGAAATTAAGATAGAATCCTTCGATTGAAAATCATCCCCAGCGGCATCAGAGCCTGACAAAGCGAAGGGTGACAATTCTGCTGTTAGTACTCACCTGGCAAAGGTATATGCCTTTTTTGAGCTGCGTGGGTCTGATGCTAAGCGTATGTGCGGCCTGCTGTGCGGGTAGCAATTGAGTGTGCACCAGTTTACCGGAAGCATCATACAAATGTGCCAAAGCCTGCTCCTTCTGCCAGTTCTCGTCCATTCGCAGCACAATAGGCTCCTCTGCTACCGGGTTGGTGATGCTGATACCGGCTGCCTGTTCGTCTGCAAGGCTGGTGACGAGTCGGCTGTAAGTTGGAATGCCGTAACCGATGGAATTGTTCGGGTTGTTGTAATTACTCCCCAGTTGGCGCATCAGCTCCAGCAACTCCATGTTGGTGAGCTTCGGCCGGGCCTGCCAGATACAGGCGACCATACCTGCCATGATCGGTCCCGCGAAAGAGGTGCCACTGGAGCGGCCTAAATTACCGGAAGAGGACAGCACGTATACCTGCTGCCCCATCGCTACCACATCCGGCTTTAGTCTTTGATCGGCGGTAGGGCCCACTGAACTGAAAAGCGCATGTACAGCCAATGAATCTACTGCTCCTACAGTGAGCACGGAGTCGGCATCGGCGGGTGCAGAGATATAGCGCCAGGCTTTGTTGCCTTCGTTGCCTGCACTCGTCACCACCAGCATACCGGTAGCAGCAGCCAGGTCGGCAGCGCGGGTGACGATGGTGGTGTTGCCGTTGAGTTCGCTGTAGGTATAGCTGTAAGAAGGCGCATCAAATAAGGTATAGCCGAGCGAAGAATTGATCACATCTACCCCGGCACTATCGGCAAACTCTGCGGCCAACAGCCAGTTCACCTCCTCAATGTTATGCTCAGTGGCAGCATCTTCGGTGCGGAACAGGTAGTAGTCTGCTTTGGGGGCCGTACCTACGATGCGGCCGGGATCATAAGCAGCCATCGTGGAAAGCACCGAAGTGCCGTGCTGGCTGTGGCCGTAGACATCCGTCTTGTTGCCAACAAAGTCGTAGGTACCTTTGACCTGGCCGTTCTGGAAAAGGTGTGAGAAAGCACCGATGCTATTCACACCCGGGAAACCTGCGTCGAACACGGCAATGGTGATGCCTTCACCCTGGTAGCCAGCCGCGTGCAGTTCAGGTATACCCAGCATATCGGACTGGTGAAAGGATGGACCAAAATAAGAGGGATCGAATGAAAGCTTGGCAAGAGCCAGGCTATCGTTTGATTGCGTGGCTTTTTTATTCGAGGCAGGTAGTCGGTTGAGTTGCTGCGTTCCCTTCACAAAGGCAAGCGACTGTAGCTCGGCCAGCTTTTGGGGAGAACACTGTACGACCGCCGCATTGAACCAGCGGGAGGTATAAAGTACCGTAACACCTGTCGCCTTGAGACCGCTTACATAAGCTGGATTAACCGGCAGGTCACGAACAGAAAGCGCTATACCCTGCTTGCTGCGGCGTTCGATCGCCTTGGCTGAAAGGTATAGCGCTGGTTCTGCTACTGCATAAGGGGAATTGTTTTTGTCTGTAAAGTAGATCAGGTGCTTCTGCTCTGCGCCGCCACTCCCCTGCGCCTTTGCACAAAGGGCCATCATCAGGAGAAAAACAAGCAGAAACAGATGCCGCATAAGCTTTAGAGTTTACCGTGCTCGATTAAGATTTCCTCTCGTTCGTGGCCGCTTGTGATTTTAAACCCATCCACGCAACCCACACCACTTGCACAATTCTCGTAGTTCAGTCGGTCGGAAACACGATGCACCAGGCCTATACCTTCTGCATAAACTTCATAACGGTCATCGAGTTTTGTACTGTTTGTTAAGAACTTCTGAAGTACAGTGGCTGTAGACGGATAGGTTTCTCCAGCCACTTCATAGCTCAACCCTACATTTTCGTAGGTATAAACTTCCTTATTATCTCGTATCTTACCATCAGTCACTTGCCACGTATTGTACAAATCGCCAACAAACTCTAACCCGTTCTTAACTGGAAATACAAGCTTAATATAACGAGTATTATCTTTTGTAAGCACGACCTTTTGCTCATGCCTAGTCACAGTCATCACCGAATCATCAAGCCATGTTGCTGTTGCGTTTGAACGGATAGACCGAACAATTTTATAAACAAGCTTACCGGTCTGGTCATGAAAGCTGGTATCAATCCGTTCCCTCAGTTGGTAATTGCGCTCGGAAGGTGTTTCGCTGAAATAAAGTGTTTCCTTCACATCATACACCCGGTACTGCCCTACTTCCAGCGGGTAATAGTCGTAGCCCATTGCAACAGGATCGGGATCCTTGTATTTATTTTCGCAGCCGGCTACAAAAGCGGCCAGCACAACCAGGAGCAAGAGGGCTCTTCTCATTATTGCAACACGTTCAGGTTATAGTCTGAGTTATAGTTCGACTCGATCCAGCCGCCACCCACTACGTCGTTGCCTTCGTAGAAAACGGCCGCCTGACCAGGAGCAATCGCATGCACGCCGCTCAGGAAGTGTACTTTCATCTTATCACCTTCCTGTTCGATAATGGCCTCTGTTCCCGGGTCGTTATACCTTACTTTTGTAACTGTAGGTATAGGCTGACCGATCAGGTTTTCGTACTTCACCATGTTAAGCTTGCCTACGGTCATGGCATTCTTAGCCAGGTCTTCATAGTTACCAAGCACAACACGGTTCGAATCTTTTTCAATACGCGTCACATAAGCCGGGAAACCAAGTGCTATACCCAGACCTTTGCGTTGCCCGATGGTATAGAACGGATAACCTTCGTGCTTGCCTACCACAGTACCGTCTTCCAGCACAAACTCACCACCGGCTACCTGCTCCTCCAAACCTTCAACCCGGCGCTTCAGGAAGCCTCGGTAGTCGTTGTCAGGTATAAAGCAGATCTCGTAAGACTCCGGCTTGTTCACCAATTCAGTAAAGCCGCGGTCCATCGCCATCTGGCGGATCTCCGTCTTGCGCAGACTACCCAGCGGGAAAATCGTGCGGCTCAGGCTTTCCTGGGAAATACCCCACAGTGCATAGGACTGGTCTTTGTTCTCGTCCAAACCTTTGGAGATCACGTAGCGACCATTCTCTTCGCGCACATTGGCATAGTGCCCGGTGGCGATAAAATCACAGCCCAGCTGATCGGCACGACGCAGCAAAGCATCCCACTTGATATGTGTATTACACAGCACGCATGGGTTTGGCGTACGTCCAGCTATGTATTCGTCGGTAAAGTGGTTGATCACAAAATCACCGAACTCTTCGCGTATGTCTATAATATAATGCGGGAAACCAAGCTGTACCGCTATGTTTCGGGCGTCGTTGATGGAGTCAAGGCTGCAGCAACCGGTTTCTTTCTTGCTGGCCCCGCTTGAAGCGTAGTCCCACGTCTTCATCGTCATGCCCACTACTTCATAGCCTTGCTCATGCAACATCACAGCTGCCACGGAGCTGTCGATGCCGCCGCTCATGGCTACCAATACCCTTCCTAACTTACTCATTTATCTTCAGTATTGTAATTCTATTTGCTATAATTTTTCTACAAAGATAGTAACATCGGGGCACTAATAAAGATTCAGCCGGGCAAATATTGTAGCAACAACTGTTAGAAGATGCTGACACATTAAAAAAAACATTAAAAAATATGGCATCGTACCCGATAAGGAACTTACTTTGGAATTCAATAAGAATAACTGAACCGATCCGGTTTTTAAAAGATAGATTGCTATGGGCTTACGTACCTCTGTAATAGTAAATGGTATTAACAATTTGAGTGATGCTCGTTATTGCGCCGGCATGGGCGTAGATATTATCAGCTTCAACCTGAAACTGGACGATAAGGAGCGTATGTCTTCCGATACACTGAAGGAGATCGTAGGCTGGGTATCTGGCGTAAAACTGGCCGGCGAGTTTGAGCGTGCCAAGCCCGATATTATCAATCAGTATGCAGACGACTTCAGTCTGGATTACATTCAACTGGATACGCCTTACCTGATCGATGAGATCGAAGAGATCAACCGCCCGGTAATTCAGAAGGTTTTTATCAATAAAGATACTGTAGAGAGCGAGCTGCTGGAGATGATGGAGCTGTACGGTCCTTCAGTTGACAGCTTCCTGATCTACTCGTCAGATTTCGAAAACATCGACGACACTAATACCAAATTCTTGAGGAACCTCGCAAAGCGCTTTCAGATATACTTGGGATTTGGGGTTCACCGCCACAACATCAACGCGGTGCTAAAGGACATCAAACCTGCAGGCATTGGCCTCCGCGGTGGTCATGAGATTAAACCAGGTCTAAAAGATTTTGATGAACTGCAGGAAATTTTCGAAGAAATAGAGGAAAACTAGGGAGTTAGTGAGTTTAGGAATTTGAGAGTCTAAGAGTACAGCTCAGATCATACGAAACTAAATTTCACATTCTCAAATCATTCTGGCTATACCTGGACACGAACTCAAAAAATCAATTCTTGGATAATAAAAACGGTCCGCTATACCTGAGTATGGCGGACCGTTCTGTTTTGGAATACAGGTAATTCCATTTGTGACCTATACCTTGAACTGCAGGTATTTAATAGTGATTCCTTCAGCCAGGTAGCGTTTCTCGTAGGTGGTGTAGATGCCCATGGTGTGCTCTTGCAGATCAGACTGATATAGATCGTGGGTATAAAGCAGGTCTTTCGGGTTGCGCTCCAGCAGTACTTCCAGGGTATAGTCAAATAGCATCTGGTTGTCAGTCTTCAGATGCAGAATCCCGCCTGGCTTAAGAATCTTGGCATAAAGGTCCAGGAAACGTGGCGATGTGAGGCGACGCTTGATGTCACGGTCTTTCGGTCGTGGATCAGGGAAAGTAACCCATATTTCGTCAACCTCTCCTTCGGCAAAGTTGTCTTCCAGGTTCTCGATGAAAGTGCGTAGAAAGGCGACATTGTGCAGGTCCTCTTCTTCCGCCAGAGAGCTGCCTTTCCAGATGCGTGCTCCTTTGATATCCAGTCCCAGAAAGTTTTTGTCCGGGAACAGTCGCGCCATACCTACGGTATATTCCCCGCGACCACAACCAATCTCCAGGATCAGAGGCTTATCATTCTCAAAAAACTCATCCCGCCACCTGCCTTTCAACTGACCATAGAGTTCTCCTTCTGGTTCTATTACATTCTCACGCTCCGCTATAGCGGCAAACTTTGCTAATTTACTTCTTCCCATTTTTATAGTTCTTCGATCTCTGCGACCACAAAGGTACTACCTCCGATAAAAATTACCTCATCCGGCTCCGCATTTCCCCTGGCAGCAGCGATGGCTTCGTCTACAGTTAGATAGGCTTCGCCTCTCAGCCCGACCATTTTCGCTTTTTCCTGGAGCTCATCCACTGGCAAAGCACGCGGTATCTGCGCCTGACAGAAATAATAGGTATAATCCTTTGGCAGAAGCTGCAGGATGGTGGTCACGTCCTTGTCATTTACGGCGCCAAAAACAAAGTGCACCTGCTTAGGCGCTAAGGCTGCTAACTGAGCAAGTATTTGTTTAACACCATCCACATTGTGGCCTGTATCACAAATTGTTAAAGGTTGAATACTCAATACTTGCCAACGTCCCTTAAGTCCGGTAGTCGTTTTGGTTTGGGCTATACCTTGCCGTATGGCATCATCTGAAATTGTGAAACCTTGCTCACGCAATAACAACACTGACTTGAGCACTCCGGGCAGGTTAAATTTCTGGTATACCCCAGCCAGGTCAGACTGCAGGGACTGTAGCCAGCGATTGCCATGCAGGTATACATCGTATACCTGCCCCTCCAAATGCTGCTCCAGCACCTGTACAGTGATGCTGTCGGTGGCAAAATACAGTGGTGCCTGTTCAGCAGCGGCCTTTTGCTCAAATACATTTGTAATATCAGACTGCTTGGTGCTGACCACAGCAGGTACATGGGGTTTGATGATGCCGGCCTTCTCTCCTGCTATCTCTGCCAGGCTATCGCCAAGTAGCGCCTGGTGGTCAAAGCCAATGTTAGTGATCAGCGAAAGCTCCGGGGTGATGATATTCGTAGAATCGAGTCTTCCGCCCAGTCCGACCTCGATCACAGCAATATCTACCTGCTCGTCAGCAAAATACTGAAAGGCAAGTGCCACGGTCATTTCAAAGAAGGAAGGCTTAACCTGCTCAAACAGCTCCTTGTGCTGCTCTACAAAAGAGATCAGGTAGTCTTGTGGCAGTTCCGTTCCGTTCACACGCACCCTTTCTGTAAATGACTTGAGGTGCGGTGAGGTATAGAGGCCCGTTTTGTAGCCTGAACGCTGCAGTACTGCGGCCAGCATGTGCGAACTGCTGCCTTTGCCGTTGGTACCAGCCACGTGCACCGTCTTAAACTTGTGCTGCGGCTGCCCCAGTGCGTCACATAGGGCAATTATGTTGTCGAGGCTCTTCTTAAAAGCAGCATTGCCGATGCGTTGAAACATCGGCAATTGCTGGTATAGGTAATCAAGACACTCTTGATAAGTCATGAAATCAATAGAAATTAGCGTGATCTGATCACAAAAGTAACGGTACCCGTGGCGCCTGTTGTGCTTCTGCCTCCACCCGTGCGGCTGAAGGTTGTTTTCTGAAGCTGTTCGCGGTACCACTTCTCTACGTGCGGTGACACTGTGCTTTCCAATCGGTCGATGCCAATCAGGTTGCCGTCAGCGTCGATACGGATGCGGAACTTCACAAAACCAGTTTCATTCTCGTAAGGGTCGCGCTTCGGAGAGATGTCATAACGCCAGCCGGCCATATCCAGACCGTCGCCTCCGCCACCGCCGCCCGGCGTACCTTCGTAATTCTTGGCAGTCATCTGACCGCGTGGGTCCCCTTTGTCACCTACTTTATTGGCATCGTTGCCATTGTTGTTGCCAGTGGCCTCGTTTGATGTGCCGGCTTTACCTGTGCCTGTGCTTTCGGTAGGCTTGCCAGGGTATAGCGTACGAGGCTTCTCTGGTTCTGGCTTCTTAACCTCTTCCTTCGGCTGCTCGACCGGCTTCTTCACTTCTTCCACTTTGGGCTGCGGCTTCGGCTGCGGCTTAACTTCCTCTTTCACCGACACCGGCGATTCCACAGGGGCTGTCACTACTTTTGGTGTTTCTACAGGAGTAGGTGGTGTAGGAGTAGCAGCCGCAACAGGCTTGGGTTCAGGAAGCGGATCCGGCTGCGTAGGAGCAGGCTTGCTATCCTGGACATTCTTCGACTCGTTCGGAGTAGCCTTCGACTGCACGTCGCCGCTGCCCATGGCGTCAGTGCCATAGTTTATCTCAATGCCGATCTCCTCGTCCGGGTTGCCGGGGGCACCATTCCAGGCCAGCAGGAAAAAGAGCAGCAATAGAATGATGATGTGCAGGGTAATACTGATACCTGCAGCAATCTTCTTATTCTTTTCCTCTTCCTGTGATAATGCTATCTCCATGTGTAATTCAATACTACTTTGTAGGCTCAGTGGCCAAAGTTACTTTCGCTTTCAAGCTGGCAGCTATACCTGCCACCTTGGCCAGATACTCCACCGGCACGGTCTTGTCTACGTTCAACACCACCACACCTTCTTCTGTTCCCTGCAAAAGTGCTGCCAACTGTGACTCCAGTTGCGACTCGTCAATTTGCTTACCGTTCAGAAAATACTGTATGTCTTTCGTAATCGTGATGTTTACCTTTTCCATCACGATGTTAGACACCTTGCTGGAAGGTAAGCTAACCGGCAGACCGGTAGGTGTCACAAAGTTTGAGGTAAGCATGAAGAAAATAAGCAACAGGAAGATGATGTCCGTCATAGAGGACATATTGAAATCGGGGTTGATCCTGTTTTTAGAGCGTAAATTCATGCTTAAAGTTGTGGTTCTTGTAACAGATCAATGAATTCAATAGAAGAGTACTCCATGGCGTGAACGATGTTATCGATCTTAGACACCAGGTAGTTATACCCTACGTAAGCTGGCAGACCGATCATCAGACCAGTAGCTGTTGTTACCATCGCCTGGTAGATACCAGCTGACAGCAACTGCGGGCTCACAGAACCTTCAGCCTGCGCAATGGCGATGAAGGCCTGGATCATACCTGTAACCGTACCTAGGAAGCCCAGCATCGGAGCGGCACCTGCGATTGTTGCCAAGGCAGCCAGGTTGCGCTCCAGACGGCTGATCTCAATTTTGCCGACGTTCTCAATAGAAGTCTCAATGTTCTTAAGCGGGTTACCAATGCGGCTAACACCCTTGCCCAGCATGCGCGATACTGGCGTGTTAGTCTGCGCGCACAGCATACGGGCACCATTGATGTCACCGGCTAATACCATGCTCTTGATGCGATCACTGAAACCATCCGGGTTTTTGGCAGCCTTCTTAAGAGTCAGGTAACGCTCAAAAAAGATGTAAACGGCAGCCAGCGACAAAAGCAGCAGTGGGATCATGGCCCAACCACCCGCCATTGCCAAATCCAGTAAGGATACCGAGCTTTCCGCAGTTTCTGCTCCATCAGCCAACATAGAAGTCGTGTCAGCAGGAGTTGTCGTAATTTGTAAGAAGAGAGATGTCATGTTAATTATTAAAAACCCAAATATTTTCTCCGAATGTTTGTCTGTAAGTGTTCATGGCAGCTTGCGCCTCCTCTGCTGATGCAAAGTCAGCAACTGATACTTTAAAGAGCCTGCTGCCTTTGCCAGGCTCCAAAACTTTGGCCTCGTGGCCGAACTCCGCAATTTCCTGACGGCTAAACTCTGCGTTCAGCATACGGGCATAACCGCCTGTTATAATATAAAAGCGACCGTCCTTGCCGCTCACCGTCGTGCTGGCATGTGCTGGTGCAGCTACTTCCGCAACAGACTCGCTCTTATCATTAACGAATTCATCTGCAGCATATTGGGTTTCGGGGCTAGAAGTACTGCTAGAGGCATCACTCCAGGCGTCAGCTTCATTTTCTATACCTGAATCCACTGCATCAAATGCATTGGTTCCAGCAACGTGCCCCAGGGTGGCTTCGTTTTGAACTGGTACTGTAGTAGCAACTGCTGTCTGTTCCTCCACCGCCTGCTTATCGCCATTGATCAGCGAAATCGGATTCAGGCTGCTCAGGTTATAGTCTGTTTGCAGGGAAAGCATGTAAAGCGTCGCTCCTACCAAACCTGTTAAGGCCAAACCTGCAGCTACGTGGTAGGCGCGCTTCAGACGGGCTTTGAAAGGCTTTCTGGCAGGTGCAGACTCTGCGGCCTGGCGCTCCTTGATCAGGGTGCGCAGGACTGCCGGCTCTTCATGACGAATCGGTCTGGCAACAATCTCAGGCAGACCAAAGCTCGCTTCCAACAGGTTGTCGCCTTCTGTGTAGTCAAATACCAACTTTCGTTCATGGTTGTATTTGAACACACCGATGTCAGTCAATTCAAACCGTTGCTCATTGTCCAGCCGTGTGCGAACCTCATGCACAAAAGACATAACCAGTTGCCTGGCCTCTTCTTTAGTGATGTTGTTGGCATAGGCGATGGTGCTGATAAGTAGCCCATCGTTCAGCACGAGTTTCTCGTTGAAAGCAATTTTTTTGGACGGTGGCACCAGCGTATGCTTCACCGGATTGATCCGGGCGGGCACATAGCGCGTGATCAACCCGCCAAAATCAGGTATGATCACGCAGTCGTGATTGTAGAGCAGGTGCTTGATGTGCTTTTCTACCATAGGCACTTAGAATGAATAAGAGACGCCTCCTATCAGGTTTATACTTTTGTTCGGGTAATTTACAAACCTTTCGTACTTCTGCGCAAACAAATTATTTACCATCAGGAAAGTCGTGAATCTGTTGGAGAATCTGTAATCCGCCTTCAGGTTCAGGTCCACGATCGTATCTGTTTCCCGCAGCACAAATGTGCCGTCAGGACGGGTAATGCGCCCGAAAGAACTCCCAATATAGTAAAGTTCTGAATTAAAGAGAATCTTATCATAGAAGTTGTAGGTAGCGAAAACGCTTGCCATCAACTCCGGACGGTGAAACGGCTGCTCTAAGGTAGCTGTGCTATATTTGTTATAATCAGCCTTTAATCCTATGCGCAGTTCGTCTGAATAATTAAAAGTGGCTTCACCATAAATATTCAAAACATTTGTCACGCCGTCATCATACACCAGGTCAAACTTGGTAGAGTCGCTTGCCGAGTTGTTGTAGAAGTACATGTTGCGGAAGTTCTGGTAGGCCACACGACCTGTCAGGTGCACAAAGTTGGCAATGTTAGCCTGCATACCGCCGTATACCTCCAGCCCTTTATTCTGATCAGCTACTCTTACATTCGGTGCCAGGAATGGGTTCTCCTGTGTCAGCTGATATAAAGTAACCCTTTGCAAGTCACCCCCTATACCCGCATAAATCAACAGGTTATCTTTAATAGGCTCCACTCCTACTCGTACTGTTGGGTACACATTGAACTTGCGTGCGTCGTTCACGGTATCGCCTGTGTAAGCCACGTTTGCACCAATCGAAAGGCGGATCGCATTCAGCTGGCGCTCGTACTGCGGGTGCAGCTTAAACAAGGTGCGGCTAACAGAAGCAGAGTCCTTGTGAGACACCAGCGACAGGTCGGCATCAACCTTGAAAGCTGACACATCATCCAGGCCATACTCGGTGTTCAACTTAGCTGCGATATTTGTCTCCCGCATGTCGTAGTGGTCGTTCAGGTAGTTCACGTTCAAACCGGCTTTGAACAGAAGTGGCATACCTGCGCCGTGATTATGCATATATCCTTCGGCATGCACGCGGTTGAACACCTGGCTGATGGTATCGCGATCCACGGTCGTTTCCTGCACCGGGCTGTATCCGTAGAAGTGATACTTGTCGCGTCCGTAGCCTAGTTTACCGCCTAATGTAAGGCCTTGCAGGTAGCTCTCGCCGTTCACATTGATCGCCGAATTGGTCACAGCAGAATTTCTGCCGTCAACCGGACCTCTGGCGGAAGTGATATGGCTAACATCGGCTCCATACGAAGCCACATTGCTGCGCTTGTTGTGGAAGTAGCCCTTCAGGTATAAAGTACCGTAGTTGCCTATACCTGCCTTTACATAATTGCCGTACAGTTTGGTCAGTTCGTCCTGTTTGATGGTGAGCACACGCACCTGAAGGTTCACATCCTGGTCCTCGAGGCGGTAATCATTGAAACGATAACGTACATTGCGCTCGCCCGGCTCTGGCTGCACCACCGCAAATTTCTGGTAGTTGCGCGACGCTCTCGGCAGTTCGATCTTGCGATCTTTTTCTACCACTACCTCCGCATCCTGTAGTTTGGCACCTTCGCCCCAGCCTGTTGTCTGTGCCTGGGCATTGTTCAGAAAGCTGTATCCAGCACACAGCACAATCACTGCTATGGAAGCCTTTTTCAATCTATTCTTCATGTTGATGTTTCTCTTCAGCTTGATCTGATGCATTATCTTTTTCTTCCCTTCACTGTGTCAGCTGGGGCCGTACTCGGTGCACCACCCAATTTAGCCAGCTTCTGCTTCGCCTCTGCCACAATTTCCGGCACTGGCGAGTGCTCAATGATAGAGTTAAGTGTTGAAGTTGCCTGGAAAGTTTCGTTCTGCGCCACATAATTGTCGGCGATGATCAGGAAGGACTTGCCCAGCCAGAAGTCGTAGCTGGAGAACTTCGTGTTGAAGTCAAAGGCCACATCAATCGACTCGGCATACTTCTTCTGCTTGTACAAAATCTCGGCTACCAGGTAATGTGCCTCTGCCCCGTTTTCGTCGGTTGCAGACGAGGACGCCTCACGCAGCTCTTTCAGGGCCTGATCCAGGTTGCCTTCTGCGTAAGTAGCTTTGCCTTTGTACAGCTGTGCTGTGTTGTAGACATAAAGCGCAGAATTACCCTGGCTGATCAGCTCGTTGGCAATTCGCTTCGATGCTGCATAGTCGTTCGACAAGAAGTGGCTCTTCATCAGACCAGTCAGCGCTGTTTGCTGCTCACGACGGTTAATAGCCGTATCGCGCAGACGGCTGTAGTACTTGATTGCTTCCGCGTAGTTCTTATTCTCAAACTCCGCATCAGCCACTTTCTGGATGGCACGGTTCACATACTCGCTCTTGTTTTCCTCAACAACAGCTTTCATGCGCTGCAAGCCCTGCTCTGTCTGGTTGGTGCGCAGATACGAATCAGCCAGGAAGTAACGGGCGTCACTCACAAAAGGACTGTTTGGATACGTCTTCAGGTAACTCTCCAATTTAGTCAGTGCCTGATCGTATTTCTCGTTGAAATAAAGCGTTTTAGATGCTTCGAATTCAATGCTTTCTAAAGCATTACTTTCCGGGTTTGCCGTTCTGAATTTCTCTGCATAAGTATCAAATTCACTGCTGCGGTTCTGTGTAGCCAGTACCTCCTGCAGGCTGTAAAGGGAACCGCTGGCAGAACGTGAGTTCGGGAATTCGTCGAGTACGCGCTTATAGTCAGCTGCGGCTTCAGCGTTACGTCCCAGGTTAGCATAGGCTATACCTCGTTTCTCCAGCGCATTCGGCACGAGGCGGCTTTGCGGCCTGCTCTGAATAAGCGCAGTAAAACCTGATACAGCCGATTCGTAATTGCCTGATTCAAACTCAATGATAGCACGTTGATAAATGGCAGGCTCTACGTAGCGCGACTTCTGGTACTGGCTGTACACGGTCTGCAGATTCTGCTTCGCCGCTTCCTTGTTGCCCATCAGACTCAGCACGATACCTTTCTGGAAGTATACATAGTCTTTGTCATTGGAATTAGAAGCCAGTACTTTGTCGTAAAGGGCCAGGGCAGGCGCATACTGCTTGTTCACATAATGCAGGTCAGCCAGTCGCATCATGGCATCGTAGTGGTTTGGATCACTTGTACTGGTACCGTCCACATAAGCCTTGAAGTGCGGTATGGCTTTGTCGTACTCTTTGTTATTGTAGTAGGCGTAGCCTATACCGTAGCGCGACTTCATGTAGTATTCCGACTTACGTGCCTCACTGTTACGGAACACAGCCGCATAGCTGTTGATGGCATCCACGTAACGCTGCCCCATAGAGTAAGCCTCTCCTTTCACAAAGTGGCTGGCTGCTGTGATTTCCTTATCGTATGGATACTGCAGCGATTTATCCAGCATGGAAACCGCCGTCGGGAACTTACCTTCGTTAAAGAGGTTTACGCCGTACAAGTGCGTCATGCGCTGGTAAGTTTCCAGTATCTTATAGCTCTTGTTCGGCATGCTCTCGATGTGGCGAATAGCCTCCGAGTAGTTGTTCGAGTTAAAATACGCCTCTGTCAGCAGGTTGTCGACATCGGCGGCGTGTTCTGACTTAGGAAATTGCTCGTTGAAATTCTGCAGCGAGTTAAACACGTCACGGAAGTTGCCCAGTTCGTAGCTTACCTGCGCAAACTTAACGGTAGACGCTTCGGTGATGGTTTTGTCCTGGTCATTTTTGCGGGCCTGGTCAAAAGCGGTCAGGGCATACTGCTTGTTGTCTTCTCGCAGATAGCTCATACCTAAGTAATAAGCCGCATTCTGACCGAGGGCGTCTTTCTTGCTCGCTACTTCCTTAAAATTGGCAATCGCATTTTTAAAGTTACCGTTCTTGTAGTCGGTATAGGCGATTTTATACTGGATCACCGGATCAAGCTTGCGCTTGCCCTCAGCGTACTGGCTAAAGAACTGCTCAGCAGTCTTGTACTCACCACGCTGGTAATAGGCGTCACCCACTAACAGGGCAATTTCGTCGGCCTGTTGTACCTTAGGGGTTTTAGCCAGTGCTGCTTCCCCGTACCGGATCACTTCAAAGATATCGTGCTCCTTATACAGGATCTCCGTGATCATGTAAGGGACGATCTGGGCGTAAGCTTCGTTCTTTTCGGCAATCAACAGATCCGCTTTTGCGGCGTCGTAATCACCTTGGCGGTAAGCTATATAGCCCGCATAATAGTTCGAAGCATAGGCAAAGCGGTGCTCGTCTTCTCTAAAGCCTGTCGTCTTGTTCTTATCGAACCAGATCTTGGCGTTTTTGAAATCCTTGTTGGCGAAGTAAGAATAGCCGAGTTTAAACTCCAGCTCTTTGTTCTGCTTGATACTCAGAAGATGTGTGGGCGCATTCTCCAGCTTCTCCACCGCCTTCTTGTAATCCTTGTTTTCGAAGTAGTACAGACCCAGCTCGTAATTAGCCAGGGCCGTCTTCGGGTGGGTCGGGAATTTGCGGGTGAAGTTGAGGATCAGCTGTTCGGCGTCCGGGTGCAACAGGTATAGTCCGCTCAGTGCATAGTAATACTGTGCGTCCGCTGTCTTGGCATCGTCTCCGATCAGGTTGATGTACTTGCGGAAGGCCTCCTGAGCTGCTCCGTACTTGGCTCGGTCAAACAACTCCACGCCTTCGTGGTAGTGCTTGTCTTTTGCGGTGAACACCTGTGTGTGCTGGGCCACCGCTATGTGGCTTCCTCCAGCCAAAACCGATGCCAGCGCTACTTTATAGGCTATCTTCATATGTATCTTACTGCTCGCTTATGAGCTATTCTTATGACTTAATCTTAGAAATCAGGTATATGCACCAGACGGCGCTATGCCTTACAGGCAAATTCAAAGTTAGTTAAAATTCGATAACCGCACGAACCAAAGGCGATAAACATCCCACCGAAAAGGGCTGACGCACACTTCACACCTCTATACAATGCAGCATCAATAGCAAATATTGTGCTGATCGTGTGAAATTGTACTTAATGATAGGCTAAAGTCCGTGGTACCGGATGCAAAATCTTGAACACCAGCTCTTTTAAAATTTCAGATTCGCCCATATCGCCACCACTTATGCCCTTCACCTGCAGATCGGCCACCCGGATATGGTGAATGATATCCACGACACGCATCAGCGGGAACACCCGCAGGGCCTGCATGTACTCTTTTACCAGAAAACCACGGTTGCCCAGACTCTTTCGCACGCCGGATTCTGACTTGTCGGCAGACTGGTGCAAGGTCAAAAGCTTGGTGAAAAACGTAAAGAGCAGGCTCAGGTTAGGTATGAGCGGATTATTTTTTGGATTGGCCTCAAAATACTGGATGATCCGGTTAGCCTTGAGCGCATCCTGAGCAATGAGTGCCGATTGCAGCTCAAAGATGTTGTACTCCTTGCTGATGCCCACATTCTCCTGCACCACCCGTTCGTCTATCGCCTGTCCAGGTTTCAGATTAATCAGCAGCTTATCGATCTCATTTGCCTGCCGCGACAGGTCGGCACCGATAAACTCACTCAGCAAAAGCACCGCTTTGGGACTGATTTGTACACCTTTGCTCTTCACATACCCTGTGATCCAGGCAGGTATCTGGTTGTCGTACAGCTTTTTGGTGGTCAGCAGCACGGCGTGTTTCTGCACAGCTTTGCCTAAAGCCTTGCGCCCATCAAGAGTTTTGTGCTTGTGGCAAAATACCAGAATAGTTGAGGGCAATGGGTTCTGAAGATATGCCTCCAGCTGCTTCATACCTTCTTCCCGCTCCAGGTCCACAATGCTCTGCGCTTCCTTCACGATCACGACCTGGCGCTCGGCCATCATCGGGAAACGCTTGGCTTGAAGCAATACGGTAGCCACATCTACATCCTTGCCGTATACCACAACCTGGTTGAAACCCTTTTCGTGCTCCTGCAGGGCGTGTGCCTCAATAAAGTCGGCAATCTGGTCAATATAAAAAGGCTCCTCTCCCTGAAGAAAATACACAGGGGCGAACTGCCTCTTCTTTAATTGCTCCATGATGCCCTCTGGGGTGTGCGACATGCTGTTTGAAAGGTATAAATTGGTGATCGTTCAGGTATACAGACATCAAATATACTGGTATCTGCGCTGCAAATGAAAGGCTGAAGGGCCAAAATAAGAATAAAATCCAATATATTCTGACTGTCCTGAATATTGTCTAATTTTATAAAGTGAACGCCTATCTGCTCTTTGTCGACACCGAAACCTCGGGTTTGCCCAAGGACTGGAGCATGCCCTATTCGGCGCGCGACAACTGGCCACATATCGTACAGGTTGCCTGGGAAGTCTATACCCAACAAGGGGAACTTATTAAGTCTGAAAACTTCTACATCAAGCCCTCGGATTACGAAATGGATGCCGTTTCTGAACGCATACATGGTATCAGCCTGGAATTTCTGGAAAAGAATGGAACAGGTCGCTACGAAGTCTTACACCTTTTGCAGCAGGACCTGGTTCACTACCAGCCACTGGTTGTGGGGCATTTTATGCAGCTCGATTACAAAATGCTGGGCCTGGGCTTTTACAGAGCAGGGCTAGACAACCCGCTGGAGCATCTGCCTACTTTCTGCACCATGCTTGCCACCAACCACTTTGTGCGGGAAGCAAGGCACCGTCAAATGCGCCTGGGGGAGCTGTACATGCGCCTTTTCGATGAACCCCTGCAAAACGAGCATGATGCACGCAACGATGCGCATGCTACGGCCCGCTGCTTCTTTGAGCTGTGGCGCAGAGGAGATATTGACGAACAAACTGTGCAACTGCAGCAGGAACCTCCTCCTCCACTGCCGCTCCGCCGAAGGCCGCGCAGTCACCGACATAGGTTGCTGTATTTTGCCGGATTCCTACTCCTTGTTTTCCTCCTATACCTGATCGCTTTGTTACTGACATGAACCCGAAACACGAATTTCTGAAAACTGTAAAGCCTTTTAGTCTCTTGCCAGACGAGGTAATACAGGGCGTTGCCGAGCTGCTGGAAGAGGTGCACTACCCAAAAGAGCAGATCCTATACCTGCAGGATGAATCAAAATTGCGCGGTGTCGATCTGATTGTGCGGGGGGAGTATGAAGCCTTTTTTTACGACAGCGAACAGAATAAGCGGCTGGTAGCCACTTACGGTAGCGCCTACTGCTACGGTGGAACTTCCATCCTGCTTAATCGCCGTCGCTCCTTCCGTACGGTCATCACCCGAAAAGGAACTGTTGTCTATACCTTGCACCGAAAGGAATTTCTAGCACTGTGCCGGACTTACGAGGCATTCCTTCATTATTTCACTGCGGAGTACGGTCGGCGTATGCTGAACGAGGAATACGCCCACTTTATAAGACCTTCGCGCATACAACCCGAAAACAACATAGCCGCCGATCAGCTCTATTCCCGCAAACTGGAGACGCTGGAACACCGCGCCATTGTTTCCTGCGCTGACAATACACCTATTGCCGAGGCCGCGCAGATGATGATGAATCAGAAAGTAGGTTGCCTTTTCGTGAGGAACGAACAAGACCAGATCACCGGTTTTATCACAGACCTGACCCTGCGCAATAATGTAGTAGCCAGTCAAATCCCCTATACCCAGCCGGTACGCGATGTGATGGACCAGCCCATTGTCTCGATCGGAGCGCAAGCCTATATCTATGAAGCCGTCTTACTGATGTTTCAGACCCGCGCCCGCTATTTATTGATTTCAGAGGGAGGTAGCTTTACTGGTTTTATCAGCCGCAACAAACTGCTGAGTAGCCTGGCACAGTCACCTTTCATGTTCATACAGTCGGTCAAGCTGGCCCGCAGCATACCTGAACTGAAGCAGCGCTGGCACAAAGTCCCCGAACAGGTATACCAGCTGCTCAATCGGGGCGTCAAGTCTGAGATTGTGAACCAGGTGATCACTACCGTTGCCGATACCATTGCCATCAACGTCATTGAGGGTGTGATCGCCGAAATGGGTCCACCACCGGCCAGGTTCGTGTTCATGGTGCTGGGCAGTGAAGGCCGGAAGGAGCAGACCTTGCGCACCGACCAGGACAATGCCATCATCTACGAAGACAAGGCCAACGAGCAGCGCGAGATCGTGCGGCAATACTTTCTGGCCTTCGCCTCCACCGTTTCGGAACGGCTCGACCATATTGGCTTCAGCTTCTGTGAAGGAGGCTTTATGGCCAAAAACTCCAAATGGACGCACTCCCTCTCCCACTGGAAGCGCAACTACAGCAACTGGCTGCAGGAATCTGACCCGGAGGCAGTTCTGAAAGTGGCCACCTTCTTCGACTGCCGCTTCTTGTATGGTGAACAAAGTATAATGGATGAACTGAAAGCGTTTCTGCATCAGGAACTGGAGAGACCCAAGTATATCTTCCTGCACCACATGGCCCAGAATGCGCTGCAGTACGAACCGCCGCTTACGTTCTTCAATAACATCAGAACATTCAGCAAAGGCAGTCAGCAGGTATTCAACCTCAAAAAGACCATGACCCCAATTGTAGACCTCGTAAGGGCTTATGCGCTGCGCAACCGTATTTTTCTCACCAACACCGGTGAGCGACTGGAGGCATTGGCACAAATGGGCATTTTCACGGAAAAAGAGCGCCAGGAGCTGTTGCAGGCCTACTATTACCTGATGGGTATGCGCCTCAGGAAGCAGGCGATCCAGATCATTGACGACCGTAAAGAACCGGACAATCTGCTTGATCCCAAATCGCTCACTAAGATAGAGCAGGTCACACTGAAGGAGATTTTCAAGGTTATCAGTTATTTCCAGACTAAAATAAAGGTGGGCTTTATGGAATCGCTCCACTAAATTCACAACAACACGAATGAAGTATATGAAATGCAGCCTTCGGTCAGGTATAGCCCTGCTACTGATAACTTGGTTTAGCACCAATCAGGCAGCCTATGGTCAATCCACTAACCCCGTGTATGTCGACAAGCAGGGTGTGCTGCGCTGGCAGAAAGGAAACACCGAGGCTAACTTTTTCGGAGTCAACTACACGGTGCCCTTCGCCTATGGCTTCCGTTCACACAAAGCTTTAGGTATAGACATTGAAAAGGCTATTGACCAGGACGTTTACCACATGGCCAGGCTTGGTTTCAATGCTTTCCGGGTGCATGTATGGGACACCGAGATCAGTGATTCACTGGGTAATTTGCTGGAGAACGAACACCTGCGCCTTTTTGACTACCTGATCTACAAACTGAAGGAGCGCAACATCAAAATACTGATCACCCCTATCGCCTTCTGGGGGCCCGGCTATCCCGAGCCCGATTACAAAACGGGTGGCTTTTCGAGCATCTACAACAAGCAGCAGGCTGTTACCGAAGAAACCGCCTTCCAGGCGCAGGAGCGATACCTGGGGCAGTTCTTTCAGCATGTCAACCCCTATACCAAGGTTTCTTACCAGGACGACCCCGATGTGATCGCAGCGGAGGTGAACAACGAACCGCACCACACCGGTCCGAAAGAGCGGGCTACGGAATACGTCAACCGCATGGTGAAAGCTATACGAGGCACAGGCTGGACCAAACCGATCTTCTACAACATCAGCGAATCACCGCGCTATGCCGATGCGGTAGCCAAAGCCAATATCGACGGCGTGAGCTTTCAATGGTACCCAACGGGTTTGGTAGCAAACCGCACCCTGCAAGGCAACTTCCTGCCCCATGTGGACAGGTATAGCATCCCTTTTGACACCATACCTGCCTTTGCAGGCAAAGCGCGGATGGTCTACGAATTCGACGCAGGTGATATCGCCTCTCCAACCATGTATCCGGCCATGGCCCGCAGCTTCCGGGAAGCGGGCTTTCAATGGGCCACGCAGTTTGCCTATGACCCCATGGCGACTGCCTACGCCAACACTGAATACCAGACCCACTACGTTAACCTGGCCTATACGCCCGAAAAAGCCATTAGTCTGCTGATCGCCTCCAAGGCTTTCCAGAAGCTACCCCTCCTGAAAAGCTACGGTACCTACCCCGCTGATAGTGTATTTGATGTATTCCGAGTGAGCCACCGGCAGCAGCTAAGCGAGATGAATACCCCACAGGAGTTCTACTATGCCAACACGACCAGCACCAAACCTGCCAGCCTGAACAAGCTGCAACGACTGGCCGGTGTGGGCAACTCCCCGGTTGTGCACTACAGTGGTCGCGGCGCTTACTTCCTGGACAAGCTGGAGAACGGGGTGTGGCGCCTTGAAGTAATGCCCGATGCTATACCTGTCAGCGATCCCTTTGCCAAAGCCTCGCCACAGAAAGAGGTAGTACGCATACAGTGGCGTGCCCATACCATGCAAGTACAGCTCAGTGACCTGGGTGAGGCCTTTACTGTGGAGGCTTTGAACAAAGGCAACAGGTATAGCACCCAATCCATCAAAGGCAGCTTCACGATACAGCCAGGCTCATACCTGCTTACCAGAAATGGCAAGAGGTATAAGCGCAACCAAAACAGCATCCAAAACCTGAGGCTGGAAGAGTTTGCAGCACCACAACCGCGATCTGCTGAGCCGACAGTTTATCATCAACCAAAACAGGAAGTAACAACCGGCGAACCATTATCTATCAAGGCACTAATAGCAGGTATAAAACCTGAAGATAAGGTTACGCTGTTGATGAACAACTTCTCCGGGGTATGGGAAACCATCGCAATGCAGCCTCGGGATGCCTATACCTGGCAAGCCGATGTACCGGCTGATATCTTATCTCCCGGGTTGATTCAGTACCGCATCCTGGTGCAAAAAGGGCAGGATGACTACACCACCTTCCCCGGTAGCTACAAAGGAAACCCACATGCCTGGGACTATCACCAGCAGGACTACTGGCAGATGTGGGTAGCCGCCGAGAACGGTGCGCTGGAGCTATTCAATGCTGCCCAGGATCGAAATCTTGCTGTATACCCTAACCTGTGGCGCCCGGAGGAGAGACAGTTGATCACCACAGGAACCCCAGGCCAGATGGCGATCAAACTAAATCGTAAGGATCTGAAAGAAGGGGAGCCGCTTATTGCATGGCAGCACTTCATAGGCGACAGACTGCAGAACAGACAATCTGAGTTGCCGGACTTTAAGCGCATCATAGTGAAAGCTCGAACAGAAAATGCGCCTGTACAAATGAAAGTAACCCTCATCACAAGAAACGCAGCAGCCTATTCCGCAACTGTGAAGCTTGATCAGCATTTGCAGGATATTGAAATCCCGCTGGAGTCGCTCCAGCCGGACAGTTTTATCCTGCTCCCAAGGCCATACCCGGGTTTCCACCCTTTCCGGTTTAAATCTGTCTCGGCTGGTAAATTTGATCTTAGCCAAATCGAGAAAATAGAGGTTTCCATTGGAGAAGGTATAGCGCCTGCAGCTTATGGACAGCCTTCTACCTTCGAGGTAGCCTCAATTTGGCTGGGCCGTTAAGCCAGGACAGGCCACTATTCTGCCAACTCTTTCCTATATTTGCTCTGAACTGATGATTTTTTAGGCTTACATGAATCTGATAGAAGAATTAAGATGGAGAGGCATGCTCCACGATTTCATGCCCGGTACAGAAGAACAGCTTGCTTCCGGCATGACAACGGGTTATATCGGTTTTGACCCGACTGCGTCCTCCCTGCACATTGGCAACCTGGCAACGATTATGCTGCTCGTACACCTGCAGCGTGCAGGCCACAAGCCGATTGCGCTGGTAGGCGGTGCCACCGGTATGATCGGTGACCCATCGGGCAAGTCAGCAGAGCGAAACCTGCTGGACGAAGCTACCCTGCAGGCTAATCAGGCAGGTATACGCAAGCAACTCGAGAAATTCCTGGACTTCAACTGCGGCGACAACGCTGCCGAGATCGTGAATAACTACGACTGGTTCAAAGAGTTCAGCTTCCTGGGCTTCCTGCGTGAGGTGGGCAAGCACCTAACCGTGAACTACATGATGGCCAAGGACTCGGTGAAGAAGCGTATCAGTGCAGACGAAGAAGGCAACCGTGCCGAAGGTCTTTCCTTTACTGAGTTCTCTTACCAGCTTATACAAGGCTACGATTTTTACCATCTGTACAAGAACAAGAACGTGCGTCTGCAGATGGGCGCATCGGACCAGTGGGGTAATATCACCACTGGTACTGAGTTGATCCGCCGTATCGACGATGGCAAAGCTTTCGCGCTGGTAGGTAAATTGGTGACCAAATCGGATGGTACTAAATTTGGCAAGTCTGAAGGCGGTAATGTGTGGCTTGACCCGGCTTATACCTCCCCTTACAAATTCTACCAGTTCTGGCTCAACCTGTCAGATGAGGAGGCAGAAAAGCTGATCAAGGTATACACCCTGCTGCCACAGGACGAGATTGAGCGCCTGACGGAAGAGCACAAACAGGCTCCTCACCTGCGTGTACTGCAAAAAGCCCTGGCTAAAGATGTTACAATTCGCGTTCATTCCGAAGAAGACTACAAATCAGCAGTGGATGCGTCTGAAATTTTATTTGGAAAAGGCGATTTAGAGACGCTAAAAGGCCTAAAAGAGGATGTTTTGCTATCTGTATTTGAGGGCGTGCCGCAAATAGAAGTGAGCAGAGGCAACTACGAAGGAGCAGCTACGGTAAGCGATTTGCTTTCTGACGTAACGGGGGGCCAGATTTTCGAATCGAAGGGGGAAGCTAAGCGCATGATCAAGAACGGCGGCGTGAGTATTAACCGTCAGAAAATTCAGGGCACGGAAGACCCTGTAAACTATGAGCTGCTGCAGGAGAAATACCTGGTAGTGCAGAAAGGAAAGAAAAACTATTTCCTGGTATCAGTTAACTAACTGATACATACATACTTAAAAACAAAAAAGGTGATCTAAATAGATCACCTTTTTTGTTGCTATTGCTAAAAGAGTTACTTATTTCTTCTCAGTAGCGCTGTTTTTCATGTCCTGAACTTCCTTACGGATGTCCTGAGCCATGTTTTTCAGGTCCTGCATGCCTTTACGTACGCGAGTACCGGCAGCTGCATTGTTCTTGTCGTAGAATTTTTCGAAGTCAGCTTCCAACGACATTACGAGGTCCTTGAGTTTGCCAAAGTTGTTGTTCATTTGAGGTGTTTATTATAGTGAAACATTTGTTTTTACTGCTCCAATATACACATTAAATGATAACATGCAAAGATTAGCAAACTTTAATATATGCCTTTAAAGCAAATTAAGCGGACACAGAGGCCTTTGAGTATAGACCTTTATCTAGTTTTTGTGCAATCTTTTCAAATGCGTCGATCGTCTCCTTCACATCGTCGAGCGTGTGCACGGCTGTTGGAATAAGACGAAGCATGATCACATCCTTCGGCACTACTGGATACACCACGATAGAGCAGAAGATGTTGTAGTTCTCACGCAGATCGAGTGTCAGCTGGGTAGCATCCGGAATCTGACCGTTCAGGAATACTGGCGTTACAGGCGACTCAGTTGTACCGATATTGAAGCCTTTTCCGCGCAGACCAGTCTGCAGCGCGTTTACCACTTCCCAAAGTTTGTCTTTCAGCTCTGGCTGCGTGCGCAGCAACTCCAGACGCTTGATAGCACCAACTGTCAATGGCATTGGAAGCGACTTGGCAAAGATCTGGGAGCGCATGTTGTAGCGCAGGTACTCTACCACCTGCTCGTCGGCAGCCACAAAGGCACCGATGCTGGCCATAGACTTGGCGAAAGTAGAGAAGTATACGTCGATACCGTCCTGCACACCCAGGTGCTCACCTGTACCGGCACCGGTCTTACCCATGGTACCAAAACCGTGTGCGTCGTCAACCAATAGTCTGAACTGGAATTTCTTCTTCAGCTCAACCACTTCTTTCAGTTTGCCCAGGTTACCAGACATACCGAATACACCTTCCGTGATCACCAGAATAGCACCACCTGTATTTTCAGCCCAGCGTGTAGCACGCTCCAGCTGCTTCTCAAGGCTGGCCATGTCGTTGTGACCGTATACAAAGCGCTTACCCTGGTGCAGACGCACACCGTCAATGATACAAGCGTGTGATTCTGCGTCGTACACGATCACATCATGGCGATCTACCAGCGCATCAATGATCGACACGACACCTTGATAACCGAAGTTCAACAACAGGGCGTCAGGCTTCTGCACAAATTCAGCCAGATCAGACTCCAGCTTTTCGTGCATGTTTGAGTTACCGGACATAATACGGGCACCCATCGGGTAGGCCATACCCCACTCAGCAGCGGCTTCAGCGTCAGCTTTACGCACTTCCGGGTGATTAGCCAGACCCAGGTAGTTGTTAAGGCTCCAGGTAAGTACCTCCTTGCCCCTAAACTTCATGCGCGGAGCGATCTCCCCCTCAAGCTTTGGAAACGTGAAATAGCCATGCGCATAATGTGAGTGGCTGCCTAACGGACCTCTGTTGGTCAACAACTTTTCAAATAAATCCACCTTGTGTTTAATTAAGTTTCGGGATAATTTAAGGTTCTGATATAGCTAGTTATACTATATATTCAGTTCTAAGTATAATGCCTGCAAATTTATGATTTTATAGATTCATAAACAATTTCTAATACTCCTCCCGCTCCTTTTTCGGGTGCTCATTTTTAAGTTTGCCTGTTATACTGTTTCTTTGAAGAAAATAAAGCTTAGCTCCTGCATGAGAAAAATCAACAAGATACTGGTAGCCAACCGTGGTGAAATAGCCTTGCGCGTGATGCGCTCTGCCAAAGAAATGGGTATCAGCACGGTAGCCATCTACAGCGAGGCCGACCGAAACGCCCTGCATGTGCGCTACGCTGACGAGGCTGTTTGCGTAGGTGGACCCAAGTCAAATGAATCATACCTGCGGGGCGATGTAATCATCGAAGTTTGCAAAAGACTGCAGGTAGATGCGATCCATCCTGGCTATGGCTTTCTTTCTGAGAACGCTAATTTTGCCCGACAGGTGCAGGAGGCAGGCCTTATCTTCATCGGCCCTTCTCCAGAAGCAATTGAACTGATGGGTAGTAAGCTTGCCGCCAAAGCCGCTGTATCCAAGTATAAGATCCCGATGGTACCGGGCACTGAAGAAGCTATTTCGGATGTGGAAGAAGCCAAAGAGATCGCCTCCAATGTAGGTTTCCCTATCCTGATCAAGGCCAGTGCCGGTGGTGGCGGTAAGGGCATGCGTGTAGTGGAAAGCGTGGATGTGTTTGAAGAACAAATGAAGCTGGCTGTGAGCGAAGCGACTTCTGCCTTCGGTGACGGTTCCGTTTTTATCGAAAAATACATCGGTTCTCCTCGTCACATCGAAATACAGGTGCTGGGTGATACGCATGGCAACATCGTCCATCTTTTTGAACGTGAGTGTTCTATTCAGCGTCGTCATCAGAAAGTGATTGAGGAAGCTCCTTCTGCTGTCCTCACACCTGAGCTTCGCGATGAGATGGGCCGTTGCGCTGTGGATGTGGCCAAGGCCTGCGACTATGTGGGTGCTGGCACCGTTGAGTTCCTGGTAGATGAGAACCTGAACTTTTACTTCCTCGAAATGAACACCCGTCTGCAGGTAGAGCACCCGGTAACAGAGCAGATCACGGGTTTGGACCTTGTGAAAGAGCAGATATTAATTGCGGAGGGCAATCCGCTTAGCTTCCACCAGGAAGACCTGACCATAAACGGCCATGCACTGGAACTGCGGGTATACGCCGAAGACCCTGCTAATAACTTCCTGCCTGACATCGGCCGCTTGGAAACCTACGTGCGTCCGCAGGGGCTTGGTGTGCGCGTAGATGATGGCTTTGAGCAAGGTATGGACATTCCGATCTACTATGACCCGATGATCGCCAAGCTGGTGACCTTCGGAAAAGACCGCCAGGAAGCTATCGAGAAAATGCTGCGGGCTATCGACGAATATAAGATTACAGGTATAGAGACCACACTTCCATTTGGCACATTTGTGCTCCAGCACGAAGCTTTTGTTTCAGGTAACTTCGACACCAAATTCATTGAGCGCTACTTTAGCCCGAGCGTACTGGAGCCAAAGCCAACTGAAGACGCAGAAGAAATAGCTGCTGTGCTGGCCGCTATGTTGTTAGGAAACAATAAGCCTACAGTAAGCGCACCGAGCACCGGCACACAGAACGGTACGGTTTCTAACTGGCGCAAAAACAGAGTAAAATAAGGTATAGCCTAATTACAATACATGAGTCATCCCGAATTTAGGGATTGACATTGTGTCCAAACATGCATGAGAGCTGTTCGGACGCGGTAAAGCGGCACCAGGGCTTCCTGGTGCCGCTTTCCTGTTCTATGGCACCCCCACCGGAGCAGCTCCTGGAGCTCTTCTGCCTGCAGCAGGCTCAAGAGGAAGGCATACACCACCGAGAGGATCATCATCAGCTTCAGGCGGTTTTGCCAGAACCAGAGCCGGGGGCTTTCCAGGGCCAGCTCGGATTTGGAGTAGCGGAAGGCGGCCTCCACCTGCCAGCGTCTGGCGTAGCAGAAGACCACCCGCCAGGCCTTTTTCACATTGGTGACGGGCAGGTTGGTAAGCATATAGAGCGGGGCGTGCCCCTTGCCGGGCCTGAGGATGATGAGAAAGAGCTTTCTTTTGGGCCAACGGGGGTGGAAGACGGGCTGGAAGTAGAGGCCCATGCGGCGCTGGCACCTGCGGGGCGTGTCCTTGACCAGGCGTTTGGAGAGGCTGCGCCTGCCCCTTGCCAGCTGCCAGCAGGGAAGCTGCCGGCCCTGCTCGTCTACCAGCGCGTACGCCTTGTTCCAGCGCAGGATAAAGTGCTGGCGGCGCTTTAGCAGCTCCTTTAGCCAGGGGGGCACCGGCGTAGCCGCGGTCAAAGACGTGGATGACCCGGCGGCCGAAGTCTTTCACCGCCTGCTCCAGGCACCGCCGCCTGATCGCGGCCGCCTCCTCCCTGCCGCCCTCCGGGCGGGTGCTCCACCACTGCTGCAGGTACAGGCGGGGGGCCGTGTGCAGGCCCATGAGCAGCAGGCCCAGCCAGTGAAAGCCCGGCACATGGACCGGGCGCTGCAGCGGCGGGTTGAAGAAACCCGGCCGGATGCGCACCAGCCGGCGGGCCTTGGCGCTGCGGACCGGGCACAGGCCCTGGGCGCCGATGCTTTCGGGCTTCTCCACCACGCTCTCGTCCCAGTGCAGGAGCACGGGCTGGCCGGGCCACTGCTGCATGGCGGCTTTGGCCTGCGCGCGCAGCCAGTCTGAGAGCAGGCCATAATGCCACTTGCCTGAGCGCAAAAGGTTGCTGATGCGCTTGGTGCCGGCAGGGGCCTTGGCCGGGGAGAGCAGGTAGGCGCCCAGCTCGCTTAGCAGCAGTCCGTGCTGGCGGTGGCGAAAACGGACAATGGCGGCCACCAGCAGCGAGAAGGTACGGACCAGGCGCCGGTCCAGCCGCGCGTCCAGCACCCAGAGCAGCGGGGAGAGAAAGTCCGAGAGCCGGTCGTGAAAAACAGAGCCGATCCGCTTTATCCTTTCTGCCGGCGGCTGCGTATGGGTAAGTAAATGCATAAAGCCTCCTTTTCTAAAGTGATCTGATGCTACTATCACTTACGAAAAGAAGGCTTTGGCTTTTAAGCAATCCCTATCCTAAAGTTCGGGATGACTCATGTATATGATGCGTTAAAATTTTAGATCAGGTTAAAGAGGTTTCGAACGCCTACCTGCTTTGCAGATGTAAAGCCCTCACCAAAGGTTACCCCAATTGCATGCCCATATTCCCTGGCTCTTGCCTCAATAAAATCAAGAAACTCGGGCGAAGAGATGTAGGTGTTAGGAGAATTATCGTCAGGATTATAGAACTGCGTTCTGAAGGCCCGAATGGTTTCGATTTTCTTTTCCCAGTAAGGTGTCACATCCATCACAAAGTCTGGCTTGATATACCGGTCCTGAATGAAGTTGTACATCGCTTTCGGTCGCCATGCCTGCTGCTCTAAACCATCATCGCCCAGGGTCTTAATCATCTTCAGTCCCGCCAGAAAGCAGGCTTCTGCCACTACCGCTGCTCCACGCCCATGGTCTGGGTGCCTGTCGTGCAGCGCATTCATCAGCACGATATCAGGCTGGTACTGCCGCACCTTACGCACAATCTGCAACTGATGCTCCTTGTCGTTGGAGAAAAAACCATCTGCAAAACCAAGATTGTCACGCACTGAAAGTCCCATGATTTTGGCGGCTTCCTCTGCTTCTGCCACTCGCTCAGCGGGTGTGCCGCGTGTACCGAGCTCACCTCGCGTCAGGTCCACCACCCCGGCCTTCTTGCCTGCGGCGATATGGGCTATCAGCGTACCGGCACAGCCAAGCTCTACATCATCCGGGTGTGAGGCAAAGGCAAGTATGTCTAACTTCATCATCAGTATCTTTCTTATTTGATTCGGAGCGAACGCCCAACCTTCAGGGTGGTACGCGTACTGATGCCGTTCAGTTTAGTGATCTGGCTCACAGATACGCCATAGCGCTTTGCTATACCTGACAGGGTATCCCCGCTTCGTACTTTGTGGTAAGAGGCCTTGCGGGATCCGCTGCTGCTACTGCCCTTGGCCCTGTTATAATAGTTGAACAAAGCGGAGGTGATAACGAAGCTCTGTCCTTTGAGCAAATAGTCAGGGAAGTCATACATCAGCTCCGGATCTAGTGGATTGCCCTGGTAGCGTACTTCGTAGTGCAGGTGTGGCCCGGAGCTTCGGCCGGTGCTACCACCTAAACCGATCACTTCGCCAGCCTTCACAAACTGTCCCGTCTCTGCGATGGTTTTACTCATGTGCCCATAGAGCGTCTCCAAGCCGTTGTAATGGCGCAGCACAATGTAGTTGCCATAACCTCCGCCATCCCACTTGTTGATGCGGACAACCCCGTCAAAAGCGGCGTAAATGGAGTCACCGGTGTTCAGGTCAATATCAGTACCGTAATGCCAGCGGTAACCTCTATGTCCGAAACGGCTTGTTACAGGCGTTTTCTCCAGTGGCATTTTGTAATCGCGATTGGATCTTGGATCATACAGTGTTATATCCACTGTATCTTTGAGCTGACGCCCATCCATCCGGTACGGGTTGATGTTCCGTGTATCCCAGATGGCATAGTAACCTGCTATCTTAATCCAGGCCGAGTCAATCAGCACCTCTTCCGATACTTCCACAATGTGCTGCTCCCCTAAGTCAAGCTCTGAGGTATCTTCACTAACAATCGAAAGCTCTCTTTTTGGGTTAAAGAAGATCGATTTGCCAGCATCCGATTCATCTTCCGGAAACTCCTCATACTTAATCAGAATAGTGGTGTCAGGCCGAACATAATCTATCTTAGGTGACTTTACCTTAAAAAGATCCTTGACCTTACCCTGAGCAAAGGCACTTTCAGTCCCAGCTGTAAGACAGAGCAAAAAGAGTGCAATCGTAAGGGGTGCTTTATACTTTAGCATTATATCGAATATTAGGCGGAGCTGTATCAGTAGGCTAATTCACGCAAAACTAACTACAGCAACGCCATTTTATTGTGGTCAGCCCTTACCAGACTAAAAAGAATGTGCTCGGCAGGCTTGACAGATAGGTAATTTTTAGTGCAAATCCTGAGCAGCCAGATAACGTTCGGCGTCCAGCGCAGCCATACAGCCTGAACCGGCAGCTGTCACAGCCTGACGGTAGGTAAAGTCCTGCACATCACCGCATGCAAACACGCCATCAATATTGGTCTTGCTTGTACCAGGAATCGTGCGGATATAACCATTCTCATCCAGGTTCAGGTAATCAGCAAAGATATCGGAGTTAGGTTTATGCCCGATCGCCACGAAAAAGCCCTTGACAGGAATCTCGCGCAACTCGTCTGTCAGCACGTTTCGCACTCTAACACCGTCTACTACCTCCTCGCCCAGTATCTCGTCGGTTACAGAGTTCCAGAGGATCTCGATGTTTTTGGTTTTCTTCACGCGCTCCTGCATGATGGTGGAGGCACGCATTTCGTCGCGGCGGACAATCATGTATACCTTGTTACAGATGTTGGAAAGGTAGGTTGCCTCTTCAGCCGCTGTGTCGCCTGCGCCTACAATGGCCACGTCTTGTCCACGGTAAAAGAATCCATCACAAACGGCACAGGCACTTACTCCATTACCGTTCAAGCGGGCTTCCGACTCCATGCCCAACCACTTGGCAGATGCACCGGTTGAGATGATCACTGTATGTGCCTCAATTACTTTCTGATCGTCAATTGTCACTTTGTGCGGCTGCGAAGAAAAATCTACCGCTGTTGCGATGCCATACCTTACATCAGCACCGAAACGCTCAGCCTGGCGCTTAAAGTCCTCCATCATCTGAGGGCCATTAATGCCATCCGGGTAGCCAGGGTAATTTTCTACATCATTGGTAATGGTCAGCTGACCGCCTGGCTGCAATCCCTGATACAATACAGGGTTCAATCCGGCACGGGAAGCATAAATAGCTGCTGTATACCCTGCGGGACCTGAACCGATGATCAGGCATTTTACTTTTTCTATTTCCATGTTTATGTAGTGCTTTATCGAAATTGGTTGCAAGTATACAAAATTTCTCATGCTCTGCCTGCATACTTCCTATGTTAATTAGCCTGAACACGGCAGACAGCGTGCTCGCATAGCCAGAAATGCAAAGAGCCCTGACCTTACGGACAGGGCTCTTTGTCATGTTATTATTAGCTTAACCTAGATAAGGCTTCAGTGCTTTGCTTCTGGATGTATGACGCAGTCTGCGAATGGCTTTTTCCTTGATCTGGCGTACACGCTCACGCGTCAGGTTGAACTTCTCCCCGATCTCCTCGAGTGTCAGTGAATGTTCACCGTTCAGGCCAAAGTAAAGCGTAATCACGTCGGCCTCACGCTTGGTAAGGGTCGAGAGTGCGCGCTGCACTTCTTTGCGAAGCGAGTCGTTCATCAAACCAGTGTCAGGTGACTCTTCGTCTTCGTTCTCCAGCACGTCCAGCAGGCGGTTTTCTTCGCCCTGCACGAACGGAGCATCTACAGAGACGTGACGTCCAGAGATCTTAAGCGTGTCCACAACCTCAGCAGTTGTCAGCTCCAGTACCTCTGCGATCTCTTCCGGAGAAGGCTCACGCTCAAATTTCTGCTCCAGTTCAGAGAAAGACTTAGAGATCTTATTAAGAGAACCAACACGGTTCAGCGGCAGACGCACAATACGAGACTGCTCGGCCAATGCCTGCAGAATAGACTGACGGATCCACCAAACTGCATATGAGATGAATTTGAAACCTCTTGTTTCGTCAAAGCGCTTGGCAGCTTTGATCAGACCCAGGTTACCTTCGTTGATAAGGTCGCCTAGTGAAAGGCCCTGGTTCTGGTACTGCTTGGCAACCGACACAACGAAACGAAGGTTAGCTTTCGTCAATTTCTCAAGTGCAAACTGATCTCCCTCTTTGATTCTCTGAGCAAGCGATACCTCCTCATCTGGTGTAAGCAAATCAACTTTACCAATCTCCTGAAGGTACTTGTCCAGCGACTGGCTTTCGCGGTTGGTGATCTGTTTGCTTATCTTGAGTTGTCTCATCAGAGTATGTTGTTATTACAAAAAATGTGAAAATCTTAATTCCGGGCTCGGAGTGGTAACATCAGAAAATCGCGCAAAGTTCTTACATTTTAAGAATAAAATCAAGAAGCTAGTACGCGACAGCAAAACATAATACTCCTGACACCACTCCGCCTTATACGGAACGGGCATCAGGAGTATTAATAAGTTTGATTATTGTTGCGCTTCAGCGCCCGGCTTTGGTAATATAGCCTTACGGGAAAGCTTAAATTTACCTGTTTTCTTATCGACGTCGATGAGTTTCACTTTCACTTCTTCACCGATCTCCAACACGCCATCCATCGTTTCGAGGCGTTCGTGCTTGATCTCTGAAATGTGCAGCAAACCATCTTTGCCTGCCATGAACTCTACGAAAGCACCGTAAGGCTGAATCGATTTCACTTTACCAATGTATACCTCTCCAATCTCAGGCTGCGCCACGATCGCTTTGACCTTACTAACGGCACTGTTCATGGAGTCCTGGTTGCTGGCGAAGATGTTCACATGGCCTTTCTCGTTCTTCTCCTCGATGATGATCGTAGCACCAGTGTCTTTCTGGATCTGCTGGATCACTTTACCACCTGGTCCGATTACAGCACCAATGAACTCTTTGTCGATCACCATGTTGAACGAACGTGGCGTATGCGGCTTGTAGTCTGCAGCCGGGGCAGAGATTGTCTTGTTCATCTCACCGAGAATGTGCAGACGGCCGTCTTTTGCCTGGGCCAAAGCCTGGCTCAACACTTCATGAGACAAACCTTGTACCTTGATGTCCATCTGGCAGGCAGTGATACCTTTGCTGGTACCCGCTACTTTGAAGTCCATATCACCCAGGTGGTCTTCATCACCCAGGATATCAGAAAGAACGGCAAACTTGCCTGTTTTCTCGTCAGTAATCAGACCCATTGCTATACCTGACACGGCATCCTTTACAGGAACACCTGCATCCATCAGTGCCAAAGAGCCGGCACATACGGTAGCCATAGAAGAAGAACCGTTAGATTCCAGGATATCGGAAACGATACGGATTGTATATGGGTTCTCAGCGTCAGCTGGAAGTACTTTCTTAAGAGCACGCAGCGCCAGGTTACCGTGACCAATCTCACGACGTCCAGGGCCTCTGTTTGGCTTCACCTCGCCAGTTGAGAAGGCGGGGAAGTTATAGTGCAACAGGAATTTGTTTGAGCCAGATACCATGGCGCTGTCGATCATCTGCTCGTCCAGCTTGGTACCCAGTGTCACTGTAGTCAGCGACTGTGTTTCGCCACGGGTAAATACAGCAGAACCGTGTGTAGCTGGCAGGTAGTTTACTTCTGACCATATAGGGCGAATCTCGTTCAGCTGACGGCCATCCAGACGCACGCGGTCGTTCAGGATCATGTTGCGAACCGCTTCTTTCTCCACATCGTGGTAGTAGGTCTTGATCAGGCCAAGGTCATACTCGTGCTCCTCACCCAGCGATTCGATAAATTCATTCAATACAGAAGCAAATCCTTCTTTACGCTCAGATTTGTTAGCACGGCCACGCTTTGCTACTTCGTAAGCTTTCTCGTAAGTGGCATCGTATACCTTCTGGCGCAACTCGTCGTTGTGAGTTTCGTGTGAGTACTCACGCTTCTGCAGCTTGCCAACCATTTCGGCCAGTTCCAGCTGCGCCTGGCACTGCACTTTGATTGCTTCGTGTGCAAAGGCAATAGCCTCAAGCATTTCTTCTTCAGAAACCTCGTTCATTTCACCTTCCACCATGGCTACGCTGTCCATAGAGGCACCCACGATCATGTCGATGTCGGCGCGCTGCAGGTCAGATGCCAGCGGGTTGATCACCAGCTGACCGTCGATACGGGCAACACGAACCTCAGAAATCGGACCGTTGAAAGGGATATCAGAAACTGCCAGTGCGGCAGAGGCAGCCAACGCAGCAAGTGCGTCTGGCAGGATCTCTGTATCAGCAGAGATCATATGTATTGTCATTTGTGTTTCGGCATGGTAGTCACCCGGGAACATAGGGCGCAGAATACGGTCTACCAAACGTGAAATCAGAATTTCATAGTCAGAGAGACGAGCCTCTCTTTTGAGGAAACCTCCAGGGATCTTACCGGAAGATGCGAACTTCTCCTGATAGTCTACTGATAAGGGCAAAAAGTCAACTCCTTCGCGGGCTTCTCTGTTTGAAACAACGGCTGCCAACAGCATGGTATTACCCATTTTTACTACAACAGATCCGTCAGCCTGCTTGGCTAATTTACCAGTTTCGATTATGATCTCCCGGCCATCCGGAAGAATGATTGTTTTAGTGATCGCGTTTTGTGACATCTTCAATTATTATTTTTTAGCATCAAATAGAACAGGGCTACCGTTTGCAGCCGCTGCTGGGGTACTGGCAAAGAGGAAGGGGGAATACAAAAGGGGGCAGAAAAAATTAGGGAATCCCTGTAAGAAATTCCCTAATTTTCTATAAGCTTATTTACGGATACCAAGCTCGGCGATGATCGCTCTGTATCTTTCAATGTCATTTTTCTGCAGGTAGTTCAGAAGTCTTCTTCTTTTACCTACCAGCTTAAGAAGTCCAAGACGAGTGCCGAAGTCTTTCTTGTGAATCTTCAGGTGCTCTGTCAGATCAGCAATGCGCGTAGTGAACAGCGCGATCTGGCCTTCAGCAGAACCTGTGTCAGTCTTAGACTTGGTCAGGCTGTACTTCTCAAAAATTTCTTGTTTCGCTTCAGTAGTTAATTTCATTGCGTATAAAAAATATCAATCTGTTATATTCAGTGGATAGTTTCCCGTATAAGCCGCAAAGTTAAATAAAATATCTATATTAAAAAACTATTTGCGGCGAGTTATTTTAACACCGGACTATATTTTGCTGCGCTTAAGCCGGGTCATGAGTTTGCGCCAGAAGTCTACCTCCAACAGGCTGGAGTCATTCTGTGCCTGGTACAGGAAAAACATGCCGATGGGCAGCAGGATAGCGTTTGCTCCCCACATACCCGCCTCTACAGAGACAAGCCCCTCTCTGGCCCATTTCTCGCCCAGTATGCCCAGCACATACATCACGATAAAAAACATGATCGAGATGATCACAGGCACTCCCAGACCACCTTTCTTGATGATAGCGCCCAATGGGGCTCCGATCAGGAACATGATCAGGATAGCAAATGACTGGGTATACTTGCGCCAGATCTCAATTTCGTAGTTGTTGGCATCACGATTGAGTGTTGTCACCCGCTCTTTGTAACTACCTGTAAAGCTCTTCACGTTACGGGCTTTGTTTGCTGCTGCCAGCATCACATCAGCCGTGATCGGCGACAGATCCTTCCGCTCGTGCACCGAGTCAGGCAGCACCTTGGTCACCGGCAGTCCGTTTTTCACCTGACCTGTATCGGCTTTAAAATACATGTAAAACGGATCCACATTCGGGGCGTACATCTGCCGCTCCCGCACACCGGAGCGACGCAGGGAGTCCGTTACCGCTGTCAGCTGCCCAATGTTCTTCATCATCTTGTTGTCAGAGAAGAGCTCCTCACGGGTACGCCCCAACTCAAAGGAGGCAAGGCTGAAGATGATTTTTGTTGCATCAAACTTCTCCCTCACAAACTGCTCAGATGAATTACGGAATCCACCATTGTTCTGGTCCACATAGGTATTACCCCTGTAAAGCTCCAGAATCAGGTAATTGTCATCGTGCTCGGTATACATCTGCCCTGAGTCGGCCAGTATAACGGTAGTATTGTTGCCGCCCTTCGAGTGATCATAGATCATGATGTCGCGCAATGAGCGGCCGTCATTTAACTTCTCGTTAATCTTGATGCTGTAGCCGGGCAGTCCGTTATAAAAGGCGCCCTCTTTAAAGTTCATGGCAGGCTTTTTCTGCCTGATGTCCCATAGCAGACTATAAGCCTTCAGGTTAGCCTTCGGAACCACGTAATTATTAAAGAAGAAGGCTCCAATGGAAAGTGAAATCACGAAAAAGGCTACCGGGCGCAAAATACGCGGCAGCGCTATTCCTGACGTTTTGATGGCTGTGAGCTCGTGGTGCTCTCCCAGCGTACCAAATGTCATCAGCGCCGAAAGCAACACCGCCAGTGGCAGTGCCACAGGTGCCATGTTGATGCTGAAATAAAACAGCAGCTCTGCAAAAACGTCGTAACCAAGGTCCTTTCCTACCAGCTCATCGAGGTATTTGAGCATATACTGCGTGAGCAGGATAAACTCCACGATAGCAAACGTGAGCAAGAAAGGTCCGGCAAATGATCTAAGTATTAGCTTATCTAGTTTCTTCATGTGGGCCAATTGGCAAGCGGGCATCAAAAAGCCCGGTTTTTTTCTTTAACACCGGACTTTCAAAAATCGTGCAAAGATAAGCCTTTGGAGCTAAGATGTGCTACCCTCCCACTATTTCACGAAGTTTCTGCAGCAAGTGCTCCCATAGCTCTTCCAGCTCTTCTTCGTCATTTTCATCTGAGTAATCAACTACCTTCAAATACTGCTCCTGCGTCAGTTCACTCGTTTCGATCGAGAAATCGATGTAAGATGGATCGGAAGCGTGTGATTTGTCGTCGTTGAGAAATAAGAAGCGCACAGAGCGATTAGTCCGATGATTTGTCATCTCAGCATAGTGATTGCGACCATCCCAGAAAAAGTTAAACACCTTGTCTTCGTTTACCGAAACATCGTCAGAAAACCACTGGGCCAGACCACTTGGAGTGCTCAGGTATGGGTATAGCAAGCGGGCGGATGCATTTATTGGGTACTCATGCACAAATTTCGTCTTTGTAGCTTTCATTGTCTCGTATTGTAAGTGACTGAGTAAGTATAGTATTAATTTCTGATTTGCTAAATATACAGAAAATAAAATATTTTTTTGTACATCAATTGTTGCTTTTTTAAAAACTTACCCCTTATATTTGCACCACAATTCGGCGGGGTAGCTCAGATGGTTAGAGCGCAGGATTCATAACCCTGAGGTCGGCAGTTCGATTCTGCTCCCCGCTACAAAGCTCCAGACATAGTCTGGAGCTTTTTTTATGCCCTCTTGCCTTTATTATCCATCCCTTCTGCCTTTTGCACAATCTGGCAATTGTTTTGACCTCTCAGAAGAGATTTCTTTTTCTTTTGGCACTAGCTCCTCTTTTTACTATCTTAAAATTTATGGGCTCCTGCAGTTGACCTGCCGGGAGCTTTTTGTGACTCTTTTTTTAACCTAATCCCTTAAAACAACCGATCATGAAAATGAAAAAGATTTTGTCAGGTGCACTCGTTCTTTTCGCTCTTGGGTACGCTCAATCCGCATCAGCGCAGCAGGTAGATGAAGTGCCTCAGCAGGAACAGCTTCAGCAGGACAGATTCTCAGAAGAAGAACTCAAAAAGTTTTTGCAGGCAAACGCAAAAGTGACGGCGATCCAGAAGGAAGGGCAACAGAACATGCTCCGCATTATAGAAGAAGCAGGTATGGACGTGGAGCAGTTTAACAAATTTGCGCAGGCACAGCGTGAGCAGAAGCTGGCAGAGACAGGCGCAAGCCCGGAGCAACTGGCTGCTTTTGACAAAGCTGCACAGCAGATCGTAGAGATACAGCCTGCCGTTAAAGAGAACGTAAAAAAGGCTCTTGAAGAAGAAGGCCTGACCGAAGACAAATACAGAGAGATCGTGACAGCCTACCAGCAGGATGAAGCCGTGAAGGCAAAAGTACACGAGCTAATGGCTAAGTAAAGCTGACACCAGCAAATTAAAAGGTCCTTGCCAGATTTTGGTAAGGGCCTTTTTTATACCTTATCAATCTTTCTCAAACGACTTTAGCAGGATACGCGGCTGGATATTGACCATCACCCAACCCCAATCGGCGTAGGCAGAAGCATTGCCAGACTTTATGGCTTCCATGGAGCTGCCTGCAAACAACGTACTATACCCAATAAAAAACTGAATCTGATCGGAGTGCTTGTAGTGGAGCACCGCATCAAGCTCTGAACCTAAATAACGATCGCTGGTGCCGGGAAGTGTCTCAGTGGCATTCAGGTTTCTGGCCAGTGCAAAATAGTGGTAGTCCAGCGAAAGGCTGTACTTACCCTTTGGGTTATAGCTGGTTTTAAAGTAGCTGTTGTGCAAACCACCCTGCCTTGTGTCTGCCGGAATGTTGATAAAGTAATCCATGAAGCCATAGAACTTATGGTTGGTCGCGTACAGTGTGTTAAAGGACTGAACCTTGCTTTCATGCCCTGCCATACCGGACAGATAATTGGTGCCAATGGTAAAGCGCAAAGGTTGTAAGGTGTAGGCCGCTTCTGCCACTGCCAGGTAAGCTGCAATGCGCTTTCCGCTGCCATGCTCACCTGATTGCCTGTACAGGGCTCCGCTGAACTGCGCACGCTCCTCCTGATAGTTCAGGTCCAGGCCGTAGGTATGCCGGAAGTAAACACCCCCTACTGTATCTGGACGCTGGAAGCCGTCGCTAATATGCATGGCTGAAACCGATAGTTGGTCATTCAGCTGTTTCTGTGCCCACAGGAAGCCTAAAACTTTATAATTGTTCATGCTGTAATGGGTATCAAACAGCGCCTCTCTCTCCTGATTAAAAGCACCGCCGGCATCCAGGCTTATTCCCTGCCACCTTGCTTTGAGCAGCACCCCGTCATGACTTCGAGCCTGCTGTACCCAGTCCACATTGCCAAGCAGGCGATCGTTGTTGTAAACGAACTCCTGCCGGCCTAGCCTGACTGCGAACTTATCTGACAGCGTAATTTCTCCCCAGGCCTCATGCATAGCCGTGGAAGGCACGTCTTTCAGGTGCGGCTCATCGCCCCATACCCTGACGTCCTGCAAACTAAACTTCATCTGCACCTTGTCCTGCTTGTAGTCCAGTGTTAGCCGGGAGCGTTGGTTCACAAAAAAGGCCCCATTCTGACCATCAGGCAAACTTTGGTAGCCATTGCGCCACTCAGCTCTTGGCCTGACCTGGGATGTCAGGTATAGCTGGGCCCAGGCTGCCTCCAGGGGCAGCCAGATGAAAGCTGCTAACAGCAGCAGTTTTCGGGTAAAACTTATTTCCATGTCCGCATCAATTTGGAAGGTGGCATAAACAGGTCAACGTACGCCAGGCTAGTATAACTCACCTGATCATTTGTCTTTGACCGCAACGATGCGAAGTAGCGCAACTTCCTACCCATGCGCGATGACAGCAGTCATACGCAAAGATGACTTTGGTTAGTTTGCAGGCAGGTATAAACGCAAAGAGGGCCTGACTTGCGCCAGGCCCTCTTTTGTAATATATCTAAAGTAAATTATTTTACTTTGTCAACGATGCTCTTGAAAGCTTCCGGATGGTTCATCGCCAGGTCAGCAAGTACTTTGCGGTTCAGGTCGATGTTCGCCTTTTTCAAAGCGCCCATTAGCTGAGAGTAAGACATGCCATGCTCACGTGCACCTGCGTTAATACGCTGGATCCAAAGGGCGCGGAAATCTCTCTTTTTCGCTTTTCTGTCGCGGTAAGCATAAAGCAAACCTTTTTCAATTGCGTTTTTCGCAACTGTCCAGACATTCTTGCGACGGCCAAAGTAACCTTTGGCCATTTTCATCATTTTTTTTCTTCTGTGTCGCGCTGCGACAACGTTTACCGATCTAGGCATTTCTAAAAAGTTTTGGCGGCTGGTGATTAAATTTTAATCTTCAAAAGACCAGACACCGGGTTCGTACTAAATAATTAACCTTTCTAACTCCAGGGAATTAGATTTGAAGCATCAGCTTCACTCTGTCCATGTCAGCTGAGCTTACAAGGCCAGTGTGTGTCAAATTACGCTTCTGCTTAGTCGTCTTCTTGGTCAGGATATGGCTTTTATAAGCGTGTTTACGCTTGATCTTGCCAGTACCTGTCAAAGAAAAACGCTTCTTTGCACCAGATTTTGTTTTAACTTTTGGCATGTGTATATAATTAATGAAACAAATTACTTTTTAGCAGGAGGTGCCACTTTCGGAGAAAGAATCAAAAACATTCTCTTTCCTTCCAGTTTAGGCAGTTGCTCCACCTTGGCGATGTCCTCAAGCGCCTGCGCGAACTTCAACAGCAGGATCTCACCCCTTTCCTTGAACACAATCGTACGTCCGACGAAGTGCACATAAGACTTGATCTTGAAACCGCTTTCGAGGAAGGACTTCGCGTGCTTCAGCTTGAACTCAAAATCGTGGTCATCTGTGTTAGGGCCGAAACGGATCTCCTTGATGACTACTTTTTGAGCCTTGGCCTTCATCTCACGGGTTTTCTTCTTCTGCTCGTACTTGAATTTCGAGTAGTCGATGATTCGGCATACCGGTGGATTAGCAGTTGGCGAAATCTCAACCAGGTCAAGATTCTGCTCGTTCGCTATTTTCTGAGCATCTCTGGTCGAGAATACCCCCTGCTCTACATTGTCACCAACTAACCTGACTTCTCTGGCAGTTATTTTATCATTGACTTTGTATGGCTCTTCCACTTTTCCGCGTGGGATGTAGCGCTTGTTTGGCGTAGCTATGGTTTTACCTCCTTAAATTTAGTTTCTACAATCAGGGTGCGAATATCGCACTTTTTATATCAAGAAAAAAATATCTTTCTTTAATTGTTCAGCATCTCAGCAACTTTTGACTGAAAGCCAGAGATGAACTCCTCCACTGTCATCGTGCCCAGATCGCCTTCTCCGTGTTTCCGAACAGAGACTGCTCCGTTTTCCTGCTCCTTCTCACCAACGATCAGCATGTAAGGCACCTTGCTCACTTCTGCGTCACGGATCTTACGCCCGATCTTCTCATCGCGGTTGTCTACGAAGCCCCGGATATCGTCTTGCTGCAGTCGGTCGTATACCTGCTGTGCAAAATCCTGGTACTTCTCCGAAATAGGAAGGATGGCGAACTGCTCCGGGCTCAGCCACAGCGGGAAATTACCGCCGCAGTGCTCGATCAGAACAGCCACGAAACGCTCCAGTGAACCAAATGGTGCACGGTGGATCATAACAGGGCGATGTTTCTGGTTATCAGCACCAATGTATTCCAACTGGAAGCGTTCCGGTAACTGATAATCTACCTGAATAGTTCCAAGCTGCCATTTGCGGCCCAGCGCATCGCGCACCATAAAGTCGAGCTTTGGTCCGTAAAACGCAGCCTCTCCCAGTTCGGTTACAGTGCGCAGTCCTTTCTCCTCAGCAGCCTCTATGATCGCGCTCTCTGCCTTTTCCCAAGCCTCGTCGCCACCTATGTACTTCTGTTTGTTCTCCGGATCACGCAGAGATATCTGAGCGGTATAGTCTTCAAAACCAAGTGCATTGAACACATATAGCACCAGGTCAATTACTTTCTTGAATTCATCCTTCACCTGGTCCGGACGGCAGAAGATGTGCGCATCGTCCTGAGTAAAGCCACGAACACGGGTCAGGCCGTGCAGCTCGCCGCTTTGCTCGTAACGGTATACCGTGCCGAACTCTGCCAGACGCACCGGCAGCTCTTTATAAGAGCGCGGACGGGTCTTATAAATCTCGCAGTGGTGCGGACAGTTCATTGGCTTCAGGAAGAACTCCTCCCCTTCATTTGGCGTTTTGATCGGCTGGAACGAGTCGGCTCCATACTTCTCGTAGTGGCCGGAAGTGATGTACAGCTCCTTGCTGCCAATGTGCGGCGTCACTACCGGCTGGTAACCGGCTTTCACCTGTGCCTTGCGCATGAACTGCTCCAGGCGCTCACGCAGCAGGGTACCTTTCGGCAGCCACAGCGGCAAGCCCATACCCACTTTTTCAGAGAAAGCGAAGAGCTCCAATTCCTTACCTAGCTTGCGGTGGTCACGCTTCTTGGCTTCCTCCAGACGCTCCAGGTATTCTGTCAGCTCTTTCTGTTTCGGGAAGGTAACACCGTAGATACGCGTCAGCTGCTTGCTTTTCTCGTCGCCTCTCCAATAAGCACCGGCTACGTTCATCAGCTTAGCCGCTTTGATGAAGCCAGTGTTCGGAATATGCGGTCCGCGGCAAAGGTCTACGAAGTTGCCCTGGGTATAGAAGGTAATAGAACCATCCTCCAGGTCTTTGATCAAATCGAGCTTGTATTGGTCACCTTTTTCAGTGAAATACTTAATAGCATCGGCCTTAGAAACCTCCTGGCGTTTGTACTCGTTTTTGGCACGGGCCAGTTCCAGCATTTTCTGCTCTACTTTGGCGAAATCATCCTGCGAGAAAGTTCTGCCCTCACCCAGGTCCACATCATAGTAAAAGCCGTTTTCAACCGGAGGTCCAATGCCGAACTTTATACCCGGATACAGCTCCTCCAGCGCCTCGGCCAACAAGTGGGCAGAAGAGTGCCAAAATGTATTTTTGCCCAGATCGTCGTTCCAGGTGAGCAGCTGCACATTGGCATCTTCTTCAATGGGGCGAGACAGATCCCAAACGGAATCGTTCACCTTTACAGCCAAAACATTGCGGGCAAGGCCCTCGCTAATGCTGCTGGCGATCTCGAGTCCTGTTACACCTTTCTGATACTGGCGTACAGAGCCGTCTGGCAAAGTAATGTTGATCATGTTTTCTTCTTAGTATCGAGTTAAAAGCCCCGCTGCCTGACAGCCATACTGTCCAACTGGGGTCTTGGTCTTTCCAATCTGTATCTTAGCCGGGCAACGCTCTGCATGGCATAAGTATGTTTCGGTTCAATCGTCAGCATGCGTTCGTATGTTCGCAGTGCTGCCAGGTTCTCTCCTAGTCGTTCCAGGCTACTTGCCCGCACAGACAGGTACTTGAGCATTTTGCTGTACCTTGGAGCGCTCTCCAGGTGCTGCAAAGCCAACTCGTAGGCACCCATGCCATGCTGCAGCAGTGCCATCTGAAAATGAGCTGCCTGCATCGTGTCTGCTAAAGACAGCACCTTTTCAAAACTAGCCAGGGCACTATCTTTGCGTGTCGATTGCAGCTGCAGCATACCTTTGTAGTGCCACAGTTGTGGATCTTCCGGTGAATGCCGCAATCCCTGCTCAGTATACTTTCTGGCCTGTGCCAGGTCCTGCTGCGCCAGGTATAGCCCTGCCAGTGATCGGTGCGTCTCCGCAAAGTCAGGCTTCAAGTCCAGGGCTTGCTGGTAATGTCTGATGGCGACAGCTGTATCACCGGTCACTTCTAATACCCTGCCTTTGAAGTAAATTGCATGCGGATCGTCCGGTGACAGCTCAAGCGCCTGTCGCGCAAACCCAGATGCCTTTGCATATGCTCCTTTGTCAAGGTATAGCTCCGTTAGGAGCACATAAAGTGATGAACTTTCATACGAGTTTCGCTCCGCCTGCAGCGCCAGTGGCAGTGCTTCTTCATGACGCCCCATCAGGTATAGCACCTGCGCTTTCACAAAAAAGTTAGCAGGCTCCTTCGAAAGCTTTATCGCTTCGTCTACATCACGTAAGGCTCTATCCAGTTCCCCTTGTCGCAGCAGTACCATGGCTCTGCGTGCGTATAAACTGCCATCGCGCTTTGACCGATCGATCGCTTCGCTCAGGCTTACCAGCTGCTTGACCGGGTCCTCCACAGCCACAGCCTCCAGGTCTACCATCTGCTCCCGGGTACCTTCTTCTTTGCCGCAACCGGAAAGAGTCAATATCCCCAACACTACCCAACTTAAGACCCAACGAGACATCATGTGCTGTCTTTTCTTACAAGCTTGAATGGCGCTAAATTATAGATAATTTGCCTAAATACCGACAATTCGCCTGCCTTATAGTTTTTAAGCAACGCAAAGGGCCTGCTACCATCCGGAAGCAGGCCCTTTGCGTTGCGATTGTATCCTGTTACTTCTGATACTCTTGCAGCATGATCTTACAGCGCCTGCTCAACTCCAGTTCCTCCTTCGTTTGCAAGTCAAGGTTCTGGGCCATGGCACGCTGCAGCGTATAGACACAAGCTTCTTTGTTTTTCATTTCCTGATAAATGTTGGCCAGATCAAAGTAATAGCGCAGGTTGTTCGGGTTATGCAAAATAGCCATCTCCATAGCGTAAATAGCATCCTTGTTGGTAGCAGGTTTATCTGCCATTCCGCCCAGCATCACTTTGTAAGCCGCAATCTCGGCAAAATTGAGGTTTGCCATTTTGAAATACCAGCGACCCAGCAAATGCCAGGCGTCTGCATGTCTGAAATCTGAAGCCAAGGCTCCATCCAGGTACGACTTTAACTCACTGAACGTAGCCAGTCGCTGCTTCGGGCCTGAGATTGTTGCCAGTGAAGCCAGCGAGAGTGCCATGGCATAATTTGAACGGGCATCCGTGGAATCCAACTGATAGGCGCGCTGGGCATAAGACTTAGCAGTGCTAAAGTGATTCAGTTTGCGGCTGTCGTCTGAAAACCGATTGCCCATCAGGCTGTGTAACAGGCTGGCCTGGCACAGCGCTTCATAGTTTGACTCATCAGCAGCAATAATCTGTTCATATACCGCCAGTGCCTCCGTCTCCTTGTACTGCTCCTTCAGCTCGTAGGCCTTCTTTAAAAGCACATCATGCCCGGAATCTCCCAGCACGTCCAGCGGACGAATCAGGAAACCGAGCATGATGAATAAAATGGGTATAGCTTTGAAAAGTATTCGCATAATTTGTAATAAGCAACCTAATATATTGCTTTAAAACGACTTATGCAAAAAAGGATTTAATTTAGAACAAATCCAGCTGTTTCTTTTTCTTCAAAGCCTCTTTTGCACTGCCGTCTTCTGTAAGTTCTTCTACGGTTTCGAGCGCATCTAGTTGAGCCCCACTCACTTTGGCTGCCTCTTCTGCCAACTCCTTTAGTTCGGAAGGCAGTGTTACGGGCTCACGTTTCGTGGTAACTTTCTTCGCTTTAGGCTTCTCTTCCTGCTCAACCTCCTCTTGTCTCGGCACTTTTACATCGAAGATCTTGAAGTAGCTCAGCTTGTTGCCCATGGCCTTCCAGCCCTTCACGTCGATGAATTCACTCAGCAGCAATTTCTCTGTTTCCTTCTCGCCACGGAGCGAGCGTTTGAAGGAGATCGTTGCCATTGGTACATTGTGCGTCGAAACAGCCTCCAGTCTGGAGTTTTTGGTCTCCGATATAAAACTAAACTTCTTGCCTACTGTGGAAGTCTCAATCTTGAATCGCTTTACATAGTATGTTTTATTCTCACCTTCATAATAGATAGCGGAAATAACCAGCTCCGGATCGAACTTCTGCAGCACTTTGATCTTCTCCACGGTATAGTGGTTGGCTAAATCAAAGGTGGTCTGCTCGTAGGTACCGTCTTCGTAAATCACCAGAATCGTATCGTCGGTGTTGAAAGAACCCAGGTAACGGCCACGGCCCTCGGTGTTCAGACGACCGATCACTTCGTCGTAGAAGATCTCGCGTCCACCCAAGGTCGACTCGCCCAAACTCTTCTGCACCACCTTCTTGACTGGATACTTCGTCACGATATTACCATTTGACCCTTTGCCTTTTATCATCAGTTCGGCAAAGTCATAGTCGAAGGTTTTGATACGGGCTGAAGCCTGTGGTGAAAGCGTGATGCTAACTACTTCTGACTCGGAGTTCGGATTGGCCGTCAGGTAGTGAACCTTGGAGTTTTTGTTACCCTTGGTCAGGTCGTACTCCTTATCGCGGGTGATCGACTTCACAGAGAAACGCTTCGCATAGGACACACCTGTCTTGCCATCCACATAGATCATGTTGTAGACCATGTGCTCATCGTTCTTGTTGTAAACGCCGGCCATGATGATGTCCTTACCCACAAAGGTTTTCTCGGCCACTTTGGTCACGGTGAACTTACCATCCTTGCGGAACACAATGATATCGTCCATGTCAGAGCAGTCGCACACGAACTCGTCTTTGCGCAAACCAGTACCAATGAAGCCGTCCTTGGCATTCATGTAAAGCTTCTGGTTAGCAATCGCAACTTTCTGTGCTGTAATCACATCAAATGTCTTCACCTGCGTCTTGCGGTCGCGTCCCTGCCCGTATTTCTTCAGCAAGCCCTCGAAGTAGGCAATGGCGTAACGGATCAGGTTGGCCAGGTTATCATCCACCTCAGCCATCTCCTCTTCCAGCTTATTGATATACTCGTCGGCTTTGAAAGAGTCATACTTGGAGATTCGCTTGATCTTGATCTCGGTCAGACGAATGATATCATCTTGCGTAACCTCCCGGCGAAGTAACTTCTTGAACGGATCCAAGCCTTTGTCAATCGCCTCGAGTACGGCCTCCCACGTCTCACACTCCTCGATGTCGCGGTAAATGCGGTTCTCAATGAAGATCTTCTCCAGCGACGAGTAGTGCCACTTGTCTTCCAGTTCACCCTTGCGGATCTCGAGCTCACGCTTAAGCAAGTCTACTGTTTTGAAAGTAGAAATACGCAACAGCTCGTCCACACTCAGGAAGTGCGGCTTGTCGTCGATGATCACACAAGTGTTAGGCGAAATAGAGACTTCACAGTCCGTAAAGGCATAGAGCGCATCCATGGTCAGGTCAGGCGAAACGCCCGGCGGCAGCTGTACCTGTATCTCCACATCGGCAGCCGTGTTGTCGACTACCTTTTTGATTTTGATCTTGTTGTTTTCGCTCGCCTTTACGATCGACTCCATCAGGCCTGTGGTCGTGATACCATAAGGCACATCGCGGATGATCAGCATGGTCTTGTCTACCTTCTCGATAGTGGCACGCACCCGGATTCTGCCGCCACGCATACCTGAGTTGTAGTTCGTCACGTCGACCATACCCCCATTCGGGAAGTCAGGCAGCAAAGTCGTCTTACGGCCTTTCAGCACATCAATAGAGCCTTTGATCAGCTCCTTGAAGTTGTGCGGCATGATCTTAGTAGAAAGACCAACGGCTATACCTTCCACGCCCTGCGCAAGCAACAGCGGGAATTTTACCGGCAGCGTCACCGGCTCGTTTTTGCGGCCGTCGTAGCTCAGCTGCCACAATGTGGTCTGCGGATTGAACACCACATCCAAGGCAAACTTAGACAAACGGGCCTCGATATAACGCGGCGCTGCGGCACTATCACCCGTACGTACATCACCCCAGTTGCCCTGCGTTTCGATCAACAGATCCTTCTGACCCAGGTTTACCATGGCATCGCCAATAGAGGCGTCACCGTGTGGGTGGTACTGCATGGTCTGACCGATGACGTTGGCCACTTTGTTGAAGCGACCATCATCCATCTCCTTCATGGCATGCAGAATGCGGCGCTGCACCGGCTTCAAACCGTCCTCGATGGCTGGTACGGCACGCTCCAAAATAACATAAGAAGCATAGTCGAGGAACCAGTTTTCGTACAGACCGGATACTGGCGTCACGTTATGGATCACTTCTTCGTCACCGTCTGTAAATGCAACCTCTAGCTCTTCTTCTCTTTCTATACTTTCGTTGTTCAGTTCGTCGTTATGCATATACTTCCTCAACTATGTCTTTCTCAAACTTCAGATTCTCAATAATGAATTGCTGGCGCTCCGGCGTGTTTTTGCCCATGTAATAGCTCAGCATTTTCTGGATTGTTGTGTCTTTCTGCAGGAACACCGGCTTCAGTTTGATGTTGTCGCCAATGAACTTACCGAATTCGTCTGGCGAGATCTCACCAAGTCCCTTGAAGCGGGTGATCTCCGGGCGCTTGCCCAGTTTCTCGATGGCAGCCTGCTTTTCCGTCTCGTTGTAGCAATAGATGGTTTCTTTCTTGTTGCGCACCCGGAAAAGCGGCGTCTCCAGGATGAACACGTGTCCATTTTTCACCAGATCAGGGAAGAACTGCAGGAAGAAGGTCAGGAGCAGCAGACGGATGTGCATACCATCTACGTCGGCATCCGTTGCGATTACTACGCGGTTGTAGCGCAAACCTTCCAAGCCCTCTTCAATGTTCAGGGCGTGCTGCAACAGGTTGAACTCCTCGTTTTCGTATACCACTTTCTTTTTCAAACCAAAGCAGTTCAGCGGCTTTCCTCTCAAACTAAATACCGCCTCCGTGTCTACGTTACGGGACTTCGTGATGGAACCACTCGCCGAGTCACCCTCCGTGATGAAGAGCGTGGAAAGCAAAGCGTTCTCGTGCTTGTCTTCGTTGAAATGTAGGCGGCAGTCGCGCAACTTGCGGTTATGCAGGTTGGCCTTCTTGGCGCGCTGGTTGGCCAGCTTCTTCACGCCTGCCATGTCCTTGCGCTCCCGCTCGCTTTGCTCGATTCGCTTTTTCAGCGCATCATGAACATCGCTATGCTTTCTGAGGTAGTTATCAAGATGTTCCTTTATGAAATCGTTAATGTAAGCATTAACTGAAGGACCGTCAGGCCCCATTTCTATTGAGCCAAGTTTTGTCTTCGTTTGCGATTCAAATACAGGCTCCTGTACCCTGACAGAAATAGCGCCAACGATGGAGGCTCGAATGTCCGCTGCATCATAGTCCTTCTTATAAACATCACGAATCGTCTTCACGATCGCTGTACGGAAAGCCGCCAGGTGCGTACCACCCATGGTCGTATACTGACCGTTCACAAAGGAGTAGTACTCCTCACCGTAGTCGTTACCATGTGTTAGGGCAATCTCAATGTCGGCGCCTTTGAGGTGAATGATCGGGTAGCGCATGCTCTCCTCGTCGGCTTTGTTTCTCAAAAGATCGAGCAGGCCGTTCTCAGAGTAGAATTTCTTGCCGTTGAAGTTGATCGTCAGACCAGCGTTCAGGTATACGTAGTTCCAGATCTGGTTTTCCAGGTAGTCCGGGTTGTACTGATAGTTCTTGAAAATGGTATCGTCCGGCGTAAAGACCGTAAGCGTGCCATTTCGCTGCGAAGTAGCTTCCAGCGGAAGATCGTTGGTTAAAACGCCACGCTCAAACTCAGCGGCCTTCATCTGCCCGTCGCGCACGGACTGAATGCGGAAGTGGCTTGAAAGAGCGTTCACCGCCTTGGTACCCACACCGTTCAAACCTACCGACTTCTGGAAAGCCTTGCTGTCGTACTTACCACCTGTGTTGATCTTGCTCACACAGTCAATCACCTTGCCCAGCGGAATACCGCGGCCATAGTCGCGCACCTGCACCTTGTGGTCCGATATTTTGATGTCAATCGTCTTGCCAAAGCCCATCACGTGTTCGTCGATGGAGTTGTCAATCACCTCTTTCACCAAAATGTAAATACCATCATCGGCCGAAGAACCGTCTCCCAGCTTGCCGATGTACATACCGGGGCGTAGCCTGATGTGTTCGCGGGGCTCCAGCGAGCGAATGCTGTCTTCGTTGTAATTATGCTCTAACTCTGCCATTCTGTAAGCGTAAGTGTATTTGATTTAGTGGAATCACTCGGAAATATAGAAAAATAAAAGAAATCAGACGCTACAAATAGTTCCGGCGCCTGACCGATTCATCCTGCAATGAAGATTATTGCTAATATTTTTAGTCAGCAAATATAGCCAATTTTATCGGATCTGTCAACTAATCTATACAACCATTCCACGAAGCTTACAGTTCACAAAATAAGGAGAAATCAACAGGTTTAAATTGGCTAATTTTATTAGCATAAAAATATTTAGATTTAACTATACTTGAGCACAACATTTGCTTAATTGCATGTGACTAAACAGCCGGTATACTCTTACACAGACACACCCTATGGAAATTAAATTACCCCAGTACGTCAAGTATGTGATGATCTTACTGGGATTCTTTCTGGCGATCTGGGTTTTGCAGACTTTCAAGGCAATCCTTATGCCGCTGGTATTTGCACTTCTGTTTGCCCTGCTCCTGCTGCCCCTCACCCGCGACCTCGAAAAGTTTCGCATCCCAAGGGCGCTGGCTATTCTCTGTAGCATTATCGTGGTGGTGATTGTACTCGGTCTTGTGGTTTGGTTTCTTTCCATGCAGGTGATGAGTCTGACGTCAGAACTGGACACGATCGGCAAAAACTTTGACGCCCTGCTCATGAAAGTGCAGGACTACCTCTACCATAATTTTGGCATACAGCCGGCCAACAAAAGTGAGCTGTTCCGTAACATGGTAGGCGGACTGCGGGAGATGTCTACTACTTTTGTTGGCAGCACCATCTCCCTGACCACAGGAGCGCTCACCGTCATTACCATTGTACCAATTTTCGTGTTCTGTTTCCTGTACTACCGCAACCACCTTGAGCAGTTCATGTATAAGTTTGTCTCCAAGGAACGACGAGGCAGCTTGAACCACACCATCGACAACATACAGGTGGTGGCGCAGAGCTACATCTCCGGGCTGATGATCGTGATCGTGATCGTGGCTTTGCTCAACTCAGCAGGCTTGCTCTTGCTGGGTGTAAAGTATGCGATCTTCTTCGGCGTGTTTGCCTCTATCCTAACCATTATACCTTACATCGGTATCCTGATCGGGGCTATGCTCCCGGCGCTGTTCACACTGGCTACCACAGGCCGTCTGATCGACGCGGTACTGGTGGTGCTGGTGTTCATGTTTGTACAGTTTTTGGAAGGCAATTTCATTACACCCTATGTCGTTGGTTCGAAGGTGAGTATCAATCCGTTCGCCGCCATTGTGGCCTTGCTCATTGGCGGTGAGATCTGGGGAGCGGCAGGTATGATCATCTCCATACCGATGATCGCCATCCTGAAAGTACTTTTTGACGCCTACGAGCCGCTGCGTCCTTTCGGCTTTTTGCTGGCTGATATAGATGAAGTGAAGGAGAAGAAGTCAGGGCGGTTTCGGAAGATGTTCGACAAGCTGCGGGAGAAAGCGAAAAAAGAGCGCTACGAGGATGATCAGGAGGTCGAGCAGTAGCGGGCCTTTGCTAAAACTATTTGCACAAGGTATGGCACAAGCGCGAATTGAAACGTAATGCTAAGAATATTGGTTTACAGGATAACCCTCTGGAACAGACCGGAGGCTGCTTCAAAAAGCCATAAAAGAGAATCAGCTTGTACGCCATCATTGACATTGAGACGACGGGTAGCCAACCCACGCAGGACAAGATCACCGAGATCGCTATCTTCATTCACGATGGCAAGGAGATCGTTGACAAGTATAGCACCCTGATCAATCCGCAGCGCCCTATACCTTACTATATTTCCCAACTCACCGGCATTACCGACGACATGGTGCAGGACGCACCTAAGTTCTACGAGGTAGCCAAAGAGATTGTGCAGTTTACCGAGGGCATGGTATTCGTGGCCCACAATGTGCGCTTCGATTATTCCTTTATCAAGAAAGAGTTTGCAGACCTGGGATTTACCTTCCAGCGCAAAACGCTTTGTACGGTTCGTCTGAGCCGTTCGCTTATACCTGGCTTGCCTTCTTACTCCTTGGGTAAGCTTTGCAAGAGCATTGACATTCCGCTGCAAATGCGCCACCGCGCCATTGGCGACGCGGAAGCTACGGCCAAGCTGTTCGACAAACTGATCAAGATCAACCGTCCTGTGATAGACGGAGCACAGCATATGGCTGACCCGGCCGAGCAGCTCAAAAACGAAATCAAGGCTTCCCTCCTGCCTCCAGCCATCAGCAAGGAACAGGTAGACGCCTTACCGACAGTCCCGGGGGTATACTATTTCTACAACGAATCGGGAGAGGTGATCTATGTGGGTAAGAGCATCAACATCAAGAAGCGCATTATCCAGCACTTCAACATCGATTATAAGAGCCACAAATCGATCGAGTTCAAAAACCAGATCGCTGACATCACCTTCGAGCTGATGGGCAACGAACTGGTGGCGCTGTTATTTGAGTCGGCAGAGATCAAGCGGATGAAGCCGCACTATAACCGGCAGCAGCGGCGCAGCGTGTTCAATACCGGCATTTTCACCTACGAAGACGAAAAGGGCTATAAGCGCCTGACCTTTGGTAGCATCAACAAAGCTGATGATGTGAACATGACACCCATCATTGCGCTATCGAATCAATTCAAGGCGAAAGGTTTCCTTTTCCATAAGGTGTCGAAGTATAACCTCTGCCAGAAGCTATGCGATCTATATAAAACGCCGGGCGCCTGCTTCGACTATCAGGTGCACATCTGCAAAGGTGCCTGCATTGGTGCTGAGACACCAGAGGAGTACAATGCCCGCGTGGATGCCGCCATCGAGTCGTTTACCTATGAGCACAACAGCTTTGTGATTGTAGGCAAGGGCCGTGAACTGGGCGAGAAGTCCATTGTTGTGGTAGAGCATGGTACCTATCTGGGCTTTGGCTTTGTGGACGAGTATTTCTCAGCCAATTCATTGGAAGACTTTAAGTCAGAAATCCAGCGCTACAACGACAACAAGGACATACAGCAAATCATCCGCGGCCACATGCGCGGCAAGAATAAGGATAAGGTGCTGGTGTTTGACTAGGCCCTGCTGCGGGGTATAGACCCGCTTTTGTGAAGCTCCTGCCACCTATCTTCGGTTTAGAAATTTATTATGCTTAATTTCAAATCGAAATAAAACTTAAACATTCATGGAAAAACGTTTCAGATCAGGGGTTTTGTTCGGCGATGAAGTAACAGAGCTGTTCAAGTATGCCAATGAGAATAACTTTGCGCTGCCAGCCGTCAATGTGATTGGCACAAACTCTATCAACGCCGTGCTGGAAACAGCCAAGGCGCTTAACTCACCAGTTATCATTCAATTCTCACACGGTGGTGCGCAGTTTTTTGCTGGCAAAGGCCTTGAGAACGATAACCAGAAAGCCGCTGTTGCAGGCGCTGTTTCCGGTGCCCAGCACGTGCACCTGATGGCTGAGGCCTACGGTGTTCCGGTAGTGCTGCACACCGACCACGCTGCTAAGAAATTGCTTCCCTGGATAGACGGTCTGCTGGACGCCGGCGAGAAATACTACGAGCAACACGGCAAGCCACTTTACAGCTCGCACATGCTCGATTTGTCAGAAGAAGAGATCAAAGAGAACATCGAGACCTGCGCCAGCTATCTGAAGCGCATGAACAAGATCGGCATGACTGTAGAGATCGAGCTCGGTGTGACGGGTGGTGAGGAAGACGGCGTGGACAACACCGGCGTGGACAGCTCCCGTCTGTATACCCAGCCTGACGAAGTGGCTTATGCCTACGAAGAGCTGAAGAAAGTAAGCGACCGCTTCACCATCGCGGCGGCATTCGGTAACGTGCACGGCGTATACAAGCCAGGTAACGTAGAACTGCGCCCTGAGATCCTGAAAAACTCACAGGACTTTATCAAAGAGAAATTCGGAACAGGCGACAACCCGGTAAATTTCGTATTCCACGGCGGTTCAGGTTCTGAGAAAGCGAAGATCACAGAAGCGATCGGTTACGGAGCCATCAAAATGAACATCGACACGGATATGCAGTGGGCCTTCTGGGACGGTGTGAAAAACTACTACGAGTCAAAAAGAGACTACCTCCAAGGCCAGCTCGGCAACCCGGAGGGCGCTGACTCTCCGAACAAGAAGTACTACGACCCGCGCGTGTGGCTGCGCAAAGGCGAAGAAAACTTCATCGCCAGACTGAAAGAGGCCTTCGAAGACTTAAATTGTGTGAACAAGAATGCCTAAGGTATAGTTTTAGATTATGAGGAAGGGTGAGGCGAGAGCTTCACCCTTTTTTATTTACTACCTATGCTCCATTAACCACTGGTAAATCTCCTCGGTATCCTCTTTGCGGCAAAGTTCAGATCCCGGTGTCATGGTCGCGGCGGTGCCGGCGGCTACGCCGTAGCGCACCACTTCCTCCAGCGGGCAGCCTCTGAGCAAACTCATCACAATACCAGCAACCATGCTATCACCAGCACCAACGGCACTCTGTTGCTTCACGGTGGGCGGTACCACGTAATGTATACCTGACTCTTTGGACGCCAACATGGCACCGCGAGGGCCAAGCGACACCACCAGCACCTTACACTTGCCCTCATTCAGCACCTGCATGGCAAAATCTTCTTGCTCCATCGCTGAGATATGGTCTTTTCCGGCCAGTTTGGCTAACTCACCCAGATTGGGTTTGATCAGGTATAGCCCCTCTCCTGCCGCCTTCACCAAGGCCTCGCCGGAGGTATCCACGATCAACTTGAAATTGCGTTCGTGCGCGATCACCGCCATCCGGAGGTAAAAGTCATCGGGCACACCTGGAGGAAGACTGCCGCTGGCTACCACATACTCGGGTACCTGCTCCAACTTCTCCAGTTTATCCAGCACCTGCTGCCACTCCGACTCCTCGATGTAGGGACCTGGCATGCCGAAACGAAACTGGTCGCCGGTGCTGTCCTCCATTACCATCAGGTTCTCGCGGGTCCAGCTTTTGGTTTGGCCGGACCAATATTCCACACCCTCTTCCTTTAACAGGTCACAGAGCTTTTCTCCGGCTGGTCCTCCAGAGAGTAGCCAGGCGCAGGAACTTCCACCCAGTTTATGGATAGCGCGCGAAACATTGATGCCTCCTCCCCCCGGCTCGTATATGGGCTCGTCGCAGCGGAGCTTCTTCTCAGGCAGCACCCGCTTCACATGGGTGCTTTTGTCTAAGGCTGGATTGATCGTGATAGTTAGAATTTTATGCATGCTTCTTCAGGTATAATAGGTTCCGACGCAGGTATAGGTATAGGTATAGGTATAACTTGGGTCCTAAATAGCTTTAGCGCTGAATATCAAATTCCTTCTGATCACCTGTCCGGAAGGTATAGACTTTGCCCTGAACTCCTATTTTTACTTCTTTGGACCAACCTTTGTCAAACGTGATGATCATTTTCCTGGTGGTAATATTCAGTTGCAGCCAATGTCCCCGATAGCGCAGCTGCAGGTTGAGGCAGGGCATCTCATCGGGAAGCACGGGGTTCAGCCACAGCACGTCATCGCGGATTTCGAGGCCGGTATAGGCGCGCTGCACGAGGTCTACCGTACCCGCCATGGCACCAAGGTGTATGCCTTCAGCTGTGGTGCCGCCCTGTATATCCTCCAGGTCGCTCATCAGAGCCATCTCAAAATTAGCCCAGGAACGCTTGCGGTCTGAACGGGCCAGCACCCATGCATGTACGATCTTGCTTAGTGTGGAGCCGTGGGAGGTGCGCTGTTCGTAGTAGGCGATGTTATCAGGTATGCTCTCGGGCTTGAAATCATAGTCCAGTTGCCTGAAGATAGAGAGCAGCTCTTCAGATGAAAACAGATAGAAAAGCATCAGCACGTCTGCCTGTTTGCTGGCTTTATACTTATTCACGTTGTCACCTTCGCTCTCCAGAATGCGATCGAGGCGCATAGCCTCTCCGTATTTCGCTTTGTACGTCTCCCAGTCGAACTCCTGCAGCTGATCGTAGCCATCAAACTGCGCGATGATCTTCGTGTCTTCCAGAAAAGGAACATACATCCGCTTGCTGATCTCTTCCCAGCGTGTCAGATCATCCGGGGTGAGGTGCAGCTTGGTAAGCAGCTCTTCGAAGCGGGAGTCGTCGATCACCTCCTTTAGTTGCAGCGCCTTCTGAATCACCCACACAGCCAGCACATTGGTATAGGCGTTGTTGTTCAGGCCTATTTCGTTTGAATCGGGATATTCGGTGTGGTACTCGTCAGGACCTACCACATGCAGAATTTCGTAGCGCCCGGTTTCTTTATTCAGTGTGGCAATGGTAGACCAGAACTGGGCGATGTCCAGTAACAGCTCAGCGCCGTGATAGCTGAGGAAATCCATGTCTTCGGTGGCCTGGTAGTAATTCCACACATTGTATGCCACTGCCGAACTGATGTGCCGCTGCAGGTAAGTGTTGTCAGGCAGCCATCGGCCGGACTGCGGATTGAGGTGAATGACCTGACTTTCCTCCCGGCCATTGCTGCCGCTTTGCCACGGAAACATCGCCCCTTTATAGCCCGACTCTTTCGCTGCGCTCCGGGCCTCGTTCAGGCGGCGGTAGCGGTACATGAGCAGCTCCCGCGTAATGGCAGGCAGGTGCAGGTTGAGGAAAGGAAAGATAAAAAGTTCGTCCCAGAAAATGTGTCCTCTGTAGGCTTCCCCGTGCCAGCCGCGGGCAGGCACGCCTACATCGAGGTCGACGGTATGACCGGAAACTGTTTGCAGCAAGTGAAACACGTGCAACCGCAGAACCGATTGCACCTTTTTGTTGCAGGCCGTGTCGAGGTCGCAGCGGTTCCAGAGCCGCTGCCATGCCCGCTTGTGCTCTTCCAGGGACTCTTCAAAGGTGCCTTGCCTGATGATGTTGACACAGGCATCCAGCAAAGGTTCGGAGGTGGCCCAGTCGCGTGAGGTATAGAGCAGCACGCTCTTTTCGAGGCGAAGCGGCTGGCCTTCGGTAGCCTGCAACTTAAACTGATGCTCTACATAGCCCTGTTCGATTCTGGTCTGCGGCAAAATGCCGCTGGAGTCGCCGTTCAGGTATACCCGTGTGCGGGCTACCTGCGCCATGCGTGTTTTAGACTGCACCGTCTGCACCACCAGGTACATGCTTTCTTCATCATACTGCCCCTGGTCGAGCGTTTCCAGGTGCTGACTAGCGAGTGCGCGGTAACGGGCTACGCCGCTGTTGATCACCCGTCCGTCCAGGGCGGCACGCAACTCCACTTCTCCCGACCAATTGATTGGTGTCAGTTGCCACTCCAGCGCAGCGAGGTGTGGGTTGGCCATGCTGACAATGCGGCGGGTGTTTAGTTTCGACTCACGGCCCTTGCCGTCGCGGAAATGCACCGAGCGACACAGTATGCCGTGCTTCATGTCCAGCTCCTGCCGGAAATCCTGCACCTCCACGTTGCTCATGTGAAACCACTCTTCACCTGACTGCCGGAAGGAAACCGGAAGCCAGTTGGGCCAGTTCACGAGATCTTCATTTTCGATCTGCTTGCCGGCCACTTCGGAAGTGAGCCGGTTGTAACCGCCGGCCAAGTAGGTGCCGGGGTAATAGATGTCTGCTTCGGCACGTGCTTCTTCAAATGCGCCACGGGTGGCAATGTAGCCATTGCCTAAAGTGCAGAGCGCTTCGCGCAGGGTTTGCTCTTTGGGAACCCACTTATCGTAAATGATGCTCCATTCAGCCATGGCTTATTTTTTTGATAGTGTCTGTCAGGTCTTCCAGAAAAACACGCACTTCGTCTACACTTTCCAGGCGGTAGGTAGCGGCCGTCTTGTCGTCGTGCTCACCTACCAGTATACCGATGCCCTGCCCCTGCAGCTCGGCAAAGGCATCTTCGTCGGTAATATCGTCGCCAATGTAGAGCGGGAGGTAGTTGCCCTGGTTCAGGCCCAGTTCTTCCATCAGCCACATCACCGCTTTGCCCTTGTGCCAGTCAATATTCGGCTTCAGTTCGTAGATCTTTTTGCCCAAGCCAATCTTCAGCTGCGGCATGGAGTCCAGCACCTCATCCACGGCTTTTCGCACCGCCTCTACCTGATCGACGGCAACGTTGCGGTAGTGCACTGCTATCGCGTACTTTTTCCGCTCTACCAGACTGCCCTCCACTTTTCTGAGCTTTTCCTGAAGCATGGTATCTGCTTTGTCAAGAGCGGACAAGGCGGCTTTGGCTCCACCCGGTTCCGAGGCCATACCTCCCGGACCAGTTATATCAAAACCGTGGGAACCGGCAAAGTACAGGTTATCAAGCTGCACGAGTCCCTCCACATTCTGCCGGTCGCGGCCGCTCACCACGGCCACCTTCGTAACGGTAGCCAACTCTTGCAGGGCCTGCCGCATTTCGTCGGACAGCACAGCCATTTCGGGGCGCTGCACAATGGGGGTCAGACAGCCGTCGTAGTCGAGGAAGATGGCGGGCGTTTTGACCTGAAACTGTGCTTTGAGTTCATTGAGCTGGTTGAGGGCCGAGGGTAGTTCGTGCGCCTCACGTTTCTGTATCATAGTGTTGGATTAGGGGTGTCGATAATGTGGTTTATACCTTCGGAAATTCTTTGATAACAATGTCAGCACCATTTGCCTGTAGGCCTTCGGCATCGTGGTGACGGTCTATACCTACCACCAGCGCAAAGCCACCGGCTTTACCAGCCTGCACGCCTTTACGGGCATCTTCAAATACGGCGGCCTCCTCAGGCGCTATACCTAGCCGGCGGGCTGCCTCTAAAAAGATATCAGGCGCCGGTTTGCCTTTCAGTCCCAGCTCAGCGGACTGCAGCCCATCCACATGCTCTTCAAAGAGCCGCTCTATACCTGCGGCATGCAGTACATCCACACAGTTCTTGCTCGCCGATATGACAGCCGTGCGCATGCCGTTTTGCCTTTGTCGCTTCAGCCAGGCAATGGTGTCTTCAAACACATCCACGCCCTCCTGCTTGAGCAATTCCTGAAAGTACATATTTTTGAGATTCCCTAGGCCCCCCACTGTTTCTTCTCCTACTTCATCTTCTGGTGTACCCTCGGGCAGAGTAATACCGCGTGAGGCCAGAAAGTTGCGCACCCCATCGTAGCGGGGGATGCCATCAATGTGCTCCCGGTAGTCGGTTTCAATGTCGAGTGGTTCGTAGCGCTTTCCTTCTTTCTCGCCGCGCTGTTTCAGGTAGGAATCAAACATGCGCTTCCAGGCTTGGGCGTGTACCCGGGCTGTTTGTGTAATGACACCATCAAGATCCAGAATCAGTGCTTTTATGTTTTTGTCTTGAAGTAATTGCTGGAGGGTACTCATAGTTCGTTGGTTTTTTGAAATGAAAGAATTCCAGAGAAGTGATAATCTGCCTGATCTAAATGACTCAACTGCAAACTGAAGCCAGCACATGAGCCATTCAGATCAAGCGGATTTTTTATCCCTAAGGAATACCTTCTGTGCGTTCATGTGGTGGTATGTCAGGTCCCTGCTCCGGCCGGGTCGAGAGATGCTGTCCGCCGGTTACATACTTCGCATGGGTGGGCGGTGTCCTTTTCCCGTCATCCTCCCGCAGGATCTTTGCTTTAGGGGAGTTTTTATCAGTGGGTTGGTTCTTTTCCTCTTTCATAATCTGTAAGTTTAAATGTGTAATTCAGATAAACCAGGTGCAGAAACAATAAAGCCCCGCATCAGTCTTTCCAATCTTAAACCTACGCAGCTACAAGTTAAATGATGCCGATTGCAAGCCCAGCACCTAAAATACTGTATCTTTAAGCCTCAAATCCTGCTCATTCAAACAACCTTGCAGGAGTTTTCAGAGTAGTTTCAGCCGTAACCATCATACAAAATAAAACATGCTACACACCGACAACCCGACCACAACCAAAGCCTGGAAAAAACTGGAGGATCACTTCACCCAGCTAAAAGATCAGCACCTGCGCGATCTGTTTAAAGCTGATCCGCAGCGCTTCGAAAAGTTTTCCTTTGAAGTGGACGGCACACTGTACGACTTCTCTAAAAACCGCATCACCGAAGAAACGCTGGACCTGCTTGCCCAGCTGGCAGAGGAAACGAAGGTGCCTGCCGCCATCGAAAGCATGCTACGCGGCGAGAAGATCAACGCCACTGAAGACCGCGCCGTGCTGCATACCGCCCTGCGAAACTTCACCGATCAGGAGCTGGTGGTAGACGGAGAGAATGTGCTGGAGGAAGTGCGGGATGTGCAGCGCCAGATGAAGGACTTTTGCAACCGTCTGCACAGCGGTGAGTGGACAGGCTATACCGGCAAAAAAGTGCGCCATGTGGTAAACATAGGTATAGGCGGCTCCCACCTGGGTCCGCAGATGGTGACCGAAGCGCTGAAGAAGTACCAGAAGCCGGATATCGAGGTACATTTCATCTCCAACGTAGACGGTACAGACGCGGCAGAAGTGCTGCGCAAAGTAGACCCGGAAACGACCCTCTTCATCATCGCTTCCAAGACTTTTACGACAAAAGAAACCATTGCTAACGCCCATACGGCACGCAGCTGGTTTCTGGAAACTGCCAAAGACGAGGCGCATGTGAGCAAGCATTTTGTGGCCCTCTCCACCAACACCGAGGCGGTTTCTAAATTCGGTATTGCGCCGGAAAACACCTTCCGCTTCTGGGATTGGGTAGGTGGCCGCTTCTCGCTTTGGTCAGCCATTGGTTTGTCGGTGGCCTGCGCCCTGGGGTATGACAAGTTCGAGGAATTGCTGCGTGGCGCCGAGGCCATGGACAAGCACCTGAAAAATACGCCGATGCGCCAGAACATACCGGTGCTGATGGCTTTGCTGAGCATCTGGTATACCAACTTCTTTGAGGCGCAGTCACATGCTGTGCTGCCGTACGACCAGTACCTGCGCCTGTTGCCAGAGTACCTGCAACAGCTGCAGATGGAAAGCAATGGCAAGACCGCTATGCGGAACGGTGAGTTTGTGAACTTCCAGACGCAACCAGTGATCTGGGGAGCAGCCGGTACCAACGGGCAGCACTCTTTCTTTCAGCTGATCCACCAGGGCACGGTGCTGATTCCTTCTGATTTCCTGGCCCCGGTGAATAGCCATAACCCGATTGGCGAGCACCACCCTATGCTCCTTTCCAACTTTTTTGCCCAGACTGAGGCCCTGATGAAAGGAAAAACTGAGGAAGAAGTACGTGCCGAGCTGGAGAAGAAAGGTATGGCCGGCGAAGAGCTGGAGCAACTGGTGCCGCACAAAGTGTTCGAAGGCAACAAGCCCTCTACCTCCATTATGTTCGATCTGCTCACGCCTTATGCATTAGGCAGTTTGATCGCTATGTACGAGCACAAAACGTTTGTGCAGGGCGTGATCTGGAACGTGTACAGCTTCGACCAGTGGGGCGTGGAACTGGGCAAGCAACTGGCCGGCACGATTGAAGAGGAAATCCTGGGCAACAAGGAAGCTGAGCATGACAGCTCCACCGCCGGACTGATCAGCTACTACAGACAAAAACGCAAATAGCGAAAACCTTGTGACGGTGCTGCGTTTAAGTAAGGTATCTATACCTTATGCAGCACCTATACCTTAAAACGGCGCTTCTGCTGCTTCTCACTCTATTATTGAGCGGTTGCGCCGACAGTGATTTTTACCAGGAAGACGCATTGGTGCAGCCGGGAGAGTATGACCTGCCTCCGGCTGGCACTGACAGCGTATGGGTGGTGGCAGGCCGCCACTACGAACGCGGCTGGCTGCACCGCCTCTTCTGGGGCCGACACCACCGTGACAGTTGGGTCACTCCCGTAAAGCTTCCTGTGTTCGATCTCTCACGCATGAACGGTGGCATGAAGGTTGTCAAAAAAGGCGGGGGCTACCAGACCAGTAGCTTTCAGCTCCAGGACAGCCTCGGCCGCATTTATGCTTTCCGCTCCATCGACAAAGACCCGGTGCTGGTGCTGGCCAAATTCTGGCGCCCCACCTTTGTCACCAATATACTGCGCGATCAAACCTCCTCTGCCAATCCCTACGGCGCCCTAATCATACCTGACTTAGCCGGCGCCGCCGGGATCTACCATACCTCTCCCACCCTCTACTATGTACCCACTAATGATACTTTGTTTGGAGAACATGCCGGGGCGGTACAGGGCAAGGTATACATGCTCGAGGAGAAGTTTGAAGGTATAGCCGATACGCTGGGTATGTTCGGTCAGGTGACAGGTTTTGAAGATTCCGATGATGCCCTTCGCATGCGCTATGAAACTAACACACACCACTTCGATCAGAAGGCTTTTGCCCGCGCCCGGCTACTGGACGTGCTGGTCGGTGACTGGGATCGCCACAAAGGCCAGTGGGATTGGGCGGCTTATCAGGAAGGACCAGAGGATATCAGGTATAAACCCATACCTAAAGACCGGGACCAGGTATTCCTGAAAATGAATGATGGGGTTATGCCTTTTATCGCCACCAGCAAACTGATGGCCCGCAAGTTCAACTCCTTCGGACCGAAGATCAAAGATGTAAAAGCCCTGATGATCAATGCACGGTTTATAGACGAGCGTCTGCTCCATGAACTTACCCGGGCGGACTGGGTGGCAATAGCAGAGGATATGAAGCATAGGCTCACAGATCAAACCATCGAAAAGGCGGTCAGAAACCTGCCGCCGCCCATTTTTGCCCTTAAGGGAGAAAGCACCATCCAGAGCCTGAAAAACCGACGCGATCAACTGCCTCAGGTGGCTGAAGAGATGTATGAAATCCTGGCCAGGCATGTGACCATTGCCGGCACAGACGAGAGCGACAAATTTCATGTCAAGCGGCTGGACGATGAACGCACGGAAGTCTTGTTGATACGCCCTGCCCAAAACGGTATACCTGAGAAGGTGCTGTACCATCGCATACTTTTCAGAAAAGAGACTGAAAAGATCACACTGCACGGCCTTAGCGGAGACGATGAATTTTTGCTGGAAGGCGATGTAGCAGAAGGTATACTGGTAGAGGTATTTGGAGGATTAGGCGAAGACGAAATCAGGGACAGATCGTCTGTAAAAGGCTGGCGCAAGATGACGCACATCTACGACACCGAACGCGGCAATGAGATCGACTTCGGCACCGAAGCTAAAGACCTCACCACCCGGGATGTGAAAGTGCATGCCTACGACCGGGAAGGGAATTAAAGTTTAAGAGTTGGGGAGTTTGAGAGTTTAGGAGTATATATCTGTTGTAACAGACAATCATCCAATAGTATTAACTTAGGCGTTTTAGTATCATTTCGACCAAACGGAGAAATCTAAAGCGTTGCCTTTGTGTTAAAAATTCAAATTTCTCCTTTCTAGCAAGATAACAACATGGTCGATTACCCATAAAATCAGCAGAATCGGAATAGAAACTGTCCCTTTAAACTAAAACCCCAACTCTTAAACTCTTCAACTCCTAAACTCTCAAACTCTTTTCAAGCATCTTCAGCACAAACTCTTCCATGCTGCTGAGGTGTTGGGTTTTGGATTTGGATGGGTCGTGCTTTTTGAGGTAGCTCATCAGTTTGTCTTCCCGGAAGAGATTCACAACCTCCGGATGGATGTAGTACTTACTGCAAACAGTTGGGGTGTTACCCAGGCCTTTGGCCACTTCTTTCACGGCTTCTTTTATACCTTTCTCTTTATCGATCTCCGGGTCCTCGTCGATTACCCGCTCCAGGCACTCCACCATGCGTACAGTGCCACCCCAGGTTCTGAAATCCTTTGCAGTGAAATCGTGTGCGGTCACATCCCGCAGGTATTCGTTCACGTCGCCGGACTCCAGTGTTTGCCGCTCCCCGTCTTCATCATAATACTGAAACAGGTCATAGCCCGGAATGTCCTTGCACTTTTTGACCAACTGCGCCAGCCGCCTGTCTTTCAGGTCGATCTTCTGCTCCACTCCCTTCTTGCCCACAAACGAAAAGGTAACAGTGCTGCCATTAAAGGTAACGTGACGGTCGCGCAGCGTGGTAAGGCCATAGGACTTGTTTGACTTGGCGTAGGCCCGGTTACCGATCCGAATCAGCGCATTATCCATAATCGACACCACCAGGGCTGTCACCTTACGCTTGTCCAGCTTGCGGGATTGAATGTCCTGCTGAACCTGCTCTCGCAGTGCTGGCAGTGACTTTCCGAATGTGATCATGCGGCCGAACTTAGTCAGGTTGCGGGCATTTTGCCATTCAGGGTGATAAATATACTGCTTGCGCCCTTTGTCGTCCCTACCCGTAGCCTGCAAATGACCACGGGCTGATTTAGCAATCCATACTTCGGTCCAGGCGGGCGGTATCACCAATTTTTTGATTCGTTCGAGCGTCTTTTCATCTGTCACTTTCTCCCCTTTGTGGTTAAGATAATAAAAGCCAGTACCGGCTTTCTTACGAGTGAGACCCGGCTTCTCGTCTGAGGTGTAGATTAACCCCGCCCACTCGGCCGAGAGAGCAGGATCTTTATATAAATTATGTAGTTCTTTCTTCGTCATCTGCTGAGGCATTAGGCGCCTCCTGCCCATAATACTTCAATCTTGTGCAAAAGTTATTCGCCTCAAAGGTGGTGCACCCGCTTTTGCTTATACCTCCTCAACATTTACCCTTATATTTGCCTCCGGATAATGACGTACCCATGACCATACATAAACAGATCTCTTACCTCTACGCCTTCTTTGGCGTGTTCATGCTGGGCTGTGGCGCAGTGGCCGTAGATGTGGCTGGCGAACAGGCCCGTACTGCGCTGATCACAGGTATAGCCGGTGGTTTGCTGGCCCTTATTGCCGGCCACTTCCTGAACCGCCGCCATCGCTGGGGCTTTTTGCTGGGCTCGGCCGAGGCTGGTCTGCTGACGCTGCTGCTGGGCTGGCGATCGGGCACCTATTTTATCCGCCTGCTCGAGATGGTGCAGGAAGCGCCGGAGCCTAACTCTACCCAAACGGCAGGTATGGCTTTCCTGCTCACGACGGCCATGCTCGTAGTCGCGCTTTTGACTCTGGCCGTGTCTGTTATGTTCGCAAAACAAGTGTTTGCCGAGACAAAATAGGTGTTCGTCTATATTTTTCTATAGCATTAAACCTTTATGTGTTATATTGGTCCTAACACAAGACCAATCGTTCACCTAAAACAATTTAATATGCTACAGAAAATCGGTTTGAGTATCGTGCTCACGGCCAGTGTGGTCAGTGCAGCCGAGGCGCAGACAAAACTCGTGGAGAAGGTAACCAAGAAAAGCGATGAGCTGGTTATACCTTACGAAAAGTATAAACTGGCCAATGGCCTCACCCTGATCGTGCACGAAGATCACTCCGATCCGGTAGTGCATGTGGACGTAACCTACCACGTAGGCTCTGCCCGCGAAGAAGTAGGCAAGTCCGGCTTCGCCCACTTTTTTGAGCACATGATGTTCCAGGGCTCCGACAACGTGGCCGACGAAGAACACTTCAAAATTGTGTCGGATGCTGGCGGTACCCTGAACGGTACTACTAACCGCGACCGTACCAACTACTTCGAAACTGTACCAAGCAACCAGTTGGAAACAGCCCTTTGGCTGGAGGCTGATCGCATGGGCTTCCTGCTCGACGCTGTAACCCAGAAGAAATTTGAGGTGCAGCGCGAAACGGTAAAGAACGAGCGTGGTCAGAACTACGATAACCGTCCTTACGGTCTGGTGTACGAGAAAACATCACAGCACCTGTACCCGCACGGTCACCCTTACTCCTGGACTACGATTGGTTACATCGAGGACCTGAACCGTGTGAACGTGGACGACCTGAAAAACTTCTTCCTGCGCTGGTACGGACCAAATAACGCGACTGTAACAGTGGGTGGCGATGTGAATCCGGCTGATGTTGTGAAGCTGGTAGAGAAATACTTTGGCTCTATACCTGCCGGCCCGGCCGTGGAGGACATGAAGCCAATGCTGGCGAAGTTGGACCAGGACCGCTACATCTCTTACGAAGATAACATCCGCTTCCCAATGCTGCGTATGACTTACCCGGTGCCTGAGGCTGGTCACAAAGACGAGCATGCACTGGACGTACTGGCTGAAATCCTGGGACAGGGTCGTAATTCTATCTTCTACAAAAACTTTGTAAAAGAGCAGAAAGCGATGCAGGCTTCTGCCTTTAACTCTACATCAGAGCTGGCAGGCGAATTTGGCATCACCATCATGGCGTATCCAAACAGCACACTGGCTCAGATGGAAGAACTGCTGCGCAAGTCAATCGCTGAGTTTGAAACCCGCGGTGTAACCGACGAAGACCTGCAGCGCTACAAAGCCTCTGCCGAGTCGAGCCTGATCAACCGTATGGCAAGCGTGAGCGGCAAAGTATCACAGCTGGCTGCCTACGAAACGTTCCGCAATAACCCGAACTACCTGCAGGAGGAAATTCGCCGCATCAACGCGCTGACCAAAGACGACGTGAAGCGTGTGTACAACCAATACATCAAAGGCAAGCATGCCGTTATCCTGAGCGTGGTGCCAAAAGGCAAGCCAGAGATGGTGGCCAAAGCTGACAACTATACCGTTGATACCAACGTGTCGGTAGCACAGCCGCAGGATTACAGCGGCCTGAGCTATACCAAGGCAGTTGACTCATTCGACCGCAGCAAGCGCCCGGTAGCGGGTCAGGCTAAAGCCGTGAGTGTACCGAACTTCTATACCTCTAAGTTCAAGAACGGCATGAAGGTAATCGGCACCAAGTCTGATGAGATTCCAACCGTTACACTGCAACTGACCATACCTGGCGGACACCGTTTGCTGGCCAATAATCCTGGAAAAGCAGGTATAGCTTCACTTACAGCATCTCTGTTGAACGAGGATACTGAGAATTACACGTCAGAAGCATTCACCAACGAGCTCGACAAACTGGGTAGCTCTATCCGCATCGGCTCCGGCACTGAAGACACCTATGTAACGGTACAGTCGCTGAAGAAGAACCTGGACAAGACTCTCGTGCTGCTCGAAGAGCGCCTGTTCCGTCCTAAGTTCGCCGCCGATGACTTTGAGCGTCTGAAAAAGCAGCAGCTGGAAGGTATAGCCAACCAGTCGACACAGCCAACGGCCATTGCCAGCAGCGTGTACAACAAACTGCTCTATGGCGAAAACCATATCATGGCGATCCCAACTTCTGGTACTACGGAGTCGGTAAGCAGCATCACGCTGGACGATGTGAAGCAGTTCTACGCTGCCAACTTCACACCTACGGGAGCTGAGCTGGTAATCGTAGGTGATATCACAGAGAAAGAGATCATCGGTAAACTGGCCTTCCTCAAGAACTGGAAGAAGAAGAACGTGACGGTACCTGCAGATGTGAAGGCTCCGGCCATTGCAGGCACTAAGATCTACTTCGTAGACAAGCCAGACGCGGCGCAGTCAGAAATCAGAATCGGCTATGTAGCCCAGCCTTATGACGCGACAGGTGAATACTACAGAACATCGCTGATGAACTTTGTACTGGGTGGTGCCTTTAACAGCCGCATCAACCTAAACCTGCGTGAAGACAAAGGCTATACCTACGGTGCCCGTTCAGGCTTCGGAGGCAGCCGTTTTGCTGGTCCTTACACGGCTTCTGCCGGTGTACGTGCCGATGCCACTGCCGCTTCTGTAGTTGAATTCATGAAAGAGATCAATGACTACAGAACAAAAGGCATCACAGAAGAAGAGCTACAGTTTATGAAGAACTCTATCGGTCAGTCAGATGCCCGCCAGTACGAAACGCCTGCACAAAAAGCGAACTTCCTGGGCCGCATCCTGCGCTACGACCTAAAGAAGGATTACGTAAGCAAGCAGACGCAGATTCTAAACAACATCACAAAGCAGGAAATCGACGCCCTGGCAGCCAAGCACCTGCCAGCCGACAAAATGCACATCGTGGTAGTGGGTGATAAGAAAACTGTATTGCCTGAGCTGCAGAAGCTGAGCTACGATGTAGTGGAGCTGGATACCAACGGCAACCCCGTAGGTACCTCTTCCGTAAAATAGATCATACTACACTTGGAAAAGCCCCTGAATTTCAGGGGCTTTTTTTATTTGTACTGTTTTGAACCGCCACTGCTCTACTCCCCCCTCAAACCAAGGCTAATTTTAATCCGTAAGCGCATACTAAAATCAATTTCCGTTAGTTTTAAGCTAATCGCAGGGTATAGCATTACAACCTGTACCTTCGCACAGCTTAAACTTATCACCCCTAATCAAATGATGAAGTATATCAATCTTACTGCACCCTGGCTGCTTGTTTTCGTCAGCGTGTTTTTCATGAGCAGTTGCAAAGACAATGAAGGCGTAATCTTTTCTACCCAGGATGACATCCGACTAGGTGAGCAGGTATCACATCAGGTAGACTCCACTTTCCGCGCCCAGGGCAAGCTACTGGAGCGCAACTCTAGCAACGCCAATGTGCAAAAAGCCTACACCCACCTCGACCGCATCGTGAACCGGGTACTCAACTCCGGCGAGATCAAGTATAGAAACGAGTTTGTCTGGTCCGTAAAGATCATCGACGATCGTGAGACACTAAATGCGTTTGCAGCACCGGGTGGACATATTTATGTGTATACCGGCCTGATGAAGTTTCTTGATGACGAAGACCACTTTGCCGGCGTGCTGGCCCATGAAATTGCTCATGCCGACAAGCGCCATAGTGTACAGCAACTACAGCGCGAGTACGGCATCGCCATTCTGCTTTCGGTAGCGTTGGGCAACAATGCCGGCACACTTCAACAGATAGCAGGTCAGTTGGCCGGCACATTGGCTGGTTTGCGTTTTAGCCGGGGTGCCGAAACCGAGGCCGACAACGCCTCTGTGGTATACCTGGACGCCACCGATTACTACGCTTGTGACGGAGCAGCTGGTTTCTTCGTGAAGCTGAACGACCAGGCCCAGGGCAGCAATCCGCCAGAGTTCCTGAGCACGCACCCGAACCCGGACAACCGCATTGAAAACATACAGCAGCAGGCGCGGCAGCGCAACTGCTCCACTGACGGGCCCGCTAACACTGATTTTAATGAGCTGAAAAGAAGCCTGAACTTATAACCAGCAAAGGTCTGCCGCAGGGCAGGCCTTTCTGTTTAAGCACCATACCTAAACACTATGAAAAAGATAAAGAACACTGCTGCGAAAGCAGTTTTAAAAGTTGAGGAGAAATTCGACACCCTGACATTTAACCTGCGTCGCAAACTCAATATGTTTGGACCGCTGCATATTATGACTTACCGCAGCTATGGCACTCCTACCCGCCTGTATGTAAAGGGCCGCGTGCTGGTTGACAAGAACATTACGGTGTCAGAAGAAAATGACACGCTTTGGGAGAACATCCTGAACATGTACAAGCGTTTTAACAGCCGTGAGATTCCGGGAGCACGTGTTGAGCTATGCCTCGAAGATCAGAAGCACGAGATCACAACGGACATTGAGGGCTATTTTGTGGTGAACCTCGCCCCCGAAAAGCCGCTGCAATTAGAGGACATCTGGCACACGATCGATGTAAACCTGACAGACTCTCCCGTAGCGTTTGAAGGTCCGGTTAAGGCGCAGGCGCATGTACTCGTTCCACCACCAGATGCAGAGTATGGCATTATCAGCGACATCGACGACACCATTGTGCGAACCGGTGCCACGAGTCTGCTGCAGACAGGCCGAAACGTGCTGCTCAATAATGCCCACTCCCGTATACCTTTCCACGGCGTGTCTTCCTTTTACAAGTCACTGCAGCTGGGGCGAAACGGGAAGCGCAACAATCCCTTTTTCTACGTCTCCAGCAGCCCCTGGAATACCTACGACCTGCTCTACCATTTTCTGGAGCTGAACGAGATCCCGCAAGGTCCGCTCCTGCTGCGCGACTTTGGGATGGATGAAAGCAAGCTCGGCGCCTCTGATCATATGAGCCATAAGTACAAGGAGATCGAAAATATCCTGATCACATACCCGGAGCTCAAGTTCATCCTGATCGGCGACAGCGGGCAGCAGGATGCAGAGATTTACGCCGAGGTCGTGCGCAATCATCCGGGCCGCATACTAGCTATATACATTCGGGATGTAAATATCGAAAAGCACTCCAAGAAAGTAGTGACAATTTTCGACGAGTTTAAGGATAGCAAAGAAGTGGAAATGGTGCTCGTGAAAGAAACGCTGGAAGCAGCCGAACACGCCGCCCAATGCGGTTATATCTTTAATGAAGAACTCCCGGAAATCGCCAGAGAAACAGAAGTAGACGCTGCGGGAGATGAGTAATTAGATTGAATGAATGAGTGGTTGAGTGACTCACTCATTCACTGAATTCCTAACTGGAATGGTCTGCTACGATCTTCCAGCCCTCGGGGAAGCGTTTCAGGATGATGGAGAAATGTCCCTGGAGGTCGCCTAGTTCGGCTTCGCGCTGAAGGTGCCATTTGCCTACTACCAGCATGTTGTCAGCAGCCAGGTGGCGTATTTCCTTCAGGTCGAAGGTCAGCTTGCCCATGGCCGCCGGATCAGGGTAGCTCTTGCGGTAGTTGTCGAGGGTCTTTTGCCAACCGTAGGTCAGGCCGCTTTTGCCGACGAACAGCAGGGAGTCTGATTTCCAGTAGTCCTGCATAAAGCAGTCGAGGTCGCCCTGACTCCAGCAAGCCGACTGCGAGGCCAGCATGTCACGCACCTGGGCTTCTGCCACCGCCGTGTCCTGTGTAACAGGAGAATCTGTGGTAAGCTCCACCTGCTTTTCTTCCTGCTGCTGACAGGAAGTGAATGACAGGCCTATACCTAGGACCAGCGCGTAGATAGACTTATTTCTTCTCATCTTTTTCTGGAAGTATGGTTTTGATGTAAGTGGTCCCGCCCAGTCGGCCCATCGCACGGGCTATGCGGTACTGTCGTCCCAATACATAAGCCGATGGTCGCTCGGCAGAGTATCGGATCGGGTTTGGGAGAACCGCTGCCAGTCGTGCCGCCTGCTGACGACCGACCTGCGAAGCCGGCTTCTTGAAGTACTTTTGAGAGGCTGCCTCCACACCAAACACCCCGTCTCCCATTTCCGCAATATTCAGGTATACCTCTATGATGCGCTGTTTGCCCCAAAGCAGTTCGATCAGAAACGTAAAATAAGCCTCCACTCCTTTGCGCAGGTAACTCCGGCCATGCCACAGAAACACGTTCTTGGCCACCTGTTGGCTGATGGTGCTGCCCCCTCTGATGTTGGTTCCCTTCTGATTGCGCTTGAACGCATCGGCAATGGCATTGAAGTCGAAGCCATGGTGCTCCAGGAAAAGCTGGTCTTCTGATGCCACCACGGCCAGCGGCAACTGATCCGACATCTCCTCCAAAGAAACAAACTTATACCTGATCGCAGGCTCAGCCTTGCCTGCTGCACCGGCTTCGGCACGTCGCTTGACCATGTGCAGCGTAACAGGTGGAGCCACCCAGCGGTATACCAACACCCACAGCACACTCAGGAGCACGAGGCTCAGCAAAAGCTTTGTAGTGACGAGCCTGATCTCGCGAAAGCCCAGCCGTTTCTTCTTCATTTTAAAAGGTTGAAAATAAGTGCGCAAAGCTAAGTGTTTTGGCTTATAATGCAACAAAAGCAACCACACTGAATTGAGATACTTAACACGGCTCTGATCATACCCGTATTCCATATACAAATACCTGTAATGCCTGTAATCAAGCTAAAGAAAAGACCATGCAAAAGTATCTGCCATTGTTTCCATTGAATATCGTGGTTTTTCCGGGCGAGAAGCTGAACCTGCACATCTTCGAGCCACGCTACAAACAGCTGGTACACGACTGCATCAAAAGCGGCGGGACCTTTGGTATACCTACCTTCATCAACAATGGCGTGGGACTATATGGTACGGAGATCAAACTGCTGCACGTCGAGAAAAAGTACGATACCGGGGAGATGGATATACGCACCCAGGGTCTGGGCATATTCAAGATACTGGAGTTTGACAGGCAGGCGCCGGGTAGGCTGTACGCAGGCGGCAAGGTAGAGGAAGTAGAGAACCTGGAGGACGAGGACATTGTGACGAAGGTACAGATACAAGAGAAGCTGCAGGAATTGTATACAGCCTTAGGTATAAGCAGCATCCTGATGGAGCTACCCGAAAACTTCACCTCTTTTGACGTTGCCCATCATTTAGGACTTAATACTGAACAGGAATATACCTTATTGCAGTGTAACAGTGAGGCTCTGCGGCAAGAGATGATCCTGCAGCACCTCGAACAGGTATTACCTATCGTAGCTGAAACCGAAAAACTGAAGGAACGCGTCAAGCTCAACGGCCATTTCAAAAACCTCACACCACCTAACTTCTGATGCTGCTATACTTCATCCTCATACCTACCGTGCTATTTGTGGTTTTTGGTCTTTTCAGCTACTGGCAGGAGCTCAGGTACCGGAACAAACCATTCTATAAACTATCTGATGTAGGCTGGCGCAAATGCCTGCCCAAACCGGAGGCGCGGCTGGTGCACAGCATCGCTTTTATGGGAGACGTGGGTTACGTAGCCACCGATGGCACCGACCCAGTGATGCGGCTATTGGAAGAATGGCAGGAAAATACCGGGCCAGATGGAAGTGTTTTGTTTCTCGGGGACAACCTTTACCCTGTAGGACTTCCTGCTGAAACACACCGACACTACCCTGCCGCCAAAGAGCGCCTGGACTTCCTGCTGCAGCAAATGGGTACGTATGCTGGCCGCAAAATTTTTCTGAGTGGTAACCACGACTGGAACAAAGGGCGCAAAAAGGGGCTGGAGTATGTCTTGCGGCAGGAAAAGTATGTGGTGGATACACTGCGGGACGAATGCAGCTACCTGCCACGCCACGGTTGTCCGGGACCGGATGCCATACAGCTAGCCGACGGGCTGCTGCTGGTGATCATCAACACACAGTGGTGGGTGCACCGCGGGGAAAAGCCGATGGGACGCAATCAGGGCTGTCCCTATGATGACATCGAAGACTTCTTCCTGCGCCTGAACAAGATCTTAAGACGAAACAGGCACCAGCGCATTGTGGTGGCCGCGCATCATCCGCTTTACAGCAATGCCCTCCACGGTGGCAAATTCACGATCAAGCAGCACATTTTTCCGCTGACTGCTGCGCACAAGCGCTTTTATATCCCACTGCCCATTTTCGGGTCGTTGTATCCTTTCTACCGCAAAATGTTCGGTGCCTATGAAGACATGTCGCACCGGAAATACCGCAAGATGCGCAAACGCCTGCTCCGTATATTCCACCAGTACAGCAACATCGTGTATGTGGCAGGGCACGACCATAACCTGCAGCACTTCGTGGTGCGGGACAATCATTACATCGTCAGCGGGTCCGGGAGTAAAACATCATTCGTGAAGAAGGGCGGCAAAGCTACCTTTACGCTGGAGCAGCGGGGTTTTTTTGTGCTCAACTATTATGATACCGGCGAGGTATGGATAGAAGCCCTTGCGGTGGCAGAGGGGGAAAACGTTTCAAAGCCCGGAGCTGTTGTGTTCAGAAAAGAACTCGGTTCCGTACTGCAACCAAAAGAGCAGACGCAGGAGGTATAGTTTTTCGCTCAACCTTCCTCTTCAGGTATAGGCAGTAAGACTTTCAGACTTTTAGGGTGCATCGTTACTTTTATCTCCTCCCCCAGCTCAGCCGGCTCCCCATCAATGTGCACTACTTCATGGTCAACATTGTAAACAGTGGCTTTGCGGCAGCTGATACGGCGGGTATAGACCGAACCGTCTATGTTATCTGTATACATGCGGAAGAGCAGTGCCGGAGCTGCGGCCTTGGGGAAAGGCTCAATCAGGCAGATCTCAAAACGGCCGTCGTTCAGAATTCCGCTCGGGTTGATGGCAGCATTGCTCCCAAAGGCATTGGCATTGGCAATCGTGACCATAAAAGCCTCTCCCTCAAAATTCTCCGTATCCGTTTCTATGCGGTAGAACTTTGGTTCGTAGTTCATGTATTCCTGCAAGGCTATCCAGGCATAGGCACCAGGGCCCCGTTTGTCACCCTCACAGAATCGCTTTACGACAAGAGCATTAAAACCCAGATCGCTCAGGTGAATAGAAGGCTGCCCGTTCAGATCAATCGTGTCGATGTTGCGCACCACATGTTCGTGGATCAGCTGCAGCGCCTCCTCTGTGTCCTGCGGTATACCCAGGTCTTTTGAGAGTCCGTTGCCTGAGCCGAGCGGAATGATGCCCAGGGGCGTTTTACTGCCAATCAGGAGGGCCCCAACCAAGCTAACAGTACCATCTCCGCCTACAGCAAACACTGCATCGTACTGATGCTGCTCGATTAGTCTCTTTACATGATCCTGATCTCCAGCACCAGTGGTACGGTATATGGTGCAGCTCAGCTGATACTCGGCACAGGTAGTCCTTATCTCTTCCTCCAGCTCGCTTTTGTCTATGTCGCCTGCGATGGGATTGATAACAAATAGCAGGTTTTTAATCTTATCCTCTTGTTGCATGCTGATGTCGTGGTGTCGTTGGTTGGTTTTAAGTTTGACGGCTTATTCGATCAAACCAGCGGGCAAGCCATTTGGATATTCCTGTTGGATGGCACGCTCTATCTCAGCTATACGGTTGCCTGGGTTTGGGTGCGTTTGTGTGAACTCAGGACCACTGGCACCGCCGCTGGCTTCCTCCAAAATGCGCATCACCTCTAGCATGGCCCGCGGGTCATAACCCGACTCACCTGTCAGGCGCACCGCCAGCCTGTCGGACTCCAGTTCATCTTCCCGGCCGTAGCGCATGTTCATCAGTTTCCCGATCATGGCGGCAGCCACAGCACCAGTCTGAGAGGCAGGGTTATCCGGATCATAAGTGGCAATGGCAGCTGCGCCTGTAAGGCCTTGGGTAAGCTTTGCCTTAGCTAGTTGCTGGGCAGAGTGTCGCCCAACCACATGCCCTATTTCATGGCCCAGCACACCTGCCAGTTGTGCCTCTGAACTAAGGCGGCGCAGCAGGCCAGCTGTTATAAAGATCTGTCCGCCAGGCAGGGCGAAGGCGTTTACGGTATTTTCATCTGCCAGCAGGTGAAAGTCGAACTGATAGGGTGTTTCTCTGACACGGGTATTCTGAACAAGGCGCTGCCCTATCTCATTTACCTGCGCCCTCGCCTGCTCGTCAGGGTGCAATCCACCATATTGAGAAGCCATTTTTGGGGCGGTCTGTAGTCCCAGGGCGATCTCTTGCTCTACGGTCATGTCTACGTGCTGCACCTGGCCGGTAAACTCATTTTCCTGCCTGTTGCACCAGTATGTGACCAGTGATACCGCCGCAATCACGATGGCGACGATAAACTTCATGACTGCTCTCATCTTACGCTACTTCTTAAAAGTTTTAACTGCCAGTCAAATCCATGGCCAACTGTCGCACAAAAGTATCTGAGCCGGTCGGGTATGCTGCTTCATCATATACTTTTATTGCACTAAAAAGTATACGCAAGCGCAAGGAAAAAAACGAGCAGTAAAAGACAGGTATAGGTATAAGGAGTATAAATAGCTACCCTATTTTATATGAAATTCGTAATACATTAAAATTGCTGCAAAAGCAGCTTCAACTAAAACGGAATATCATGAATATGAAACGAACATTCGGTGCCATTCTGACCATACTAGGTATAATCGGCATCATCTGGGGGGCATATGCTTTTGTGATGGGAGGCGACGGTGCAGCTATTGGCCAGTACACGGCCGCAGTGCCCTTTATTGTAGGCCTGATCTTTTTCTTTGCGGGTATCAACCTGGTTAAAACAACAAAAGACCAGACCTGAGTCTATCATGCTATAAAACAGAAAATGCCACGTCGGATTATCGGCGTGGCATTTTCTGTTTTTGGGTTGGCTTAACGCTATGTGCGAACGGGTGATGTACCCTGCAGCGCTGCAAAGCCCTCAACGGCTCGCTCTATGTTCAGGTAGTCCGAGGTATAGGCCTTATCTGCACTGTGAATGTAGAGCACGGTATTGTCCTTGATCAGCTCGATCACGTCACCCGAAATAGCCCTCGGCACAGCCGGGCATCCCAGGCTACGACCTAGCCGGCCATACTGCTTCACAAAGTCATCGCTTACGTAGTCAGCGCCGTGCAGCACGATGGCACGCTCCATGGCTTTGGAGTTATACTTCTCGTCCATACCTGACAAGCGCAGCGAAAGGCCATGCTTGCCATAGTAAGTCTTGTCGGTGAGGTAGAAGCCCATGCTGCTCATATTGGAGTTAGGCTCGTTCGAAAATTTCTCTGCTCTTACATTGCCTGTATTGCGGCCATGCGCCACCAGGTTATTATAGAGCACTTTATTCGCATCCAGATCAATAATCCACATGCGCTTCAGGTTACTCGGCTTTGTAAAATCTACAACTGTGAGGATCTGCTTGTCAGTAGCCGTCAGCCCGTCCTGCTTAAAGTTATGGTAACCGGTATAAGCCCGCTCAAACACACTGAAAGAAAGCCCGGCTATCTTTAAACCCGATCTGTTGTACACCTCCTGCACATGCTCATCAAAGGCAAGTTTTTTCTCGGCTAAGGACAAGCGGGCAAGGGAAGTGGAAGTCAGCATGGTTTCTGCCGTGCGTCCCGTCGGATCCGACTCATCGTGTCGGGCCCCACCAGGAGTGGCAACCAGCATGAAACTAAGGGCAAAAGAGGTAACAATAGCTCTTATCATAGGGTTATTCTACTTATAGGGTTTTACGCAATTACAATACTAACAGGGAAAAACACAACAATTGTTCCCCTCCACCTTGTTTATATCCCATATACTGTTCATTGTAAAGCTCGGCCGACTCGCCTATATGCTAAACGCTTGTGCACCTGCTGCTTATTATGTGAGTCAGGTATATTTTTTAGGCTTATGAAGTTTTCTGTTTTATATATTAGTGTTTTTACTTGTATGCCAAGGTCTGATGCTGCAATTTTGAGGTAAGAGAATTGCAGATGAAAACGTACTACTTCTATACCCTTTTACTGATAATGCTGCTGGGTTGCGCTGACCCGGCCCGCATTGAAGGCTTCGACAGCGATAAATGGCAACAGGATAAAAAAGGCTGCCAGGGGCAACGTAGTACGATGGTAAACGAGTTTGATGCGATTCGTCGCGAGCTTTACGGACGACCGGAGGCGGAGGTCAAGGATATACTGGGAAAACCCGATGCAGAGCAATTGATGCGACGGGGGCAGCGAGTATTCATCTACTATTTTGAACCTGGCTCCCATTGCAGTGAGCGGAACAAACTCTCCGAGGCTAACCGGGCTGAGGTACGCTTCAATGCCCTGAGCAAGGTAAGCGAAATCACCTACCTGCGTCCTCTTCCCGTTTCAAAATAATGCCCAAATTAATGCCAAAAGCCCACCTTATGATGGGCTTTGCTATTCGGGAGCATTGTCTACTATTCTTCATCCTCTTTACCAGTCAGTAAATTGACGTGCTGACGTCCTTCCAGTTCCAGAAATTGTTTCAGCTGTTTTTCGGTCAGAATGCCAGCCATCACTTTGTCCAGTTGGATCTGTATCTCTCTGTAAGTACGTTGCAGTTCCAGGGGGTCTTCCAGATTCAACTCAGCTTCAACCATACGCTGGTACCGCTCTTCATGCAGCAATTCTACCTGCATCAGTTGCTCTTCGCTTAGATTCAGTTCACGCTTCATTTCCAGGATCGCCATCTGCGGACCACTCAGGTTGAGAGCCAGCACCTTCTTGTCCAGGTCGTCGTCTGTTTCTTTGAGCCGCTGCGCTTGTGCAGTGCTAAGGGTAAGTCCTAGTATAATTAGTATGGGTATAATTCTTTTCATGGTATTCGGTTATTTCACCATCAAATGGCTACTCTTTGTTGTACAGTGTTATGAACGGAATTACATTACATTGGTTCTGCTAGAAAAGACATATTTTTTAGATTTTTCTAATAGCATAGTTTTATTCAAATATTGCATTAATAGCAAGATTTCAAATTGATTTTTAACTATAAAAATAAGTTGTATTCGAAATCAACTATATCGTAACTATGCCTCCTGATAATAGTATAAAAAGAAAAACCCTCGAAATAGTATTTTTAACAGTGGCTCCCGGTTCCGCAAAGGCGGCTCCCTCCATACAAAGTGAAATTACCATGAAAACTAAATATTATAATCCCAGTTCGCTTGAGGTTAACTTCGCAAAAGCATTTCAGGACCTGACGCAACAGCTAGAAGATAGGCTGGATGCAGGTAAAGTTGTCAATATCACGCCTATACATGATGCAGACAACCCGATGGTCATTTATAAATTAAAAGATGAGGAAGGCGATTTACATGAAGTAGTTATACAAATAATACAGCGGCCCGACAACCTCGTCAGTTGAGACGGCAGTAAAATCCAAAAAGAGAGGCGACCCGGAAAATTCCGGGTCGCCTCTCTTTTTGGAAATATCTTGTTTGTTATAGGCGTACTCCCATCATGGGCTGCCGGGCACTTTATGGTCGCGGCGCTTAAACCACTGCATGGCGATGAACGCCACCATAAAACCGGATATCACACCTTCCAGCATCAAGACCATGAAGATCACGATACCGGGCGTGATGGCCATTCGCCCACCGAAGAACTGCTCTCCGGCCAGCACATTGAGCAGCGCATTATCAAAAGCCTTGATGTAGATCACCATAAATACCGCGAACAATACCGTTGCCAGGATTGATGTAATAACACCCGTACCCAGGCCCTGGAAATAACCGATGTTGCCTTGCCGGCTTATCTTAAAGGCACGAATGGCCATGGTGACACCTATTGCCATGATCACGCCGTTCAGAAAGCGTAGCTCAATGACCTGCTCCAGACCAACGAGCTTCATAAGCAAAAAATAAACGATTAGTGCCAGTGCCGTGAACAGGCCGTATTTGAGGCCAATCTTTTCCATGATTTTGGGTGCAATTTTCTTCTTTGGTTGACAGCGTATTTATCTTATTACCTGATACGTTCTGGAGTTGTATGATCAGGCCGTTTAAACCACTGCATAGCGATGAAGGCGATCCAGACTCCAGGCACAGAGCCATAAAGAATTGTCATTCCGAACACAGCCATGATGGAGATGCTCTCTGGGAAAAGGGAACTTACCTGCAAGCTTCTGAGGTACTCAGGATCCAGCACAGACAGGTAGAGCACCAGAAACAAAGCCAGTATAGTTGATGAAACGACGCCGACGGTCCCCCCTATTGCTATTCCTTTCAGATAAGGAATCATACCGTTCAGAGCTCGTTTGTAGCTTGAGATCGCCACAACTATACCGATCACCAAAAACAGGCCACTAAGCAGAGACAGTTCTACTCTGTTTTGCAGGTTGAGTACTCCCATTAGCAGGAAGAAAGCGATATGAGCCAGCCCTGTATAGATACCATATTTGATTGAAATCATTCCGTAGGATACTTTTCCAGATGCCATATTACGTGTGTTTATATCAGAATCAATTTTTTATAAAAATGAACAGATTAACTGCTCAAATGGTTAAATGAATAAAACTGGCACATCAACCAGAATATAAAATTCCAGTGCAATCTGCCGTATATAATTAAAACAATATACTAGAGAAAGTAGCGTGGCGTTGTGATTTGCAGCATAAATTTTTCCCCCTACACGCTGAAGCGCTTCATTTCAAAGGAATTACCGGAAGGACAATCCCTGCTTAGCCTATTGGTTTACAGCAATTTGAAAAAAAGACGGTTTTTATTTCGTAATTTTGCACCGCAATCGTTTTACATACTCATTTATAGCTATCTATGATCAGCACCAACAATGTAAGCCTGTCTTATGGCAAGCGTACCCTGTTTGAAGACGTAACCATCAAGTTTTTGCCCGGCAACTGCTATGGCCTTATCGGGGCTAACGGCGCAGGCAAGTCTACCTTTCTGAAAATACTTTCCGGCGAAATCGACCCGAACACCGGCACTGTTGAGATACCGGCCAACGCCCGCCTGGCAGTACTGAAGCAGAACCACTTCGAGTACGACGAGTTCCCGGTTTTGCAGACAGTTATCATGGGCCACAAGCGCCTGTTTGATATCATGCAGGAGAAAGACGCCATCTATGCCAAGGCGGACTTTACAGAGGCTGACGGTGTACGTGCGGCTGAACTCGAAGGTGAGTTTGCGGACCTTGAAGGCTGGAACGCTGAGTATGAGGCAGCAGAGCTCCTGAGCGGACTTGGCATCAGCGAAGATCTGCACTACTCACTTATGAAAGACCTGAGCGGTAGCGAGAAAGTACGTGTGCTCCTGGCACAGGCTCTCTTCGGCAACCCGGATATCCTGCTGCTGGACGAACCAACCAACCACCTGGACGCTGAGTCGATCATGTGGCTGGAGAATTTCCTGGACAATTTCCAAAATACAGTGATCGTAGTATCGCACGACCGCCACTTCCTGGATGCCGTGTGTACGCACGTAGCCGACATCGACTTTGGCAAGATCAAGATGTTTGCGGGTAACTATGGCTTCTGGTACCAGTCAAGCCAGTTGGCTCTGAAACAGCGTGCCGACGCCAATAAGAAGACAGAAGACAAGCGCAAAGAACTCGAAGAATTCATCCGTCGTTTTAGCGCAAACGCTTCCAAGTCGAAGCAGGCAACCTCACGTGCCAAGTTGCTCGAGAAACTGACGGTAGAAGACATTCAGCCTTCTTCGCGTAAATACCCATACATCGCTTTCAAACCAGAGCGTGAAGCCGGTAACCAGATCCTGCATGTGGAGAACCTGAGCAAGTCTGTAGACGGACAGCCGATCTTCACCGATATCTCTTTTATGGTAGATAAGGGTGACAAGATCGCCGTGATTGGCCGAAACGATATTGCCGCTTCTACATTCTTCAAGATTCTTTTTGAAGAAGAGCGGCCTGACTCAGGTGAATTCAAGTGGGGCACGACCATCACAGCTTCTTTCTTCCCGAAAGACAACCAGGAATTTTTCGATACTGATCTGAACCTGGTGGATTGGCTGCGTCAGTACTCTACAGAGAAAGACGAAAGCTTTATCCGTGGTTTCCTGGGCCGTATGTTGTTCTCGGGCGAAGAGTCGCTCAAGAAAGCCAACGTGCTGTCGGGTGGTGAGAAGGTGCGATGCATGTTCTCCCGCATGATGCTTCAGTCGGGCAACGTACTCGTGTTTGATGAGCCTACCAACCACCTGGACCTGGAGTCGATCACAGCATTGAACAACTCCCTGCGCGATTTCGATGGCACGATCCTGTTCTCCTCTCATGACTTACAGTTTGTGGACACCATTGCCAACCGCATCATCGAGCTGACGCCGGGTGGCATCATCGACAAGCGCATGGGCTACGAGGAGTACCTGTCAGATGACAACATTAAGGAGCTTCGCAAAAAAATGTACGCCACAGCCAAGGTATAGCGTATATACCTGCGACAACCTGTAATAGAGCAAGATATGCCGCTACGCTATAGCTACAAACTACTGGTACTGGTACTGACCCTGTGCTGCCTGCTGGGCAGCACAGCGGCCATGGCCCAAACAGAACCCGACACGGTGCGCCGCAAACGTGAACTGCCTACAGGACCAACTGTAGAACCACAACAGCAACGGCAGCCCCGTGTGACGCAACCACAAACCCAGCCAGAGGTAATCCGCCCGCAGGTGGTGCGCCCGGGCGAAGAGGCGCCACAAGCGCTGATCGACCGCATGTTCTGGGGTGGCAGCTTTGGCCTGCAGTTTGGCACCTTCACCAACATTTCGCTGCTGCCGGTAGTCGGCTATCGGGCTACTGAAACCTTTTGGCTAGGTATAGGCGGCGTTTATCATTACAGGAGGTTCAGAGGCGATAGCATGCACAACTACGGTGGCCGTGTGTTTGCGCAGCAGCAGGTATTTGAAAACTTCCTGATTCATGGCGAATTTGAGCAGTTGAGTGTGGAGCTCCCACTGATGAACTACAATACAGGGGTTTACGAATTCAGCAGGCGCTTTATAGGTATACCGATGGCCGGACTCGGCTACAGGCAAAAAATTGGCGAACGGGGTGCAGCAGATATATTGCTACTCTACAATTTCAACGACTCCTTTGCCTCTCCTTACTCTAACCCGGTTATCAGAGCGGGTTTTAGCTTTCCGTTCAGAAAGTAACCAGAGACAAAGAGAGACAAAGGTATAAAACAGAAAAGGCTGCAACTAGTTGCAGCCTTTTCTGTTTTTAAGTAAGTATTATCAGCCCCGTATCAGTCGTAGCAATACCACGATCACGGCGATCACCAATAAGATGTGAATCAATCCACCTACAGCGTCAGGGAATCCGAGGAATCCGATCAGCCAAAAGATAACTAGCACAACGGCTATGATATACAATAAATTTCCCATAGTTTTAAATATTTTAATTTCGAAAATATAGTCTGTTATCCTATCTAACGTAGTTCCGCTATATAGGTTAAGCGCCTCGTATCAGTCGCAGCAGCACTGCGATAACAGCCAGCACTAAAAGTACGTGGATAATACCACCTACAGCGTCAGGGAATCCGAGGAATCCGATCAGCCAAAAGATAACTAGCACAACGGCTATGATATACAGTAAATTTCCCATAGTTGTTAAGTTTTAATTTCTCCTTTTCAATGCATTGAAAGCAAAACCGTCTGCTTTGTTTTCAATGCTGGTCGCATAACCAGCTTTGCATTTTTTTGTTTTAAGCTTTTTACGAGCCCAATACTTTAAAGGATGTATATAATCGCATTTTTTTGTATACTTTAAGCTAATATTATTTTTATCAGTTATTACAAGCTACCTAAAATAAGTCGATATCCTTTTGATTTACAGTTAAATCATTACTTCTGTTACAAATAAAATTGCCTGGCATAATTTTGTATAGAATATTAACTATACCTGGTACCTCAAGGCCCGCTGCCTGGCTTTACATGGCATCAAAAATTGAAGTCTTCCAAGAGAAATGTTTTTAAAATCGATGTTTGTCCGAATTCTGTTAGCTTTGTAATAGATTTTTAACTATACGCATATAGCACTATGAAGAAAATAGCAGTCATTGGTTCGGGCACTATGGGCAACGGCATCGCCCACGTGTTTGCCCAGAATGGTTTCTCAGTCTCATTGGTTGACATTTCGGAGGAGGCTCTCAACAAGGCACTCGCCACTATTACAAAGAACCTCGACCGCATCATGGCCAAAGGCAACCTGACGGAAGAGCAAAAAAGCCAGACGCTGGATCGCATCAGCACTTATACTGATCTCAAGCAGGGTGTGCAGGAGGCCGACCTGATCGTAGAAGCAGCCACTGAAAATGTGGATCTGAAACTGAAGATCTTCAGAGACCTGGATGCTTTCGCCAAGCCGGAGGCAATTCTAGCCAGCAACACCTCCTCTATTTCCATCACCAAAATCGCTTCAGTAACCAACCGCCCGGACAAGGTGATCGGCATGCACTTCATGAACCCGGTGCCGGTAATGAAACTTGTGGAGATCATCCGTGGCTACTCTACTTCAGACGAAGTGACCAGCCAGGTGATGGACATGTCGCTGCAGCTGGGCAAAGTGCCTACCGAGTGCAACGACTACCCGGGCTTTGTAGCCAACCGTATCCTGATGCCGATGATCAATGAGGCCATTTACTCTCTCTATGAAGGTGTGGCTGGCGTGGAAGAGATCGACACCATCATGAAATTAGGGATGGCACACCCGATGGGACCACTGCAACTGGCAGACTTCATTGGGCTGGACGTATGTCTTTCGATCCTGAACGTGCTGCACGATGGCTTCGGTAACCCGAAATACGCCCCATGCCCATTGCTGGTAAACATGGTGCAGGCAGGTCATAAAGGCGTGAAGTCAGGACAGGGCTTCTACTCCTGGACACACGGCAACAAAGAACTGATTGTGGCCGACCGTTTTAAGAAAAAGCATTTCGCGCAATAGTGTGGCACAGACCTTTAATGTAGTAGGCTGGTTTGAGATACCAGTGACGGATATGCCACGGGCTATTCGTTTTTACGAATCCGTACTGGGCTATACCTTGCACTACCAACCGATGGGCGAAGAGGAAATGGCCTGGTTCCCCTGGTCAGATGAAGGTTCTGGCGCTCCCGGCTCTCTGGTAAAGCACGAAAAGCACTACACCCCATCAACCGAGGGCACGTTGGTATACTTCTCCTCCCCTTCAGGCGATCTGGCCAACGAACTGGCCAGGGTAGAGCAAGCGGGCGGGAAAGTACTGCAGGACAAAACCCTGATAGCAGAAGACATTGGCTTTATGGCATTGTTCCTCGACACCGAAGGCAACCGTGTTGCCCTGCATTCAAGAGGCTAGGCTATACCTTAAAATAAGCTATACCTTAAAAACAGAAATCCCCCTGCTGGTATGACAGGGGGATTTCTGTTAAATAAAGGGAAATATAGAAATTAAACGGCTACTGCGTTTTCACGAAGGGCATCGTTCAGTGAGGTCTTCAGGTCAGTGCTCTCCTTGCGCTGTCCGATGATCAGGGCGCATGGCACCTGGAAGTCACCTGCAGGGAACTTCTTGGTATAAGAGCCAGGAATCACCACAGCACGCGGCGGCACATAGCCCTTGTACTCCTTCGGCTCGCTACCGGTCACGTCGATAATCTTGGAGCTCCCTGTAATGGTCACACCCGCACCGATCACTGCTTCCTTGCCAATGCGACAACCTTCTACCAGGATGCTGCGCGATCCGATAAAGGCTCCGTCTTCGATAATCACCGGGGCTGCCTGTACTGGTTCCAGCACGCCGCCCAAACCAACACCGCCACTCAGGTGCACATGTTTGCCCACCTGTGCGCAGCTACCTACAGTCGCCCATGTATCCACCATTGTGCCCTCTTCCACGTAAGCGCCGATGTTTACATAAGAAGGCATCATGATCACGCCTTTGGCAAGATAAGCACCATAACGGGCCACCGCATGCGGCACGACACGCACACCCAGCTCAGCATAATTCTTTTTAAGGGCGATCTTGTCATGAAATTCAAAAGGCCCCACCTCGATCGTCTTCATGGCCTGGATCGGGAAGTACATCAGCACGGCCTTCTTCACCCACTCATTTACTTTCCAGTCGTCACCTGCCGGCTCTGCCACACGCAGACGTCCTTTGTCAAGTTCTTCTATGACAGCGCGAATCGCTTCGATCGTATTCTGCTCTTTCAGCAAGTCACGGTTTTCCCAAGCCTGCTCTATTATCTGCTGTAATGCCATGCTATTTTTCGTTTTTAGAGAATGAATGCGTAAAAGTATTAAATTTAGGCGATGTCTGAAAAGAGAATCCTGCTGGCCTCGCTCCTGAAACCCATAAATGACACCCGAATCTATGAAAAGCTGGGTACGTCGCTTAGCAAAATTCAGGATGCGAGCATCCATTTAACCGGCTACGAGGCGCCTATACCTGCAGGAGCACCGGCCAACATGCACTTCCACCCCATCTTCCGGTTTCACAGACTGAGTGCTGGCCGTATGGCTGCCCAACGCGACTACTATCGTCTGCTACAGCACATCAGACCACAGCTAGTCATCGTGAGCACACACGAACTGCTGTTGCCCACCACGCTGTATAAGGCCAGGTATGGCACCCGGATCGTCTACGATATACAGGAAAACTACAGCCTCAACCTGCGCGCGCAGCACAACTACAGCTGGCCACTCAAACACCTGTTGGCCTTGGCAGTGCGGGGTATTGAAAAGATGACGTCCAGCCGCATTGATCACTTCCTGCTGGCCGAGCGCAGCTATGCGGAGGAGCTTCCTTTTTTAGGCAACCGCTATACCTTTATAGAGAACAAATACAAAGGCAATCCGATCGAACCTGCAACGCCGGTCAGACTGCCAGCTACAGGGCAGTTGCGACTACTCTACAGCGGCACCATAGCAGAAGAGTACGGCATATGGGAGGCGATTGGGCTTGCAAAGCAGCTACAGGCGGTTCGGGGTGATGTGAAGCTGACCATTATCGGTTACTGTGCCAGCAGCTATACCTTAGCGCGACTCAGAAAAGCGTGCCAGACACTGCCATTTGTGGAGTTGATCGGTGGCGACAAACTGGTACCGCACCCGGACATACTGCAGCAAATACAAAAGAGTCATCTTGGTTTGCTGCCTTACCGCCCCAATGCCAGCACATTCCGGTGCATCCCCACCAAACTGTATGAATACATGGCCTTTGGGTTGCCTATTCTGATCCAGGAAAACCCTTTGTGGCAAGGTATAGTAGAGGGAAACGACGCCGGGCTGTCTGTTGACTTTGGCCGAATAAATGTAGAAGAGCTTAACAGCGGACTTCCCCCTAGAGCCTTCTACCAGCCAGGTATACCTGCCTCCATCTACTGGGAAAGCGAAGAAGTGAAACTACTGCACGTGATCAACACACTGCTGTCTCAGTTATAGACAGTATGAAAAATTATTTTTAGACGAATCTAAATTAGAATAAAATCAGTATATTTGTAAAGCTAAACCTTATATTATGCGAAACTCAAAGATAGCTGGCGTAGGCCATTATGTACCTGAGAAGGTGGTCACCAATTTTGACCTGGAGAAACTCATGGAAACTTCTGACGAATGGATACGTGAGCGTACAGGTATACAGGAGCGCCGCTACTTCCAGGAAGGCGTAGACACCACCTCCAATATGGGAGCCAAGGCTTCCATGAAAGCACTTGAAATGGCGGGCCTAAAGCCTGAAGACGTAGACATGATCGTATTTGCGACGCTCAGCCCTGACTATGTATTCCCTGGCTCCGGCGTGCTGATGCAGCGTGAAATGGGCCTGAAAGAAATACCGGCGTTGGATGTGCGCAACCAGTGCTCTGGCTTTGTGTACGCCCTTTCTGTAGCAGACCAGTTCATCAAAACCGGCATGTACGACAACATCCTGGTGGTGGGCTCTGAGATTCACTCCAATGGTCTGGACTTCTCCACCCGTGGCCGCAACGTATCCGTGATCTTCGGTGACGGTGCCGGCGCCGTGGTGCTCTCCCCTTCTGAAAGCAACGAGCGCGGCATCCTGTCCACGCACCTGCACGCTGATGGTGAGTTTGCCGAAGAGTTGGCTGTGATCAATCCGGGCAGTACCAAGAAGGACCGCCTGACGCATGAGATGATCGACGAAGGCACGATCTACCCTTATATGAACGGCAACCAGGTGTTCAAGCATGCCGTGACGCGCTTCCCGGAAGTGATTGAAGAAGCACTTAACAAAAATGGCTATAAAGCATCTGATGTAGACATGCTTATACCGCATCAGGCTAACCTGCGCATCACCTCTTACATACAGCAGAAGATGGGGTTGCCAGCTGAAAAAGTGATGAGCAACATCCACAAGTATGGCAACACCACAGCTGCTTCTGTACCGATCGCCCTGAGCGAAGCCGTGCAGGAAGGGCGCATCAAAGAGGGTGACCTGGTATGTATGGCAGCCTTCGGTTCCGGCTTCACCTGGGCCTCTGCGCTTATTCGTTGGTAAATACTAATTGTGAATGGGTGAATGAGTGATTGAGTGAATTTTTATAGCTCAATTTTTATTCACTCAATCACTCATTCACCCATTCAAAACTAAACCTGTGCACAGTTTTACTGAAGAGAACTACATAAAAGCCATTTACAAACTTTCTGATGGCGGCAACCATGAGGTGAATACCAATGCCATTGCCGATGCGCTGGATACCAAGGCTGCGTCTGTGACGGACATGCTGCGGAAACTCAGCGCAAAAGGTATAGCTGACTATGTGAAGTACCGGGGCGTGACGCTGACCGAGAAAGGTGAGCGTGTAGCCTTGCAGATCATTCGCAAACACAGGTTATGGGAGGTTTTTCTGGTCGAAAAACTGAAGTTCAACTGGGACGAGGTGCACGACATGGCTGAGGAGCTGGAGCACATTAACTCTGATCTGCTTATCAGGCGGCTCGATGAGTTCCTGGGCTACCCAAAATTTGACCCCCACGGCGACCCGATTCCGACGGAAGACGGCGAGATGAACACCAAGCAGCAGCGCCTGCTGGCGGAACTGGAAGTGAACAGCTCCGGAACCGTAGTAGGCGTCAATGACTCACAGCCGCTTTTCCTGCAGTACCTCGACAAAATGGGGATATTCCTGGGAGCCAAGATTAAAGTGATAGATAAAATACCTTACGACAACTCGCTGGAGATTAACCTGGAAAACAAAAAAAACATGGTAGTATCCAGTGAAGTGGCGCGTAATATCTTCCTGTCTGCTTAGTATGAAAACCCCTGCTCTATTTCTGAGTCTGCTGCTGGTTCTGCTGTTGGGTACAGCCTGCACCCAGGTCGATACCAGAGGCGAGGTGCCGTCCGGAAAGCGGATGCGGATCGTAACCACGACAGGTATACTGAAGGACGCCGTCGTGAACATCGTAGGCGACGCGGCCGATGTGGACGCGATCATGGGAAGCGGCGTAGACCCGCACTTGTACAAAGCTACCCAGGGCGACCTGAACAAGCTGACCGAAGCGGATGTCATCATCTACAACGGGCTGCACCTGGAAGGGAAAATGGGGGAAGTACTGGAGAAACTGAGCCGCTACAAAACGGTATTGGCCGCGACTGCAGGTATACCTGAACACCAGCTGTTAAAGTCAGCAGAGTATGCCGACAGCCACGACCCGCACGTGTGGTTCGACGTATCCCTATGGATGCAGGTAGTCGGGCACCTGAGCAGCGAACTCCAGAAAAAAGACCCGCAGCATGCAGCGGTATATCAGGCGCAAACAGCGGCCTACCTGCGTGAACTGTCAGCGTTGCACAACGAAACCAAAGCCGCCATTGCCTCTATACCTGAGCAGCAGCGCATCCTGATCACGGCGCACGACGCTTTCGGCTACTATGGCGAGGCCTACGGCATTGAGGTGCGCGGTCTGCAGGGTATCTCCACCCTATCTGAGTTCGGACTGCAGGATGTGTCTTCGCTAGTCAAGTTCATTGTGGCAAACAAGATCAAAGCGGTGTTTGTCGAGTCCTCGGTATCGCCGAAGGCTATTGAGGCCGTGGTGCAGGGCAGCAGCAAACGCGGTCATACCGTGCTTATTGGCGGCACACTTTTCTCCGACGCCATGGGCGAAGAGGGAACACCCGAAGGCACCTACACCGGAATGGTTCGGCATAACACAAACACGATTGTAACTTCTTTAAAATAAGAAGGCTAACATATGATACTTCAAGTAAAAAACCCAGTAGTAGAAGTACACGACCTGACGGTGAGTTATGACCGCAAGCCGGTGCTGTGGGGCATTGACCTCACCCTGCCGGCCGGTGCGCTCGTGGGTGTGATCGGTCCGAACGGTGCAGGCAAATCTACTCTTATCAAGGCTATGATGAACCTGCTGCCAGTGAGCAGCGGCTATGTACGCATCTTTGACCAGCCGTTGAAGCAGGTATACAGCCGCATCAGCTATGTACCCCAGCGTGAGTCGGTGGACTGGGATTTTCCGGCCTCGGTGTTCGATGTGGTGCTGATGGGCAGGTACGGGCAACTGGGTCTGTTCAAACGTCCGCGCAAAGCCGATAAAGACGCTGCCATGGAAGCGCTCGAAAAAGTAGGTATGCAGGGCTTTGCAAACCGGCAGATCTCGCAGCTCTCCGGTGGACAGCAGCAGCGGGTATTCCTGGCGCGGGCACTGGCCCAGAATGCCGATATATATTTCATGGACGAGCCTTTTGCCGGCGTCGATATTGCCACCGAAACGGCCATCATCCAGCTGCTTCGCCTGATGCGTGATGAGGGCAAGACCGTGATTGTAGTGCATCATGACCTGCAGTCCGCCTCTGATTATTTTGACTGGGTGGTGCTGCTCAACATGCGCCTGGTAGCCTCCGGCCCTACTGAGCAGGTGCTGAATCAGGAGCTATTGGAGCAGACCTACGGCGGCAAGCTCACCCTGCTCTCCAAAGTAGGCGACCTCCTCCGCAAGCAGGAATTCCCGGCGAGGGAGAAGAGTTGATTTTGAATGAGTGATTTAGTGAATGAGTGATTAGAAGATATGGCCTGTAGGGACAGGTCGCGACCTGTCCGAATCGTGCACCAAGCAATCAACGACTAACAATCAACAATTAACCACATGCAGGACTTCTTAGAGTTTTTCTCCTTCACCGATGCCAACATACGGTACGTGACGCTGGGCTCGGTGCTGCTGGCTGCGAGTTCGGCGGTGGTGGGCTGTTTCACGCTGCTGCGCAAGCGGGCGCTGGTGGGCGATGCCGTGGCGCATGCCGTGCTGCCGGGTGTCTGTCTGGCCTTTATCCTGTCAGGCACCAAGAACCCGTTCATCCTGCTGATCGGCGCATTTGTGACAGGATGGCTTTCGCTGGTGGTGATCGATTACATTACTTCCCGTTCCCGCATCAAAGAAGACACAGCTATCGGGCTGGTGCTCTCGGTCTTCTTTGGTATAGGTATTCTCTTGCTCACCGCCATACAGCAGACCGGCAATGCTGCCCAGAGCGGACTCGACAAGTTCCTGTTTGGCAGTGCGGCCTCACTCATCGGCGAAGACCTGATTGCTTTTGGGGTGGTAGCGGTGTTGCTTCTGGTGGCGGTGGTGTTGTTCTTTAAAGAACTCACCCTGCTTTGTTTTGATCAGGCTTATGCCCGCACCATCGGCTTTCCGGTACGCGGACTGGAACTGCTGCTTACGACCCTCACCGTCTTTGCCGTCGTGGTAGGTATACAGGCTGTGGGTGTCGTACTGATGGCTGCCATGCTGATCACTCCGGCAGCTGCTGCTCGCTTCTGGACCGAAAACCTGAAAGTCATGCTGATACTGGCTGCCTTGATAGGGGCATTTTCAGGTATAGCAGGCGCCTTTGTCTCTTACACAGCCCCTTCTATGCCAACAGGTCCCTGGATTGTGCTGATTGTATCGATGATCGCGATCCTGTCTTTTGCCCTGGCTCCCGGTCGTGGCTGGGTTGCCCGCATCTTGCGGCAGCGACGCAACAAGACCCGCATTCTGGAAGAAAACCTGCTCAAACTGCTCTACCAGCTAGGCGAACTCCGACAGGACTATGGCAGTGCACGCAGTTTGGAGGAGTTGCTGGAGCGACGCAACATACCTAAAAAGGAAGCCTTGAGCGGATTGCAAAAACTAAAGCGGCAAGGCTATCTGCGAAAAGAGGACAAGCGCTGGTTGCTGACACCGGAAGGCGAGAAACGCGGTCGTCGGGTAGTGCGACTCCATCGCCTTTGGGAACTATACCTGACACAGTACCTGAACCTGGCCTCCGACCACGTGCATGAAGACGCCGAAACCATCGAGCACATCATCACCCCGGAACTGGAGCAGCGACTCATCGAAGAGCTCAACTATCCCGATCTCGATCCGCATAGCGCGAGAATTCCTTAATGGAATTGAGTGAATGAGTGATTTAATGAATGAGTGATTAGGGGGTAGAAAGTTTGGAAGTTAGAGAGTTAGAGTGCGTTGTATGGACAGATCAAGGCCTGCCCAATCGTGCACGAAAAACAATTAACCATCAGCAATTTAACAATTTAATACGTGAACGCATTCTGGATCATATTGACGGGAAGTTTAGTGGCAACATGCTGCAGTCTGTTGGGTTGTTTCCTGATACTGCGACGCATGGCCATGGTGGGCGATGCTATTTCGCATGCCGTGCTGCCAGGCATCGTGATTGCATTTATGTTTACTGGCTCGCGTGACACCATTCCGATGCTGATCGGGGCCGGACTGCTGGGTGTGCTCACCACTTTCCTGATCGAGTTCTTCCACCGCTTTGCGCGGGTGCAGGCCGATGCGGCTATTGGCGTCACTTTCACCTGGCTTTTTGCCATCGGCATCATTCTGATCTCTGTGTTTGCCGGTCAGGTGGACCTGGACCAGGACTGCGTACTTTATGGCGAGATAGCCTATGTGCCGCTCGACCTGATCATCACCGAAGGCGGTCTGAGTATGGGACCACGCACTGTCTGGATGCTGGCTGTAGTAACCCTGCTGATCGGCTTATTTATTATACTGGGGTATAAAGAGCTTTTCCTGACGACCTTTGACCCGGCCTTTGCGGCAGCTATTGGCATTTCCACTTCCCTCTGGTATTACCTGCTGATGGGTGCCGTGTCGCTTACCACAGTAGCTTCATTTGAGTCGGTGGGTGCTATCCTGGTGGTGGCTTTTCTGGTTGCTCCTCCTGCCACAGCTTACCTGTTAACTGACGACTTTAAAAACATGCTGGGGATTTCAGTCCTGCTCGGGATCATCGCCTCTTTTGCCGGTTACTACCTGGCGGTTTGGCTCGATGGGTCTATTGCCGGTGCCATCGCCACCGTGACAGGTATAGAGTTTCTGCTGGCCTTCCTTTTTTCGCCAACCCACGGCAAGCTGCGCCGACAAAAGCGTGTGCAGCCCCTGGGACACTAGACTGAAAACAAGGTATAAAGCAACATATATGGAAAGCTTAACTTTAAGCGTTCTGATTCAAAGATAACCTGCTATGCTACAGAAGACATTTCTCCTGCCATTGCTCGCACTGTTGTTGTTCTGCAGCTATACCTGGCACGATGTAACGCCTGCCGAAACCACCCTACAGAAAGAAGCCAGGATCAATTGGATCACCATTGAAGAAGCTGCCGAAAAGATCAAAAAGCAGCCTCGCAAGGTCGTGATTGACGTGTATACCGACTGGTGTGGCTGGTGCAAAAAGATGGACAAGTCTACTTTTACTGATCCTGCAGTAGTGGCTTACATAAACAAAAACTACTATGCCGTGAAGCTTGACGCTGAGGGCAAAAAGCCAATTACACTCAATGGCCATACCTATACCTTTAAGGAACAATATCGGGCACACGAACTGGCCGTAGCCCTGCTACAGGGACAGATGTGTTACCCGACCACCGTATACCTGGACGAAAAGTTTAACATGCTCACGCCCGTGCCAGGTTACCTCGATGCCTCCACCTTTCACAAAATCCTGACTTATTTCGGGGACAATCATCATAAGAGTAAAACCTGGGAAGAGTATACCAAAAAGTAGGAATTACGAATGCTAGGTGAAGAATGCCCGATTAATCCCTAATTTTGTGTTTTAAAACTCCTGCTATACCTTGACCAATCAGTTCATCCATACCGATACCATTGCAGCGGTAGCCACAGCGTCTGGTACGGGCGCCATTGCGGTTATCCGTCTTTCAGGCCCGGAGGCCATCACCATCACCAATTCAGTTTTCAAAGGAAAGGACCTCACCCAACAAGCCAGCCATACCATCCATTTTGGTACGCTCCGCGATGAGGACAAGATCATCGATGAAGTGCTGGTGTCCCTGTTTGTGGCCCCTCACTCCTACACCAAGGAAAATGTGGTGGAGATCTCCTGCCACGGCTCCGATTTCATTGTGCAGCAGATCATGCAGTTGCTCTTGAAAAAGGGTGCCCGTCTGGCGAATGCCGGTGAGTTTACGAAACGTGCATTTTTGAACGGGCAGTTTGACCTGGCTCAGGCTGAAGCCGTGGCCGATCTGATTGCCTCCGACTCCGCCCTTTCGCATGAAGTGGCCATGAAGCAGATGCGCGGCGGTTTTTCTCAGGAAATAAAGCGACTGCGGGCCGAACTCGTGCACTTTGCCTCCATGATCGAGTTGGAGCTTGATTTTGGAGAAGAGGATGTGGAGTTTGCGGACCGTGATCAGTTGCGCACCCTGATCCTGAACATTCAGCAGATCATCCGGGAGCTGCTCAAGTCCTTTGAACTGGGGAACGTGATCAAAAACGGGGTACCGACCGTTATTGTAGGCAAACCAAATGCTGGCAAGTCTACCCTGCTCAACAAGCTGCTGAACGAGGAGAAAGCCATCGTATCGGATGTGCCGGGTACAACGCGCGACTTCATCGAAGATGAGATCAACATTGGGGGCGTTACGTTCCGCTTTATCGACACAGCCGGCCTGCGCGAAACAACTGACAAGGTGGAGGCGATCGGCGTGGAGCGCACCATGCAGAAGTTGAGCCAGTCCTCCCTGATCATCTACCTATTCGACATCACCGACACAACACCGGAAGAACTGCAGTCCGAACTGGAAGTGCTAAACCCTAAGAAACTGCCTTTCCTGCCTGTAGCAAATAAGATTGATCAGGCCTCGCCGGATAAGTTGGCTGCTTTTGCAGGTATAGAGGGGCTTGTGCAGATATCCGCCGCGGAGGGTGCGAACCTGGAGGACCTAAAGCAGGCGCTAGTGGACAAGGTAAACATTGGCAAACTCAATACGCAGCAGCAGACCATCGTGACCAACCTGCGCCACGTCGACAGTCTGAACAAAACCTACGAAGCCCTGGACGATGTGCTGAACGGGCTAGGCCTGGGTATGAGCGGTGATCTGGTAGCCGCCGATATCCGCCGCGCGCTCTACAGCCTCGGCCAGATCACGGGTGAGATTACAACGGATGATCTGCTGGATAACATCTTCACGAAGTTCTGCATCGGCAAATAGATTCTTAAAATAAGCCAATACCAAAATAAAGCGAAAGCCTGATTATGATTGATAATCAGGCTTTTTTGCGTCCACGCCTATTTGTTAATCAAAATTGATATTCTTAAATTTATAGTACTGTTGTACCTCGTTCGTACCCAAATTACAGTATTTGTACCCCAGTACTGAAATCGGGGGAGATTATTTGACTTATTTAACACTAATCATACTTAGCTAACTCTAACTGCCCTTATAAGCAATGAGTTCTAACATCAGAATACAGCGTATTTGCCAGCAATGCGGACAGGAGTTCACCGCCAGAACAACCGTCACCCAGTACTGCGGCGACAACTGTGCCAAGCGTGCCTACAAAGCCAGAAAGAAGGCCGGCAAAGTGGAGGCCAGCAACAGGGAAACGGAGCGCATCCGGAATAAGCCTTTGGAGGACATCAAGGCAAAGGAGTTTCTGACCATCCGTGATACGGCCCTCCTGATCAACTGCAGCAGGCAAACGGTTTATAACCTGATCAAAGGCAATATTCTTCCCGCCGTTCAGCTGTCTGCCCGCAAAACCATCATCAAGCGGGCTGACATTGACAAACTGTTTCAGCTTACCCCTTTGACCCAAACCGCTGGGCAGCTCGCGCCACCCGCTTTCAACCCCGCCGAATGCTATACCCTGACACAGGTGCAGCAACAGTACAGAATCTCTGAAAAGGCGCTGTACGACCTGATCATACGGCACAACATCCCGAAGTACAGGCAGGGCATTTACGCCTATGTCCCCAAAAAGCCGATTGATGTACTCCTGGGCCCTATTTTATGATATAACCCAAATTCCCGCTGTCATGACAAAAGTAGCCTTATGACGCAAGCCGATCTCTAAAGCAAGAATGACGCTTTACCTCGACTTCTACCCCCCTATCCCCCACCCCGACACGGGCAAGCTGACCCGTCGGGAGTTTCTGGGTCTTTACCTGTTTGAAAAGCCGAAAACGCAGCTGGAGAAGCACCACAATAAAGAAACACTGGCGCTGGCTCATAATATCTGGGCGCAACGGCAGCTCGCCATACAAAATCTGCATTTCGGCTTCCTTTCCAGAGAGAAGCAAAACATCACATTGCTTGATTACTACAAGAAAGAGGTTGCCAAGCGCCATGGCTCCAACGGGCAAACCTGGCAAAGCTCACTGCTCTATTTACAGGACTTCTTTGCTGAAGGGGTAAAACTTTTTGAGCTGACCGTCACCGACTGCAATGCGTACAGGGACTTCCTGCTCCACGCCGAGAGCCAGCGCAGCAAAAGAAAGGCGAAGATCTCCCGCAACACGGCAGTCTCCTATTTCAATAAGCTGAAGACCACCCTTAAAATGGCCTACAAGGAAGATCTCCTCAAATCAGACTTGAACGCTAAAATTTCTTCCATCAAACCAGCAGAGACAAAACGGGAATTCCTCACCCTGGAGGAGCTGCAGGCGCTATACGGAACGGACTGCCCCCTGCCTGTCCTGAAGCAGGCCGCCCTTTTCTCCGCCTTAACGGGCCTCCGCTTTTCTGACATTGAAAAACTTACCTGGCGTGAAGTGCAGCACAGCCAGGCGGAGGGCCACTACCTGCAGTTCAGACAGCAGAAAACGCAGGGGGTTGAGCTGCTTCCCATCTCTGAGGAAGCCCTACTGCTCCTAGGGGAACGAAGATCGCCTGATATGCCGGTATTTGATGGTCTGGAATATTCCGCCCAGAACAATAGCCTCCTGAGAGACTGGGTCAAGGCGGCCGGTATCACGAAATACATCACCTTCCACTGTTTCAGGCACACTTATGCCACCCTGCAGCTTTCGCACGGAACCGACATCTACACCGTGTCCAAGCTCCTCGGGCACCGGGAACTGAAAACGACGCAGATCTATGCAAAGGTGATCGATCGCTCCAAGCGGGAGGCGGCCAACCGCATCACACTGAAAATAACATGATTGCCTATTACCCTTTATAGTTGAACATGAAGCAAGCTCCATCGTCCATCCTATATAATCCTTCAATTTAAAGAAAACAGATATGGAAAACTTAACATTTGAAAAACTCCCTCAGGCAGTGAGTGCGCTGCATGACAAGCTAAGCCGCATTGAGCAACTCCTTCTGGAAAGGCAGGGCCCGGAAAAGGAGGAGGAAATGTTCACCGTCGCGCAGGCGGCAGACTTTCTCAAGATTTCCGTGGGCACGGTTTACCTAAAAGTCAGTAGCAGGGAAATCCCGGTCAACAAAAGGGGGAACCGTCTCTATTTTTATAAGTCTGAGCTGGAGGAGTGGGTAAAAGGGGGCAGACAGAAAACGGTGTCAGAGTTACAGCAGGAAGCGCAGCAGTATGCCGGAAAGGGTACGAGGCAAAGGCAATTCACTGTTTCATAATCATGAATAAAGAAGTCAAGAAATGGTTTATGTTAATCACTTTCAACGCTCAAAAATGCGCATCAGTCTCTCGTAAGATGCGAAATGGTGCCATCGCTTAGGACTTTTGCGGATTTCAATGAATGCTACCTGACCTACATTCCTCAAAACCTGCTTTTGTCACTTCAAAATTGTAATGATGTGAAGCTCGTGTAAGCAAAATTTGTAAATCGTAAATCTGTTAGCTGTCTTCTGTTGTACCTGCTGAACCACAATCTGTTTAAAAGCGATACAACGTTCAATTATGTTTTATAAAATCAAGCTGACCTGGAGGATTGTCGTACTGTCGTAGTTGGGCCAGAGCTGGCTAAATTCCTATGCTCCAAGCTTCTCCTAGAGGGACAACACGCCACAGCGCCCTGTCCCTCTAGGAGACCGGAGGACTTCCCGTCCGATTCAGTTCCGGCGGAGCCATAGCCTTCCATCAGGCCATCACAGCACCAAAGTATCGAGGCCAAGCTTTCAGGCACCTTTGGTTATGAAGTAAGAGCTGGTTCTGGCTTCAGTGTCAGCTCCGTCGGGTCAAAAGCATCGAGCCCGGGGAAGAAGAGAGGCGCTGTACGCATTAAGGATGCAAGTCTTTCCTTGTATGCTTCCAGGTATTGCTCCCGAACCTCTTCCCCCACCTGAGCGGCCTGCCAGGCTATAAAGGGAGGCAACACATCAAAGCCTACAAAACGCAGCATGCCCAGCTGGATTCCCAGCAGATAGTGGTCCATCTCCTTAAAAATACCGTTTGCGCTAAACATGGCCTGAGAGCCGCCGGTTGTCATGGAAACCATGGCCCTTTTGCCAGCAAATTTGCCACGGTCCTGCCATTGCTCATCATCATAGGCTGCCCCCATGGCAAAAACACGGTCCACCCAGCCTTTCAGGATGGCGGGCATAGAATACCACCACATTGGAAACTGGAAAATAAGGACATCACACCAGTTGAGCTTTTCGAGCTCCGCCTGAATATCAGGGGCAAATCCCTGATGGGTAAAGGCGTGCATCTCCTCCCGCATCTGCTTGTAATACTCCGGGTTGTGTCGCGTGGTGAAGTTTTCCCAGCCGGAGATGGCATTCCATCCCATCTTATATAGATCTGACACGATCACCTCATGCTTATGCTCCAGCAGAAACTGCTCGGCAGCACGGGTAAGCGCCCCGTTGAAGCTCTTGGGTTCCGGGTGCGCGTGAACAATAAAAACTTTCATAGCAGTATTTAATTATAAGTTTTTTTACAAATATCTGCCCTATTCAAGTGCAAACCCCTGTAAAAAAGGAAGGTTTAATGTTGAAAAATACGGTACTTTCAGGTACCGAAGAAGGGAGTGGCTGTGCAAATCCACGCATCATGAAGCGGCATCCGCCGTCAATGCCTGCCGCTGGCGGAACTCCGAGGGCCTAAGGCCGGTAAGCCTTCTAAAAAAAGCAGAAAAGTACTCCGGGTTTTCAAATTGGAGCTCATCGGCAACCTGGGCAATGCTCTTGTTAGTTTGCAGCAGTAGCGCCTTGGCATAATTGATCTTCGCTTTATGAATCAATTGGAGGGCTCCCTGGCCACTAACTTTTTTTATCGTCTGGGAGAGATGTTTCGTGCTGATATGCAGTCTGTCCGCGTAATCTTTTACATTCGATAGCTCCAGCAGATGCTCGTGCATCAAGTGCTCAAACTCCGCAAAGATCGCCTGCTCACGGTTTAGGATACTCCAATGGCCCTCAACGTTTTTGTAATGCCTTTTCCCTAATAGGAGAAGTACCTGCAAGTAATGTAAAATGATTCTTTTACTATTGGCGTCCAGGTGCTGGTACTCATTGAAAATGCTGGTGAATAGTGGGGTGAATGCCACCACCTGATCTTGCTCCAAGAAGATATAGGGACAGTTAAAATGGTTAAAAAATGGCAAGTCATGTAACGGCAGTCCATCCGAAGCAGTGGTCCCGATGAATTCCGGGGTAAACAGGATGGTGAAGCCTTTCAAGTTTTGCTTGTGCTCCGCGATCAACGCTGCGGAATTCAAACGCTGAGGGCTTATAAAAGTCAAGCGGCTACCGCTTGACTGACTCGCATACTGATCAATCGTATAACTGTACGCTTGAGTAATTTCCAGAGAGATTTCATAAAAGCTCTGTCTGTATGCCGATAGGTCTATCAAGGAATCCGAGGCCAGGTCCTCGTACCTGTAAATCACAAAGCCCTCCAAGGAGGTGTGAACAGGCAGATGACAGGTATTCAAACAGGCATCAATATGGTTAAAGTAAATAATATCATCGGTTATCTCTTTCATACAAGCTAATGGCTAAGATTTAACAGGCTACGCTAATAACACCAAAGAGACGGCACACATGCTAACAAACCTATGCGCAGCCTTTGATGCGCATACAATGGGGGAAGCCTAGCTCGAGCTGGCTCCAACTGGATGGTGAAAAGCGGATAGACAGCAGCTTCCATGGGCAAGCACGGCAAACCGCAGCGTTCACCCTATGACGTGTGCTTCACCCCTGCCCCTGTTCCGGTTTTGCTGCATCGCATCCAGGCTGAAGGGGTAGCTGGCAACATTTGCCAGTAATACACACGCACTCGCCCCTATCCAGACAGAATAGGTGAAGGTGGATTTAATGCCTAGTCCCATGGACATGGTCAGGGCAAAGAGTAGCAGCAGGCCCCCTGAGCCAACCGCCGCCAACCTGGTTTTGTAGCCAATGAGGAGTTGTACGGCAAAAACAACCTCTAGCACGGTGGCTGCCATAGCCAGCAGCTCCCCAACCTGGGGAGGGACAAAAAAATTGAGCTTGTTGGAGTAGGCTAGAAAATTTTCCCAGTTGCCCCAGGAGGCGTTCGGACTCCCGGGTTCTCCCCAGATACCCAGCCGATCCGCAACCGCCGATAAAAAGGCGGTCGCTACTGCCACTCTTGCAAAAAGCTGGCTGAACCTATCGCTATTATTCCGCATAATCACTTGTGTCTTGTACTGCCACAAAATTATGCAGCCGCCGTGTAGCTATCCTTAAACTGGTTTAAGAAATATACTTACGCAGTTTTTACTGCTTTTCAAGAATGCATGGACCCGGAACAGGCAGCCTTTTATTTGACCACAGAAAGAGGAAATCGCTAAAAACCCTTCGCGTACACTTGCTGATAAAGTTGGAGTTTCATCGTTATACGCTGGTCAACAGCTGCGGCATTTCACCTACCTGTTGGGACAGTTAAACCGCTTGTACGCGTGGGACTTGATAGCGCACCACCCCAGGCATAGCATTAGCATGACGCATCTCTAGCGCAACTTTCTATTGGTCCAGCCTGCCGCATAGGGAAGCAGTGCCCGCAGCGTCCCCCCCAGCCTATAAACCGGCACACAGGCTGGGGTAAAGAAGACGCCTGCCTGTCGCAAAGCAGTCTTGCTCCAGACAAGCGCAGCAGCTTCCGGGGGAGAGCTCTGAGGCGTGAGCGCCCTACCTACCTCGCCTGCCTTGCCCTAAGCCTAAAAAAAGCCGTCAGTATTTCCCACTTTGCAAACAAAGGTTATATTTCGGGTGAAATCACATTGTTTCAGCCAAGCTAACGGACCGTGCTGTTAAACCAAATCAGATGCCACGTATGAAGACGATCAGTATCCTTGTCCCCCACCAGGGTCTTGTGGCGGCGATCGGCAACGCCTCCTACCTGTTTGCCATGGTCAATGACTTTCTCGAGCAGGGCGGCAAGCCTCCCTTGTACGAGGTGCAGCTGGTCGGCCTATCCCCGCAGATGAGACTGGGCAAAGGACACTTTCAGGTACAGGCCGACACCCTCATCCAGGACACCCGCAAAACAGACCTGATCATCATCCCCCCCATGAGCGGCGACATGGAGCAGGCGGTCCAGCTCAACCGCGCCTACGTCCCCTGGATAAAGGCGCGCTACGAAGAGGGGGCGGAAGTGGCCAGCCTCTGTGTGGGGGCCTTTCTGCTGGCGGAAACAGGTCTACTCCAGGGTCGGGAGTGCTCTACCCATTGGAACACCTCCCCGCTCTTCAGGCGCCTGTTCCCGTACGTGCAGTTGGTTGACCACAAGGTCATCACAGACAACCACGGCCTGTACACCAGCGGTGGCGCCAACTCCTACTGGAACCTCTTGATTTACATCATCCGCAAGCATGCAGGCGGGGAGATCGCCCGGCTCGCCTCCAGCTACTTCGAGGTCGAGCTCGGCAGGAACAGCCAGTCCCCTTTTATGGTGTTTGAGGGCTATAAAATGCATGAGGACGAGCTGGTCCGAAAGGCCCAGCTGTACATAGAAGACAATTTCCAGCAGGGTTTCTGCCTAAGCCAGCTGGCCGAGCGATGCCACCTGTCGCGCCGCACCCTACAAAGGCGCTTCAAAAGTGCAACGCAGCTTACCCTTACTGACTATATTCACCGGGTCAGGGTGGAGGCGGCCAAAAACCTGCTGGAGCTGAAAACCCTTTCTGTGGGAGAGGTCATGGACAAGGTGGGGTATCAAGACCCGAAAGCCTTCAGAAATGTCTTTAAAAGGGTAACGGACCTCTCGCCCCAGGAATACAGGAGCAGGTATACCTAAGGGAACAATCTCCCGCAGGCTAGGCCAAGGAAATTCTACGGCGGATACGGCTCAGGGCCTGTGGCGTCACCCCGATATAGGAGGCAATATGCTTCAGCGGGATGTGACGGAGTAGTTCAGGTCTTTGGGAAAACAGATCGGTGTAACGCTGCTCAGCCGTCTTGTTCAAAAAGGACAGCTCCCGGCTGGACTTGATTAAGAAGAGCTGCTCTGCGTTCTTTCTTCCTATTTCATTACCAACTTTGGTGTGCTGGTATACCTGCTGTAAGTCCTGATGGCTCATACGCCACAGCCTGCAGGCCGTCAGGCATTGAATCTCATATTCACACGGGGCCTGTGTCAGGAAGGAATCATAGGCACTGACAAACCCTCCTGGAAAAACAAAACCAAACGTCACGTCATTCTCAACCTTGGGAATATATAGCCGGAGAATGCCGGATTCAACAAAGGAGAGGTAATGCTCCGTAAAGCCCTGTTGCAGGATGATACTCTTTTTAGGGAAATCCACAGGTTTCAGCTTGGAACTGAAGAATGCCCAGTCTTCCTCGCTTAACTGTGAAAAGGAGTCTATGTGGTTTCGAATATGTTCCATCACTTCCGGGGGCTGCTTTCTTCACAAACAGCAAAGCGTAGCTTTCGTTTAAAGTCCGGAAGGTACGCGTTATTGTCGTAAATCACGCTTCAGGCTACTACAGTAATTTGGCCTTCCCCCATCAGCCTACCGCTTTCACTTCTGATAGGCAGCATTTTAGCAGAAGATAAGCGTACCCCCACAGCAGGCCATTTCTGAATCCGATCGTGCAGCGATGGAAAAGTTTATTCCCAACATTACGTTGCTTGTGAATGCACTTGGGCACAAAGTATTTGATGAAAAGCGTGAAAACAAAAAGAGCGTCCAGGAGCAAACTATATTCTATCTAAGAGGCGCCGGAGCTCAAGGTGCACCAACAGCGGACGGGTTTGTGATATACAAAGTCTCAAAGGCTGCTGTATCTACGGTAGCTTCCATTTCACCGTCTTTTGCTAAACGAAGACAGCAACTAGTTGATCAGAATGTACTCACTCTTAACAGTGATGTTTACGAGTTTACCGAAGATACCATCCTGAGCAGCCCCTCCACCGCTGCGGTGGTAGTAATGGGCAGAAATGCTAATGGATTAATAGAGTGGAAACTCTCAAATGGAATTACACTAAAAGAGTATGAATCTACAGACAGGGTAGAAGCGATTTAAACTGTCTTTGGCCCAGCATTCTTTGATTCTGTAATTTTCACACCAAGCGCCTGAGTTTTATTAAGCTCAACTCTAATAAAGTTGAGCTTAATTTGACATCCACAATACTTACCTCTCCCGCATCAGCACCTCATCAATAATCCCGTACTCCCGGGCTTCCTCAGCACGCATCCAGTAGTCACGGTCGGCGTTCTCGTGAACCTCTTCGTAGGCTTTACCGCTGTGCGAGGCGATGATCTGGTAGAGTTCCTTTTTCAGCTTCAGCACCTCTCGAGCCGTAATTTCAATATCAGATGCCTGGCCTTGCACGCCGCCTAAGGGTTGGTGAATCATGATGCGGGCATGTGGCAGTGCCGAGCGTTTGCCTGCCGCTCCTCCGCAAAGCAATACCGCTCCCATCGACAAGGCTATACCTGTGCAAATGGTGGCCACATCAGGTTGCACATACTGCATGGTGTCGTAAATTCCGAGGCCGGCGTATACCGAGCCGCCCGGGCTGTTAATATAGAGCAGGATGTCCTTTTTCGGGTCAGCGGCCGATTCCAGGAAAAGCAGCTGGGCCGTAATGATGTTGGCGATGTTCTCCTCCACCTGTGTCCCCAAGAAAATGATGCGGTCCATCATCAGCCGCGAAAACACGTCAATTTCCCGGAAGTTGGTTGGCCGTTCCTCTATCACGGAGCGGGTCATGTTCTGCACCCGGTGCTGGTGTGCTATCCCCTCTACGTGGTGCATGTACTTATCTACTGCCAGACCGTTCAGCCCTTGGCTGTAAACGGCATATTTTCGAAATTCAGTCTTATAGTTCTGCATGGCTGTTTCGTTTTTATGTTTGAAATGTTTAGGCAAAAGGGTATCCCGCCTCAGCTGATGGGCTGAGGCAAAGGTGGTAGGTATAAATTTGCTGTTTGGTGAGGTAGCGGCGCTCGTAACAGGTTGCCTACCCGAATAGCCGCCGATGAATAGCCTGAAGCTCCTGTTGCAGCTGCCTGCGACCGGCTTCGCGCACAGCCTGGTAGGCAAGTTGCTGCGCCTCCGCCTGCTGCTGCCACTCCCGGTCCCAGAGCAACCTGATCTCGATGTCTTGTTGCTCCTCCTCCGGCAAGCGAGCCTGCAAAAAGGCTTCCAGGGTCTTTATGTTTTCCAGTTCAGTACGCAAAGTCCTTTACCTGAAATCGTGTATGGTGTAGGCTGCCAGTGATTTTCGGAGCCGCTCCAGGCACTTGTACTTCTGTACCGTGGCAGAACGCACCGAACCATATTGCAGCTTTTCTGCTATCTGCTCCATTCGCTGCCCCAAGTAGTAGAACGACACCAGCACCTGACTGCACTTTTCTCCCAGCTTCTCCACAAACGTGGCCAGCTTCTGGTCTGCCTCTATGGACGGATCATCCTGTTGCAGCTTATCGTACAGCTCAGGTGAAAGCTCCTGTTTGCGGGCTCGCTTCTCTAACTCACGTTTCCACAGGTTTTTACAAACGGCTACCAGGTAAGTGCCTGCCGACGATGTGAGCGTTAGCTGGTCTTGCATCACCTTCTCGTAAAACAGGATGATTGCTTCCTGCACCAGGTCCTGTGCATCGTGGGCGGTGCCGCTGTGCTGCTTTACATGGTGCAGCACCGTGGGGTATACCTTGGCGTAGATATTCTCCAGCGTCTTTTCCCTATCATTTATCAGCCCCTGCCGCACATCCGAAGCCACGGCAGGTATAGCGAAAGTCTCCATAAGCTTTTTTTATAGTTAATCCGAAAAAGGCGCCAACTATCACCCAGGCCCTGCTATTATTTTTAAGTCAGTTACTTTCCTGTAAACGGTCATTTGATGTTTTAAGTCAGAGTAGCGGTACTTCTCATACGGTATGTTGCTGAATAATACAGGTTTGCAATGGGTCAGGTTCTCCATCAGGTATAACCCAAGGGCCAACCCTTTTAGTTGGTAGTAAAGTATGGTTATATAAAACCGTACGCTTCTGATGACCAGCCATAACCTGCCTAATCAAAGCCAGTCTTCAGCCATTCTAACCAGTCTAGGTATATACCGGCGCCTGATGGCTGACAATATCTCTCGGCTCAAAGATCATTTTCACAGGACTGCCAGCCAATGCCGTTGGACCATCACTGGAAAAATGGTGCAGAAAGCTCCCTTCCTTGCTATCATGTGCGGCATGTTCCTTCATCTTTTTTAACATTACCTGTAGGGGTGTACAGCCGTACGGCTTCAAATCACAGGCACGGCCAGCTATCAATACTAGTTTCAGAAAGATGAAGCAAACTTAACACCCAAGGCGATATGGCAAAATGGTTAGAAGTGCCATTTTACAGGGCCATTCGTGCCAATAAAGCAGGGCCTCTCCACTTTTCATAGTACAGGTTGCATAAAAGCGAACGCATATGTCTCAGCGTCTATAGCCAACCAATTAAGGGGAAGGACACAACCAGCCTCCAGGTACTGCCTGACATGAATCCTATCTGTTCGTTCTGTAAGTAAACACCCCGCAAACCGGATACCCGGAGCATTTGCCGTAAATATCCACACACCGAATTTCAAGGCCCCTTTTAGCTTTTTGAAGTGCCTGGTGAAATACAGTTATATGCCATCAAGTGGGCTATAAAAATATGGCTTGTCGTACCATGCCATGCCTCAGGAAGCTGGCCGTATCAGCGGCCGATGGCGTCACAAAAAAGAACCTTCGCAAATACATTCAGCGCAGCCAAGCAGCATCGGGGGAACCAGCGGCATCCGAACAGCATTTCCTTTCTAAGGAAAGGCACCAATGGGTTAGCCAGTGGTTAAAAGCCTTCACGTACTGCATACCCCTACCTGCAGCGAGAAAACAGGCTGTTGCCCATCATGCCTTAGGTATGAGGAAGCGGTAACAGTGGAAAGTATGGATGGCTAAAACGAGGGTATCCAATACACATGCTGACGAAGCGCCTTTAAAAAAAATGAGGTATTATTGCTAGTGGGCAGCAGGCAGACTCCGGGCTACTTCAAAACGCTGCATAAGCCTTTCAGGCTTCATTGTGACATTTTTCATTCAGGTCTCTCATAAAAATGATTCAACGATATGGACATAACCGACAGCTTACACCAGCACATTTCCAAGTACATTCACTTTAGCCAAGAAAGCTTCACAGCAATTCTCCCCTATTTTCAGGTAAGGGAGATAGCGAAGAAAGAAATGCTCATGGAAGCAGGCAACCTTTGCAGGAGCTGCTTCTTTGTGCTGAAAGGATGCTTGCAACTCTATTATGTCAGTGAGAAGGGAGCGGAGAAAACCCTGCAGTTCGCCATAGAGAACTGGTGGCTTTCAGACTTTCTGGCCTTTCATCACCGACAGAATACCGAGTTTTACATCCGGGCGGTGGAGCCCACGCAGGTACTCTGCCTCACCTATGAGAACCAGGCTCACATGCTGGAAGCTTTTCCTGCGCTGGAAGCCTACTTTCGGAATGTCTACCAGATTGCTTATGGCGCTTCGCTCATGCGGGTGAAGTTTCTATTTGATTACTCAAAAGAGGAAATTTATTTTCACTTCACACGTCACTTCCCTGAGTTTGCGCAGCGCGTTCCCCAGTACATGCTTGCCTCCTACCTGGGTCTCACACCGGAATACGTCAGCGAGATTAGGAGAAAGCTTTCTTAAACAGGCTTAAGATTATTTCGCATGGTCGGCCTTTTCTTTGCACCAACCTAAACACGATAAAACGCATGGAAAAAAGAGTTCAATTTGATGCACGAGAGCCAAAGGCGCTGGAAGGAATGTATGCTATGGAGCGTTATCTGCAAAACAGCAGGCTCAGCGACAAGCACAGAGACCTGATTAAAATCAGGGCCTCCCAGCTCAACGGCTGTGCTTTTTGCCTGGACATGCACACCAGGCACGCCTTGCAGCATGGGGAAACACAGCAGCGCCTGTTTGTACTGAGTGCCTGGCGTGAATCCGACCTGTTCACGCCGGAAGAACAAGTACTTTTGCAAATAGTAGAGGAAGTCACCCTGATCCACCAGGCCGGGCTCACTTCCGATACCTACCAAAAGGCGCTGGAAGTTTTTGATGAGCAGTATCTCTTACAAATCATTATGGCTGTCACGGTTATCAACGGATGGAATAGAATAGCCATCAGCGTCCGGAAGCCGCTTGAAGCTTAAGGCAGCACGGGCTAGCCTCACGTCTTCCAGGTAAGTGGCTGCCAGGTGCTGCCTTTGGGACTAACCTGTCAAGCTAGGGAACGTGACGGCACAGGAGGAGCAGGATGCAGGTTGCAGTGGCGCGAACTTAGGGCATGGCGCATGCGGACAGCTAACAGGAGAATGTTAACCCAGGTTCATTGCCTCTCTGCATCTGTATACCCAACTTGCATCAGAAAGGAGAAATGTTTGACAACTTCCTCCTGATCTGCCTGAGTTTTATTTATGCAGCAGCTTAAAAGTTAACTGTTTAAATCATGAAACCATTAGTCGTACTACTCGTAGCTTTTTTTCTTGCCCTCATCGCCATTCGGCTCATCAATGGGAAATACAAGACAGCAACAGCCGGTCGCGTTGCCATGTCTGTGATGCTGGTCTTCACAGCCATGGGGCATTTCAAGTTCGACCAGGGGATGGCCCTGATGATCCCGGATTTCATCCCCTACAAGCTTCAGGTGGTCTACTTGACAGGATTGTTGGAAATAGCGGCCGCGGTTGCACTTTTACGGCCAAGGTTTAAGCGCATGACCGGCTGGCTCCTGATCGCCTTCTTTATTCTGGTCTTGCCGGCCAATATCCATGCCGCGCTACTGCAGGTGAATCATGAACAGGCCACCTATGACGGCTACGGCCCTGCCTACCTGTGGTTCAGAATTCCTTTGCAGCTTTTTTTCATCGGTTGGGTCTACCTTTGCTGCATCCGGCGACGGACAGCTACTCCGAAGGAACTGCAAACTACTATCAGCTATCAGTAAGAGGAACCGGCCCTGTCAGGCGCTTTACCCTGTGGCCTCTACCGTCTTGGCGAGATCCGACACCAGCAGCAGGTGCATGAGGTGCGACAGG
>NZ_JBZYWF010000014.1:0-90367 GCF_058932855.1 Pontibacter sp. LHS1
ACTAAGGTTAAACAAAGCAAGGGCATCAAATACCTGCTTGCTATAAGATGCTTCATAGAAGTAAAAAGTATAGTTGCTATAAATAATAATCTGTTTCAGAGACTCGGATAAAATAATGCGATCGTGGAGTTGAATATCTAAGTACCCTCCCCGTCTACATGGGCTCTATCGATTCACTTGGGTTTAAGATATAAATGTTAATTCTCCACTTCCTTATAAGTCAGCAAATGTTCTGTCGCTTTGCTGAAGAGGCCAGATTGGGTGCCAATATATACTTTGTTTTTCACTTTAGCGATAGAAGTGATGGTGTGGCCTACAAGCCCGGTATTGTCAAGTTCTCTTAACTGTAGCTTATCTATACCTACCTCCACCTCAAATATCTGGCTATGGCGAAAGGCCAGTATTACATCATCGCTAATTGCAATATAGTTGAACCACTCCGCTGCATTTCCTGTGTGTGCATCCAAAGACCAGGATTGTTCGGACACAGCCCGAAACAAGGCGTGTGTCTGTTGTCTTCCGTGCCTAGCCAAGGTGTAGAGCTCGCCTTTGTGCTCAAATGTCGCATAAGCTACCTGGTCCGGCATCTGGAAATCAATTTCACCTTCTTCCGAAATCTTATAGAATCCCCAGTCGGTGGCAACATAAAAGTTATTATGGTGTGAACGCATATACCGAACAAAGCCACCTTCTTGCGCGGGTGTAAGTACCTTAACCTCTTCCAACACAATCTTACTAAAACTCTGATTGGCTTTGTCGACCCCTAGCTTGATCAGAAAATACCGCAGCCCAGATCTTCCGGTTTTCTCATTCGCATACCTGTATGGCACCAGAGCAACATTGTTCTCTGAGATAGCCATGCTTTCCAGTGCTTTAGACATCACTAGTTCAAACTCAAGAAAATTAGGATCAATTTCCTTTGCATACATTCTAAGGTTTGCTCCGCTAGTCACCGGATCGCTCACTGATCTGAAATATATACTGCCATCTTCTGCTCCTGTAAATATATTGGAGTTCATAGGGTAATTGTAGTGTGACAGGTCTCTGAAAGGGTGCACATAGTTACTTACCTTTGATCCTTTCCTGGCATGGGATATCTTAGAGAATAAGTACATTCCTAAAACCTGCAGCCTGTCTTCCGCCTCAGCAGCATGCAGATTTACAATAAACCGCTGATTGTACAAGAACTTATTGTGCGCTTCCCAGGCAACAACGGGGTCTACCTCAATTTCCTCCAGCTCTTTTTTACAGGAAGAAAACAGAAATGATAAGCAGAGTAAAGGGAAGAGGTACTTGTGGGTAATAAGCTGTTTCATCGGTAGTAGAGGGTATACTTTGTGACAATAATTGCTGAAGGTCAGAGGAAGTATAGGTAGGCTCACAGGTTATACCTGGCAAGCCTACACTATTCTTTATCAACCAACCTATACTAAAGATAGAAATAACTATATAAAGAGGAAAGAATATTACACGAACGAACTTTTGCTGTAGATGAATGGTGTTGCGTGTTAGCAAAGTAATGCGTTGTTTTAGGGATGCTTAAAAGCGTAAAATACCGCCACTTTTTATACCATGTTCTGGGCTGGGCTATCTTCATTTTTTATGAAGTATCGCTTGTCACACTCATCAATCCTAACATTACTGCCTTGTGGGAGTGGATGATCTGGTATACTCTCAATATTGGCCTCTTTTATTTTTTTGCACACGTTGTATTGCACAATACGCTTAAGTATAATAAGCTACTGCTACTGCTGGCTTTAGTCCCTGCCATTATAGGTGCCTATCTCCTCATGCAATTTGGCATAGAAAAGCTGGTCAATCCATTTCGAGATACTCCCCGGGAATTTAACCCTGACAAAATATGGTATCTTCGTGCTACCTGGCGTTGTTTTTATTTCCTGAGTTTCAGCACAGCTTACTGGTTTTTACGCCAGACCATCAAGAACCAAAAGCGCATTAACCAGATGGAATTGGAGCGCTTGCAGGCTGAGCGTGAAAAAGCCGAACTCGAGAAAGGGTTGGTACGCTCTCAGAACGCGCTGCTACAGGCCCAGATCAGTCCGCACCTGCTCTTCAACACGCTTAACTTTATCTACAACTCAGTACAGGATGTTTCACCAAAGGCTTCGGAAGGCGTGCTGCTGTTGTCAGAAGTAATGCATTATGCCTTGCAGCGGGTACACGAAGACGGGAAAACCGACCTGCAGCATGAAGTGGAGCACATCGAAAAGTACATTGCCCTCAACCAGCTTCGCTTTAGCTATCCGCTGCACCTGCAGATGAAGTGCAGCGGCAGACTCCAGGGCAAGATTCCGCCGCTGCTCCTGCTCACCTTTGTAGAGAATACATTTAAGCATGGTGACCTCACCGACCCGACACAGGCTGCCTGCATCTCAGTTGCGCATCACCAGGATCTGCTTCACTTCAGTACCAGTAATAAAAAGCGCAAGCACCACGGCGGACGTGGGTACGGCATCGGTATACAGAATGCCAAAACCCGCCTCAGCGAATTTTACGATGAACAGGACTATACCCTGACCATAGACGAAGACGAGCAACGACACGCCGTGCACCTTAAAATAAAGTTGAAATGATTACATGCTATGTAGTAGACGATGAGCGACATGCGCTCGAGGTACTGTCGAGGTATATCCAAAACACCCCCGGCCTGCAACTGATCGGGGCCGAAGAAAACCCGCTGCAAGCCCTCGATGCTATTGCTTCAGGGCAGCTAACAGCTGACATTACATTTCTGGATGTAGACATGCCCCAGCTCTCAGGTGTTGATCTGGCCGGACTTATCAACAGCCGCACCACGGTTGTGTTCACCACCGCCTACCCGGACTATGCCTACCAGGCTTTCGAGAAGAATGCAGTTGATTTTCTGCTCAAGCCCATCTCCTACGAGCGCTTCCTGAAGGGCGTGACCAAAGTAAAAGAGAGTCTACAGCCAAAGCAGGCTATACCTGCTGCAGAGCAGAATGACGGCTACTTTTTCATCAAAACTGACGTGAAAGGAAAGTTTGTGCGGGTGAACTTCGAGGAGATAAGCTATGTAGAAGCGATGCAGAACTACGTGCGCATCCAAACGGCCACCGAAAAGCTGACCACCTACCTGAGCATGAAAGAAGTGGAAGAGCACCTGCCCGCTGCAGACTTTGCACGGGTACACAAATCCTTCATTGTACATCTGCCCAAAGTAAAGACTGTAGAAGGAAACCAGATTGTGCTCAGTAATGGAAGCGTAGTGCCGATGGGATCGAGCTACCGGACTACTTTGCTGGACATGATCAACGCCAAGCTGCTCAAAAGTAAGCGGGTAAATTAGAACAGCACCGACACCTGCGTGCGACCCGTATGCACCGCGCCCACACTGTTGGCTTTACGACCATCGTAGTTGAGGGAGATATTAAGGCCGTTGCTCAGGCGCTGCTGCACGTTAAAAGACCAGGTCAGGTTGTTGCCGGGACGCAGGGCGTTTAGAATCTCGTACCCCACGTAGGAATTCATATCGCCATCAAATTCAATATTCACCCAACGGACGAGGCCGGATATCGTGCGCTTGCTCACCTGGCTTAGCTTTGTTTCTAATCCCAATTCATGAAAAGTCGCCTGCTGCTCGGCATCAGCTGGTGAGAGCTTATCTTCACGCAGGGCAAGCTGATACGTACCAGTAAAACGCAGTTTCGCATTGGGCTGGTAAGCCAGCTCCGGCGTCAGCTCCTGCGACACGATGCTGAAGTTCTTAGAGCTCAGGAAATTGGAGCGGTTGTCGCGCACATTCTGGGCCAAGCTGATCTTGGAGCTCAGCACTTCGTTCAGATTAAGGCGGCCGATTAGCTGGTGGTTACCCACGCTGCGGGTCTCGGTACCGTTTGCCAGTAGCGATTTCTGTTGATTTTGCTGCACGGTGTACTCCAGTCCATACTTTGGATTGCTCCGGTTAAAGTAAAGCGTATTGCGAAGCGACTTTATCAAGGATATCAGGAACTCATCCTCGAAATCTTCACTGAACGGGTTGAAGCGGTTCATCACCTCATCATCCGTCGTTTTTTTATCGATACTCACAAAACTCAGAGCCGAAAACTTAGCCAGAAAGCCTTTGAAGCCTTCGGCACTCCGCCAGCTGCGGGGCACATTGCTGTTCAGACGGTATGTAAAGCGGTTGGTATAGGCATTGATGTACTCGTCTGTCGGCAAAAACACCTTGATGAAACGGCGTTGGTCCACTGTCTGGGCTTCAAGATAATCGTTCAGGTCGTTGGGGTTGCCGCCTTCGCGGAGGTAGTGCGTACCCTGCCCCGGCATGGTTTCCCGGAATACGAAGATGCGCTTCAGTTCACGGCCAGTACCCACTGAGTAGCTCATCTCGGACCGGAAGCTACCATCCAGAAAAGAAGTGTTCCAGTCTATACGCGACTGCACGGTTTCCTCATCCTGCCCCTGCTCAAGTTTTAGGTTTCTGTAAGTGGCCTGCAGGGCGATGTCGCTGTCGCGGCCATACCTGCGCTGGAGCATGGCGTTGTAGGTTTGGCCTACTTCCGGCGCTCCCATTTCGCCCTGGGCTGTCGGGCGGAGGTCGGTACGGTAGCTATAGTCTACCCGGAAGCGGGTTTTGGCGGTATCAGGGCTCTCCACAAAAAGCACATGCTCGTCAAAATACATAGCTGAGCCCGTTACGGAATCACTTCCGATCGCCGTGAGTTTATTTTTATCAAAGCGGTACATATAGCCGGGCTCAATTTTACCAAGCCTATACCTGGCCCCCACATCGCCCCGGTACCACTCCGACTCCCGTGTAATCTGGTCGCTGTGCAGCATAAAGAAACTGTTGCGTAATTCCAGCTTGCCTAACTCACGGTTCACATCCAGTTGGTGTTGCGTACCATCTACCTGCTGGTGCCGGTAGCGGCGGCTGATGCGGTAGTTTACCAGGTTCTGCGGATCCTGCACCGCCCCTACTGAGAAGTTAAAGATATGGTCTTCGGCTTTCTGATTCGGATTGTCCAGACTCCAGTCGCGGTCGAATTCAATAGGACGATAACGGTCGATGGGTTCAAAGTTCACATCCGTATACTCATAGTTGAGCGTACTGTTGAGGCGGTACTTGCCCAGGAAAGAAAGCTGCCGGTCCTGAATGGCATATCCTACCCGCATGGCTGCCCCATTATCATCCATGGCATCGAGGCGGGAGAAACGGTTCAGGTCATTTTGCGAAGCGGCACCTTCCAGGAAGAAATTCACGCCTTTCTCCAGCTCATAGTTACCACCCAGCGTGATCAGCTGTTTCTTACGGGGAGTGGGCAGAATACGCACGGGGGCATAGTTACCCTGCGGCACGCCATTTACCGGTGCTACCCAGCGGTATACCCGGCCGTTCACGGCATTGCTTGCCGCCACATAGTTACCCCGATTCGCCCCTACTTCCGAAAACCGCACATTGTATATGGCTGAGTCCGGATGGCTCGAGAAGATATATACCTGCTGCGGTACACCATCTGCCATGGTGTCGCGCTGGGCGTAGAGTACCTGTGCCGGATCGAAAGGCACCTGTGTCGCGCCCGATGTAACGGCCATATTCAGACTATCGCCTATACCTGCAAGCAGACGTTTCTCGTCATCCCGAAGGTCAAGGTGCAGCAGATTGTTTGGGTTATCGGATTCGTTGTAGTAGTTGGCGTATACCTGCACTTTGCCCAGTTGCTGGTAGTGGCTGGCGTGGTAGATGCTGCGGCTGTAGTTGAGGTCGGAGTACTCGAAGTCTACCCGAATGCGGGAGTTTTTGGTGATGACGTGGCGTGTCGTAAAGGTGATCTCAGCCTGGTTGTAGTCGATCACGTAATCAAAATCGAAACCACGGGTCAGCAGGCGGCCGTCCAGGAACACCCGCTCCGAATTGGCCAGCACAATGATAAAACGCTCGTTATTAGGACCGCGCAATCGGTAAGGTCCCTGCACACCTTCCAGCGCCTCCACGGCCTGAGAGGCAAACTTACCTTTCGACACCGAAGCAGCTACCGTAGTGGTACCCAGCTTTTCCGGAGACTTGCCGATGGTAGTCTCGAATGCGCCGCCCTGCACGTTTTTGTAAAACTGCATGAAGTAGGACGGCTTGCTGCGCAACACCACATCCCCAGCCGACAGCTGCCACTGCTTGTGCTTGAGTGTAATGTATACCCGGTCAAACTCGTTCAGCTGCTGCGTATTCCCCTCCGGTTGGAAAGGTATATTCTGATCGGTAATAGCTGCTGTAATGCTAATGTCGTCGGTTAACTTACCGTCCAACTGCAGGTTCAGCGCCGAATTGACAAATACGTTCTGCGTGTTACCAAAAGAGATCCCCCGTGAGATACTACCCGTTTTGTTCAGGCCGGGAGTCTTGAAGATTTCTTCCCGCTGTGCAAAGTCCTCCTTATAAAACTCTCGGGGAGAGACGCTCCGGTCCAGCTTCATAATATCGCGGCGGTAAGCGGGCTTAGCCAGACTCAGTGGCAAAGTTCTGTAACAGACCAACACCGAGTCAGGTATAGGCACCATTGTTCCAAGCGTATCCATGATCTGGTAAGTAGGAGCCGGAAACTCGGTCAGTTTAAATTCGTGGGTGTAGTAGTTATAGTCAAATTTGAACTGGTCTTTGCGGGGACCTACGAAGGTGATGGTGCTGACGTCAATCGTCAGGGTATCGAGTTGTTGGGGATAATCGGTGAGGTACAGCCACTTGCAGTGCCGGTTGCTCACAGGAGCCTGGGCCAGCGCAGGCAGGCTCAGCAGCAACAGCAGGATGCCGGTGATCAGGCTTCGAATCATGCGGTGGCCAGCGGTAAAGAAATGTAAAACGTCGTCCCCTCTCCCTCTTCTGTCACAAACCAAATGCGACCACCTGCGTTTTCAATTCCTTTTTTGGCTACGGCCAAGCCTATACCTGAGCCAGTGTACTTAGTACTAAAGTTAGGTATAAATACTTTGTGCTGAATCTCGGCAGGTATACCGCTGCCGTTGTCAGCTATTGACACCAGCGCCGTGTTATTCCCATCCACCTTCAGGTCTATTTTGATCACAGGCTTCCGGTCGGCAGGCACCGCTTGTATGGCGTTCAGCAACAAGTTGTTGAAAGTCCGCACCATCAGCGCCTCATCGGCCATCACCATCACCGGTTCTTCAGGCATACGCAGCCTCGTTTTCACAGATGCCGGATTCGTGTGCAGGTCGGCGGCTTTGTGCAGGGCAGCCCCCAGGTCCATCAGCTCGGCTTTTGGCTCGGGCATGGAAGTGAAGTTGGAAAACGAAGTGGCGATATCGCTGAGAATGTTGATCTGCGTGATCAGGGTATGCGAGATCTTATTAATCATCTGCTCCGTATTCGGGTTCTTTTCTGCAATGGCCTTCTGGAGGTACTGCAGCGAAAGCTTCATCGGAGTGAGCGGATTTTTTATCTCGTGCGCCACCTGCCGCGCCATTTCCCGCCAGGCCGCTTCTTTCTCGCGCATCGCCAGTTCTACCTTGTTCTGCTCCAGTGTCAGCAGCATGCGGTTATACTCATTCACCAGCATCCCGATCTCATCGGCCCCTTCATAAGCCAGCATTTCATTTTTGCCAGTCAGGGAAGTATGTTTCAGCTTCTCAGCCAACATACGAAGCGGCACCGTCAAGGCTCTGGAGGCAAAGAAGGTCAGGATGATAAACACGATGAACATCACAGTGAAGATATTCATTGTGGTTGTGATCAGCTCGATCAGCTTCAGGTCCAGCTGTCGCTCTGAGTCAAAGAAAGGTAAACCTATAAAGCCAATCAACTTCTCCGGATCATTGTCAGGACGAAGCGGCAGGTATAGCGCATTGAAACTCAGGTTACCGGCTTGCTCATCGAGGAGTACACGCAAAGCCTGTCGCTCCGATATAGCCGCAAAAGCATGTGGATTGACCAGTTTGGACAGCAGCCCTGACTCAAAAATAAGGGGCTGACTGGTTACCAGCAGGCGTCCGTTACGATCATAAAGACTCACATCAGCTTCTGATAGTGCTGCAATGGAAGCAACACGTCGCAGCAAGCGATTGCGGTCGGGCAGCACTTCGAGCGTAGTCGGTCTGCTTAGATGGTCCTGTATAGCCTCGCCTTTTTTCTCGTAAGACGAAAGCAGGTCTTTCTTGTAAGAGCCTGTTACCAGGCTAGCCGTTACAATACTCACCAACATGAGGGGCAGCAGTATACCAAAGTTCAGGAAAAGCTGGATCTTGGTACTGAAGTTGGGCTGAAAATCACGCAGTCGCTCCCGGTTCAGCAGGATGTAAAGCACAGCCACCACAATGAGGCAGCCGGTAAAGTACAGGAACAGGAAGGAAAAATTAGAGAGTACTTCTCGGGCTCCATACTTACTCGTCGTAATGATCACGGTCGGGCCGTAGTCGGTTTTAACACCCAAGTGGTGAAAACCTGCCTCCGTTGCTCCCTGCTTATACAGCTCACTTCGTTCCAACTCGCTCCTGTCGAAATTGGTGGCATAGTCAAATTCGCCTTCGCTGTATGTCAGCCTGCCCTTTTCATAAATTCCGTAACTCAGGATATCGGCTCTGAAAGGCTGCTGGTGCTGTTGCCCTGCCAGTAACTCAGGCACCAGGCTATTGGGGAGCAGCTCTTTGAGACTCAATTGCAGCACGATCGTCCCGTACTGCTGTGTACCCAGAGGTACTTCAATTAACTTCAGGTAAAAGCGGGTATGCGGTCGGGCAGGATCATTAACCAGGTATAGATTATCGTACTCGGTTCTGTTCTGAGGTACAGCATATTTTTGCCTTAGCTCATCTAATGTAGCAGCTGTGGTATCGGCACTTTCCAGTGTTCGCCCCTGACTGTCAAACAAAAGAATGTTCGCTTCATACTTATCAAAATAGTCCGGAAGAAACTGTCGGGATATCTTGCGCTTAATGAAGAAGGCATCGACATACGGCCCCTTCATCTTGGATTGTATGAGGGCATCTTCCGATACCCGCACCGCCACGTCTTCTTCCAGCAGATACTCGGCCAGTACATCATTGCCCTGCATCAGGTCAAAAGCGAACTTCTGCTTGTAGGCTAACAGCTCGCTTTGGAAATGCGTGTAAAGAGAAGCTGCTCCAGTTAAGCTGCTTACAGCAATGATGAGAAAGAAAAACAGGTAGGTGCGGTATGGTAAACTGATCGCCTGCCGATGCTGTGCCGCCAGCAGAATGACAATCCAGAAAACGAGGCCTATCAGGAGCACGGGCAGCCAGCGCATATCCAATACCAGAGCCAGCATGGTAAGCACAACCGTTACTCCCAGTAAAATCTTATAGGGCCACCAGCCATTTGACTTGCGCAACAGCACATTGGCTACAGAAGCCAACATATAGCTAAACAGGCTCAGCGCCACAGTGTGCAAGAACATCAGACTGTACATCACCAATTTATACCGCTCCAACGCGATGGATTGGTTAATGTCGAGTGCTAGCGGAGAGTTATGGTATATGCCATAGTAAAAGCGGAATAATATGGCTAGCAACACAAAAAATCCCACCATGGCAGCTCCAAGTACCACCTTACTCTTGTCAGCAGAATACGCTTTAACGGTATTTAATACTTCATTTTTGTGAAACAAGTAATAAGCAGCCCAGGCAACTGTAACAAGCAGCAGTACATTAAGCGCCAGATCGCCTACTGAAGGGGACCAAAATGACGCAGCATACAGGCGCGGATCAAAGAGCTCAGTTTCGACAATCAGAAAAGGGAGGTTGAGCAATAAGAGTGCAAACCTAAATCCAACCAGCAGGGTCAGTAAAAGCACAATACCTTGGGTGTAGCGCTGACGCTTCAGGAAGATCTTGCTTAATGAAATGCTAAACCAAACAAAAAGAACAGCCCCTAAGGTGAGCAAAATAAGTTGAAGGTCATCAAACCCAGAATCGATGCGATCAGACCCATGATCGAGTGCAAACAGGAATTCACCTTCACTGGTCTTTACCTGTGGCAACTGCCCTGGGTTATCAAGCACTAGTCGAACGTCAGCTTTCCCGAAAATACTTTTCTGCAAGCCCGACGACAGGTAGTCATTTGTTATGCCATAATCTATCTGAAGTGGAATGTAAGTAAAGATGTCGTAATCATGGACCCGATGGGGCATGACCACAAAGGTGCCGTAACTATTACGAATGGTTGATGTTTGACGAGCTGTCGGGGGCAGGTCCAGGTCTGGTATAACTGTATGGTCAGACCAGAACAGCAAACGCCCATTTTTGTAAACAAAAGTTGGGTAGTGTGTTTTAGACAGGAGCTTTGAAAAGCTTGTACGGCCTGTCTGTAGTTGTTCGCCGAGTTGAACAGACTCCTGGTGAGCATCCAGTAACAGTGCCTGAACCCGCTGCGTTATACGCTGCTGCGTCTGCTCTCTATCAGCCTGAAGCCAGGAAGCCGGTACCTTATAATGCAAAAAAGCTGTCGCCATAAAGCACAGCACAGCAAGGGCAAATAAGAGTATTGGCGCAATATTACGGTTCAAAGCAGCATGGATTACCCACGAATTTAAGCATTTCGTGTTATAAGAGCATGACCTTTAGGCAGCTAAAATGTAACTAACAGCCTCAAGGCATGTTTAATTCCGGAAGAAGTGTGTAATCCGGACCAAAACCGGATCAAATTTCACACCAAAAAATTTGATGACAAAATAAAACCACATGCAAGACTTGCTGCCTGCATGTGGTTAATGATATAAACTGAAAATAGTCGCTACTGCTCAGGAAAATTAACAAAGTATGCTACTTTGATACTCAGTGCTTAAGCGTTTCTAGCAGCTTTCTTTTTCTGACTGCTTTTATACCACAGAAATCCTACAGTACCTACCAGTACATAGGGTATCAGCATCAAGTATAGAATACCGGTATTCAATCCTGCTCCTACCTGGGAATCTGATTCTGTACTGCCGGTACCAACATTTGACTCAACTGTGGCACGACACATGGCACATTGGCTATAGGCCTCTGTAGATACCAGACTTAGCGTAAGCATCATCAGGCCGAGAATAAATATTTTAGATAATTGGCGCTTCATGATCATAAAACAAGCGTTAAATGTTCCTGGTTCTAACTATAGTACGGAGAAATCAAAATATAAACGAGCACACCCGTTATGGCTACATAAAGCCAGATCGGGAACGTCCATTTTGATATACGACGATGACGCACGAACTGCTCTGAAAGAGCAAAATACATCGAAAGAAGTACCAACGGCACAATCACCACGGCAAGTACAATATGTGTAAGAAGAATAAAGTAGTAAAATACCTTAAGAAAGCCATCACCTCCATATATCGTGCGCTCCCCCAGAAAATGGTAAGTTACGTACGACACCAGAAATACAGCCGAGAGGCCAAAGGCAGTTGCCATGGCATTACGGTGCACTCTGATATTCCCTTTACGAATGTTGTAGTAACCAATAACCAGAGCAAAGGCTGTTAAAGAATTCAGTATCGCATGCAGCGTTGGCAGAAAAGACACATCCACACTGCTTGAGCCTTCTTTCGGCATAAAGAAAAGCATAGCCACAACGACAGGTATAGCAATCGATAGAATGGCAATCAGTATTAAGAACTTCTTGTCATTACCAGCCGCTGGACTATTTTGATTTGCTGTATTCATCTAAAAGAACTTTAATTTCCAGTATCAGGCGATCCACGTCTTCCTTATCAGTGCCATCATATATCCCCCGCACATACCTGTCTTTATCCACTAGCATAAATTTTTCGCTGTGGATAAAGTCTTGCTGGCCTTCTACTTTCATAACCGGCAAATAGAAACCTTTCTGAGCTAAGCTATAAATTTTGTCACGGTCACCTGTCAAGAAATACCACTTCGCAGGGTCAGCTCCATATCGTTCGCCATATTCGCTTAGTACCTCAGGAGTGTCATATTCAGGGTTAACAGTAAAGGATACCAGTTTTACCTGTTCCTCATCCTGAAAAGCTTCTTGCACACGCACCATTTGCGAAGACATTGCTTTGCAAATATCGGGGCAAGTCGCGAAGAAGAAGTCAGCTACATAGATATGGCCGTCAAGGTCTTCCTGAGAGATTGTATGGCCTTGCTGTGAAGTGAGTTGGAAAGCAGGCACTTGGTTGAAGAGTGTATCCCCTTTGGTATCACGCTGTACCTCACCTGTAGCGGTTACCTGAGGAAAATATTTACGGAGCGTGTAGTGGTGCTCACCAAAGCTTCCGATAAATATAAAAATAAGAAGAGGCACTAATAATAGGATACCTAATATTAGTGCCTTTGAGTTACTCATAATATGTGTACTTAGTTGAAGTAATTTCTTATTGAATCGAAGTAATAGCTACCTTCTGAAATCAAAGCCACCATTAACCAGATAACAAGTGCCATAGGTATAAGGATAGACCAGATCAAGGCTTTTGACTCATGCTTTAAGTGCATGAACTCCGCTACAATGTAGAACGCCTTAAAGATGGTCAGAATTATAAAGATCGCATTACGAAGCGTACCTGCGTCCATTGTAAAGGCGAAAAGGAACTCTACTGCAGTTAGGGCTACCAGGATAAAGAATGTTTTCCAGATAACTTTTGTCTGCGCTTTAGGTATCTCACCTGTCTGGTGAAGATCGTTGGAGTGATCCGAATGAGCTGCCATAGTATACTTTATGTTTTAGAGAGGCAGTCCCGCTCCAGGCGGGAACTGCAGCTGTGATAGTTTATGATTAATAAATTAAATCAGGTAGAAGAAGGTAAATACGAATACCCATACCAAGTCTACAAAGTGCCAGTAAAGACCAACTTTCTCAACCATTTCATAGTGACCACGTTTGTGGTATACCCCATTCACTGTGTTGATGAACACCATGATTAGCAGGACAACACCAGAGAATACGTGCGTACCGTGGAAACCAGTGATGAAGAAGAACAGGTCGGCAAACAAAGGCGGACCATATTGGTTCATGGTGAGGTTAGCACCAAAGATGCGTGTACCGTCAGCCAATAGCATACCCTCGTCTGTACCAGATATAAAGTGAGCCCATTCCCAAGCCTGGCAACCAAGGAAAATGCTACCGAACAGAATCGTCCACATCAACCATTTCTGTACATCATTCTTATCCATTCTATGTCCAGCTTCTACTGCCAATACCATGGTAACCGAACTCAGAATGAGGATCATGGTCATCAGGGCCACAAATGCCAATGGAAGATCTACTCCATGGAATCCAGGGAAGGCGTTAAAAACTTTCTCCGGTATTGGCCACCATTCAGTTGAGAATGTAAAGTCATCCGGACTTCCAGTGTAAGGAAGATGACTGTGACGAGACAGGCCATAAACAATCAGGAGTGCACCAAAAGTAAAGGCGTCAGAAAGTAGGAAAAACCACATCATGAGTTTTCCATAGCTCGCTTTTAGTGGTTCATTACCACCATCCCATGTACCTGTTTTAGGTGCTTCCAGCGTAGTTGATGTAGACATAGTTTAGTATTGAAAAAAACGTGTTTAGTGATTTAATCTCAAAAATAGATACAAGTACAGCCAAAGGCCACCCAGGAAGTGCCAATAAATGGTGCATAACTGTATACGCAGCATGCTCTTCGAGTGAACTTTATAACGTAGACTTGATATAATTACCACCGCCACATAAATGAGACCAGTGATCAGGTGAAAACCATGTACACCTGTTAATACATACATAAATGAACCGGAAGGGTTACTAGACTCCCCTCCAAAGAATACATTGTTATTAACCAACTCAGCCCATCCATTCCACTGTCCGATCAGAAAAGCGATTCCCAATCCGAAAGTCAAGTACAGCATCAGGCGCAGCTTTGCTATATTATCCTGAGCTGCAGCATTATGGGCAAGCTGCATTGTAACACTGCTCAAAGCAATAATTACCGTGTTAATCAACATGATGTTTGGCAGGTCAAATTCCAGCCAGTTGCCTTCTGCACGACGCACTAAATAAGCGCTCGTAAAGGCTGCAAACATCATAATTATACTAATAATAAGCAACCACAGCGTAAATTTTAATGGATGTACTCCTCCTGTGTTGTTCTCCTCTCCCAATGATTTGGCAACCATATCCATATCCTATAATTTATCTAAAACGAAAGCTATCTGCACAATAGGCAAATACAAAAAGGACCCAAACATAATGTTCATCGCCGCCTTGTTGGTACAAGTGCGCATTAGATGAAACGTCTGGGCCAGAAACAATACCCCACATATAACAGCGATCAGCGCTGAGGTGGTACCGGTCATGCCAAACTGCAGAGGCAGCAAACTTAGTGGAATCAGCACCAGGGTATAGATCATGATCTGAAAAGCAGTTTTCAGGTTCTTTCCCCCTTCCATTGGGAGCATTTTAAAACCTGCTTTCTTATAATCTTCATCCAGCACCCAGGCAATTGCCCAAAAATGTGGAAACTGCCAAATAAACTGTATCCCGAAAAGAATCCAGGCCTCTACACTCACTACGCCTGTTGCGGCTACCCAACCGATCAGCGGCGGTAAAGCACCAGGTATAGCACCAACAAAAACGTTGATAGGGCTGATACGCTTCAATGGCGTATAGATAAAACCGTAAAGAACGAGTGACAACAACGCAATAGCTGCTGTCAATGTGTTAAAAAAGCTCGCTAAAATAAATAAACCACCAACTCCTATCAGCGCGCCAAAAATAGCTGCTTCAGTTACACTCAGTGTATTAGTTGGAAGCGGCCTGTTTGCTGTGCGCTTCATTAACTTGTCCAGGTCCTTCTCGAGAATCTGGTTCACAATATTGGCAGCGCCTGTGACCATCAACCCACCCAGCATGACCAATGCTATCTGAATCCAACTTCCCCCCGGATGTCCTAGGATATAGCCTATAGCACTTGAGAAAGCTACTGTAAAACTTAATCTAAACTTCAGGAGCTTAAAATATGCTGATGCCTTTTGTGCCATATTGGCTAGAGACAGTACCGATTCTGATCTATTTGTAATCATTAGCTAAGAACCACTACCGGTTTTTCAACCGCCTTTTTTGAGGCGTAGTAATAAAAAATTAATATCAAAAACTGAACACCGAATAGTAAGGTAGCTATCGTCAAGTGTAACGGCTGCAGGAATGCAGGTATGGCAAAATAAGCCATGATTACCCCAAACACTATTTCAGCAACCAATAACACTATCATCCAGTTCGTCATCATATTCAACTGGCGATCTTTGAGCTTATAGATTAAATAAGCCATATAAAGATGAAGTACCAGTAACAGGATAGAAAAAGACCGGTGGATATAAAAACTCGAACCCAGTTGGTCTACCCAAAGATCTCTGTTGCTACCATTCATTTCGAAAGCAACTATATCCACTTCTTCACGAACCTGCGTTCCAATTAGTATCTGAACAAAAGTAGCAGCAGCTACCAATCCGATAACGAAGAACAAGTGCTTCGAGGCATCAAATCGTGGAACGATAAAAGCAGACTGCGACCGAATCACCGCATACTGCAGTAAGGCTACAAGCACCAGCGCCAGTGCCATATGGATTGTAATGGTTACAGGTAGCAAGTTTGTAGACACGACTATAGAGCCCAACCACCCCTGTATACCAACTAGTACAAAACTCAAGAATGAGATGAAGAAAACAGGTTTGTCAGTTTTCAGATAAGGTATAGCATACAGCACTGTCAGGAAGATCAATACCCCAATCACAGCCCCTACCAAGCGATTGATATATTCGATCCATGTCTTCGTAACATTGAAATCTGTTTCAATGTGTTGAAGCGGATGATCTCTCAGTTCGCCTGCTGCTTTGTCAAAACCTATGTTATCCAGAAACCCAGCTAGTCTCTTGTTTTTCTCTACACGCTGTTCTTTGTAGACTTCCAGATAATCGTCTGGTAATTGGCTAACATCAGTTGGAGGAACCCAACTGCCAAAACACTTGGGCCAGTCCGGACATCCCATTCCTGAGCCCGTGCTCCGCACGATTCCTCCAACTAATATTAGAAAGTACACAGCTAATACTGTAAGTACTCCAATATTTCTAAACCTTTTGTATGGAAAAGATTTATCTGTCATTTAAGCTATTCTAAATCCCTCTCGTACGGCAGGTTTGAAGACTGCGTCTGAGAGAAAGGTACGTTCTGCGGGATGTAATCCTCAGCAGCACCTGGTTTACTATAATCGTAAGGCCATCTGTATACTGTTGGAATCTCCCCTGGCCAGTTACCGTGTCCTGGATTAACAGGAGTTGTCCACTCCAGTGTGTTTGAGTGCCATGGGTTAGCAGTAGCACGACGACCTTTGAAAATGCTGTAGATAAAGTTGAACAAGAAGATCAACTGTGCAGCGAAGCCCATGATAGCCGCTATACTGATAAAGCTGTTCAGGTCAGTAAAGGTGTTGAATGCATCGAAACCTGTCCAAGAGTAATATCTTCTTGGGAAGCCAGCTATACCGATGTAGTGCATTGGCATGAACACCAGGTAAGCAGACAAGAATGTCAACCAGAAGTGAACAAAACCTAGTTTTTCGTCCATCATACGACCGAACATCTTAGGGAACCAGTGGTATATACCGCAGAACATGCCAAAGAACGCTGCAGCACCCATCACTAGGTGGAAGTGAGCAATTACAAAGTATGTGTCGTGCAGCTGTATATCCAGTGCAGAGTTACCCAGAATAATACCTGTCAAACCACCCGAGATGAAGAGCGAAACGAAGGCGATCGCAAACATCATGGCTGTTGTGAAACGGATATTACCTCTCCACAGGGTAGCAATCCAGTTAAATACTTTCACCGCAGAAGGTACCGCAATAATTAGCGTCAGGAACATGAAAACTGACCCCAGGAATGGGTTCATACCTGTTACAAACATGTGGTGCGCCCATACTACGAATGATAGTAATGAGATACCCAGCATGGAACCGATCATGGCTCTGTAACCGAAGATTGGTTTACGAGAGTTAGTAGCGATTACTTCAGAAACAATACCAAATGTTGGAAGGATAACGATATATACCTCTGGGTGACCAAGGAACCAGAACAAGTGCTGGAACAGAATGGCGCTACCACCAGTATGTGCAAGAGCCTCTCCAGCGATATAGATATCAGAAAGGTAGAAGCTTGTACCGAAGCTACGGTCGAATATCAATAGTAGTGCAGCAGAGAACAGAACCGGGAATGAAAGCAGACCCAGGATAGCAGTCAGGAAGAAGGCCCAGATTGTGAGTGGCAACTTCGTCATCGACATGCCTTTGGTTCTCAGGTTAATCACAGTTGTGATGTAGTTTACACCACCTAACAACTGAGATACAATGAACAAAGCCATACTTACCAACCAAAGCGTCATACCCATAGCTGAGCCTGAAATTGCCTGTGGAAGTGCACTCAATGGTGGGTAAACTGTCCAACCACCCGCAGCAGGACCTGTCTCAATAAACAGAGAGATAAACATGATTACACTTGCCAGGAAGAAAATCCAGAAAGAAAGCATGTTCATGAAACCAGATGCCATGTCACGGGCACCAATCTGCAACGGGATCAGGAAGTTACTGAATGTACCGCTCAGACCAGCTGTAAGCACGAAGAACACCATAATGGTACCATGCATAGTTACCAGCGCCAGATAGAACTCCGGGTCTAGCTTTCCATTTACGATCCAGTTACCCAGAATAGGCTCCAGGAAAGTAAATGTTGCTTCAGGCCAGCCAAGCTGCAAACGGAAAATAATAGACAGGAAGCCACCTACAAAGCCCCAGAAGATACCTGCAAAAAGAAACTGCTTCGCAATAACTTTGTGGTCCTGGCTGAAGATGTACTTCTCAAAGAAGTTTTGGTCGTGATGATGATCATGCTCGTCGTGGGCATGATGCACATCCTTATTAAGAGAGATATCTGTACTCGACATTGTTGATTAAGTTTAATGCTACAACTCTGTTTTTACTTCTTCTGCACTCTTCTCAAGCACCACCTGATCTTTTGAATCGTGGGTGAACTTTGTTAGAAGCTGTGGATTTTGCTCGATAAATGGTGTCTGTGAAGCTAACCACTCCTCGTACTCCTCAGGTTCATCAACCACCAAAATAAAGCGCATCGCAAAGTGGCCACGGCCGCAGATTTCAGTACAGGCCAATTCGTAGTTGAATTCAGGGTTCCCTGTTTCAGTACGCATTTCAGCTGTTGTTTTACTAGGCACAAACCAGAACTTGGTTGGCATACCTGGCACTGCATCCATTTTAACACGGAAATGCGGAAGGAATACACTGTGAATTACATCTCTTGAGCGAATCTTCAACAGCACTGGTTTGCCCTTAGGTACGTGAATCTCACGTGGCATAAAGTCATCCATTGCATTAGGATCGCTGAAGTTTACACCCATTTCATTTGTAGCATCGATGAAGTTTACACTAGCCTCACCCAATTTACCATCTGCACCTGGGTAGCGAACAAGCCAGCTGAACTGCTTACCCATCACCTCTACCACAACAGCGTCGGCGGGGGCAGCACTTGTGATATTTGCCCATGTTTTCCAACCGGCGAATACCAACAGAGCCATCACAACAGCAGGAATCATTGTCCAAACGATCTCTAACTTGTTGTTGTGTGGGTAGTAATAAGCACGCTTATCATCTTTATGCTGGTATTTATAAGAATACCAGAAAAGTAGAATTTGCGTGATCACAAACACGATACCGATTACGATCATGGTAGTCCAGAAAAGGCTATCAGTCCAGGCGCCATGCACAGAGGCAAGCGGCTGGTTCATGTTCTCCCATGAATCGGCAAAAGACCAGGCGAATGCCGCACCTCCTCCAATCAGGAAGAGGAGCAGCAACAGGCTGTTTACTTTGTTACTTGTTTTGGTGGTTCCGACAGCACGCTGTGTCGATCCTCTAAAGATGGAGGCTAGCGTCCCGATCCTGAATAAAAGGAACAGGATAACTAATAACAGGACTATGGATAAACCTATGGCGAACGTAATCATTATATAACGCTTTTAGTATGATCTCTAAACATGATGGTGAACACTCTCTTCCAGGAATGGGTGATTTACTGGCACCAGCGAAGCTTTAGCCAAACCTTTTGTGAAGGTAAGTAAGAATACCCCAAGGAAAATAAGAGTTGTCCCGATCTCAATAAATCCAATAGTTGCATCAGCACGCATTGTACCTGGCATCATCATCAGATAGAAGTCTAACCAGTGACCAACCAGAATTGCAATCGTAACGATTTTGAGCATGATCATCTGACGCTTCGCATCTCTTGTCATCAAAACAAGGAACGGGAATGCAAAGTTTACAATAAGATTAGTAAAGAAAATCCACTTGAAGTGTCCGCCGTTACCACCTAATCGCTCAATGAAGTAGATTGATTCTTCTGGAATGTTTGCATACCAGATCAGCATGAACTGAGAGAACCAGATGTATGTCCAGAAGATAGAGAATGCAAATACAAACTTACCTAAATCGTGCAGGTGGTTTGCATTTACCATTTTCAGGTAACCATTCTGCTTCAGGATTATCACTGTCAATGTGATCGCTGCCAAACCAGATACCCACCAGCTTGCAAACACATACCAGCCAAACATAGTAGAGAACCAGTGTGTGTCAATCGAAAGTACCCAGTCCCATGCTGATGTAGAAGAAGTAACACCGAATACTACCAGGAACATCGCAGAAATACGAATGCTCTTGTGATAGTAGGAAGTACCACCATTCAAATCTTCATTCAGAGAGTTTCTTCTCAACCAGTTGAAGAAGAGTATCCAAAGAACGAAGTAAGCAATCATTCTGATCAGGAAGAACCAGAAGTTCAAATAAGGGGCTTTACCAGCGATTATTGGGTCATAACGCTCGTCGTTCACATCATAAAGATAGTCATGCGTCCAGTGGAAAATATCATGACCACCGAGCAGGAACACGATCAGCATTACTGCACCACCAATTGGTAGATAGTAGCCCAATGCTTCAGGAATACGCTTTATCAGTACAGACCATCCGGCATAAGCCACATACTGTACGGCAACGAAAAATACACCTACAAGTGCTATACCTGTGAAGTATACATTATTTAACCAAAGGTTTACATAGAGCCTTTTTAGCCAAGAGGCTGCTTCATGGCTAGCTGCTGCAGCCTCACCATGCCCTTCAGCATGATGCGCATCGCCTCCGCCCATGGCAGCGATGATGATTCCAGCTATAAGTAGTACAACACCTATAGCTATCATTAAGAAAAACTTGTTATTCGTTTTTCTGGAAATGATGAGTCTTTCTTCTGTCATTATCCTTTTGATATTATGCCTTAGACTTAGTTATTAGGTGTAGTACCTGATTCTTCTGTAGTTTCTGCTTCATCAGCTGCAGGTGCTGGTGCTTCACCACCCTGTAACTGCTGCACATACATTACAATTTTCCAACGTTCAGTCGGGTTAACCTGTGAACCATGCGGCATCATACGTCCACGTCCATTTGTGATCACATGGTAAATATGGCCAGCTGGAAGTTCTGCAACACGTCCTGCTGAGTAAGATGGCACACCTTTGAATTTCTGTCCAACCAAACCTTGTCCATCACCCTGGTCACCATGGCATGAAGCACAGAAGCGAGTATATAAAACCTGGCCTTCTGCTAAGTGCTGGTCATTGTACTCCAGAGGGTTTTTCAGCTCAACACCTGCTACTTCAGCCTCGTCTTTCGACAGGTACATGTTGTAGCCCATTTTGCCGCGGGCAACTGTACCATGAGCAGGCTCGCGCATGTTCATACCGCCCGGGTTGTAAAGGTTTTCTTTTACCTGCGAGTAAGGGTCCAGCGGTATAGAGTGATACATGTCTGGAGCAAACTCAAGACCTGGATCTTTTTCATTGCTACAGGCTACCAGCATTGCGCCTGAGAATAGTATGGCAGAGGCTTTAATACCTAAATTTAATAGACCTTTCATTATTTGATTACCTCCTTCTCGTTAACTTCAATTGCGCCGTTAGAACGAAGTAGATCGTTCAGTGCATTCATATCAGTCACACCTTCTGTAACCTCGATCGCCATCACAAACTTGTCGTCTGTAGAGCGCTTGTCAAAAACGTTCACCTTGAATGAAGGCTTCAGTTTTGTTACAATGAAGAAAGTGATCACCATACCAAATGCAGCACACAGTACAGTAAGCTCAAATGTAACAGGGATAAAAGATGGCAACGCGATATGTGGCTTACCACCGATGATCATTGGCCAGTCAAAACCCAGCATCCAGATCTGCATCCAGAGTGCAAAGGAAGTTCCGAACAAACCGCAGAAAAACGCTACGATCGGAAGTCTTGAACGCTTGATACCTAATACATCATCGATACCGTGGATCGGGTACGGCGAAAAAACTTCGTAAATTTTAGTACCGGCAGCCCGGACGTTCTCGATGGCCTGCAGCAGGACATCCTCATCATCGTAGATACCTAGAACGAATTTTTTAGTCATTGCTATGGATGTGTATTAGTGTGCGAATCCTTATCAGTACCGTGCATTGTGCCATGTGGATGATGCTTAACTTCTGAAGAAGACTTCAGAATAGCTTTCACTTCCGCCATGTTCACTACAGGGAAAAACTTGGCAAACAACAGGAACAGTGTGAAGAACAAACCGATTGTTCCTACATAGATACCAACGTCAATAATGGTTGGTGAGAACATCGCCCAGGAAGAAGGCAGGAAATCTCTGTGCAGTGATGTCACGATAATTACAAATCGCTCGAACCACATACCAATGTTAACGAAGATAGAGATGATGAAAGTAGCTGTCAGGCTTCTTCTGATGCTTCTAAACCAGAAAAGCTGTGGCGTGATTACGTTACAAGTCATCATGGACCAGTATGCCCACCAGTAAGGACCTGTAGCACGGTTAATGAAAGCGTACTGCTCGTATTCCACACCTGAATACCATGCAATGAAGAACTCTGTGATGTAAGCCACGCCTACGATAGAACCTGTCAGGATAATTACCTTGTTCATCGACTCCACGTGCTCCAGTGTGATGTAATCTTCCAGTTTGAACACTTTACGCGTGATGATCATCAGCGTCAGTACCATCGCGAAACCAGAGAAGATCGCACCTGCCACGAAGTATGGAGGGAAAATGGTCGTGTGCCAGCCTGGAATAACAGAGGTTGCAAAGTCCATGGATACGATCGTGTGTACAGAAAGTACCAGTGGTGTTGCAAGACCCGCCAGGATAAGCGATACTGTCTCGTAGCGTGACCAGGCTTTAGCGGAACCAGTCCAGCCAAAAGAAAGGAATGCATATGCTCTACGGGCGATTGGGCCAGTTGCTCTGTCTCGGATGGTAGCAAAGTCTGGAATCAGACCGATGTACCAGAATACCAGCGATACAGAGAAGTAAGTAGAGATCGCAAATACGTCCCAAAGGAGCGGTGAGTTAAAGTTAACCCAAAGTGAACCAAACGTGTTTGGTAGAGGAAGTACCCAGTAAGCCAACCATGGACGGCCCATGTGCAGAACCGGGAACATCGCGGCGCAGATTACAGCGAAGATTGTCATCGCTTCCGCTGCGCGGTTAATGGAAGTTCTCCACTTCTGACGGAACAGGAGAAGGATGGCTGAGATCAATGTACCGGCGTGACCAATACCTACCCACCATACGAAGTTGGTAATATCCCATGCCCAACCTACTGTTTTGTTCAGGCCCCACTCACCAATACCGAACCAAAGCGTACGATAAGTTGAGTAGATGAAAATAGCAAGGCCTACAAGAGCTACAGCAAGGGCTGCGGCCCAACGTGCGTTGGGCTTGGCCTCCACCTGTCTGCAGACATCTTCGGTGATATCGTGGTATGTTTTACCCCCCGTTACCAGAGGCTCTCTTATCGGAGATACGTGCTGCATAGCGCTATCTAATTTATAAATTAAGCTAAGTTTCTAATTTTTGTCAGGTAAGTCACGTTCGGCTGTACGTTCAGTTCTTCCAGTACGTGGAAGGCACGCTCGCCTTTTTCACGGGCTAGTAGCTTAGACACACGGCTTTCTGGATCCAGCATGTCACCGAAGATGATGGCATCTGTAGGGCAAGACTGGGCACAGGCCGTCACGATCTCACCGTCCACCGGTCTTCTGTTCTCTCGCTTGGCTTCCAATTTACCTAGCTGAACACGCTGTACGCAGAACGAGCATTTCTCCATCACACCACGGGAACGAACCGTTACGTCCGGGTTCAACACCATTTTTCCAAGGTCGTTGTTCATATTGAAGTCGAACTTGTCGTTGTTAGCGTAAGCAAACCAGTTGAAACGACGAACTTTGTAAGGGCAGTTGTTTGCGCAGTAACGCGTACCTACGCAGCGGTTGTAAGCCATCTGGTTGATACCTTCTGAGCTGTGCATTGTAGCAGCTACCGGACATACAGTCTCACATGGAGCGTGGTTACAGTGCTGGCAAAGCATCGGCTGGAAGATCACACTTGGATTCTCCGCTGGATCCTCCATTGTCTTGTAATCCTTCTCTTCGTGCTCCACAGCGCTGTAGTAGCGGTCGATACGCAACCAGTGCATTTCACGACGGTTCAATACCTCCTGCTTACCTACTACCGGGATATTGTTTTCTGCCTGGCAACTTACTGTACAGGCACCACATCCAATACAGGAGTTAAGGTCGATCACCATACCCCAATGGTGGTTCTTGTACTCGTAATCCTCCCAGAGAGAAATAGCCGCTGGCTTAGCAGGACCTTCGTGCGTAGCAATGCGCACATACTCTGTCACTTCCTTCGGATTTTCCTGGTACTTAGCCAGTGTGTTTTCCTGTACTACCAGACGGTCCATGATTGTATGGTGCGTCTGCATCTGGGCGATCTCTATAGTAGAGCCTGTTTTCTCCAGCTGTACAGCACCTGCAAATAGAATAGTGTTATCAGCTACCGTAGCGATAGGGAAGGCATTGGCACCACGTCCTTTGGCTGTTGGCATGGAGTCAAGCTCACGGCCATAGCCCATGGCTATACCTATTGTACCTTGTGCCTGTCCTGGCTGGATAAGCGCAGGAAGCTCAAGCGTTTTCCCGTTCGCATAGGTTACCTTCAATACGTTTCCTTGTACTACACCCATCTCCTCTGCCATGCGGCGAGGCATCATAATGTAGTTATCCCAGGTAGCCTTCGTGATCGGGTCACCCATTTCCTGCAACCATGGGTTATTTGCTTCAGAGCCAGTACCAATCTGGATCTTCTCGTAAACAACAGCCTCAATTCTACCACCAGCAATTGCTTTTGGAGCTCTGCCAGCTGCATCAGCTGCCGTCATAGTGCTTGCATTACCTGTGTTAAGAGCCAGCATACTTGTGCCGTTCTCCATCACGCCGTCATGCACAGCCTTCTCCCACTGCTCGTCTGATCCAGCAGCACCTTTTCTCCAGTTGTTGCGGATGTAATCGTAATAAGATGTATTGTTTCCGCTCCATGCCAGCAAGCTGTCCTGCACCTGACGTGTCATGAAGATCGGGCTGATTACTGGCTGTGCCAGGCTCAGGAAGCCCCTCTTTGGCTCGTAGTCGTTCCAGGACTCCAGGTAATGGTTGTCTGGTGCTACGTAGTCTACAAGCGCAGCAGTCTCTTCCACCCTTTCAGCGAAGGAAACTTTCAGTCCAACTTTAGCCAGACCAGTTTTTACTTGCTCAGCAAGTGGGTGATCATATACTGGGTTTGCATTGTAGAAGAATACTGCTCCTACACTGCCATTGTTCATTTCTTCGATCAGACGCAGCATCTGCGCATCGTTACCCTGCTTCACAAAATATGGAGAAGCTGTATCGATGGTAGTACCTTCTGCACCAATCGCTCTGTTGATAGCTGTTACCAACGTCTGAACAGCCGGATCATTTGATCCTGATACTACCAGAGCACGTCCATTATTTGCACGCAGGTCTCTGATCGCATTTTCAAGTGCTTTCTTATCAACGTTAGCCGGTGCATGCACACCTTGGCCAGACAAACCATTATAGATCGCAGTTACGATTGCCAATTCTTCAGAAGGCTTGATCGGAACACGAATGTCAGCATTGGCACCAGTCAACGACATGATTGTCTCGAACTGGTAGTGACGGGACATATTTGGCTTGTCAGCAGATACTTTTCTGTTCTGGATGTACTGCTTAGCGAAAGGAACCGGCGCGACCCAGGTACCTAAAAAGTCAGCGCTGATGCTTACAATGATATTAGCTCGGCTGAAGTCGTATCCTGGAACAGTACCACCGTTTGCACCTATCAGGGCAGAAGCGGAGTTGGCATCGTACACTACATGCTCAAAATTACCCAGTCTTGAACCAAACTCATTGATAAGCTGCTTAGTTGATGGGCTGATTACTGTAGAGGAAACGAAAGCCACTTTGCCATTCACATTTGAAAGGGCAGCGCGAACTTCGCTGTCTACCTGCTCCCATTTAGCTTCTTTACCTTTGATAAGCGGGGTACGCAGTCTGTTGTTGTCGTACAGGCTAAGTACAGACCCCTGAGCTTTAGGGCTTGTACCTATTGGGGTAAGTGTTGAGCTTGGGTTTGGCTCTACTTTAATTGGACGGCCTTCACGTGTCTTAACCAGCACGCTATTGTAGTCACCGTTGTTGTAATAAGTAGTAGCATACCAGTTTGCAACACCTGGCTCAACATCAACCGGCTTGTTCAGGTATGGGATTGCCTTTCTTACAGGAGCTTCACATGAAGCCAATGTAGCGGCAGCCAGACCAAAACCTAGCAGTTTTAAGAAGTCCCTGCGTGGAGCAGTCATACCAGTTGACTCGCTCTCGCCTTTGGCTTCGTTTATCGGCAGGAATTCTGGAAACTCGTTATGAGCGTTTTTCGCGAATTCAGGAGTATTTTCAAGCTCCTCTATTCCTTTCCAGTATTTTATTCTGTCTTGCATATTATATCTAGAAAACTCGAATCCTTAATTTTTATTAATTAGTAGTGGCACTTAGAACACTCGTTACCACCATTTGATGACACCGTGAAAGCAGACTTCGTGCTTGCTTCATGAAGCTTCACAAGGTTGTCATAATATGCATTCCCTTCTGTGTTAAGGGGAGTTTCGCGGTGACAGTCAATACACCAGCCCATTGTCAGCGGTGAGTACTGATACACCACTTCCATCTCCTGAATAGGACCGTGGCAGGTCTGACATTCTACGCCACCTACTTGGGTGTGCTGTGAGTGATTGAAGTAAGCCAGGTCAGGCAGGTTATGAATACGTACCCATTCGATTGGCTTATTACGCTCAATAGCTCTGTATATCTTCTGTATTTCAGGTGATTCTGTTTTGATCTGGCTGTGGCAGTTCATACAGATATTAGCAGAAGGGATACTGGCACTCTTGCTTTCATAAACAGTAGTGTGGCAGTAATTACAGTCGATCTGGTGCTCACCTGCGTGCAGCTTGTGCGAGAAGGCGATCGGCTGTGTCGGAGCATAACCCTGCTGTATACCGATACCCATTGCTTTTTCAAGAGCCAAATCCAGCAGAACAATCACAAAGATCAGCACTACCAGCGTACGTACGGCTTTAGACTTATATATCTTGGAGAAGTCAAAACGCTGGTTTACAATTTCAGCATCGTACTCATCAAGTTGCTTGTTCTTGTTCAGGTAGTTCTTTAATACTGATGTGATCAAAAGAAGCGTCACAACCAGCACGATCAATACAATGATCAGCACTACCAATACAATATCCAGATAACCACCGATTGCACCAACTGCATCAGTACCAACGTTTTCACCTGGAGCAGTCTCTGCACCACCTGCAGGACCAGTGGTCTCAGCTACGGCAGTTTCAGAAGCCTTAATGTACGTCAGCATCGACACAATTTCTTCATCAGAGAAATTGAAGGAAGGCATCGCCTGCTTGTTAAACTGGTTGTAAATCGCGATTGCGTCTTTATCACCAGAGGCGATCAATGCCTGCGAGTTCTTGATCCAACTGATCAACCAAGGCTGCGTTCTGCGCTCATTGATACCTTTCAAACCAGGACCAACTACTACATCGCTTCCCACAGAGTGACAAACAACGCAGTTGTTCTTATACAGGGACTCGCCTGCACTTACAATACCTGCATCATCTACAGGCAGACTTGCGCCTTGTGCATAACCTGTAGTCGACACTCCAAAAGAGGCCGCCAAGGCAAACAAGAAGGCAATCAAGAATTTGGTTTTTGCTCTTTGTATACAGCTAATCATAGCCAGGACGCTTGTGTTTAGTATAATGGTGAATTTACTTTACGGGCACAAATCTACTACCTGAAACCCATTAATCAAATATTATATGCTTATTTTTACCCCTATACACAATAACCCATTCAGTACAATCATTCATAGGGCATTTTCTGCATTATTTTATCAGAATCACCTTTTTTATTTAAAATTATTCTAAATAACACAAGTTTTCCTCTCTTCATTTTGTACCAAATTATCCTATTCTCTCTTGCTTAATCCGCATTCTCTTCGGCACCCACCTTTGAACTCATAAACCACTGATTTTGTTGTCGTTACCTTTCATTTAATTTTCTCCTGATTTTTACTCATCAACCCTCCCTGTTTTCCCGGATTTAGGTACACCTTATATATATAGGATAAGCAGAATTACTAAGTCCTATGGGCATCTGATGTTATTACAATGCTCCTGATTTAACTGACCGCATTACCTTGATGGCAAAAAGAGCTCTTGATCATAACATTTATTTGGTGCAAGTTTTTGTATTACAGAATCATTGCTGTATATTTGCACCCTAAAACAAAAAAATTCTCATAACCAAATGGAATTAAAAAATTACGAAACGGTCTTCATCTTGACGCCTCTGTTGAACGAGACGCAGATGCAGGAAACGGTCGAGAAGTTCAGACAGGTGCTTAAGGAAAATAGCGCCGAAATTATCCACGAAGAGAACTGGGGTCTACGTAAGCTTGCTTACCCAATCCAGAAGAAATCTACTGGTTTCTATCACCTCATCGAGTTTAAGGCCCCATCTACTGTAATTGATGTGCTTGAACTGGCTTATCGCCGCGACGAAAAAGTTGTTCGCTTTTTGACTACAGCTCTTGACAAGCACGCAATTGCTTACAACGAGCGCAGAAGAAAAGGTGAGTTTAAATCACAGGCTAAAAAAGAGGAGGTTAAAGCATAATGAGCCTAGTTAACGAAAGAGTACACAAACAAGAAAACCGTCAGAAATACTGCCGCTTCAAGAAGAGCGGTATCAAGTACATTGACTACAAAGACGGTAACTTCCTGCTTAAGTTCGTGAACGAGCAGGGCAAGATTCTTCCAAGAAGACTGACAGGCACTAGCCTGAAATTCCAGCGTAAAGTGTCTCAGGCTGTTGCCCGTGCACGCCACCTGGCTATTTTACCTTATGTAACTGATTCTTTAAAATAAGGAGGGACGAACATGGAAGTAATACTTAAAGATGACGTTAAGCACCTTGGTTACAAAAACGATATCGTTACTGTAAAGCCAGGATATGGCCGCAACTACCTGATCCCGCAGGGTCTGGCAGTTCTGGCTGACAAAACGAACAGAAAAGTTCTTGAAGAAAACATGCGTCAGGCTGCTCACAAAGTTGAGAAGATCAAGAATGACGCACAGGAGCTTGCTAACAATATCGGAGACATCACGCTGGAAATCCCTACTAAAGTAGGTGAGACTGGCAAAATCTTCGGTTCGGTTACTACTAACCAGATCGCTGAGGCTCTTAAGGCTAAAGGTCACGATGTAGACCGTAAGCGCATTTCTTTCGATCAGGACGTGAAAACTGCCGGTGAGTACACCGCTACACTGAACCTGCACAAAGAAGTGAAGCACCAGATCCGCTTCAATGTTGTAGCTGAGTAGTCTTAGCAAACACTATACTTAAAGCGCCCTGCCCTCAAAGCAGGGCGCTTTTTTTATTACACGTTTCCGGTTAATTTGCGCTATACCTATACCTATACCTATACCTATACCTATACCTATACCTATACCTATACCTATACCTATACCTATACCTATACCTATACCTATACCTATGTTCCGGACTGAAGTACATGTACCCGCTAGCGGACTTGACCTTTCTCTACAGGATGGGATGGTCACCATCGGCTCCTGCTTTGCAGAGGTGATAGGTAAGCGGCTGCGTGAAAACAAGGCGCAGGTGCTGGTCAATCCGTTTGGGACCATCTTCAATCCGCTTTCGGTTGGCAAGCTAATCCGTGCCGCTGTGAGACAGCAGCAGGACTTTGCTCAGAACCTGGTGCAGCACAATGGAATCTGGTACGCTTACGATCTGCACTCCTCCCTCTCCTCCCCCAGCCGCGACGAGCTGCTAGCTACCATCACAGACCTCCAGGCAACTACCCGCACAGCGCTGCATCAGGCTAAGCTCCTGATAATCACGCTGGGAACAACCGTAGGCTATCGACTGCTGAGTTCAGGTGAGGTGGTGGCAAACTGTCATAAAATCCCTGCACACAACTTTAATCGTGAGCTTCTTCCGCTCGACACCCTGCAGCAGGACATGAAAAGCACACTTGAACAGCTGCAACAGTTCAACCCTAACCTGCAGGTACTTCTGACGGTGAGCCCGGTGCGACATATCAAGGAAACAATTGAAATTAACAGTGTGAGCAAATCTATTTTGCGCGTACTTTGCCACCTACTGACAGCAAATCAGGAGAAGGTGCGGTATTTCCCTGCCTACGAGATCATGCTTGATGACCTGCGCGACTACCGCTTCTACGGGCGCGACATGGTACATCCTACCGAGGTAGCGGAAGACTATATCTGGGACAAGTTCGTGCAGGCCTATTTGGGTCAGGAGTTCAAAGAATTTCTGCAGGAGTGGGAGAAGATAAGACGTGCACTGTCCCACCGGCCTTTTCATCCTGCTTCCGAAGCACATCAGAAGTTCCTTAAAAACACGATTACCCAGCTCCTGTACCTTAGCCACAGGTATAGCATTGATACCACCCCAGAAGAGCAAAGCCTCACACAGCAGCTCATAACAAACTAATGTCCGGCAGGTGATCTAAACCCCACTCCTACTTTTCCACTTCTATAATCCGGAAGCCCTAAGCATACTTTTGCAATCCATGCCCGTAGGTATAGAGTGCTAACAGCCTGCAAAAGAAATGACAATGGCCAAAGAAAGAAATCCGAACAGACTGATTAACGAGAGTAGCCCTTACCTACTACAGCATGCCTATAACCCGGTGGATTGGTATCCATGGGGCGAAGAAGCGCTTCAAAAAGCAAAGCAGGAAGACAAACCTATACTCGTGAGTATCGGCTATGCCGCCTGCCACTGGTGCCATGTGATGGAACATCAGTCCTTCGAAGACGAAAAGATTGCGGAGGTGATGAATAAGCACTTCGTGTGTATCAAAGTGGACCGTGAAGAGCGACCGGATGTGGACGCAGTGCATATGGATGCTCTGCAGGCGATGGGCCTTCGTGGTGGATGGCCACTCAATGTGTTTCTCAACCCGGACGCAAAGCCTTTTTATGGCGGCACCTATTTCACACCGCAGCAGTGGGTAAACTTATTGCTTAATATCGCAGATGCCTACAAGAAAAACCGTCAGGAGCTTGACCATTCGGCAGAGCAATTTGTGCAGCACCTCAATATGAGTGAATTAGCCCGGTTTGGTCTGCAGCAAAGTAAGTCAAAAGTAAGTGAGGAGGAGTTTGAGGAAATGTACCGCAACCTGGCCAGGCAGTTCGACAAAAAGCACGGTGGCCTGGGCAAAGCGCCGAAGTTTCCAATGCCGGCCAATTACCTGTTCCTGCTCCGCTATTACTATCACACCCAAAACGAGGCAGCACTGAAGCACCTGAACCTCACATTGCATGAAATGGCCTATGGTGGCATTTATGATCAGATCGGCGGTGGGTTTGCCCGCTACTCGGTTGATGAAAAATGGCTGGTGCCACACTTCGAGAAGATGCTTTATGACAACGGACAGCTGATCAGTCTTTACTCAGAAGCTTATCAGCTTACCAAGGAGCCGCTCTACAAAGATGTGGTGTACGAAACGATTGCCTTTGCAGAACGTGAACTGATGAGCGAGGAGGGCGGCTTTTATTCATCGCTTGATGCAGACAGTGAGGGTGTGGAAGGCAAATTCTATGTGTTTACGCGCAAAGAGCTGCAGGACCTGTTCAAAGAAGAGGAGCCGATCCTGTCGAAATACTACCACGTGACCACGACCGGTAATTTTGAGCATGGACAGAATATCCTGCACCGCCGCATCAGCGATGAGCACTTTGCCAAAGAAAACGAACTGGAGCTGGAGGTGCTGGAGGAGATGGTCAAGACCTGGAAAGAGAAGCTGATGGAAGTGAGATCCTATCGCATTCGTCCGGGGCTGGACGACAAGATCCTCTGCTCCTGGAACGCCATCATGCTCAAAGGCCTGGCTGATGCTTACTATACCTTCGGCAACAAGCACTTTCTGCACCTGGCTGTCCGTAATGCTGATTTTATACTGCAGCACCTGAAACAGGGCGAGAAACTGTACCGCAACTATAAGAGAGGCACGGCTTCTATTGCCGCTTTCCTGGAAGATTATGCTTTGCTGATCCGGGCACTGATCCGGGTATACGAAATCACCTTTGACGAAAAATACCTGCAGGAGGCCAGGCTGCTAACGGACTATACCTTAGCTAACTTCTTTGACGAGCAGGAGCAGCTGTTTTTCTTCACAGACCAGAGCGCCGAAAAACTGGTGGCCCGCAAAAAAGAATTGCTCGACAATGTGGTTCCGTCATCGAATTCCGTGATGGCCACCAACCTATACCTGCTCGGGCTGTATTTTGACGAGGAGCGCTACCAGCAACTCTCCGACACCATGCTGTCGCAGGTAAAAGAGCTGGTTGTAAAAGAGCCGAACCACATGGGCAATTGGGCCAGCCTGTACTTCCACAAACTGCAACCTACCGCTGAAGTTGCCATCGTGGGGCACCTGGCACCGGAGATGCGCTCTGAACTCAGTTCCTTTTACATCCCGAACATGCTGTTGGCCGGTACCGAAAGCCAGAGTGAGCTCCCCCTGCTGAAGGATCGCAGCGCTATCAATGGAAAAACGACAGTGTATGTCTGCTATAAAAAGACCTGCCAGTTGCCGGTGCATACGGCGGCTGAGGCGCTGGAGCAGTTGCAGAAGGGTAATGGCGAGCCTCCTAAGTTTCCATCGCTGTAGGTATAGCGGAACTTTGCTGCAAGACTGGGAATGTGCCGCTATGGCTCCTCACGCGGTCATGCGACAGGTATAGCTATACCTTCCTGAAAGCCTTCGGGATTTACATGCTTTTTTGCGACATTTGCAGGTACAACCTATACCTGCGCCCTTGTCTGAGTTACTCAATTTCAATTACCCGCCGGAGCCGGCCGTGGACCGCGTCACCCTCTTTGCCGACGTGATTCTGCCACTGCCGCTGCCGAAGCTCTATACCTACCGCATCCCCTTCGAGATGAACGACGAGGTGCTGGTGGGTGCCCGGGTAATTGTGCAGTTCGGCGCCAAGCGTGTACTCAGCTGCATCGTAGCTGACATCCACGAAAACGCCCCCGCCGACTATCAGGCCAAGTATATTCTGGATGTGCTGGACGATAAACCCATCGTGACGGCCCCGCAGCTCAAGCTTTTCCGTTGGATCGCGGACTATTACATGTGTACCATCGGTGAGGTAATCAATGCAGCCTTACCCTCGGCACTGAAACTCAGCAGCGAGTCGCGCATACAGCTGCATCCGCACTTTAACCCTGAAGAAGACGACATACCTTTGGCATCGCAGGAGGTCAAGATCATCTATGCCTTGCAGCAAAACCCGGCGCTTACCTTTACAGAAGTAGGCAACCTGCTGCAGGTGAAGAGCTACCATAAGTACATCAAATCACTGATCCAGAAAGAGGCGATCATCATATTTGAGCAGGTAAGTGACCGTTTCTCGCCCAAAGTGGTGAAGAAAATCCGCCTGACAGAGCATTTTGTGCAGGAAGAGGGTATGCTGGAGGAATTGTTCAACCAGCTGGCAACCAAGCCCAAGCAGCTTGACATCCTGCTCAACTACCTGCAGAAGGTGCCGGTGCACCAGAACATCCACCTCAATGCGGCAGGTATAGAGAAAAGTGCGTTGGCAAACAACCCACACCTTTCCAAGTCCTCTATCGATTCGCTGATCAAAAAAGGCGTGCTGGAGCAGTTTGATCAGATTATTTCCCGCTTCCCTGTGGATAATACCGTGCCGCTGCAGCCCATGAAGCTTTCGGAGCACCAGGAGCAGGCAAAGGACGAGATTCTGGGCCTTTTCAAAGAGAAAGACACGGTGCTCCTGCATGGTGTGACGGGTAGTGGCAAAACGGAGGTATACATCGACCTGATTAAGCATGCCCTGGAGGCGGGCGGGCAGGTGCTGTACCTCCTCCCCGAAATTGCGCTGACCGCCCAGATCGTAACGCGCCTGATGAAGGTGTTTGGCGATAAGCTAGGCATTTACCACTCCAAATTCTCTGACAATGAACGGGCAGAGGTGTGGCAGGGTGTGCTGTCTGGTCGTTTCCAGATGGTGGTGGGCGTCCGCTCGGCGGTGTTCCTGCCTTTCCATAACCTGTCGCTGATCATTGTCGATGAGGAGCACGAGCCTAGCTACAAGCAATACGACCCGGCTCCCCGCTATAACGCCCGCGAAACGGCTTTGATGATGGCCCACCTGCAGGGGGCTAAAACCCTGCTCGGCTCCGCCACACCTTCCATTGAGACTTACTACAACTGCAAAACAGGCCGCTGGGGACTGGTTAACATGCACAAACGCTTCGGTGAGGCCAAGCTACCTACCATTGAGCTGATTAACGTACGGGAAGAGCAGCATCGCAAGAACATGCACAACCACTTCTCAGGCAAACTGGTTACCGCCATCGAAGAGCGGCTGGCGCGACACGAGCAGGTGATTCTGTTCCAGAACCGCCGAGGCTATGCTCCTTTTATCAGCTGCGACGAGTGCTCCTGGATTCCAAAGTGTCGGAACTGTGCTGTGAGCCTCTCCTACCACAAGTATAACAACGAGCTTCGCTGCCACTACTGCGGCTATCACGAGCGCATGCCGCACGACTGTCCGGCCTGTGGCGCTACCACGCTCAAAAGCATGGGTTTTGGTACCGAGAAGGTGGAAGATGACCTGAAGCTGATGCTGCCCAACGCAGAGGTACAGCGCATGGACCTGGACACGACCAAGAAAAAGAACAGCTACCAGCAGATCATCGCCGACTTTGAGAGTGGCAAAACGAATGTGCTGATCGGTACTCAGATGGTGACGAAGGGTCTGGACTTTGAGAATGTGAGCCTGGTAGGTATACTCAACGCCGACAGCATCATCCACTTCCCTGATTTCAGGGCACATGAGCGGGCTTATCAGCTGTTTGTGCAGGTGAGCGGCCGTGCCGGTCGTAAGGGCAAGCCGGGCACAGTACTCATTCAAACCCGCGACCCGCTCCAGCCGATCTTCCGCAAGGTGCACAGCAACGACTATACCTCCCTGTACGAACACGAAATAGAGGAGCGCATGCGCTTTGGCTACCCTCCTTTCACCCGCATGATCCGCATCACAGTGAAGCACGCCGACGAGAAAGTCTCCGAAAATGCTGCCATTGTGCTAGCGAAGGATTTGACGGATCAGATGGGAACGCAGCTGGTGCTGGGTCCTGAAGTACCGTACATCTTCAAAATCCGGAATCTTTTCCTGAACGAGATACACGTAAAGCTGCCGCGGGAGAATGTAAACCTCAGAGCTGCCAAACAGGCGATTGCCAAGGTAATCCAGCAACTGTATCTTCTGCCTGATTTTAAGGGGGTAAGGGTGGTTGCGGATGTGGATCCGGCTTAGTGCACTTCTAATCTGATATTGGTGACGGCTATACCTACGGAGTAGCAGTCACCAAATCTACTCTGGGGCAGGTGTATTCAACAGAAAGTACGGTTACAACTTCTTAGAACCACTAAATCCTGATCTAACGAACGGTTCAAAAAAATATTTTACTTTTTTGAAAGCGCTTGTAACCCTGCCAAAATCAGGGGCGTATAATGAGTACCTTTGGCTAAAAGTTGAAAGCCTGAAAGTTGGGAATGTCTACCAAGATATTTTTTAACTTTCAGGTTTTTCTCTTTTTAACCCCCTCCTATTCCTGCGGCTTGTTCTTGTTCAGCAGTACTACATACATAATTCCGAAGCCCAGAAAAGCGATCAGGAAAAAGATATCCATCCATTCGTACTCTCCCTTCATGATCTGCCAGCCTTTCACACCGGCAAACACAAAGCAGGCAATGGCAAGCAGTATTCTAAATATTCGTTGATTAGGCATAAGCTTCTATTTGAGTGCAAATAACAAGGTATAAAATCAGAGGGAGATATAGAAAACAACCCAGGCTGTAATAATGACCGTGCCTACCAGATTAAGGACTAGGCCAGTTCGAACCATAGTGCTGATGGGCACTTGTTTACTTCCGTAAACAATGGCATTGGGCGGTGTGGCAACAGGAAGCATAAAGGCCATGCTACAGGCCACGACTACACCCAATACAGGGTAAAGCTCCGGCAACTGCAGCTGGTTCAGTATACCGATGATGATCGGTACAAAGGTGATGGCGATCGCCGTATTAGAGCTCACTTCGGTCAGCATGAGCACACCACCCACCAGCACAAACACCAGTATGATCAGCTGCTCCGGATCAATGAAAGAGGTTATACCTGCTCCGATCACATCGGCGAGTCCTGAGGTAACCACCAGTTGCCCTAGTGCCATACCTCCCCCGAACAGCAGGATCGTGTCCCAGTCTATCTTCACCAGGTCACCCGCTGTCAGCGTACCTTCTCCCCCATTCTCCTGCCCCGGCGGGATCAGGAACAGCAGCAGCGCAGCCAGTACCGCCACCGTGCTCTCCGCAAAATAGGTGCTCATGAAGGTATAGGCTGCTTCCATTCCCAACAGGTTAAACACGCCCGGACTCAACCACAGCACCACCGCGAGCATAAACACACCCATCGTGATCTGTTCGCCTTTCGAAATGGGAGGTTGGGTATGTGTGTGTTCTTCCACGTAAGCTCTTATACCTTCCGCACTGAACCTGAACTTCTTGAGGAACCAACGTACATAAAGCAGCATAAAGGCATACATACTCAGTGATATGGGCAGTGCCATCATCATCCACTGCAGAAAGTCAACGCTGATGCCTTCTTTGGCCAGGTAGTTCACCCCGATCAGGTTAGGAGGCGAACCGATGATCGTGCTTACACCCCCGATCGACGCACTATAAGCTATACCTAACAGGAAAAAAGGTGCAGGACTTCTGCGTGATTCCGGTTCCTGAATGAGCTGCAGCACCCCGATGGTAAGTGGTAGCAGCATGGCCACCGTCACAGAGTTACTCACCCACATCGACAGCACATACGACACCAGCGAGAAACCCAGAAACATGCTGAACAAGCTTTTCTGAAAAACCTTTCGGGATAAAATAAAGAGTGCAATCCGTTTATCGAGGCCATGGCGGGTCATGGAGCGGGCCAGCAGGAAGCTACCGATAAAAAGCAGAATGATGGGGTGACCGAGGTTCTGGAAAGCAGTGCTGATGTCGGCTATACCTGTCAGTATCGCCATCACCACGCCCAGGAAAGCGGTCATCGAGAGCGGAATCACCTCTGTCATCCAGAAAACCAGGCAGAAAACCATAATGGTCGCTACCTTCCGGGCCTGAGGCTCCAGTCCGCCTGTCAGCCACCACATGATAACAGCCAGCAGAGGCGCCAGCAGCAAACCTATGTTTCTTCTGCTTAAAGTCATGGATATAAATATAGCGATAAACCAGCAGAAACTGCAGGTCTACGCTATGGGTTCGGGGAAAAATAACGAATGCTATACCTGCCGTACTCTTTGTGAGTTCAGCCTAGACCAGGTAACGCTGCTTGATAATATTGAGGTGATGGATCTCGTGCCCCAAAATAGCAAAGCCCAGTGCTCTGACTGACACGCTCCGGCCACTGGCTATTCCTGTGTTGTTCAGTACTTCGTCATCAAAACCTTTGTACATCTCGATGGTGGCCTGGCGGGCGGCAGCATACTCCGCCAAAATGGATGTAATCTGTCTTGCATCCGCCTTACTGTGTTCTGCATAGGCATTCTCGTCGAAGCCTGGCAGCTCCGTTTTATCATTTCGGGCGAAGCAAAGGGCACGGTAGGCGAAGATGCGTTCGGTATCGGCCATGTGCACCAGCATCTCTTTGATTGACCACTTGCCGGGCTGGTAGCGGTGGTTCAGCTGCTGCTCTTTGAGTGAAAGCATGAAGTTGACGATGTACTCTTCGCTGGCAGCCAGGGCAGACAGCAGGTCATCGGTCTTGGCGTTACCAATGTAGCTATTGAAGAATTCGTCGTACTCAGCTGGATTAGGCGCACTGATCATTCTATCCATAGTTTTGGGATTTGGTAGTAGGATTATAGGTATACCGTGAAGGTACAAATTATACGTGTATACAAGTTAGAGTTAGAAATAAAAAGCGAAGGCCTGGCTTTAATTAGCCGGGCCTTCGCTTTTTAACTGTTTTCGCATCTCTTCTCTCCTACTGGGAAAAGCAGTTTGGCTCATATATTATTGCCCCACCAGGAACACGGCATTGCCGAAGAGCAGTTTGCCGTTATGCCAGAAACCGCGGAACAGCGGGTTGTCAGCCAGGTATACCACCTGCCCTCTGCCCATCGGCTGGGTGCCCAGGATCAGGGCATCTTTCAGGCGTTCTTTTGCTTTGGCTCCTACAAAACCAGTAGCATAGTTATCCTTTTTGAGCACACCCACGTTCCAGCCTTCTTTCATGAAGCTGAAGGTGTCGGAAGTACGTACCAGGGCATAGTAGGTATCGCCGTAGCCGAAAGCCAGCGGATGGGTTTTGTCGAGGTTCACGCGGAACACACTGCCCTGCACATCCTCTGAGATAGCGTCACGCTCCCGGTCACCGTAAGCACGCAGCAGACGGTAAGGATCTTCTTTCGTTTCTTTGGCTTTCTCTTTCTCAGCCGCTTCGCCACCACTCTTCTTCTGGAGGTTAAAGTCCTTCTTACCGGCCAGGAAGCCAGCGGCACTCTCCAAGGCAATCAGTTTGCCGCCGCCACGCACCCAGTTCTTCACCTGCTCCAACGTTTGCTCATTCAGCACACGGCCGTAAGAGCCTGCAGGCAGAATCAGGACATCGAACTCGTGCAGCGGCACGTTACCGAAATAACTGGTGCCAAGCACCGTCACCGGATAGCCGATCTGCTGCTCGAAGTAATGCCAGATCTCGCCAAAAGCATAAGGCGACACACCCTCACCTGACATGATAGCTACTTTCGGCGTTTTGAGGAAGCGCACACTGCCTGAACCGAAGTCGGCACCGCTGCTCACAAAACCCGTCGTGGAGGCTTGTAGAGCTATGCCATGTTTCTCGGCAGTTGCCCGCACCACAGCATCCAGTTTGTCGCCCATCCCTTCATTTCCGGTGCGGGTGATGATCAGGGTGCCCGCATCGTACTGACGGTTATCCATCTCAAAGGGTTTCTCTGACATGCGCACCTTGACTTTCTGTGCCATCAGCTCAGTCAGGAACTTCACATCCTGCAGACTGTTCCAGCGAGCCAGATAGGCAAATGGTCGCTCTACCGAGATAGCATTGGCTGCTTTGGCTGGCTTTTGATTACCTGGCTCCAGACGGCTCTTCAAAGCATAAGCCTGCAACCCAAATGCGTAAGGCATGGCCCAGGAAGTGATATCATAAGTCAGTGAATCCTCCAGATTTGAGTTCGGCTCGAACAGCACCTTCACCAGCGTAGACTTTGGCTGGTACATGCTCACCACCAGGTCGTTTTGATTCACCCGAACGCTTTCCTCTTTACCGGTGGCGTAGTTAAAGCCCTTAGACGAGCTACTCTTGCCTGCTAAGCCATACTGAATCTGCTGCTGATCAAGATAATCCGTCAACGCCTTAAGGTTGCCAGCGCTGCGGTCATCAGCCCTGAACACGAAGGTCTTATAGTCACCTGCTGGCTTCTTCAGGTTGTTGTCGTAGTACTTGCGGAACTCCTGCGTGAGCTGGTCTGCTTTTTCGGCTGTAGCCTGCAGCGTGGCCAGACTGGCGATGTGGTGGTGCGCGATACGGTCAGTTAATGTGAGCGTGTCGCCGTCCTGCTTCTTATAAGCCAAACCAGCACGACCAGAACCGCCTTGTTCGTAAGTCATACCAATAGCACCGTTGAAGGTAGGCCAGGTATCGCCGTAGCTTGGGTAGAACAGGTCAAAGTTTTCACGGGTAAAGTATAGCCAGTTGTTTTTGTCGAAGTACTGGCGGTTGTAGTCGCCGATGGTGTACTGGAAATCACGCTGCCATGGCGTGATGCTCTCGTGCAAGGGCTTGGCGGCAGGTGAAAAATAGTAAGGCTGCTCCGGTCCCATTTCGTGGAAGTCGGCGTGTACCTGCGGCAGCCACTGGTTATACTGCGCCATACGCTGCTTCGACTCGATCTGTGTCTGCCAGGCCCAGTCGCGGTTCAGGTCAAAATAGTAGTGGTTGGGTCTGCCGCCTGGCCAGGGCTCATAGTGCTCCCAGGCATACGGCGAAGCATTGCCTCCCTGATTCTGCACTTGCTTGTACCACTGCACGTAGCGTTCGCGTCCATCCGGATTCACACAAGGATCAAGAATCACCACGGTGTTCTCCAGCCACTTCTTCGTCTGCTGGTTGTTTGGGTCTACCAGGTCGTAGAGCACCTGCAGCACCGCCTCGCTGCTCACCGACTCGTTGCCATGGATGTTGTAACTCATCCAAAGTATAGCCGGCTGCTTGCCCTGTACCTGTCCGTTGGCTATACCTGCCTGGCGCAGGTTGTTCTCACGAATTTGCTCGAGGCGCGGCAGGTTCTCGTCGCTGGCTACGTAAGCCAGCAGCAAAGGCCTTCCTTCGTAGGTTTTGCCATACTCCTGCACCCGAATACGGTTCGGGGCCTGCTGTGCCAGGTACTTTACATAGTCTGTGATGCGGGCATGCGTTGTAAATTCTTCACCCAAGGTATAGCCCAGAAACTGCGCTGGTGTTTGCAAGGCTTGTTGCTGCGCCATAGCCGATTGCAGACTCAGCAACACGAGGGCAAAAGCGAACAATCGCTTCATTGTGTTTTGCATGATCAATTGCTTAAAAGGAGGTATGTTGATGGTACAGGAAATAAAGTCACAATCTGCGCAAAAAAGCTGAATTTGACAATTTTATACCTGCAAAGACTGTCTATACAATGATTGGGAGAAGAGCAGACTGGTCAGGGTGGAATTTTAACAGGCGGGCTTCGGTTTATTTTTTATACCTGACACCCTACTCCTTATGTGCGTACCTATAGCTATGTATCTGTTTTGGCGAAAAACCGGCAAAGGCTTCCAGGCATTTATGGCGGGACTGGCCCTGATGACCGTACTCTACGTACTGGCCGGACTAACGCTTGGCAGTATACCTGTCAACAGCAGCTATGCGCAAACTACGGAAGGTGTAGAGATCTTCGTCACCGACAACGGTGTGCACACGGATCTGGTGCTGCCTGTTAAAACCGATATCATAGACTGGCGCGACAAGCTGTACGTGCAGGATTTCTCCGGCGCCGACAGCTCCTTCACACACGTGGGCTTCGGCTGGGGCGACCGGCAGTTTTACATGGAAACACCCGAGTGGAAGGACCTCACCCTCACCACCGCCATCACCTCCCTCTTCTGGCCTACCCGCACCGCCATGCACGTGGAGTACATCGCCAAACCGCTCCGGCAAAACAAATACCAGCAACCTGTGATCATAAGTCAGGAGCAGTACAAGGCCTTGGTGCAGTATATCCTGGACAGTTTTCAGCAACAACCCGATGGCGAGTTTCTGCTGATCGAAGGCGGGGGCTATCATTCCCGCGACAATTTTTACGAAGCAAACGGCAAATTCCACCTCTTCAAGACCTGCAACAGCTGGGTAAACGGCGGACTCAAAGCCATGGGCCATCGGGCCGCTCTTTGGGCTCCTTTTTCATTTGTGGTGATGCGACAGGTGCGGGAGTAGTTTCTACTTACGCTCTTCTAATCTTAGACCTTCAGTCGATTTGGCGGCATCAGCAGAGCCATCTTCTACTCCCTGTATAAAGGCTGTTTTGTGACTTTCCCAGTTTACCGCAATATCAACAGCATAGATAGTTGCTATACCTAGCAAAAAGCATTTGATGTCTCTTTTCGTAATGTCAGGCGTTTTCATATTTGGCAGATTGAGGTTTATCTCCAAATATATTGTTTTTATCGAATATTCAAGGTCCTAACATCAAAAAACGTTTATCTATTTTCCTTCCGCTGTGATCGGATTCTCTGGCTTGTAAACAGTATAGAGTGTCCCTAATTTTGCATTGAGCCCCATAATGGGTGCAGCTACTTTGATACTGGTGGAGTCGCTTATGTCTAGTGTGATAGACTCTGCCTGAAGCATTGAGGATTGAAAATGATCTGCAAACAGCTCCCCTTTATACTTTTGGTTTGTAGTGCTGATGATCTTCCCACTGTTGTCGGCTAACAGCACCAGTTCAAAATTAGGTTCCTGCACAAACGCATACAGGTATTGGTCTACCTGCTCCATGTTCCTCGACATCATCGCTGACCTGACAGACCACGAAAAAGGCATCATCAGCGTCCTTAGGAAATAGGTGGTATTTTCGGTTACATGCTGATTGGCCTGCGTGACAATCGCCTCCCTTTCCTGCGCCGCCTGTTCCCGGGCTTCGCGGAGCTGTTTGTTTTTAGAAGAGTTCATGACCAGGAGAATGATCAGAAAAGCAAGCGCCAGTAGCAAAGGGATGAACACAGCCGGTCTCTTGAGTAATGTAATCAGTCTGTTCTCCTGATAAGGCCGCTTTGGTGGTCGCCCTTCTTCATAATCAGTGGGATGTAAACGGTTTTCCATATGCTTTGTCCTATAAATTGATGGGATTTAAACCAGTTAGTTCTCCCATAGCCCTGAGCCTGGTAAAATCTAAAAGCGCTGTTTATTACTTATACGCTGGAATGGCTATATTCAGGCAGAAAAACAATCTTCCTTAAACATAAATCTCTTCCAATGCGACAAAACAACCTTTACTTACGTGCGTTTTTCCTGCTGCTGGCCCTGTGGCTGTTTGCGGGTGAGGCGCTTGCCCAGCGGGTCAACCAGGACTCGCTGTATATCCGGGAGCATTACGCCAAGCAGGAGTACCAGATACCGATGCGTGACGGCAAGAAGCTGTACACAGTGGTATACTCCCCGAAGGACCAGAGCAAAAAGTACCCCATCATGCTCAACCGCACGCCTTACTCTGCAGGCCCGTACGAAGAAGGATATAAGACCTCCCTTGGCCCAAGCACAACGATGATGCGCGACGGCTATATTTTTGTGTATCAGGATGTGCGCGGCGCTTATATGTCGGAAGGCACTTTTGTGAACATGACACCGCATGTGGCAAATAAGAAAGGCAAGAAAGACATAGACGAGAGCACCGACACCTACGACACTGTAGACTGGCTGGTGAAGAACCTGAAGAACAGCAACAAGCGGGTGGGCCAATGGGGCATCTCCTACCCGGGCTTCTATGCCGCTGCCGGTCTGATGAGCAACCACCCTGCCCTCAAGGCCGTGTCGCCACAGGCCCCAATTGCCGACTGGTTCTGGGACGATTTCCACCACAACGGCGCTTTCTTTCTGCCGCATGCCTTCAACTTCCTGGCCAGCTTCGGTCTGCCCCGCCCGGAACCCACCCCAAACCGCAATCCCCGCTTCGACCACGGCACTCCGGATGGCTATGAGTTCTTCATGCGTTTGGGTCCGCTAAAGAATGCTGACGAGAAGTACTACAAAGGCCAGGTGGCTTTCTGGAACGAGATGGCCGCACACCCTAACTACGACAAGTTCTGGCAGGACCGTAACATACTGCCGCACCTCAAAAACCTGAAAGGCACTGCCGTGATGACGGTTGGCGGCTGGTACGATGCTGAAGACCTGTATGGTCCGCTAAAGATCTACCAGCACATCGAAAAGAACAACCCGAAGCTGACCAACATGCTGGTGATGGGCCCATGGGTACACGGTGGCTGGGCGCGCGGCGACGGCAGCAGCATCGGCAACGTGCATTTTGGGAAGGCGCACTCTCCCTGGTATCAGCAAGACGTGGAGGCTAAGTTCTTTGCCCACTACCTGAAAGATGATGCGAAAAATCCGGTGAAGCTACCAGAAGCTATTATGTTTGAGGGCGGCACCAACCAGTGGCGTGAGTTCGAAACCTGGCCACCAAAAGCTGCTCAGGAGAAAACGCTATACCTGCACGCCAATGGCAAACTGAGCTTCGAAGCACCCAAAACAGGTACAGCTGAGGCCAGCGAATACATCAGCGACCCGGCCAAACCGGTGCCCTTCACTGAGGCCATCGCCACCGGCATGACCCGCGAGTACATGACCGATGACCAGCGCTTCGCCAGTCGTCGCCCTGATGTGTTAACCTTCCAGACCGATGTGCTGACGGAGGACCTTACACTGGCTGGCGAGATACTGGCGCAGCTTAAAGTAGCCACTACCGGCACTGATGCTGACTGGGTAGTAAAGCTGATTGATGTATACCCTGACACAGCTGCCGCACATGTACACCAGCCTGACAAGCGCATGGGTGGCTATCAGCAGATGGTGCGCAGCGAAGTTTTCCGCGGTCGTTTCCGCAACAGTTTTGAAAAGCCGGAGCCTTTTGTGCCAAACAAGGTAGCAGACGTAAACGTGGAGCTGCAGGATGTGCTTTATACATTCAAGAAAGGTCATCGCATCATGCTACAGATCCAGAGCACCTGGTTCCCGCTGGTGGACCGCAACCCACAGAAATATGTAGATAATATTTTTGAGGCCAACGAAGAAGACTTCACCAAGGCTACCCACAAGGTATATCACTCTCCACAGCAGCCGACCAGTCTGAAGGTGAAAGTACTATAAGCAAATGCTATAGGTATAAAAAATAAAAGCCCCGGGTAAAATACCCGGGGTTTTCTTATTAAACCCTAATAGTCTATTGTTTGAGTAATTTGAAATGACTGTTGAAATCGCCCATGCGGGTTGAGATGATGTACACCCCACGTGGCAGGTTCGGGTCAAGCGTAAGCTTCTCGATGTTAGTACCTTTCGCCACCTGCACGCTTCGCTGCAGCAGTTGCTGGCCTGTAGCGGTTGTCACTGTGATTTGCAACTCACCGTCCAGTTCCGCATCAATGCTCAGTTCCACTTCAGAATGGAATGGGTTTGGATAAGCCTTCACCTTGTTCATCGACACTTCATCGAAGTGTACTGCTTTGATGTTGAAGAATTCAAACTTGCCATCCAGGTCCACCTGCTTGAGTCGGTAGTAACGAACTCCCTGCTTGCCGTTCTCTTTGTCCACAAAGCTGTATAGCTGTTTTAAGCTGGTCGTATTTACCTTCGACTCCACAAAGCCCAGTGCTCTGAAGTTCTTCGCGTCACTCGAAACCTGCACCTCAAAGCCCTTATTGTCGAGCTCCGAAGCCGTCGCCCAATCCAGTACCACGTCATTGCCGCGCTTGGTTGCGTTGAAGTAGAGGAGTTCTACTGGGAGAGGAATGATTTCTTGTATGTTCATCACATAAAAAGCTTCCCAATCATAGCATAGTCCGTCATTTATCGGTATCTCACATCTTACCGCCACAGAAAGGGACTGCAAATTTTCAATAGTATATCTACGCCCTGTATGAACGAGCTGACCTTCCTCCCCTGGTGCTCCCATATACCATCTTATTGATGATTCATTTGCATGTCCAGCTTGAATGATATTGGAATTTGCCTCGAAGGTATATTTTTTTCCGGCCTCTAATTCTTTATTCGATACTAACTGATCATTTTCATCATAAATCAGGATTTCTCCTAAAGCTATGATTGGTTGATTGGCTACGATTTCAGGCACTGAAATATCTCGTTTACATCCAGTACTATTTCTGGTAGCTACAATTTTATAATTTCCTTCTAACTGCTTCCCGAAGCTTAATGGTCCTCCTGAAGTACTGGACATTTCACCTCCAACATTTGAATTATCAGAAAGCTTAATTAACTGATAACTTACTCCAATTTCTGAGGTAGGTAGAGTAATTTCAGTGCCTAACTCTCCAAATGTTCTATTGCAATAAGCACCGCCTGTTGCTTCAATTGCTAGAGGCAACTCATTTATTATTACTGTAGCTGTGCCATTCATCGGCAAAGGACAAGGCGGAGTAGCATTAGATGTTGCTTCAACGCTGTAGACACCTGCCAGAGTCTGAGTTCCGAAAGAGATAGCAGCGCCTGTTCCACTTACAGGGCTTCCGACGTTTTCAGAATTTCCATTCACCGTTCTCACAAGTTGGTAACTTACCCCTGCCTGCGAGTTACCGAGTCCAATTGGTACGCCGGTGCCGTCTGCACAGAAGCTACCTCCTCCGGTTACGTTATACACAGTCGGCAATGGGTTTTCTATTACTTGGATAGTCCCTGATATACTCATAGAACAGGAAGTAGCGGTGTTAACAGCTTCAACTGAGTAGCTACCTGCCGTAAAGTTGCCAAACGTGATTGCACCTCCAGTACTTACTACAGTAGCTACATTGCTGCCAGCACTATTTTTTAGGTTGTAGGTAATACCTGCTTGAGAGTTCTGCAACCCAATCGGGGCTCCACCACTACCCGCACAGTAACTACCGCCCCCACTGAAGGCTTGAGCAAGCGGCAGCGGATTGATAATTACTTCGGTACTGCCCATTGTCTGGCTACAGGCTGCGGTGGTACCGGGAGCAGCAACTGTCGTAGCAACTACTGTATAAGTACCCGCTATTGTCTGAGCCGGGAAAACAATCGCTTGGCCATTACCAATGATCGGGTCTCCTACATTACCAGTTGAGCTGCCGGCAGTTCTCACCAATTGGTAACTAACGCCGCTTTGTGAACCTCCTAACGTGATAGGAACACCGGCTCCACCTGCACAATACGCACCGTTATCAGCCGCAGTAAGCGTCTGCACTTGCGGGAGTGCTGTTACATTAATAACGGTTTGCCCAAAGCTAAGACAAGCAGCAGTACCAGCAAGTGCCTGTACTGAGTAAGTACCAGCTTCAGTGAAATCACCAAAGGTTATCGCATTACCTGTTCCTGTTATTGGGCTTCCTACATTAACACCATCACGTCTCAACTGGTAAAGAACACCTGCCTGAGAACTTGTCAGTCCAATCGGAACACCTGCACCATTGATACAGCGTGCAGCGTTTGCAGTCATAGTCTGCTGTGCCACTACAGTCACGGTGATCTGGTTTGTCATGAAGTCTTGAGAACATTTGCTTCGCACTTCACTTTGTCTGTCAATCACAGAGCTAAACTCAATATATAACAAGTCCCCGTTCTGCAGACCTCCTACAGCACCTCCACTCGTCGTGAAGTTCACTGTAAAACCATCAGATGATTGATAAGGTCTGGCTTCAAGTTGGGTTATTACTCCATTTCTATTATGCATCAGGTAGAGCGTGAGTGCTATATCATTCCAAAAGCCGAATGCCTGATCTAAATTTGCACTAACTGTTACCGAACCACCCTGACAAATAATATTGTTGTTACTTGTGATGCTTACTTCATAGGCTACTGGTGCTGCGGTATATACCCTGTTTGAGATTTTACTATCAATCGCAGGAGCACATGTGGTCCCAGTATTTTTATTCGTAACATACACGGCATAATAATCCATAGATGAGAGGCCTGCATTGCTGATTGTTGGACTATTAGCGAATTGTGTTCCTGACATATTTTTAGTCCATGCAAAGTTGAATAATGCTGGATCCATCAAAGTACCTGAAACAATTTTAGGCTGATAATATCGATAAGTATTTATCCAAAGTATTTGAGGTATACTGCTTGGGTCTTCAAAATAGGCAGGGTTAGGTAAAGGATATTCTCTGTTGCCTAATGGGGTCACCATATCACTTTTAACAGGTATACCTTCTGCATTAACCAGGTATGGATAAATGACTTCAGCGTCTCTATATACGCTGGCTGTATAAGTTGTATTCTGTCCTTTACAGGTTGGGAATGGGTCAGCAGTCACAATAGTTGTGTATGTAGACCGCTTCACTTTTATTGGAACAGTTACAAAGTTCTCGCAATTTGTAGAATTGCTGCTTACAGTATAAGTTATGTTGATCGTACGTTCATCTTGTCCTGCCAGCAAAGCATTACAAGGTGTAAATCTGTAGCTATTACCTTCTACTGTTACACCTGGACCAGAGAACACGCCTTTATTACCATTACCAGGATTGCTGCCTGTCAGTATGAAGGAAGACTCTGCTGAGTAGTATACTTTATTTGGAGTTAGGTTGGTAATGGAAGGTGTGGCAATAACTGGATTACTCGTGACAGTTACCCCTACCCTTGTACTGCTTTCACAATTCGTAGTCGAGTTGTAACTGGCCGCATAGAAAGTGGTGGTCTGATTAACGCTAAGCGTATGAGTAGGACCTGTCGCTAACAAATTTCCACCAGAGGGGGCATCGTACCATCGTACGGTAGTTGCATTAGCTCCAGCAGTTGCACTAAGTGAGACTGAACCTGATCCGCAAACAGATGTTGGATTAACAGCTACGTTGCTTGGTGCTAAAGGTATAGGGTTCACCGTCACAGTCACAGGAACTCTTGCACTGCTTTCACATCCTGTAGTAGTATTATAGCTAGCAGCAAAGAAAGTTGTTGTGGCGCTCACAGTACGTCCTACTGACAGCCCGGTTTCTAGCAAAGTACCTCCTGTGTTGGCGCTATACCATCGTACTGTATTTGCATTGTTACCAGCTGTGGCGCTTAATGTAACTGTTCCAGCTCCACAAAGTGCAGTCGCACTTGTTGCCACACTTGAAGGTGCGGTAGGCACAGGGTTAACCGTTACTGATACAGGGGCCGAAGCAGCGCTGGCACAACCATCGTTCTCAGGATTAGTTATGATAACATAATAGTCACCAGAAGCCGTCGCATTGTAGGTGTTGCCGGTTTGGCCTGGAATCGCTCCGCTCTCGTTATACCATTGATAGGTATAGGCGGCATTGGTAGGGGTAGAATTAGCCGTTAAGGCAACAGAACCACCACACACCGTGGTCGGACCGGCTGATGTTACACCTGCAATTGGGGTAGTATACACTCGCAACGTTACATCATCGGTTGCGGCTGCACACTGTGGAGTGAGGGTACTGGTTGTAGTCAACCTTACTACCACTGTACCGGGGCCTGTCACTGTAACGGTCGGAGTCATTGCAGTCGTGCTGGAAATGGAGGCAATATTGCTACCGCTCACTATGCTCCACACACCAGTACCATTCGTTACTGTGCCTGAGAGATCAAAGGTTGTACTGTTTCCTGTCGCACACTTGTTCTGATCTGCTCCTGCACTGGCTGTCGGTAGCGGGTTAACAGTCAGCGTAACTTGATCAGTATCTGTTCCACAGGCTGGATCTGTATTGCTTGTACCAAGAAGTTGCAGGACAACCGATCCCGTGCCTGTTACAGAAACAGTGGAAGTCATAGAGGATGGGTTAGAGATGGTGGCGTTACCGCTTACTACACTCCATGTACCTGTGCCGTTAGCTACTGAGCCTGCCAAGGTAAAAGTGGTTGTCTCACCCGTAGCACATAAGGTCTGGTCTGGTCCGGCACTAGCAACTGGCAACGGATTAACTGTCAACGTAACTTCATCGAAGGTACTGTTACAAGAAGGGTTTGCATTACTTGTTACGGTATATCGCACACGCACTGATCCTGCACCAGACACACTCACTGTAGCATTCGGTGAACCAGGATTTGTGATGGTGGCAGAAGCACTACCTGTTTGGCTTCCACTCACAACCGTCCATTGGCCTGTACCATTCGTTGCGATACCAGCCATTGTGAAATTAGTAGGTGCACCAGCAATTGCACATAACGTTTGATCTGCTCCTGCGTCTGCTACTGGTAATGGGTTAACAGTAACTGTTAGAGAACTTGATGTTTTACTACATTGAGCTTCGCCATCCTGAGGTACATTGGTTACAACTACTCTATACCTTCCTGAAGCTGCTGCTCTGTAGGTACGGTCATCTGCATCCTCTAAAATATTTTCCCATACCTCACCACTTCCTTTGTTCACCTGCCATTGATATTCATATACCTGACCAGAAGGCGCGGCGGCAGCCTGTAGTAGCACCGATTGCCCCTGGCAGAATGTAAGTGAGCCTGTATTGGTGATAGTGGCCACATTGGGGTCTATTTCGACAACAATTACTTCCATAGGCGACGAAGTAGCGGAGCATCCGAATCCATTTGTCACCTGAACTACATAGCTACCTGATTGTTCGACAGAGATACTGCGGTCCGAAGAATATACCTCTGACGCACCATTGCGGTACCAGGCGTAGGTATAACCAGTTCCTGCAGGAGCATTTAGAACAACTGAATTACCTTCGCAGAAATTTGTTGGTCCTGTCGGCGTAATGGTTGCCGAAGGCAGTGGATTAACTGTAACTGTTACTGTTCTCGCTTCTGATTCGCAACCGTCTGTAGTGCCATACACAGTGTAGGTAGTTGTTTGAGTAGGGCTTGCTGTTACAGTTGCCCCTGTCGTAGCACTTAGTCCTGTTGCCGGCTCCCAGCGATAGGTAGTTGCCCCACTTGCCGTTAGTGTGGCTGAACCGCCTACACAAATCGCCAAGCTGTTGGTAACGGAGATTACTGGAAGAGGCTTTACGGCTATGGTGTTAGTGGCTGTGCTAGTACAGCCATTCGCATTGGTGTAGGTATAGGTAATCGTGTGATCCCCCGCCCCAGCCGTTGCAGGATTGAAAATACCGTTTGATACGCCTGACCCGGAGTAAGTACCTCCAGCCGGTGCCCCACCTCCCAAGGTAATCGGAGCCGCACTCACGCAAACATCACTAATGTTTGCAAGGGTCACGGTTGGCAGTGCATGCACAATAATACTTTGCGTAGCTGAATTTGTGCAGCCTTCTGGTGTTGTATAGGTATAGGTTATTTGGTGCGTGCCAACTCCGGCTGTAGCTGGATTAAAACCCTCACCTGTAACACCTGTACCACTGTAACTCCAGGTACCTGTAGTCGGAACTGTTCCTCCTACCCTTCCGCCTGTTAAAGTAAATGCTTCCGCATCCACACACACTGCTGAAATCGGAAGGAAAGTAACACTTGGTGCCGGGTTGACAAGTATGGTTTGGGTTGCTGTGATAGAACACCCGTTCTGAGTAACTGTATAAGTAATAGTATGTGTGCCAGCACCTGCAGTGGCGGGATTGAACTGTGTAGCTACTACGTCATTGACTCTGTAAGTGCCACCTGCAGGAAGGCCTCCACTTAAAGTAATAACACCGTCGTTAGCACACACTGGACTAAATGCATCAAGTGTAACTTCAGGCGCTGCTGTTACTTGAATCGTTTTAGAAGCTGAATTTGTACACCCATTCTCATCGGTATAGGTATATGTGATTACATGAGGGCCTACTCCTGCAGTAGCTGGGTTGAATATCCCATTTGTTACACCTGCACCTGAATAAGTACCGCCTGCTGGCAGGCCTCCCATAAGTGCTATAGCAGAGGCTTCAATACATATAGGTGCAAGATCAGCAAGTGAAACGGCCGGATTAGAGTTAACAGTTGCTACTACAGGTAATCTTGCGCTTTCACAACCTGTCGTTTCGTTATAACTTGAGGCATAGTATGTAGTTGTTTGGCTGATTGAGGGTGTTGTATAGGAAGATCCTGTTTCAATTGGATCACCTCCACTTGCGGCTGCATACCAGCGCACAGTAGTGCCATTGTTTCCTACTGTTGCACCAAGTGTTACAGTACCAGTACCACAGCGGGCATTTGGACTAATACTTGGTGTTGTAGGTACCGGATTGACGGTGGCCGTAACTGCGGTGCGCGTGTCGCTCTCGCAGTTCGTGGTGGCGTTGTAGCTGGAGACGTAGTAGGTGGTGGTGGCGCTTATTGATGGCGTGGTGAAGCTAGGGCCTGTTGCAACTGGATCTCCCCCACTTGCAGCAGTATACCAGCGGACAATTGTTCCATTAGCCCCCACGGTTGCCGCCAACGTGATGGTGCCGGTGCCGCAGCGCTCGTTGGAGTTAACAGCAGGCGCACCGGGCACTGGGTTGACGGTGGCTGTAACGGCTGTACGCGCACTCTCGCAGTCTCCACCAACCATTGATACGTAATACGTTGTACTATTATTCAATATAGGTGTTGTGAAATTAGCGGTGGTCGCGCCACTAATGGCTATACCTCCTGTTGATGCTGTATACCAGCGGTAACTTCCGCCAGTGGGTGTCCCAGAAGCAGTAAGTTGGAGAGTACCAGTACCACAGCGTGCACTTGGAACAACTTGTGGAGGTGCCAACACAAATAAGTCCGACTCACTTGACCTGGATGAGCCTTTAGAAATTTGCACCTTTAGAACTGTAACAGATTGAGTTAGGCTACTTGGTACAGTAGCAATAAGGTTGTTACCACTAATCTGAGTCGCTAGCTGGTTCCCATTCACAAAAATTAATGAGCTACCGTTGAAGTCAGAAGCCGTAATAGTAAGTGTAAAGGAACCTCCACCTGCAGTTACACACTTTGGACTAATCATTGAAATAGTCTGCCCCACCGCCGTCTGCGACACGAGCATCATAAACAGCAAAAGCAACCCCACTACCTGAGGCTGCCATGTTATTGAATTTACTTTCGTAATCAATTGCGTAAAATTCTTTCTCATATACTCAAAATTTAAGGTGAGATGCGAGCACGCTATTAGGGTTTCGGTGCTTGTTTTCGGTTACAAAAGGCAATAGGGATCATGCGAAGGCTCTACAGGAGCTTCGGAGGGAGGTACAGGACTCTTTGAGAGAGTAACCTGGTTAGCAAAGGCTTTTACTGGCCCAGCAGGCACAGAAAGCCAGACAACATCATTTTGGTGGGCTTATAAGGGACAAAGAAATGTCCGGCATAGCGGCTATAACCATAGCTGCTATGATGTCACAGACTGATTTCGACAGATAATCAATAAATACACTCACTGGCTAATAGGGTTAGAGTAGGGTTCTTAACAGCTTATTACCTTTATTAATTATAAAGGTTTCATGATTAAGATATAAAAATTACTAATTTTAATTCTTATAGTCCAGTTATTGATAATATCATTTAATTTTATTGCACTATAACTTATCTAATGTTATAGTTTACAATATAGGTTTGAATAGCCTATTCTGCCTTAGCACTCTATACACAAACAAATATGAATACCTATATATATTTTAGCCTTATTATAATTGCACTATTTTTTCTGCTGTATTTTTAAAGATTTTTCTATTTCCACCTTAAAAATCTTTAAAAATGTCCACTGAAATTGAGGGAATTTATGCGCGGGTATGACACAAAGTTGTCTTCCTCAAGATTTGCAACAAGCTCTGTTATAGTGTATATTGATTGCTTGTTTATAAGAGAGCCATGAAAAGAAAGACCCATCTCCGCATCCGTAAAACGCATCGCTACCTGGGCCTGATTACAGGTATACAGTTCATCATGTGGACTATTGGAGGCATCTATTTTAGCTTCAGCGACATAGACGAGATACATGGCGACCACCAGCGAAAGCCTGGTGGTATGGCTTTCGGAAAGGACCTGGAGCTGGTTTCGCCTGCCGAGGTGCTGGCACAGCTACCTGCTACTGCTACAGTTACATCCCTAAAGCTGATTGACATCCTGGGCACGCCACATTACCAAATAGCCTATCATACCTCCAATGACCATAGCACTCGCGAGGCGGGCCATAATCAGAACCATATGCCAGCCCAAACCATACTTGCTCTTGCTGAAACCGGCGAACTGCGCCCGGCACTGAACGAGCAGGAGGCCATCGAACTCGCCCGCCATAGCTTTATAGATTCAGTGGAGGTGGCCAACGTAGAGTATATCACAAAGGAAAACATAAACGGGCATCATGAGTACCGTGGCAGCGCCCTGCCCGCCTGGGCTGTAACTATGGAGCATCCTACCCAAACTACGGTTTATGTAGCCGCCGAGCAGGGGGTGGTCACCAAGTTCCGTAATAACAAATGGCGTGTATTTGACTTTCTCTGGATGCTGCACACCATGGACTACCAGGGGCGCGACAACTTTGGTAATCTCCTGCTGCGCATCTTTTCTATTGCAGGTATTGTGACTATACTTTCGGGCTTTGCCCTTTACTTTGTGAGCAGTGGCTCACGTCGGAAAAACACCGCCAGACCACAAGATCGGAGACGGCCGGTTATCGGTTAATCTGAATCAGCTTTTAACGCCCGATCATCCAAGCCCCTGCCATTACTGGCTGGGCTTTTATTTTTGGAAAAGGCGAAGCAAAAGGGGAAATTGCATACCTAACCTTATTTCACGATCACCCTTAAAACAACCGTACCCATGAGAAAAATTTATGCACTCGCCACGGCGGCACTGGTCTTTCTAAGCCAGTGGACGATGGCGCAGGCAGACCTCTCCTACTACCTCCCGCAGGATGTAACCTACAACAAAGAGTTTCCGACACCCAAAGACATACTGGGCTACAACGTAGGCGAATGGCACGTGAGCCACGACCAGCTGGCCATGTACATGCGACAAATGGCGCAACTCTCCGACCGCATTACCATTGAGGAGTATGCCCGCACCCACGAAAACCGTCCGCTATACCTGCTCACCATCACTTCACCCGAGAACCACAAAAACATCCAACGCATCAAGGAACAGCACCGTCAGCTGACTGACCCGAATGCATCTGGCAAGCTCGATATCAAGAACATGCCGGGCGTGGTGTGGATGGGCTACAGCGTACACGGCAACGAACCGAGCGGCAGCAATGCCTCTTTGCTCGCTGTCTACCACCTGGCTGCGGCTCAGGGGACTGAGATTGAAAAGCTGCTAAACGAAACAGTGATCCTGATCGACCCTTCTATCAACCCTGACGGATTGAACCGCTTTGCCAGCTGGGTAAACACGCACCGCAGCAAAAACCTGGTGACAGACCCGAACAGCGAAGAGTTTGCTGAGGCCTGGCCACGTGGCCGTACCAACCACTACTGGTTTGACCTGAACCGCGATTGGTTGCCGCTGCAGCACCCGGAGTCGAGAGGAAGACTGGCTAAGTTCCACGAGTGGAAGCCAAACGTGCTGACTGACCACCACGAGATGGGGACCAACTCTACTTTCTTTTTCCAGCCAGGTATACCGAGCCGCAACCACCCGCTCACGCCAGCCCGCAATTACGACTTAACCAAAAAGATTGCCGGCTTCCATGCCAAGGCCCTCGACAAGATCGGTTCGTTTTACTATACTGAAGAGAGCTTTGATGACTTCTATTATGGCAAAGGCTCAACTTACCCGGATGTGAACGGTGCCATCGGTATCCTGTTTGAGCAGGCAAGTTCCAGAGGTCATGCACAGGAGAGCGTGAACGGTGTGCTGACTTTCCCTTTCACCATCCGCAACCAGTTCACCACCACCCTTTCTACTCTGGAGGCTGTGCAGAACATGCGCGAAGAGTTGCTAACCCATCAGCGCGATTTTTACCGCGATGCCCTGAAAGAGTCTGCTAAAGCTCCGGTTGGTGCTTATGTGTTCAGCGCCGAGAAAGATCCGGCCCGTGCTTATCACCTGGCTGAGATCATCCACCAGCACCAAATCGACATCTACCGTCCGCAGGAGAAGTTCACGATCAACAATGTGACCTATACCCCTGAGAACAGCTACATCGTGCCTACCAACCAGCCACAGTACAAGCTGATTGAAGGTATGTTTGAGCGCCGTACCTCATTCCAGGACAGCCTGTTTTACGACGTATCGGCCTGGACACTGCCGCTAGCTTTCAACCTGGAGCACGCTAACCTGACATCCCGCCAGTTCAAGCGCAACATGCTGGGCCAGAAACTTGCCTCCGTTGACTTCCCTGCGGGCCAGCTAGTAGGCGGCAACAGCGCCTACGCCTATGCTTTTGAGTGGCACGGTTACTATGCGCCAAGAGCCCTCAACACCCTCTTCAACCACGGCTTGCAGGCCAGAGTGACGACGAGCAAATTCACGGCCGATGGAAAACAGTTTGACTATGGCACCATCCTGATACCTGTGACAAGTCAGCCTGTCAGTGCAGAGCGCATACACGAGCTGATGACGCAGATCGCAAAAGACAACGGCATCATGGTGCACGCGATCAGCACCGGATTCACCGAAGGCATCAACCTTGGGAGCCCGGGCATCTATACCTTGCAGCAACCTAAAGTAGCCATGCTGATCGGCGACGGCGTGAACAGTAACGACGCCGGTGAGGCCTGGCACCTGCTCGACCACCGTTTCGATATCGTCACTAGTCTGATCAATGCCGAGTCTGTGAACCGCGCTGACCTGAGCCGTTACAATGTGATGGTCATGGCAGATGGCTCTTACGGTAGCATTTCGGAGGTCGGAAAGACGAGACTGCGCACCTGGGTGCAGCAGGGCGGTACATTGGTAGGCATGGGCAATGCAACCCGTTGGCTTGCGGATAATAAGATTGGCAACTTCACCTTCAAGCAGGGCGAAAATAACAGCACCGAGCGACTGCCATACGCTACTATGAGCAACACGACTGGTGCACAGGTGATCGGTGGTGCTATCTTTGAAACTAACCTCGACCTGACGCATCCGCTGGGCTATGGTTACTACAACAGCAAGCTGCCTGTGTTCCGCGACAACCGTCTGTTCATGGAGCCTTCCAAGAGCCCTTATGCCAACCCGGCGGTATATACAGCCAACCCACTGCTGAGCGGCTACATTTCCAAACCGAACCTGAAGCAGCTTGGAAACAGTGCAGCGATCTCAGTGTCGGCTTTGGGTGGTGGCAAGGTGATTGGTATGACGGATAATCCTAACTTCCGCGCCTTCTGGTTCGGCACCAACAAGTTGTTCCTCAACAGCATTTTCTTCGGCCAGATCATCAGCGGAAGCTCCGCCCGTGCCGAGGAAGCAGCGCATTAAAGTGATATAGCTTTATACCTTTAATCTCCAAGAGATAGGTCGTTTGATTCTAAGAAAACCAGTTCGAAACTTAATGTCATTCTGTAAAGAAACTTGGTTAAAATACAGGCCCCTACCTCCAAAGGTTAAGCTTATGCTGCTGGCGGGGTTGTGGCTATCTTTACCAAGATCCTTACAGGATGACAAAAAGTAGAACAAAACGTCTTTACTTTCAAAGGACAACTTCAGACAGAACTTAAACCCAAGCACTCTCAAATGTGGGTCTAAACATAGAATAAGTAAGCCTCACAAAAAGAGAAAGGCCAGCGCAAATGCGCTGGCCTTTCTCTTTTAGGAACGATGGACTTGTATCTTATTTGAAGCGGTAGCCTAGCACAATTTCATGTGAACCGGCGCTCTGGTGGCGCATCGGCGAAACCGTGATATCGTAGGTATAGCTCAGCTGGAACTGCTCCTGAAACTGCACACCTACTAAACCTACAATGGCATCCTGGGTGCGGTAAGAGACACCTGCCCATACCTGATCATCGTACACTGACTTCTGGCGTCGCTTGCTCATGTGGTAGGCGGCTTTCATATTGAAGTCAGCTTGGATTGGAGCGCCCTGTACATATTTGAGCAAAGCAGAAGGCATCAGGCGGATCTTGTCGTGCACATCGAAGTTATACCCTCCCGACACAAACAAGTGGCGCGAAAGGCGGCTCGCTTCTTCTCCCCCATCCACTTCGTGTATCTTGTTGCCAAGCACCTGGAACAGGGAAATACCGAAGTAAAAGTCTTCTGAGTGCATGAAAGTACCTAATGTCAGGTCTGGCATAAAGGCATCCACCCGGCCATGGTTAGTCACGGGGTCACGCTCGTTAGAACCGTCTGCCAGGCGCACTTTAGCTGGGTCAAAACGAAACTGCTGGAAACCGGCAGAGAAGCCAGACGACAGGTAAATTTTTCGGTTCAAAGGCACATGGTAGGCGTAAGAAGCCAAGGCACCGGTACGGGTAGTTGGGCCTGTCTGGTCGGTGTAGACCATGCCGCCTGCGCCGTGGAAGCCTTGTGTCTTGCGGCTGCGCTTCAGGTGCCGGTTGAACAAAGCCCCTTCCCCACTCAGATAAAAGGTTTTGGGTGCTCCCTCAAAGCCAACCCATTGGTTGCGGTAGCCCATCTTAACACTTACATCTTTCTCAAACCCAGCTACAGCCGGGTTGAGAATGAAGTAATTGGTCATGTACTGTGAGTAAAGGGCTTTCTGCTGGGCTGATGCAGTGAAAGCGATCAGCAGGAAGCAGAGTATTAAAATATTATTTTTCATAACGGTCTCTTTCTAAAATGGCGAAACTTAACGCATGATGGTCACTGATGTCTTAACTGCCGGCGTATCGTCACCGAACTCGATGATGGCGTAGTAAGTACCGTCTGGCAGTCGTTTGCCATTGTTCGTACCATCCCACTCTTTGCCATATCCTTTCGACTCGAATACCGGGCTACCCCAGCGGTTGTAAATCGTTACTCTGCAGTTAGGGAAGGTCTCCGGCAGGTTGCGAATCACCCAGGTGTCGTTGATGCCGTCACCGTTCGGTGTGAAACCGTTCGGAATGTCGAGTTCGCCGAGGCTCGTCACGTCAAATTCAACCTCAGTGATACAACCGTTGGCATCACGCACTTTCAGGTAGTGCTTGCCACCGCGCAGGTTCAGGAACTCTGACTCTGATACAAACTCCCCACCGTTAAGCGAGTAGACATATGGCGCTGTGCCTCCGCTGATCGTGCTCACTTTGGCGCTGCCTGAGTTAGGCTTGCCAGGTAAACCATCTGTCACGGCCATCTCTACTTGCAGTGCGGCCGGCTCCTTGATCTCTACTGCACCCAATGTGATCGTACAAGTAGAAGAGAAGCGGGTGATCACCTGGTAAGTACCCTTCGCCAATCCCGTGAACTCTGGGTTTTTCTGGAAAGTCTTGCCATTGTCGATGCTGTACTCTGTGTTAGCGTCGCCGCCGGTAGCCTCAATCAGGATAGTACCGTTCTTGTCGCCGAAGCAGCTGATGTGACTTACATTCGCCACTTTGCTAGACAGACCAGCTACTGTTACCGGCACTGTGAAGGTACAGCCCTTGGCGTCTTTCACGGTCAGGGTATAGCTTCCGGCTGCTACGTTCGCCAGTGTGGCTGAAGCAGAGAAGTTAGTACCGTCGAGTGAGTAGGTATAAGGAGCCGTGCCGCCGGTTACCTCTGTTACAGTTACCTCACCAGCTTTATCGCCACAAGTGGCAGCTGATACTGTAAACTTCGTATCGGTTAGCATTGGGCTGTTCTGCAACGTTACCGCCTCTATCAGAATACAGCCGCTGGCATCTTTCACCGTTACCTGGTACTCACCTTCGGCAAGACCGGTGAAGTTTGGCTCAGTCAAGAAGTTGGTTCCGTCGATGCTGTAGGTATAAGGCGCTGTGCCACCTACGATCTCGCTGATGGCGATACGACCGTTGCGCTCACCACAGCTGGCATCCGTACCGGTTGCAGTGAAGCTTTCTACTCCACCGCTGCTCTGCACTGCCTGCTCTACCGTGATGGCACAACCTTCAGCGTCTTTGATGGAGATGGTATAAGCACCCGCTGCCAGATTAGCGAAAGTAGCTGCACTCTGGAAGCTGCCACCGTTCAGGCTGTAAGTATAAGGCGCGGTACCTCCGTCTACTGCTGTCACTGTGATCGATCCGTTTGTCTCGCCGCAAGCAGCTTTGTTTGCTGTAAGCGTCGCTTCTTTCGGACCTTTCTCACTAACTGTCACAGTTGTTACCGTGCTGCAGCCATTGGCGTCTTTCACCGTCACATCGTACTCACCCGGCGCCAGTGCCGCGAAGGCAGTAGCGGCCTGGAAAGTCGTGCCGTTGATGGAGTAGGTATAAGGTGCCACACCGCCAGTTACCTGGCTTACATTGATGGCTCCGTCATTTGTGTTGCAGGAGGCAGCGGTTGTGCTTGCAGTCAAGGACGAAGGACCCGCTACGTTGTCTACCACTACTTTCTTCTCGATAGTACAGCCGTTGGCATCGCGCACCGTGATGGTGTGCTCGCCAGCCGCTATGGAGGCAAAGACTGTTTCGCTCTGGAAGTCACCGCCATTCAGGCTATAGGTATAAGGCGCTTTGCCACCTGCTACACCACTTGCCGTGATGCTGCCATTGGCTTCGCCGCAGGTAGCTGTTGTGGATGCAAGCTCAAAGCCAGTCGGACCGGCAATGTTCTCGATCACTACTGCTTTGCTGAAGGTACAGCCGTTGGCGTCTTTGATGTAAACCGTATGGTTGCCTGCCGCCATACCTGTCAGTTCAGCTGAAGTCTGGAAATTTGTTCCATCCTTGCTGTAGGTATAAGGAGCGCGTCCTCCGGTCACTGCACCAATTGTTACGCTGCCGTTGCTGGCGCCGCAGGTAGAGGCTTTTGTCGTAGTGGCAAATCCTTCCGGACCGTCGGTGTTGGTTACTGTCACCGCTTTCGCGAAAGTACAGCCGTTGTCATCCTTCACTGTCACCAGGTACTCACCAGCAGCCAAACCTGTGAAGTTTGAGGAAGTCTGGAAGTTGGTACCGTTGATGCTGTAGGTATAAGAAGACGTTCCACCCGCTACGTTGGTCACATTGATCTGTCCGTTGCTGCTGCCGCAGGTTGTGTTCTGGGCTAAAGCGGTGAGGTCAGAAGGGCCGGCTACGTTGTTGATGGTGATGGTCTCGGTGTGCGTACAGTTGTTGGCGTCTTTCACTGTGATTGTGTACTCTCCTGCCACAAGTCCCGAGAAGCTGGCTCCGCTTTGGAAACCGCCACCGTTCAGGCTATAGGTATAAGGCGCCACGCCACCGTCCACTGAAGTGATTCGGATACTGCCATTATCGCTGCCGCAGATTGAGTTGCTGGTTGAGACAACAAAGCTTCCCGGACCATCTTTGTCAACTTTTACGGTAGTCATTGTCTCGCAACCGTTGGCGTCTTTCACAGTCAGGGTATACTCTCCTGAAGCCAGACCTGTAAAGCTAGTTCCGGACTGGAATGCACCGCCGTTCAGGCTATACTCGTAAGGAGCCGTACCACCTGTCACCGTGCCAGCCGTGATGCGGCCGTCGTTATCGGCACAGGTTGCCGCTTGTGAACTTGCCGCCACTGCCGAAGGACCAGCAATGTCAGAAACTGTGAAGGCTTTCGCGAAGGTACAGCCTTTGTCGTCTTTCACGGTAATGGTGTATTCTCCTGCTGACAGACCTGTGAAAGTTGGAGAAGCCTGGAAATTCCTACCGTCGATAGAGTAAGAATAAGACTCCGTTCCACCTGAAACATTCGTTACCGTCAGTTCACCGTTTGCTGCGCCGCAGGTAGAAGCGGTCATGGATGCTGTCAGGTTAGTAGGCCCTGCAATGTTATCCACTATGATCTCCTTTCCGAAGGTACAGCCGTTGGCGTCTTTCACGGTAACGGTATACCTGCCTGCCAGCACACCTTCGAAAGTAGTGCCCTCCTGGAAGTTGCTGCCGTCGATACTGTAGGTATAGCCACCTGCTACACCCGTCACACCTGTCACGCTGACCGTGCCGTTGGCGCTGCCACAGGTAGAGGAAATGCTGGCCAGGATCATGTCGCTAGGACCGGCTACATCTTCTATCGTCACGACCTTGGCAACTATACAGCCATTGCCATCTTTCACCGTGATCGTGTGCTCACCTGCCAGCAGTCCGGTTAGGGTAGCTGATTCCTGGAAGTTCACGCCATCTTTGCTGTAGGTATAAGGCGCTGTGCCTTCTGTTACCTCACCCACAGTTACGCTACCGTTTGCACGGCCGCAGCTGGAGCTCTTCAACGTTACCACAAAATCAGACGGACCAGGGATGTTCTCAATCGTAACAGACTGGGTATAGGTACAACCGTTTTTATCTTTCACGGTTACTTCGTAGGTGCGGGCAGCCAGTCCTGCAAAAGTAGTTTCGTTTTGGAAGTTGCTGCCATCTATACTATAAGTATAAGGAGCAGTTCCACCCGTCACCTCACCTATTGTAAACTGTCCGTTGCTGTCGCCGCAGGTAGAAGCTGTTACAGCTATTGACAATTCGGAAGGACCCGCAATATCGCTCACCTGCACCTGGCGTGTAATGGTACAGCCTTTGGCGTCTTTCACCGTAATGGCGTGCGTACCGGCCACAAAACCAGTCAGTGTCGCTGATTCCTGGAAATTCACTCCATTCTTGCTGTAGGTATAAGGAGCGAAACCACCCGTTACTTCGCCTACTGTGATAGTGCCGTTGTTGCCGCCGCAGGTAGTTGAAGAAGTCGTGCTGGCAAAAGTAGTCGGAACATCATTCGTTACCGTCACCTTTGTCGTTACGGTACAGCCATTGGCGTCCTTCACCGTCAGGGTATACTCTCCTGAAGCAAGTGCTCCAAAAGTAGTCTCTGTTTGGAAGTCACTGCCGTTGATGGAGTAGGTATAAGGCGTTACGCCGCCAGTTACCGATCCTGCTGTGATACTGCCATCATTATTGTTGCAGCTGGCAGGGGCAAAAGAAGCCGCTAGCGCAGTCGGCCCGCCAGTGTTCGTTACCGTTACCTGTTTTGTCACGATACAGCCATTGGCATCTTTCACGCGGATGCTGTAGTTACCTGCAGCCAATCCTGTGAATACATTCGACTCCTGGAAGTTCACGCCGTCGCGGCTGTAGGTATAATCTGAAGTACCGCCTGTCACACCTGTTACTCTGATCTCGCCGTTGGCGCTGCCGCAGGTAGAAGAAGTCGTTTCGGCTGTCAGGTTAGTAGGTCCGGCAATGTTATCCACCACGATTTCCTTACTGAAGGTACAGCCGTTGGCGTCTTTCACCGTAACAGTGTAAGTGCCGGCTAGCACAGCTTCGAAAGTAGTGCCTTCCTGGAAGCCGCCACCGTTCAGTGCGTAGGTATAGGTAGAGCTGCCGCCTGTCACGCCTGTTACACGGATCGTGCCGTTGGCGCTGCCGCAGGTAGAGGATTCGGCTGAAAGCGTGATATCTGTTGGTCCAGGGATGTTATCTATTTCAATGGTCCTGGTAAACTCACAACCATTGTCATCCTGCACCGTGATGGTATACTCACCGGCAGCCAGCCCTGCAAACGTATTTCCGGATTGGAAATTACGGCCGTCGATGCTATATGCGAACGGAGCCGTACCGCCTGTCACCTCACCTACTGTGATGCTGGCATTGCTGTCGCCGCAGGTAGAGGACGCAGCGGTCAGTTCAAAGTCGCTTGGTCCAGCGATGTCTTCAACTTCTACAGTTACTGAACCCAAGCAGCCGTTCTGGTCTTTCACCAGCACCTCGTAGGTATCAGCCAGCACATTTTCGAATACAAGGCCATTCTGGAAGTTAGCGCCATCGATGCTGTAGGTATATGGACCCACACCGCCTGTTACACCACTTATCGTGATGCTTCCATTTGCAGCGCCGCAAGTTGTCGCAACTGGTGTCGCTGTGAACTCGGGACCTGCAATATTGCTCACAGCTACTGACTTGGAGAACACGCAGCCTTTGCTATCGCGCACCCAGATAGTATGCGAACCTGCCGCAAAACCTGTCAGCGTAGCGTTAGTACTGAAGTTCTCTCCGTCCTTGCTGTATTCGTAAGTACCGGTGCCACCTGTTACAGTCCCCACCGTAATACTGCCGTTACTGTCGCCGCAAGTAGAAGCGATGGATGTACTGGCAAAGTTGGTCGGTACGTTGGTGTTTACTTTTACTGTGGTGGTGACGGTACAACCGTTACCGTCCTTGGTTCTTACGGTATAGTCTCCGGAGGCCAGTCCAGTAAAGTTCTTCGACTCCTGGAAGTTGGTACCGTCAATGGAGTAGGTATAGGTTCCTGTACCGCCTGTTGCCGTACCCACCGTAATCGAACCGTCATTATTCAGACAGCTGGCTGGCTGGGTAGTGGCCGTTACAGCTGTTGGTCCACCGGTGTTGGTTACATTGAACTTCTGAGCGAAGGTACAGCCTTTGGCGTCTTTCACCGTGATGGTATACTCACCGGCAGCCAATCCTGTAAAGAGATCGCTTTCCTGGAAGTTCACGCCGTTACGGCTGTAGGTATAACCCTCTGTTCCACCAGAAACACGGGTTATACGCAGTTCGCCATTGGCGGCACCACAAGTCGAGGCTGTTATTTCTGCAGTCAATCCATCCGGACCAGCAATGTTCTGCACTTCTACTTCTTTGGTGAAGGTACAACCTCTGGCGTCTTTCACCGTGATGGCATAGGTGCGTGCCGCTAAGCCTGTGAAGGTAGCCGACTCTTGGAAAGCGCCGCCATTCAGGCTGTAGGTATAGTCCGAAGTTCCTCCAGTTACTGCACTCACCGTGATAGAACCGTTGCTATTGCCGCAGGTAGATGATACTGCAGCCAGCGTGATATCAGTCGGGCCAGGAATATTGGTTACTTCGATTGTCTGAGTAGCCACGCAGCCTTTTTCGTCACGCACCGAAACGATGTACTCTCCGGCGGCCAGGTTCGCAAAGCTATTGCTGTTCTGGAAGGTGCCGTTGTTCAGGCTGTATTGATAAGAACCCGTTCCGCCTGTCACATTGCTCACCACGATCTGTCCGTTGCTGTCGCCGCAGGTACTGGATTCAGCCGCTGCTACAAAGCTTGGGCCTGCCACATCCGTTACGGTAAAGCCTTTTGCAAACGTACAGCCGTTTTCATCTTTCACCGTGATGGTGTAGTCGTCAGCCAACAGACCTTCGAAAGTAGCTGACTCCTGGAAGTTATCACCGTCGATGGAGTAGGTATACGTTTCCGTATTGCCTGTTACCCCTGTCACAGTCAGGCGACCATTCGGGTTACCGCAGCTAGAGGCTGTAGCAGTCGCCACGATGTCACTAGGGCCAGCGATGTCGCTTACCGCAATCTGGCGGGAAACCACGCAGCCTTTGCTGTCGCGCACCCAAATGGTGTGGGTAGTGGCGGAGAAACCAGAAAGGGTATTGTCGTCACCAAAGTTCTGGCCGTCCTTGCTATACTTATATGGACCTGTACCGCCTGTTACACCAGTCACCGTAATCGTACCGTTGCTGTTACCGCAGGTAGACGGGTTGGTGGTGAAGGCGAAGGTAGTCGGCACGTTGGTGCCTATTGTTACTGATCGGGTGATGGTACAGTCATTCCCGTCCATTACCGTCACGGTATAAGGACCAGCGGCAAGGCCATTGAAAACATTGCCTTCCTGGAAATCTCTTCCGTTGATAGAGTAGGTATAGGTACCCGTTCCACCTGTTACATTACCCACTGTAATGCGGCCGTCGTTATTCTGACAGCTAGCTGCAAGTGTAGTAACTGCTACCGCTGTTGGGCCAGGGGTGTTAATAAGTGTAAAGGTTCTGGAGAAAGTACAGCCATTGACATCTCTAACCGTGATCACATGTTCTCCCACTGCCAGACCAGTGAAGGCAGGCGAGTCCTGGAAGTTCACACCATCGCGGCTATACCTGTAGCCACCGGCAGTGCCTGTTACGCCAGTTACCCGGATCTCGCCATTGGCTGCACCGCAAGTTGTGTTGCTCACAGTAGCGGCAAAGCTAGTAGGACCTGCCACATCCGTCACAGTCACTTCTTTCGTGAACTCACAGTTTTTACCATCTTTTACTGTGATGCGGTAAGTGTCAGCCGTCAGGTTGGCGAAAGTATTGGAAGTCTGGAAATCACCACCGTTGATGCTATAGGTATAAGAACCGCTGCCGCCTGTCACAAGGCCTACTTCGATGCTGCCGTTATTGCGACCGCAGCTCGAGGCATTGGCAGTGAAGGCAAAATCAGACGGGCCAGGTATATTCTCAATTCTCACTTCTTTGGAGAAGGTACAGCCACGGGCATCTTTTATAGTAATGGTGTGCGGACCTTCTGCCAAGCCCGTCAGCGTAGCCGAAGTCTGGAAGTTCTGGCCATCTTTGCTATAGGTATAAGTACCAATTCCTCCTACAATGCCACTCACTATTACGGATCCGTTGGCGTTGCCGCAGGTTGCCGCACTTGGTGTAATCGTGAAATTAGTTGGTACGCTCTGCCCTACTGTTACGGATGTGCTCACGGTACAGCCGTTGGTGTCACGGGCTGTTAAGGTATAGACGCCTTCTGCCAAACCCGTGAAGGTGGTACCCGTCTGGAAAGTGCCACTGTTGATCGCGTATTCGATCGTACCGGTACCTCCTGATATCCCATTGACTGTAATAGTGCCATCGTTATTGTGGCAGCTGGCCGGTGCGGCACTTGCCGTTAAAGCTGATGGCCCCTCTACATTGGTCAGGGTAAATGATTTGGAGAAGGTACAGTCATTGTCGTCCTGCACGGTGATCGTATAAGCGATTCCGGCAGCCAGTCCAGTGAAGGTATTACCCGTCTGGAAAGTGCCACTGTTGATCGCGTACATGAAAGTACGGTTACCTGCAGAGGTTACGCCAGTTACCTTGATCTCGCCGTTGCTGTCGCCGCAGGTAGTGGCTTTGAGGTCAACCGCAAAGTCAGTTGGGCCAGGGGTGTTGGTGATAATCACCTCTCTGCTGATGGAACAGCCTCTTTCGTCTTTCACCCACACCGTATGGGTATCGGCAGTAAAACCGGTAAGTATAGGTGAAGCTTGGTAGGTCTGGCCGTCCTTGCTGTATTCCAACTCACCAACGCCACCTATTACACCAGAGATTGTAACCGTGCCGTTCGGGTTGCCGCAGGTAGAAGCCACCGGTGTAGCAGTAAAGGTAGTCAGGGTCTGCTGCTCAACAATAACTGAAGTAGTAACTATACAGCCATTGATATCGCGGGCCGTCAGGGTATAGTCACCAGTTGCAAGGCCGGTAAAGGTAGTGCTGCTCTGGAAGTCACGGCCGTTGATGGAGTACTCCATCGTACCGGTGCCACCTGTTACCGGGCCTGCTGTAATAGAACCGTCATTGTTGTGGCAGCTGGCAGGGGCCGATGTTGCCGTTACGGCTGTTGGCCCAGGCACATTGGTTAGTGTGAAGGATTTAGCAACCGTACAGCCGTTCGCATCTTTTACAGTAATAGTATGGTTTCCTGGCGCAAGTCCGCTGAAAGTATTGGAAGACTGGAAGTTTGTACCATCCTTGCTGTAGGTATTTGTACCAGTACCATCAGTTACGCCCGTCACAATAATGACACCATTGCTGTCACCGCAGGTTGGGTTTATAGGTGTCGCAGTGAAGTCAGAGGGGCCGGTTACTTCGGTGATCGTGAGAGACTGCGATATGGCGCAGCCCTTCTCGTCTGTCACTGTAACAGTGTAGTTACCGGCAGACAAACCATTGATGGAAGCAGTGGTGGCGCCATTGCTCCACTGATAACGCACTGTACCTTGAGCGCCTGTTACATTGGCTGTGATCGTACCTAATGTACCGTTACAGATAACAGGTGTACCCTCCAGGGCCACCTGCATATTATAAAAGGTGATCAGCACCTCGTCACTCACCGCCGAACAGTTACCGTTGCCAGTCGAGGTAAGGGTCAGACGAACAGAGCCTCTGCTGATATCAGCCGCAGAAGGGGTGTAGACCGTATTTAGGTCATCAGCATTAGAGAAAGTACCGGAGCCATTCGTAGTCCAGCGGCCGCCCAGTGCTGCTGTTACAGTACCTGCCAACTGCACGGTACCAGATGCGCAGGCAAGTTGATCTTCTCCTGCATTGGCCGTCAGGTTGGTCACGACCGTCGTTGCCGCCGAGAACTCCTGGCAATTATCATGGTTTTTGGGAACAGCAACAAATTTGTGCGTTCCAACTGTCGTAGCATTATAGGTTAGGTTCCTACCAACAAGTGTATTATTGGGATCATACCAGAAATAGTCAAACTCTCCGTCGCCCCCTGTTACACTTCCTGTGAGCGTGGTACTACTTCCTCCTGGGCAAATAATAGCTGGGTCAGGCCCAATGGAAACAACTGGCTTGGGTAAGAAGGTAACTTCTACTTCATCAGAATAAGCAGAGCTGGTTGCGCATTCACTAGAAATCACAGAACCACTAACACGATAAACTACAGACGCTGGCGCTGTTTCATCTGGTGTTACAAAAGGCTTGGCTGATGTCACATCACTTAAAAACCTTTCATACCCTTGTCCGGAAACATCCTCCCATCTGATTGAACCCTCCAGAAAAGTAGCTGGCGCACTGAGCTGCTTGGAACATCCTCCAATCACAGACACAGGAGCCATCTCCTCAAATGCTGCTAAGGAAGTTATAGCATAAACATTCGAATTACCACCAGGTTTACAAATTGTTAAGGTAATGGTGTTTGATCCTGTTCGGGGAATACACATTAGCTGACCAACCGGGTATGTTTGTGTACCACAGTCAACAGTATAGTACATTGCGCCGCCAGGCTCTGCTCCAGATGGAACGCTTAGCTCCATTTGGGAAGCATCCTTATCCAGTGTAACAACTATTTGCACACAGTTGCTTCCACCACAGGCGCTACCGCTTCTTTTAACTGATGGGGACTCCATGTAGCCATTGGGCTTTCCAGTTAAATCGATATAAACTGTCTGCACCTGCGCAAACACATTAGGGGATGCTACTAACTGTAACATCCCTAAAAGTAAAATCGCAAGAAAATGGGTGATTTTTCGAGTAGAGCTTATTTCCATACAGGCGGGGTTAATGTTTCAACTGATTCAAGGGTCACAATAATTTTTAATAAAGGCATACAGTATAAAGTAACAATGTAACAGACCATAAGTCCAAAACAACAAATATAACTTTGCTTCTATGCATTTTTAAACTATTCCAGTTTAATTAAAATATATAAGGAATAAATTAAATAAATACAGTTAAAATTAACCTAAGTTAGCTGGAAACTCGCATCGCGAATGAGACGCTACCAGAAGCTTAAATCGCCTCTTTACCACTTATTTAAACCTGAGCCAGACTAAAATACAAAGTTTCAATAATTCAAAACTATGCAAATTTTATTTAATATAAAGGAATAAACCAACAAAAGGTAACTTTACTTTTTCAAAGTTCTTACTGCAACATTCAACTATTGCCATAAATGAATGAATTCTAAATATTATCACAGTTTATGAATTGTTATGAGTTAGCTGGTAGCGGTTATATTTTAGTAAAACCTATCACAAAATATTACCTTTGCACATCTCTTACCTAAGTTAGATTCTGATATGAGCGCCAAGAGCTTTGAGCTATTACTTGAAACCGCCTATGCACCTGCTCCGCCACAAGTATTTGAGGAGCCGGCCACTGCTGTGTACCAGCAGCTGGAGCAAGCTTTGCAGAGTTCCCGCACCAAAGGAGGTAAAGTGGCAGATGAGGTGGGATTCCGGTTCGAACGCCTGCGATTGGGCGTGGCCATTGCCCTGATTAAAGCTTATGCCCGTCTGGCCGACAATGAAGGGGCCAAAGATGTATTGCAGCTCTTACAGGAGGCGGTCAAAGCAAAAAGCACACGCGAAATTGACAAGATCATCCAAAAGAAGATAGGCTTGTTTGACAACCTGTATCATGAGATTTTTGTGAACGAGCAGCGAGAACATCTGCTGGCCCTGTTTGAGCAAACCCTGGATGCCACTTCAAAAGAAGAATTAGATGACCTGATACTGGAAGGGCTGGAAGCTTTGCAGGAGATTGACTTTGATGCGCCACAGGCTGACGAAGACGAGGACGACCCCATCGATGAAGATTTCCTGAAAAGTATAAAGTAAACTCAAGCCTCTTTTAGGCCGATGGAAATAACCCTCACTACTCCTGCCCTGCTGTTTCCGGCCATTTCATTATTGCTGTTGGCCTACACCAATCGGTTCATGGCGCTCGCCAACCTGATCAGGAGCCTGAAAAGCCGCTATGCTTCCACGCACAACCATCTGGTATATGGGCAGATTGAAAACCTGCGCATCCGCCTGGTACTGATCCGGAACATGCAAGCCTTTGGCATTGCCAGTATGTTTGGTTGCGTGTTTTGTATGTTCATTCTCTTTGCAGGATACAACACCGTCGGCAAGTACACCTTCGGCCTGAGCTTGCTGTTGCTGATGATCTCACTGGCACTCGCCCTCCGCGAGATACAGATATCGGTAAAGGCACTGGAACTAGAGTTGAATGACCTGGAGGAGAGTTCAGCACAATAGCTAACGGTTTACATCCTGATAATAGCATCAATATCCTATAACTGCCCCTTGTAGCTGTTTCAATTGTAACTCTCCTACCTCCAACACGACAAGCAGGTATAATTTTACCCATCATTGCTTACCTTTGTGGCTATTTGTTTAAAGTTAGAGATTTAAAAGTGAGATCGCTCTCACATGCAACTTCTGACGAATAACTATAGACTCTTATCTCATACAAATGACCGCTAACCCGAAAAATCTGGCCATTAAGGATTTTGTGTACGAGCTGCCAGATGAGCGTATAGCCAAGTACCCACTGCCAGAGCGCGATCAGTCAAAGCTACTCTATTACAAGAGCCATAATATAGCCGACCATATTTTCACCGATCTGCCGGGGCTTCTGCCTACTGGCAGTTTGCTGGTGTTCAACAATACCAAAGTGGTACAGGCTCGCCTGATCTTTCAAAAACCAACAGGTGGCGCAGTGGAGATTTTCTGTCTGGAGCCGGTAAAGCCTCACCGCGAAGTGCAGTTGGCTATGCAGCAGACACGCAGTTGCACGTGGAAATGCCTTGTGGGCAACAACAAGCGCTGGAAAGAAGGCATGCTGAAAATTTTCTTTGAAGGAGGCGTCGTAACAGCCGAACGCGAAGCACAGCAGGAAGGTCATTTCCTGATTCGTTTCACGTGGACACCCGCCGAGCTTACTTTTGCCGAAGTACTGGAGCGCTGCGGACGCCTGCCACTGCCACCCTACCTGAACCGCGAACTAACTCCGGAAGACCGCACCCGCTACCAGACCATCTACGCCCGCAACGAAGGCGCCGTAGCTGCCCCTACTGCCGGACTTCATTTTACAGAGCGGGTAATGGCAGCTTTGCTGGCTAAAGGTATAGCGAGCACTTACCTGACTCTGCACGTAGGCGCCGGTACTTTCAAGCCTGTGAAAGCTGACACCATGGAAGCCCACGAAATGCACGCAGAGCAGCTAATGGTCTCAAAGCAGGTGGTAGAGCAACTGTTGCAACACCTGGGGCAGCCTATTATTCCTGTCGGGACGACTTCGATGCGCAGCCTCGAGAGTCTGTACTGGCTGGGTACTTTGCTCCTGCAGCAACCTAAGTTAAGACCCGAGGAACTGCATGTAACCCAATGGCTGCCCTACGAAACCAGCACGCCACCTGCCACACCCGAAGCACTGCAGTCTTTGCTCGATTACATGGAGCGGCACCAGGTCGAACATTTGCATGCCAGCACCCAGATCATCATCGCGCCAGGCTACACCTTCCGGATCTGCAGCGGACTGGTTACTAATTTCCACCAACCGGAGAGTACGCTCCTACTACTGGTCGCTGCACTGATAGGTGAGGATTGGAAAGAGGTATACCGCCACGCCCTGAAAAACGACTACCGCTTCCTGAGCTATGGCGACAGCTCACTCTTGCTGCCGTAAAACCCTGATGACCTCACAGTGTCTCCCGGACCTGAGAGTATCTTGTTAACTACACAGTATAGGTATAGACAAAGTACTGCACCGCAATTGGCGTAGACGCTCGCAGGAGCTGCGCGTATTGTAAGGTCTTCTGAGCAAACTTCATCAAAAAAGCCTGCCCCGGTCTGATCCGGAGCAGGCTTTTTCTATTCCATAAAAAAGCTATTTACTTCCCAGCCTTGGCATCACCGCCATTCAGACCGTGCTCCGAGATCAGGTATACCAGGGCAGCCATACCTGCGGCACCCAGCTGCATTTCGCGACGGTTCACCGTTTCGAAGGTGTCGATGTGGGTATGGTGATAGTCGAAGTAGCGCTGCGAGTCGGGGCGCAGGCCGATCAGTACCACGTTGTTCTGACCTTTGAGCGGACCGATGTCAGCACCGCCGCCGCCACGGTTCAGTTCGTGCAGACCATAAGGGGCCAGCAGTTGCTTCCAGGAAAGTATCTTAGCGTATTGCTGGTCATTGCCGTCAATACCGAAGCCACGCGGTGTAAAGCCACCAGAGTCAGACTCGAGTGCTGCTACGTGCTTCTCCCCTTTTGCTTTGGCTTCTTCAGCGTATTTTCGGCCGCCGCGCAAACCGTTCTCTTCATTCATGAACATCACCACACGAATGGTGCGCTTCGGGCGTATACCTTGCTCCTTGAACAGACGCAGCACTTCAATAGACTGCACACAACCGGCACCGTCGTCATGGGCACCTTCGCCTACATCCCAGGAGTCGAGGTGACCGCCTACTACTATAATCTCGTCAGGCTTCTCAGAACCCTTGATCTCACCGATCACATTATAGGAAAGCACATCCGGGCGGGTTTCGCTGGTCATGCGCATATAGAACTTCAGTTCCGGATCGTTTTTCAGCATGGCGCTCAACTCATTAGCCCCTTTTGTGCTGATGGCAGCTGCCGGAATTTTATCCACGCCTTCTTCATAGCGCATGTTGCCGGTGTGGGCCACATCCTGGATGTCGTTGGTCATAGAGCGAACCAATACACCTACTGCACCCAATTTAGCGGCTGCCACTGCACCCCCGCCACGCTGATCCACGGCACCACCATAGGCGCTGCCTGTCTGTATATGCTTGTTGTCAAACGGACGGTTGAAGAAGACGATCTTGCCTTTTACTTTCTTCTTGCCCAGTTTCTCAAGTTCCTCGAAGTTCTGCACTTCCACCACCTGCGCACTCAGCCCTTGCGTGCCGGTGCCAACCGTACTGCCCAGCGCCAGAATATTTACCTCCTGACTGCCATTGCGGCCACTCAGGATACGGCCGATTTCTTTATCGCCACGCACCCAGTACGGAACCATCACCTCTTGCAGGTATACGCGGTCGAGTCCCATGTTTTCCATCACCTGTCTGCTCCACTCCACAGCGGCTGCGGCCTGCGGAGAACCGCTCAGACGGGCACCTATGTTTTTGGTGAGATAGCGCAGGTTTTCGTAGCTCTCGTAGCTGGTGAGGGCGTCGTCGTAAAACTTGCGGATGACGGTGGAGTCGGACTTGTAAGTGTTTTGCTGCGCCATGGCAGGTATAGCGGCCAGCATGGCGGCTCCGGCCACAAAAGCGCGTAATTTGTGTTTAAATAACATCTTCAGGTGAATAATGCTTGAAATTTAGTTTTAGATTGTTTGTGGCTTTAATATAAGCAATCTATTTGAGGTATAGACAACAATTGCCACAAAACACGCTATACCTACTTCACCTGCAGCAGCTTCTGCAGGTCCTGCGGACTCAGGGTGAGCAAACCTACTTCTGGCAGACGCTCGGTGAGTTCTTTCCAGTTTTTGTCTTTCTTGTATACCTCTTTCAGGAGTTTAGTCGCCCCGTTTATGTCGCCGTTGTTGGCCAGTGTGATGGCGTGCCAGTACTTCATTTCGAGGTTATCGGGGAACATGGCTTCGGCCTTGCCATACTCCTCCATGGCTTTGTCCATCTGCCCTTTTTCCACAGCCAGATCGCCGTTGTTCATGTGTTCGTAGGCGCGGTATACCTTGAGGAGTCGCTCCAATTCGTCAAGCGGCTTTTCGTGATCGTCCACCCGCAGGTCGATGGTCTTGTCATCCCAGGGTTGACCTGTTGCTTCACCGCGCACCACTACCAGCGCTGCCGATTGTTTGCCACGGATGTCGCCTCCCTCCCTTTCGGCTGCCTGCATAGCGAGCAGGACACGTTCTGCCAGTGGCTTGCCTGCACTCGTCTCAAAAGCTTTCGCCATGGCCGGCCATACTTTATCGCTCAGCATCATATTAGCCTGCACCGAAAAGTTCGTGCCGATGGTGTGCCCCGCATAGCGAATACACTGTTTGCCGGTATGCGTCGCCACGCGACCCTTCGCATCGAGTATCGACACCTGGCGCACTTCGCGGCCTTCATCATCAGCCAGCAAGATATCCAGCGCCTCCTGTGGCGATTTGCCCTCTTTCAGCAGAGCAAGCCCGCGCAAGCCAAACGATTTGTTTACAAAAGACTGCGTGGCTACCACGCCCACGCCTGCCTCTACCCAGGGCACAGCAGTGCCCACCGAAAACCAGTGGCTTTGCACGCCAACGGCCATTTCGCCGGTTTTCGCGTCGCGGGCTACAATCGAATAGGTATGGGCCAGGGGCTCTTCACTTTTAAATACCTGCGCCTGTGCTGAAAAATGTGTCACGGTGAGAAGGAGGGTTAGAATGGAGAATAGGTTTTTCATGGGAAGTACATGGTTTTGAATGATTGAGTTTTAGCTGAAGCTGTTGTTATCTCTAAATCGTCCTCAGCATGTCTTCCAAGGACAGATCACGTTGTTTAAAAAGTTGCTCTTTGTACTGCACACCCAGCTTATCGAGAACCCTTGTCATATTAAAACCAGTAGCGTAAAAATAAACAGGAGTCTTTGTTGTCAGGTATAGCCATTCAGCTTTCTCCAATTCATAGTCTTTCAGAGAGTTGTAAGCATGATAAGCTGAATCTGACTTTTGTAATGTAGCGTCGGGACGCTTAAGAGAAAATTTTTCGTAGAGCTTTTGTTCTACATACCTTGCAGTACCTTCTAGTGTCTCATACGTCTTTTCATACGCTGCAATTGCAAGATCGAGTTTTTGAGTCGTTTCATTTCTCCGTTTTTCTCTCTCTTCAAAGAAAGCAGCAATCAACTTTCTGGATTCTTCACGATTGTCAGCCTCTAAAGCCTGTAGTAACAGGTTGTTTTCTCTGTCTATGCCCTGTTTAAACCAAGCATGATCGTTGTAAAGTTCTTTCAGCTTGTGTTTCTGAAATGTAGCAATGCTGTCCACAAAGTATTCAAGATAGTCCCTATGCTGAAACTGAAACCCATGAAAGTATTTATGGACTACCATCGTTACCCATACCTCAGTTGACGTTACATCCTTCACGACCTTCCCTGTTTCCTCCAAACTGCTGCAATGCATAAAGGGCACATAATTATCGTACGCACTTGAATCGCCAAACGTAAAGTTCACGGCCATATGAAAGGGAATACTATCGAGGCGAGTGGTAGTTTTATATACATTCATATCGCTGTTCTGGAAAACTTGTGTTGGGTTGTAAATTTTCAAGAACTTATTAGTAGGGTTGGCTATAAAGGAGGTGGAATCGGTATAGTAGATTAGCGGAACATCATACTGCTTCTCATCGAAGCCCGGCCAAATCTCTTTTGCTATGGACGTTTTAAGGTTGTACACATACGTAATCCTGTCAAACACCAATTGATCTGGGCTATCTGACTTTTTGGTGCAGGAGAATGCGGTGACTGCTAGCAGAGTTAGAATTAGTCTGTGCATTGGTTTCTCACTTCTTATATGGCAACAGTTTAGGCTCTTTTTTGTAGAATATGCCAGCGTCATCGGCCCAGCTCAAGCCAAATAACTCGCCCTCCCCATCTTTCTAAATTTAAAATCCTTAAATTACATCACAATATACTCAATCTCCTCTTATATAGGGAATTCCCTACCTTCTTACAACCCATCTTCATTTCAGAAGTATAACAGAACAAATTCAGCGCTTAACGGACATAATGACTCCTGCGCAAATCCTTTTATGAGCAAACCCTTCAACGAGAAAAAACAACAGCGCATGGCCATGCTGATAGATGGCGACAATGCGCAACCGACCCTTATCGTCAAAATACTGGCCGAGGCTGGCAAATACGGACAAACCACCATCCGCCGCATTTACGGCGACTGGACCACACCCCAAATGAACGGCTGGAAAGAGTGCCTGAACAATCACGCTATACAGCCTATCCAGCAGTTCCGCTATACCGTCGGTAAAAACGCTACCGACAGCGCCATGATCATCGACGCGATGGACCTGCTGCACAGTCACCTGGTGGATGGTTTCTGTATTGTGTCTTCCGACAGCGACTATACCCGACTGGCGACCCGCATCCGGGAGGCAGGCATTTTTGTGATGGGCATCGGGCAGCGCAAAACGCCCAAGCCTTTTGTGAACGCCTGCAACATCTTTATTTACACGGAAAACCTGACTGACGACATTGACGAGAAGCAAATAGCAGTAGCAGACAAATCTACTCCAAATGGGCAGGAGAATCCGCGACCGAATCCGGTGCCGATGCTGAAAGAGGCTTTTCAGATGGCTGTGGGCGAAGACGGTTGGGCACATCTTGGAGCCATCGGCACAAGCCTGCGTCTGCTCGACCCTGCTTTCGACCCGCGTACTTTTGGGTATGGTCAGCTGATCCAACTGATCAAGGCGCACAAAGACCTGTTCACGATCCGCAAAGAAGACGACAAAGGCTCTTCAGCGGTATACGTGAAGCGTCGTAGCAGCCCAAAGCGGCGCAAACCTGCGAAAGAAAAAGAGAAAATAGCTAAACCTGCTGCCAAAGAAGAACAAGGCGGCAACTAAGCTCCTTCAGACCACAAAAAGGAAAGCCTTCTTCTGCACGTGCAGAAGAAGGCTTTCCTTTTTGTGCAGGGCTATACTTTAGATACTAAAGCCCACGGTCAGCGAAAAATTCCTGAACTTACCGTCTGCGCTATTGTCGTTAAACACGCTGGTTAGTCCATGGTTATACATGAGGTCCAGTTCGACAAAGCGCAGCAGTTTGATTCCCACACCGCCATGCAGCGCAAACTGGGCATTGCGCACATTTCGGCGGCGCACATCCAGGTTATTGTCGCTTACGCCAATATTGTAGGCAAAGGAAGGTCCCGCCATCATTCGAAAAGGGATGGAGCCGCCTCTGCGCTTAACATAAGAACTTTCAAAACCCAGCAGCACCGGTGCCCGGAAGTAGCGGAAACGCACCTCATCCCGTTCGCCGGATCGTGGCTGGACTGTACGCTGTATGGTTACTTTGTTATTCACGAAATCAACCCCAGGCTGTACATAAAAGCGTTTACCGATACGGGCAAAGGCACCGAACTCAGTTCCCACCCCGGCCGACTCTTCTACTAAAGTAGGATCACTGCTGATGTTGGACACATTGAAACCGAGCTTGGCACCCAGATCAATGTTAGAGTCTTGCGCAGTAGCTGTAAAAACAACGCTTAAAAAAATCAGGAGTAGTAGTTTAATTTTCATAGTCTTGTGTACAATATATGCGTTCATACCAGAGTAACAGTACTGTACTCTTATCTATTTAACTGTTTTTTTGATCCGTATGTTTAGTATTCAGCTTTTTAGAACTCAGCAATAACGCCTCCCAACCCCATTCAATGAGATCTGCATCAACATTACACCCCCTGATCGTAACGCCCGACATTAAGCTGCACGAGGCACAGGTGAATGACACTCCAGCCCTCTATCAGCTAATAGATCGCGGTCGGCTATACCTGCGGGAGTGGCTCCCTTTTATAGACAGCAGCTTCTCTGCAAGCGACACAATGTTGTTCCTGCAAACCGTTACGGCGCCTGGCAATCTGCAGGAGCAGGTATACACTATCCGGTTTCAGGAAAAAGAGGCGGGTATTATTGGTTACAAAGCCATTGACAGGGTTAACAGCAAGCTGGAGATCGGCTATTGGCTGGGAGAGGAATTCCAGGGGAAGGGCATCATGATCCGTAGCTGTGCTGCTTTGGTTGCGAACGCCTTCGAGCAGATGCGCATGAACCGCATCCAGATAAAAGTAGGTGTGGGTAACAGTAAGAGTAACCGCATTCCGAAACAGCTGGGCTTTAAGCTGGAAGGTATAGAGCGTGACGGAGAGTGGCTCCGCGGCCGTTTTATCGACCTGGAAGTATACAGTTTACTGAAGCGGGAATGGCAGGAGAATTCTGCTAGCGTTGCTTCCGGTGAAAACGGCTGATCTTGATGCCAGGCTTCAGTTCAGACTTGGCTGAAGCCATACCTGTACCCAGCAAGAGCGATACCGGCCGCAGCTCTTCGTGCTTGTCGGCAATCAGTTTAAGAATAGCGACGAAAGGCACGAACAGAATCATGCCGGATGCTCCCCAAAGTATACCTCCCGCCACAATGGCCAGCAGTGTAAAGAGCATGTTGACCTGCAGACGGAAGCTCACCGCCAGTGGAAAGATCAGGTTTGCCTCGAGGTACTGCACCACCGAAAACACAATAATCACCCCAAGCGGGTACCACACAGAGTCGTAGGTGATCCAGGCCACGGCCATCGGCAAAATTGCTCCAATCGTGATGCCCACATAAGGTATAAATGTGAGAATAGAGGCCACAATGCCGAAGAAAACGGCATGCGGTATGCCCAGTAGCAAGAGCCCGACACTATTGAGCAAGCCCACCACCGCATACACAATGATCATTCCCTTGATGAAGTTGTAGTAGGTCGTGATGGTTTCGTGCAGGATGCTGCGGATCTTGCTGTGCTCTGCTCTCGGGAACATAGAGAAAAGCGCTGCTGCCAGCTGCTCCCGGTTATAAAGAATAAGGGCAGCATAAAGGGGGATCAGCAGAACGAGTACTACCGTCGTCACCGAGGCGTATAGCACGCCCTGCACTACGTTCAGCACAGTGGAAGTAGCGTCTTTCACGAGCCCTTCCATCCAGTTGCTGCGCTGCACATCGTTCACCCCAAATTGCTGCTCCAGATAAAGCCCAAACTGCTGCCATGCCTGCAGCAGCTTTTCCTGCAGCACGGGCCATTCCTGCCCAAAACTGATCATTTGCCGCACCAACAGCCAGCTCAGTGCCCCCACCAGCAGAACAAGCGTTAAGAGGCAAAGTAAAATAGCGCTCCACCGGCTCCAGCCACGATCTTCCATCCACTTCACAACAGGATATAGCACAAAGCTGATCAGGAGCGAGAAGCTGAGTGGAATAAAAAGCGTACGCCCAAAGTATAGTAAAGCCGCCACCAGCAAAATGTATTGCAGCAACTTTAACCAGTTAACTTTGGAGCTCTTTTCCATATTTCACTATATTGGGTTGCCGTTCGTGCTGATGCACTTCAGGACAGCAATTACCTCAACAATATTCCCAAATATTACATCAATTTCCTAATCGTATACACCGCTATACCTATGACACGCCATAAGCTACTTGCTACTGCCTTTTCTCTCCTTTTTGGCGCTTCGCTCTCAGCACAGGACCTTTCAGTGATCAACCAGCAGGAAGCCACCCGCCTCCTTCAGACGCTGAGCCACGACGACATGCAGGGCCGCGCCGCCTTCTCAGCAGGCATAGAGAAAGCCGCAGATTTCATCGAAGCAGAATTTCATGCTGCAGGCCTTGTGCCTCTCAACGGCAACAGCTCGAGTCAGGCTCCTTCTTACCGACAGACCTTCTATGTGTACCGTCTCACTCCCAGCCAAACGGAAGTAACGTTGGGCAAAAAGAAAATAGCTCCGGAGCACCTGTTCTTTAACACAGCGCAGGAGAAGCTTGAGTGGAAACATAAAAACAAGATCAATATCATCACTATACCTGAAGGTGAGAACTTTCGGAATGCTTTTATGAAAGCCAACTCGCTTGAACAGGACGCGATCGTGCTGATTCACCCGAGCCATGCCGAAGCTTTCAACTCTTACAGAGGCTATTTCTCAAGAGGTGGTGTGAAAAAAGAGATTGGCACAGGCCACAGCAAGGTATATGTGCTCACCGATCAGGCGGCGCCGAAGAAATATGAAGTGAAGTTTGCCAACCACGTTGAAAAACTGCCGCTTTCCAACGTGGTAGGTATGATCGAAGGCAAGCGCAAGGACGAGTTTGTAGTCTTCTCCGGCCACTACGACCACATTGGCTTCCACAAAACCATTGATGGTGACAGCATTGCTAACGGCGCCGACGATGATGCCTCCGGTACTACGGCCATGATGATGCTGGCCCGTTATTACAAAGAGCAGCCGCAACCTGAGCGCACCCTGATATTCGCTGCTTTCACAGCCGAGGAGATCGGTGGCCACGGCTCCCGCTACTTCTCTGAGCAACTCAACCCCGACCAGATCGTGGCCATGTTCAACATTGAGATGGTGGGCAAGCCCTCTAAGTTCGGCCCTAACAGCGCCTATCTCACGGGTTACGAGAAGTCTGACTTAGGCAAAATGATGCAGAAGCGCCTGGAAGGCACCACCTACAGCATCCACCCCGACCCGTACCCGGAGCAAAACCTGTTCTACCGTTCCGATAATGCCACCCTGGCTCGCTTAGGAGTACCGGCACATACTATTTCATCCGTGCAAATCGACCAGGACAAGACCTATCATACTGTAAAAGACGAGTTTGAGCTACTCGACATGCCGCATTTCACCAGTATGATCCGCGCGATTGCCCTTGCCGCGCAGGGGGTTGTTTCGGGTGAGGATACACCAATGCGGGTTGATAAGGCGTTGGTGAGGTAGTGGGTTGTCTGAATCAGGATTTTCAGGATTAAAGGATTAACAGGATTTTCGCAGATATGCGTCAAACTGCCCCTCTTTAGCCAAGGAGGGGCAGTTTGTACTTAAGCTGTAGCTTAGCCAGCAAATCAAGATATTACAGTAAACAGAACGGACCCCGCTATACCTAGCCGGGGTCCGTTCTGTTATCAATAGCTACTCAGCTATACCTTAATTCCTCACAGCAATCATCAACCCCAACTCCTTATATCGCATCCCAAATTTCTTCGCGATCTGCGAATTCGTCAGGCTGCCTTTGTAGATATACACCCCGCTGCGGTAGTGCTCATTCATGAACAGCACCTCGTTGATTCCGCCAAACTTGGAAATCTCCGTGAAGATGGGTGTAAAGATATTGCTGAGGGCCGTAGAAGCGGTGCGGGGTACACGCGAGGCGATGTTCGGCACGCAATAGTGGATAATGTCGTATTTGCGGTAGATCGGGCGACTGTGCGAAGTAAGTTCTGATGTTTCGAAACAACCTCCCTGGTCGATGCACACATCGATGATGATGGAGCCCGGGTTCATCTGCCCGACAACCCCCTCCTCTACCATGCAGGCCATGCGTCCTTCCTCGGCTACTAAAGCACCAATCACCACATCGGCATTTTTGAGCTCGTTGTACAGGATGGTCTTGTCCAGCGTAGAAGTAAAGATCTGTTGCCCGATGTTATGCTTCAGGCGGCGCAGTTTGTAGATGTGGTTGTCAAACACCTTCACTTCGGCACCAAGTCCTAAAGCGGCGCGGGCGGCAAACTCTGCCACGGTACCCGCTCCCATGATCACTACTTTGGAAGGCGCCACACCGGTTATACCTCCCAGAATCACTCCTTTGCCGTCGTTGCTGCTACTCAGGTATTCTGCTGCGATCAGCATCACCGAACTGCCGGCAATCTCGCTCATGGCACGTACCACCGGCTTCGATTCTGACTTGTCGCGAATCAGCTCGAAGGAAATGGCATTTATTTTTTTGCGAAGAAGTGCGTTGACGTAGTCAGAGGTGAGGTTGCCGAAGTGCAAAGCGGAGATCAGTGTCTGGCCAGGGCGCAGGTACTCAATTTCGTCGTAGGTAGGAGGTGCGATTTTAAGGATGATACCAGCTTCATATACCTCTTTGGTAGAATATACAATACGGGCTCCTGCCTCAGAGTAGTCGTTGTCAGAGTACTTGGAGGGACCACCTGCTCCGGCCTCAACCCATATTTCATGGCCTTGATCGGTGAGTTGCTTGACGGCATCCGGGGTCAGACCAATGCGGTTTTCCTGAAACGATGACTCTTTCGGCAGCCCGATAAACAGGCTTTTGTATCGCTCCTCCACAGCCAGCATAGACTCCTTTGGATAAAGAGCCTGGCTGGCCGCTATCTTTCCTAATTCAACGGCGAATCTCTCCGTCATGCTCATACGCGGTTTATGGTCATGGTGCGCTCCTCGCCTTCAGCGGCGGGTTGCAGCTTTACCAACAGGTAATGCTCCGGCAACAGGTTCGGGATCATGGACGGCCACTCGATCAGGCAAATACGGCCGGAGTCAAAATACTCCAGTGCCCCAATGCCAAGCGCCTCACGTTCCTCATTAATCCTATAAAAGTCAAAATGGTAAATTAGGTTCCCTTTGGCCGCTTCATACTCGTTCACAAGCGCAAAGGTCGGGCTACTTACGTTCTCCTTCACGCCCATCTGGTGACAGAGCTCCTTGATAAGCGTTGTCTTTCCGGCTCCCATGGGGCCTTCAAACAGAATAATGGGCTCCTCTCGAGCCTCCTCCAAAAGCACAGAAGCCGCCGCCGGCAGGTCAGCCAACGACGACATCTTCAGTCTTTTCTTCTCAACTCCTGTGTTATACATTCTTAGGCGTCAGTGTCACAAACGGTATAATGCACTCCTCCAGCGACACGCCTCCATGCTGGAAGGTGTCTTTGTAGTAGTTCACGTAGTAGTTATAGTTGTTTGGGTAGGCGAAGAAGTAGTCTTCTATCGCGAATACAAACGTAGTGGAAACGTTGGCCTTTGGCAAGAAAAATCGCTCCGGCTTGCGCACTGTGAACACATCTTTATCGGTGTAACCTAGGTTCTTACCGTGCTTATACCTGAGATTAGTGTTCGTCTGACGATCGCCGATGATTTTGAACGGGCGCTTCACCCGAATGGTGCCGTGGTCGGTTGTGATAATCAGACGGGCTTTGCGGTCGGCGATCAGCTTCAGCATCTCAAACAGTGGCGAGTGGATAAACCACGAACGGGTAATGGAGCGGTAAGCTGATTCGTCCGGAGCCAATTCGCGTACCATGTTGCTGTCCGTGCGGGCATGCGAGAGCATATCCACGAAGTTGTACACAATCACGTTCAGCTTGTTGTTATCGAGGTTGTTGAACTTACCGTTAAGGTCCTTCCCGGCAGCCGGGTTGGTTATTTTATGGTAACTGTGCTTTTCGGTGATGCGGTTTTGCTGCAGCTGAATTTCCAGGAAGTCCTGTTCGTGCAGGTTCTTGCCTTCTTCTTCGTCATCGCTCACCCACAGGTTCGGGTATTTTTTGATGATCTCGGTCGGCATCATACCCGAGAAGATCGCATTACGGGCATAGGCGGTGGTGGTAGGCAGGATGGAGTAGAACATCTCCTCTGTGTCTACTGTGAAGTATTCAGAAATAAGTGGCTCGAGCACTTTCCACTGGTCGTAGCGCAGGTTGTCGATCAGCACAAAGTACACGGGCTTGTCAGACTCCTTCATCATCGGAATTACCCGCTCCCTGAACAATTGGTGCGACATCAGCGGTGCATCATCAGATTCCTTATTGATCCAGTCCTCATAATTGTCCATGATGAACTTGGCAAAATTGGAGTTAGCCTCGTCTTTCTGCATATTGATCACGTCGGCCATGCTCTTGTTCTCGGTCTCGTCAATCTCGAGCTCCCAGTATACCAACTTCTTATAGATATCTGCCCACTCTCCCGGGCTCAGGCGTTCTCCAAAGGCCATACCTAACTGGCGGAAGTCGCGCTGGTAGCTCATGTTGGTCTTTTCCGATACCAGACGCTTGTTCTCCAGCGTCTTTTTCACAGAAAGCAGTATTTGGCTTGGATTGAGCGGCTTGATCAGGTAATCAGATATCTTGGAACCGATAGCCTCCTCCATGATGTGCTCCTCTTCACTCTTGGTGATCATGATCACGGGCATTGCCGGACGGATGGTTTTGATCTCGTTCAGAGCCTCCAATCCGCTGATACCGGGCATGTTTTCATCAAGGAACACGACATCAAATGCCTGTTCCTGCACCTTCTCGATGGCGTCGGCCCCACTGTTTACCGGGGTTATGTCGTAGCCTCTCTCTTCGAGGAAAAGAATGTGTGGCTTGAGTAGGTCGATTTCGTCATCGGCCCATAAAATCGTATATCTTTGCATAGTTTTATTTGTTGCGCGCTGTTTTAAATGGCTTCATTGTTAATTGATTACTCTACCTCAACGCAAACATTGCCTTGCAGATTGCGGTTACTTCTACGGGCTAATTTACTTCGTAGCAGAGCAAACGGTTAACGATTAGCAATTTAACAATTAAAAACCTCGGTTTTTGTGAATAAGAAAAAAATATTAAACGACCCTGTATACGGCTTTATCACGGTGCCGTCTGAATTGCTGTTCGACATCATCGACCACCCCTACTTTCAGCGTCTGCGCCGGATCAAGCAACTGGGACTAACCGAGATGGTATATCCGGGTGCCCTGCATACCCGCTTTCACCACGCCTTAGGGGCTATGCACCTCATGAATCTGGCCCTGAACACGCTGCGTGGCAAGAACAACGAAATATCGGACGCCGAATTTGAGGCCTCGCTTATAGCCATCCTGCTGCACGACGTGGGCCACGGGCCTTTCTCACATGCGCTGGAAACGGCCATTTTCCAGGAAGTGCACCACGAGCACCTCTCGCTGCACATCATGCACTTGCTCAACGAAGAGTTCGGAGGCAGATTGAGCCTTGCCATCAAAATCTTCACAGATACCTACGAGCGTCGTTTTTTTCACCAACTGGTGTCGAGCCAGCTGGACGTAGACCGCCTCGACTACCTCAACCGCGATAGCTTCTATACTGGTGTATACGAAGGAAAGATCGGTGCCGACCGTCTGATTAAGATGCTGGATGTGGCCAACGACAAATTGGTAGTAGAAGAGAAAGCCATTTACAGTATTGAGAACTTTCTGGTGAGCCGCCGCCTGATGTACTGGCAGGTATACCTGCACAAAACCGTGATCAGTGCCGAGCACATGGTGCTGCGCACCGTGCAGCGTGCCCGCGAACTGATTCAGCAGGGTATAGACGTACCGGCCAGCCCCTGCCTCAAGTTCTTCCTCTCATCCAACCTCACCATGGAGGACTTTCAGAGAGATAATTCAATTCTGGAACGCTTTGTTTCGCTGGACGACCATGACGTATGGAGCGGCATAAAAGAATGGGCATTGCACCCTGACCCTGTTATCTCCTATCTGTCCAAGAGCATTTTGAACCGCAAGCTGTTCAAGGTATACATCTCCAGCAAACCGATAGACGAAGAGATGATGCTGGGTATAAGCGAACTGGTGCAGGAGCGCTTCCACGTGCACCCCGAGGATGTGAAATACATGATGATCTCGGGCCGAATAAGCAACAGTGCTTACATGTCCGAAGGACAGTCGATCGATGTGCTCACCAAAACCGGCTATGTGGTGAATGTGGCCGATGCTTCGGACCTGCCCAACATACAGGCACTGAGCAATAAAGTGGAGAAATACTTCGTCTGTTACCCGAAGGAGGTAGCAGCTTTATAAAACCGGCTATAGGATTTGCACGGGATTTGCTTGACCTGTCCATAATCTGCTGCAGAATGTGGCGGTGCAGCGTAAAGTTTTTATTAAGTTTGCGCCCCCAATGGGTAGCACATTTTATTTTTTGCTCTAATTTTACAAGATGGAATTCACTATTCAACAGATTGCGGACCTTTTGAAGGGAGAAGTTGAAGGAGACAGTACAGTAAAGGTCAGCACATTAGCCAAAATTGAAGAGGCCCAGACTGGAGCACTTGCTTTTTTGTCTAATCTAAAATATGAACCATATCTTTATACAACCGGAGCAAGCGCGGTGATCGTATCGGACAAACTGGAGCTTAAAAAGCCTGTTTCCGCTTCTCTTATTCGCGTATCCGATCCTTATTCCAGTTTTTCTACTCTACTCGCTTATTACCATCAGGCTGTGCTTGCCGCCAAGGTGGGTGTGGAAGAGCCTTGCTTTATAGGGGCTGGCAGCGAAATAGGCGAAGGCCATTACCGCGGCGCTTTCTCTTACATCGGCAACAACTGCAAAATCGGCCAGAATGTGCGCATCTACCCGCAGGTATACATCGGCGATAACGTAACCATTGGCGACAATACCACCCTTTTCGCAGGCGTGAAACTATATGCAAACACAGTGGTGGGTGCCAATTGTACCCTGCATGCCGGTGTGGTGCTGGGCAGCGACGGCTTCGGCTTTGCCCCTCAGCCCGACGGCACTTACAAAAATGTGCCGCAAATCGGCAATGTGGTGTTGGAGGATGACGTGAACATTGGAGCCAACACTACGATCGATTGCGCCACGATGGGCTCTACCATTATCCGTAAGGGTACTAAAATCGACAACCTCGTACAGGTGGCCCATAATGTAGAAGTAGGCCAGCATACTGTAATCGCCTCACAGACAGGCATATCTGGCTCAACCAAGGTAGGCAACTACTGTGTGATCGCCGGGCAAGTGGGCATTGTAGGTCATATCAGCATCGCCGACAAAACTACTATCGGTGCGCAATCAGGCGTATCCAAGTCCGTGAAAGAGTCAGGCACTATCATCCAAGGCTCCCCTGCCTTCGACTACAAACAAAACCTCAAAGCCATCACCGTTTTCCGCAAATTGCCGGAATTACAGCGCGTTTTAGACGAACTAAAAGAGAAGAATTAAGATTTTATGCCTCTGCTGCCCTGTGCTATCAATTAAAATTGGCAGGCAGTATATAAAATCTTAAGTTTGCAGTCGCAATACTCCCTCCGCTGTAAGTCCGCTCATACTCTGTGCGCTACAGCAGCGAAAGTATCGCTACAAGTTAACAACGAAACATTAATGAATTATAAACAGCACACTATCAAGGCTCCGGTAACCGTATCGGGCATTGGATTGCATACGGGCGTTGTATCTAATATGACTTTTAAGCCCGCCCCTGCAAACCATGGCTTTAAGTTTCAGCGCATCGACCTCGAAGGTCAGCCGACCGTGAACGTGGACGTGGACAATGTGGTGGACCTTTCGCGTGGCACGACCATCGAGCAAAATGGCGCCCGTGTGAACACAGTGGAGCATACGCTGGCAGCGCTGGTAGGCCTGCAGATTGACAATGTGCTGATAGAACTTGATGGGCCGGAACCTCCGATCATGGACGGATCTTCCATTGAATTCGTAAAGGCGCTTCTTTCAGTAGGTGTTCAGGAGCAGAATGCCTTGCGCAACTACTTCGAGATAACTGAAGGTGTGAGCTACAAAGACGACAGCCGTGGTGTAGAGATCGCCGCCCTGCCGCTCGACGACTACCGCCTGACCGTAATGGTGGACTATAATTCGCCTGTACTGGGCAGCCAGCACGCCTCTATTACGGACATGAGCCAATTTGAAGAAGAGATTGCGCCTTGCCGCACCTTCTGTTTCCTGCACGAACTGGAGGCGCTTTACAAGCAAAACCTGATTAAAGGCGGCGACCTGGACAATGCCATCGTGATCGTGGATCGCGTGGTAGAAGACGGTGAACTGTCGTACCTGGCTGACTTGCTGGGTAAGAAAAAAGTAACCGTGGAAGAAGAGGGCATTCTGAACAACACAGAACTCCGCTTCAAAAACGAGATGGCCCGCCACAAGCTGCTCGACCTGATGGGTGATCTTGCCCTGATCGGCCGCCCGATAAAAGGACAGATTCTGGCCGCAAGACCGGGACACGCGGCCAACATTGCTTTTGCGCGACGTGTAAAGAAACTGATACAGGAAGCTTCTATCAAGACCGTACCAACCTACGACCCGAAGAAGCCGCCAGTAATGGATATCAACCAGATATCAGCCACATTGCCACACCGTTACCCCTTCCTGCTGATCGATAAAATCATCCACTTAGACGAAACCACGGTAACGGGCGTTAAGAACGTGACCATGAACGAGCCATTCTTTCAGGGCCACTTCCCCGGCAACCCCGTGCTGCCAGGTGTGATCCAGATAGAGGCAATGGCCCAGACAGGCGGCATCCTGGTGCTGAACACCGTGGAGAATCCGGAAGACTACTGGACTTATTTTCTGGGTATAGACCGTTGCCGCTTTAAGCGCAAGGTGATACCAGGCGATACCATAATATTTAAATGTGAATTGCTTGCCCCTGTAAAGCGGGGTATTGCCAAGATGTCTGGTCAGGCCTTCGTGGGCGGCCAACTGGTAATGGAGGCAGAGATGTCGGCAAGTATAGTAAAGAAAGACGCATGAATCAGCCGTTAGCATACATCCACCCAGAGGCTAAAATTGCCCAGAATGTGGTCGTAGAGCCTTTTTCCACTATTTACAAAAATGTAGAGATCGGAGAAGGCACCTGGATTGGTCCCAATGTGACCATCATGGAAGGCGCCCGCATTGGCAAGAACTGCAAGATATATCCGGGTGCTGTTATCTCTTCTGTGCCACAGGACCTCAAGTTCGCCGGCGAAGAGACAACCGCCATCATCGGTGACAATACCGTGATCAGAGAGTGCGTGACCATCAGCCGCGGCACCATCGATAAGATGAAGACCGTAGTAGGAAGCAACTGCCTGATTATGTCCTATGCGCACATTGCGCATGACTGCATCGTGGGCAATAACTGCATCGTGGTGAACGCCGTGCAGATGGCTGGTCACGTAGAGATGGGCGATTACGCTATCATCGGTGGTTCAAGCGCCGTGCACCAGTTTGTAAAGATCGGCGCCCATGCGATGATCTCGGGTGGTTCGCTGGTACGCAAAGACGTGCCTCCTTTTGTAAAGGCAGCGCGAGAGCCACTTACCTATGCCGGCATAAACTCGATCGGTTTGCGCCGCAGAGGCTTTAACAGCGAACAGATCAATGAGGTACAGCAAATTTACCGTATCCTGTTCATGAGCGGCAACAATACCACAGAGGCTCTGGACAAGATTGAGCTGGATATGGCCCCTAGCCGTGAGCGTGACGAAATCATCAATTTTGTTCGTAACTCCGGTCGCGGTATCATTAAGAGCTATTTCTCTAAAGATGCAAATTAACCTAAGCAACTTAGGTAAACGCTACAATTACGAGTGGATTTTCCGGAACCTGACCTATACCCTGGAGTCAGGCACCTCTTATGCCATACTAGGGCATAACGGGTCCGGTAAATCCACTCTTCTTACTGTTATAGCCGGCCACAACCTGCACTCGGAGGGGGAAATCACCTACCTGATCGATGGCAAGGCAGTAGCCCCGGACAAAGCTTATCGTGAGCTGTCACTTACAGCACCCTACCTGGAGCTGGTGGAGGAGTTTACGCTGTTAGAGATGATCGACTTCCATACCCGCTTCAAGCCACTGCGCAACAACCTTACGCATGAAGAACTGGTAGAGCGTATGGGCTTGCAGAAATCCCGCAATAAGTATGTTAAGGATTTCTCGTCGGGCATGAAGCAGCGCCTGAAGCTGGGACTGGCCATTTACTCGGACACCAGACTACTGATACTCGACGAGCCTACCACCAACCTCGACCAGGAAGGTGTGAGCTGGTACCAGGAGCATGTGGCGGCGAATAAGGAAGGAAGGCTGATCATTGTTGGGTCTAACATTGTGCACGAGTATAGCTTCTGCGACCAGCACCTTTATATAACAGACTATCATGCTCCAGCCAGGCAGCCAAAACCAACGAGGCAGTAGTACCGCAGAAGGTATAGGTATAGCCGAGTTGGCAAATAGTGCAAGGTTTTTCGGGTAGCTCTACCAATTTACAGTTAAGCTCCCTAAATTTGTAAGATATAATACTTAACCAGATACCATGGGAAGAGCATTTGAATTTAGAAAAGCCCGTAAGTTCAAGCGTTGGGACAAAATGTCGAAGGCTTTTACACGCCTCGGCAAAGAGATCGTAATGGCAGTGAAGGAAGCTGGTCCTAATCCGGAAACCAACTCCCGACTGCGTACGGCCATCAATAACGCCAAAGGTGTGAACATGCCGAAGGACCGCGTAGAAGCGGCCATCAAGCGTGCTTCATCCAAAGAAGAAAAAGATTACGAAGAAGTAGTATACGAGGGCTACGGTCCGCATGGTATCGCCATTCTGGTAGAAACCGCAACTGATAACCTCAACCGTACCATTGCCAACATGCGCGTATACTTCTCTCGTGCAGGTGGGGCTGTAGGCAAAACCGGCTCGCTGGACTTTATCTTCACCCGCAAAGGTATTTTTAAGATTGCCGCTGAAGGACTCGATATCGAGGAACTGGAGCTGGAGCTGATCGATGCCGGTGCAGAAGACATCTACGAGCACGAAGGCGAGATCATTGTGGAGACTGCTTTCACAGACTTCGGAGCGATGCAAAAAGCACTGGAAGAGAAAGGTTTGAACGTAATTAGTGCCGAACTGCAGCGCGTACCGAACACTCGCATGGAACTGACAGACGAGCAAGCCGAGGAGATCGAAAACCTGGTGGAGAAGATTGAAGAAGATGACGACGTGCAGGCGGTTTACCACAACATGGCATAACCCCTCACTGCGCTTTAAAGTATAGTGGAAGGCTGTCTGTCGTTGTATAGACAGCCTTTCTTTTTTGTGATACCTTTACCTGCCTATGCTACTATACCTACTATTTGTACTTGGTTTTGTGTTTTTGATTAAAGGTGCTGACATGCTTGTCTCGGGAGCTTCTTCCGTTGCCAGACGGTTCAACATTTCGGATATGGTGGTAGGCCTCACCATCGTGTCGTTTGGTACCTCGCTTCCTGAGCTGATCATCAACATCATGTCGAGTATGCAAGGTCAGTCGGAATTGGCGATAGGTAACGTGTTTGGCAGTAACGTAGCCAACCTATTGCTGATCATAGGTATAACAGCCATCATCTGCCCGCTGCCCATCAAGCGCAATACCATCCTTACAGAGATCCCATTTTCTCTGATCGCTACGCTTTTGGTAGGCTTTCTGGCCAATGCGGTGCTGTTCGGCGACAAAACGAGCCTTTACATTAGCCGTGTTGATGGCGCTATACTCCTTTTCTTCTTTGTGCTCTTTATGGCCTATATCTACAACATCGCCAAAACCAACAAAGATGAGGTGATCGAGGAAGACGATGAACCGATGATGAGTATTCCGAAATCGGTACTGTATATGGTGCTGGGGGGCGTCGGTTTATTCTTAGGTGGTAAGTGGGTAGTGGACGGCGCCGTATCCATCGCGCAGTCATTTGGCCTGAGCGAGTCTTTCATCGGCTTGACCATTGTAGCAATAGGCACGTCCCTTCCGGAGCTCGTAACTTCTGCCATGGCTGCCTTTCGCAGGAACATTGACATTGCTATTGGTAACGTAATTGGCTCTAACATCTTCAATCTGCTCTGGATATTAGGTATAAGCGCCGTTATCAATCCGCTGCCTTTCAATGTGGTAAGCAACTCGGATATCATGGTGATGATCTTCGCCAGCACGCTACTGATAGTCGTTATACCTATCGGCAGGAAGAACGCCATCGACCGTTGGAACGGCATCCTCTTTTTGGCCATCTACATTGCCTACATTGTGTTCCTTATACAAAGAGGATAGATA
>NZ_JBZYWF010000015.1:0-81998 GCF_058932855.1 Pontibacter sp. LHS1
GAAAAAAGGTCTTTTGTCTAAAAACTCCTTTGTCTAAAAAGTCCGATTACAGTTGTCTTCCGAAGCGGCTTCCGAAGAAATCACCTGCTTTCCAGCTTGGTCGCTGCGGGTTATTGGCCACCTGGTAACTGATCAGGAAGTTCAGCTGCACGTACTTCTGGCCGGCTTTGAAATCAAAGGTGTCGTTAAAGTTATCCTGTGGCTTGTGGTAGTGTACGGCACGCCATTGCTCCACTTGCTTGTTCAGGTTATTCAGTCCGTCTTTGGTCTTGTTGCCATACTTGATGTGCAGGGCAGGTATACCTTGCATCACGAAGCTGTACTGGTCGCTGCGGATAAAGCGCATCTGCTCCGGCTCCGGGTCTTCCTCTACCGTCAGGCCCAGGTGGTTCGCTGCGGCGGCTACTTCGTTTTCAAGCGAGGAGTGGTTTGCTCCCAGACCTACAACTGACAATAGCGGCGCAATGATGGTCGGCATGTCGGTGTTGATGTTGGCCACAATCTGCTCCACCGGCACAGTTGGGTAGCGAGCGAAATAAGCCGAACCCAGCAGACCCATTTCTTCAGCAGTTACCATCACAAACAGGACAGAGCGCTTCGGCTTTTCAGGCAACCTGGAGTAGATCTTGCCAATCTCGAGTACACTGGCCACACCGGAGGCATTGTCGTGCGCACCGTTGTAGATGGAGTCTCCGTTCACGGCGCGACCTACACCCACGTGGTCGAGGTGGGCGCTGTGCACAACATACTCGTTTTGCAGCTGTGGATCAGAACCGGTGATCTTGCCGATCACATTATGGCTTTCAAAATCCTTATAGGTAGAGGTATAGCTGGTGCGTAGGGTATGGGCGAGTGGGGTAGAGGCGGGCTTGCCTTGCTGCAGTTGCTCGCCTAGTTTGGCCATTTCTATACCTGTGCCTTTGAGAAGCTGCTCGAAGGTGCTGCCGTTGATACTGGCCAGCACCCGGATTTTATCCGATACATAGTTGCGCGAAACAGCCACTTTGCCATTCGGGTCCATCACGCTGTACGTGCCGCCCTGCAAATTTGGCACACCCGCTTTTGGGTTTGTGCTTGCCACAATCACGCCCACGGCGCCTTTCTCAGCAGCGATCTTCAGCACCGTCATCATGTCACGACTGTAGGCCGACACCGTGGAAGGGAAGCTGGCAGGAGCGCCCCGCAGCACCACCACAATCTTGCCTGTCACGTCTATACCTGCGTAGTCGTCGTAGCCCAGGTCAGGTGCGCTGATACCGTAGCCAGCAAACACCAACGGGGCCTCTATACTTACCTTAGGCTCTTCGGCATGCGGGTATACTGAGAAGTCCTTGTTGTAGGTCAGTTGCATCGCTGAGCCCATTGAGTCGGCGATTGTCATGCTCGCCTCTTTGCCGGGGAAAGACTGGCGCAAACGCACCAGTTGCAGGTAGGTGCCGTTCTCACCGCCGGGTTCTATACCTGCCTTCTGGTAATGCTCCACTACATAGTCCACGGCCATTTGGTAGCCTTCGGTGCCGGGCTTGCGACCCAGCAGGCGGTCGTCGGCCAGGTACTTGATGTGGGCTTTTATATCGTTTGGCTTTACTTTTTTGAGCGATTTCTCGACAGGTTTATCAAGTGCCAGCGACTGGGCGGAGGCACTTCCGTGTAGCAGAAGGCCACAGGAAAGGGCCAGGAACAGAAAGCGTTTCATTCAGATCAGATTGGTTGTTTCACCAAATATAAGAGAAATGCGGCACAGCGCCTATGCTATACCTGTCCTAAAGGTATAGTAGGACAGGTATAGCGCTAGTCTCTGCGGCTTTTTCGGCGCTCGATCTTTCTTAAAATGAAGGTCAGCGCGGTCAGGAACATCAGAAACAGAATCAGACTCAGGGTTTCCATACCTTATGCAACTGTTGGTTGAGGTATGCACAGCTGCCTACTCGTCTTTTCTCTCCTCCTGGTGCACGAGGTAGCTGGTGAGCTTGTCCCATTGCAGCCCCTGGAAACCGGCCCAGCCGCCTTCTGCTATCAGGGTGTTCAGCACGGAGCGGTCACCGGATTCCTCTCCCTGGTTATTGATGTATTCATTCTTGCCTATCTCGGAGGCAATGAGTGTGGTGCCCTGCAATTCTACCCGAAACGTACTGCTGGCCTCTTTGGTGAAAAAGTGCTCTGTCACTTCCTCTTCGTCTGCCGGCGGATTGGGTTTCTCGCTGGGATGCACTGTAAACTCAGCCAGGTTATCCTCTGTGCGGATACTGGATATATTCACCCAGTTCTCGACATTGGAAGCAGGCAGCGTAATCTTCACAAAATAGCCAATCTCCGGAATTTCCGCCGTCGTTTTCCGCCCCCGTTCATCGTGCAGCTCAAAAGTGGAATTGATGCCCTCCAGGTTTGACCAAAGGTTCACATTGAAAAGCTTCTTTTTTGATTCTTCAAAAGCTGTCCTCGCAGTGGTCATATCCGGGTAGTTCTGCTCGTTCTGGTAGACTTTGTCCTTGGACTCTTCGCCCTTCAGCACTTTTACTTCTTCTTTTACCTTATCGACTACTTTCTTGATGCCCATAACTTTCGTTCTATTGTTGAATGATTGGATGCTGTTGCAGGTCTCCGGACCCACATGCCCCACATAGGTATACGGGGATTAAAGAATCACCCACTGTTGATCAGGATTGATAAATCCCAAACGCTCTACCTCAGTCGGCCTATACCTTACGCACAAAAGGGCGGGAAGTATAAGCTGTACCTGCACGAGTTTCTACGCTATACCTGAAGCCACAGGTATAGACACAAAAAAACAAGCCCCTCCGCCAGGGGCAGAAGGGCTGTTAGTAAAGGATATATGTATAATGAGCACTTTGCTCGGAGTTCAGCTTTTGGGTATAGCTGAATTTAACTTAAGAACGAACCTGTTTCGCAGTGGCTTCTTCTTCGATCAGCGGTGCCACGTCTTCGTCCTCTTCCAGCGACCAGCCTGTTTTGAGACCGATGATGAACCAGGCCAGGGCCAGCACACCGCCGGCGAAGATCGTATCACCGATCACGCGCAGCCAGCGCAGGATATTCATGGTGTCTGTTTGCATGAACTCCATAGAGCGGGCGTACCACAGACCGTGCTCCACGCTTGCCCAGGTCTGCATCAGACCGATTGGCAGCACACTGATGAGTACCATCAGGATCAGGCCGATGTTGATAGACCAGAAAGCGAAGCTGATCACACCGTCTTTCCAGCGGCGGCGGGCAGACAGACCTTTGAGTACAAACAACATCAGACCGATACCCAGCATACCGTATACCCCGAAAAGGGCGGTATGGGCGTGAACCGGAGTCGTGTTAAGCCCCTGCATGTAGTAGAGTGCAATGGGTGGGTTGATCACGAAACCGAATACACCGGCACCCACCAGGTTCCAGAAAGCCACGGCCACGAAAGAGTAGATCGGCCACTTGTAGGCCTTGATCCACTGCGTAAGCTTGCTGATCTGCAGGTTGTGGTAGGCTTCGAAACCGATGAGCACCAACGGCACCACTTCCAGGGCACTGAAGGTCGCCCCCAGGGCCATTACCGCAGTCGGTGTACCGCTGAAGTACAGGTGGTGGAAGGTACCGATAATACCGCCGAAGAGGAAGATGATGGTCGAGAAGAGCACCGTAGCCGTTGCCATTTTGGTGTCGAGCAGGCCCATGCGCACAAACAGGAAGGCGATCACTACGGTGGCAAACACTTCGAAGAAGCCTTCTACCCACAGGTGCACTACCCACCAGCGCCAGTACTCGGCTATGGCCAGGTTCGTGTGCTGACCCCACATCAGGCCAGAGGCATAGAAGATGGCGATGGCAGCCGAAGAGATTAGGAACATACCCAACAGGTGACGTCCATCTACGTCTTTTTTAAAGGCAGGCAGGATGGCACGCACCATCAGTCCCAGCCACAGGAACAAGCCCACCAGCAGGAAGATCTGCCAGAAACGACCCAGATCCACATATTCGTAGCCCTGGTGACCGAACCAGAAGTTTTCGGTGTAGCCCAGCTTCTGCATGATGCCGTACCACTGTCCGGCCAGTGAACCCGCCACAATGATCAGCAAGCAAACGAAGAGGAAGTTTACACCCAGTTTCTGGAATTTAGGTTCGTGACCCGACACGGCAGGTGCTATATATAGGCCAGTGGCCAGCCAGGAAGTGGCGATCCAGAAGATGGCCAGCTGCACGTGCCAGGTACGGGTAATAGAGTAAGGGAGGTACTCCGCCAGCGGGAAGCCATACAAAGCCTGTCCTTCTACGCCATAGTGCGCCGAGACAACCCCGAGCGTGACCTGAACGAGAATCAGGGCCGTCACTATCCAGAAATACTTCAATGTCGCCTTCATAGAAGGCGTAGCCGTCAAGCCTAATAAGGGGTCCTGCTTCGGCAGTTTGGAGTGGTCGATCTCCTCTTCACGGTTAGAGGCATAGTAATAAGCCAGCATGCCCACACCCGCGATCAGGATGATCACAGAGAACCCGGTCCAGATAATAAGGTCGGAGCTAGGCTCGTTGGCCACCAGTTTCTCGGCGGGCCAGTTGTTGGTGTAGGTGATCTTTTTGCCCGGGCGCTCGGTCACGCAGGCCCACGAAGTCCAGAAGAAGAAGGTGTTGAGCTTCTCCATACGCACCGGGTCTTCCACGGTGTTGTCTTTCATGGCGTAGGCGTCGCGGTGCTTGGCCAGTGCCGGGTCGTTCATGAACAGACCGGTGTAGTGCTTGCCTACTTCCGCAATGGCCTCGGCACGCAGGTCTGATACGGTCAGGATACCTGTTTCCGGGTCGTAGGTGTTAGCACGGATCTGCTTCTGCAGGCGAGCCTCCAGCATGGCCTTTGTCTCTTCGTCCAGGTCTTCATAGAGCACGCCTTTTTCCTGCTGCGCCCAGTAGTCCAGGAAGTACATGGCTTCCTTGTGCAGCCAGTCAGCACTCCAGTCAGGTGCTATATAGGCACCGTGGCCCCAAACCGAGCCCAGCTGCTGACCGCCCGTGGACTGCCATACGTTCTGTCCGTCTTTGATGTCATCCCCGGTAAAAAGGACTTTTCCGGATGTGGTGACCACCTTGTTCGGTATAGGTGGTGCTTCTCTATAAATCTCGATACCGTAGTATCCGAGAACGGCGAAGGAGCCGACGATCACGGCAATAAACCCCAGCCATAGGTTTCTGTATTTCATAAAAGGTAAAGGTTTGAGTGGTTATAGTTGAATTTGAGTTGAAAATCAATAGCTGAGGTTCAAGCCATGAGCCTTAGAACATGTAGGTCAGGTTAACCATGGAGCGTCGGTTGCCTTCAGTATGGTGGTGCGCCTCGGTGCTGCTCACAGGTAACTGTATGGTACCGCCTACCGCGATGTTTTTCACATACACGCTCATGCCCAGGTTGGTGAAGAAAGAGTCGCCACCTTTCTGCAGGTTAGGAGCCCCTTCGTAGCGGTCGCCTTCGGCATGTTCATAATACACACCCGCACTAGGCAGCAGGGAGATACCCTTCACATTTTGCCAGTAAAACAGGTTGGAAGAAGCGCTGACACGGTTGCCGAAGCGGTAGCCGTTGCTGTTCTCGCTATTGAAACGGTAGGTCACATCATTACTCAGGCCCAGTTGCTTGTAGCGGACGGTGTAGATACCATTTGCCAGGTAATCGGTGCTGCCAGTGCCGGGTTGCATGTTTGGGGCCAGCTGCTCACCATGCTCCTGGTTGCGGTAGGCACCTGTGGCAAGTTTCACGCCGCCACCTACCTGTAGCGTGTGCTTCAGGTTCTTGTCCATTCTGTCGCCGGTGTTGATAAGCGAATAGTTGGCCATCAGGGTCACATCCCCAAAGCCTCTGCTTTTGATGGCATGGTGACCACCGCTCTGTTCATTGAGCATGTAGGGCACAAAGGCGAAGATCTGCACGTTCTTGACCGGCACAAAACGGCCCCACAGCTCGGCTGTGGCAAAGCGCTCGTCGGTTACCTGCACATGATGACCATGTGTGGCAGTAGTGGTATAAGAGCGTGTAGTATAGCGCAAACCCACAAAGTTTTTATGGAATTGAGGCAAGATGCCCATATAGCTGCCGCCCATGGTGCAGCCTTTGTCGCAGGCCTGGCTGCTGATGTTGATCGATAAAAGGGCGATGACGATTAATAATATCTTTTTCATGAATAGTTCTCTTTGAAATTTTAAAATAAACAGGAGGGTGCCGGAGTGGCACCGGGATCAGAGACTAAGCGATGAATCGCGGAGGGTGAAAAATGGAAAAATCTGGTGAGGTATAGACACCTGCCCGGTATAGGGAGTGACCGCTGGTTTCTTCTGGTGTCATGGCAGGCGGCGCAGGAAGCAGCTCTGTATCAAAAGCAATCAGGTCGATCACGCTATGCTGCTGGCGCTGCGACTGCTGCTCACGCTCGCTGTCTTTTTTCAGCTCTTTGCGGAGGTGGCATTTTCCATTGCATTCGGAGCCAGGTATAAACCTGTTTTCGCACAGTTCACTGGCGATGTAGGCCTTATTCAGTTGATATACCAACAAGATACCCTGCTTGCTCAAGGGCTGCACCAGCACACAGATCACACACATTATAATAGCAAGCCGTTTCATGGCATCTTCTCTTCAATTCGATTTGAACTGTTGCAAAGGTCATACAGGGGAGTGGCGAGAAAAATGACATAGATCACTAATAAAAGAGATAAAGGTCTTCTATTGTCAGGCCAGGTTGGGATACTTTTGTGCAAGGTCAAGGCGGTAAGACACACCAGACCCTGGCCACTCTTATATAATAGCAGAGACATGAAAGAAGCAGAAAAATCACAGCAATCCGACAACTCCCTTCCCAGGGAGATCGACAAGGCTTTGCTCACCACTGATCTTCCTGCCCTGGCACTTGAACTGAAGGGGGAGGAGAACTGGCAGAAGAGCGGGCGAGGGTCCAGGACGATCTATAAGTCAGAGGCGATGCGCATCCTGCTGAATGTGATGCAGGCGGGCTCCGAGATAAAGCCGCACCAGGCACCCGGTCCCATTAGTGTGCAGGTGATTGAAGGGAGTATCCGATTCAACACAGAAACTGAAACGGTAGTGTTGACCAAAGGACAGCTGCTGACGCTTCAGGAGCATGTTCGACACCGCGTAGAGGCACTCGAAGAAGCAGCTTTTATCCTCACTGTGTCTCCGCTCACATCAAAAAGATGACAAATGTCATTATTAAAAGAGATTAAGGTCTTTTATTTCGGAGAGGGGTGACTATACCTTTGTATTGTAAATGAAAGCCGAATAGTACTGCTTGGCAGGAGATCAAATACTTAAAAAGAGCAGGTAAGCAATCCTGCCAATAAGAGGTCTGACCATCTCCGCTAATCAGGTGAACATCATGAAAATTTAAAATCTAAAACCAACCATCATGAAATCTATTAAATCCGTTGCTTTCCTTTTCCTGGCTGCTATGGCACTCTATAGCTGCTCTTCTGACAACACCACAACTACTGAAACCAAGCAGGAGTCGGGCCTGGCCCATCAGGCACCTGCGGCGCCGGTAGAAGATGACGGAAAAGGTATAGGACCAGTTAAATCAGTTGAAGTGGGAGCAGACATAGACCAGGCATTGGCCTCTGAAGGTCAGTCTATTTTCGAAGGCAAATGCTCTGCCTGTCACCAGTTGTCAGATCAGAAAGTTGTAGGTCCGGGTATGGCAGGTGTCACAGAGCGCCGCAAGCCGGAGTGGGTCATGAACATGATCATTAACCCGGAGGAGATGACTAAAAAAGACCCGACTGCCAAAAAGCTGCTGGCTGAGCACTTAACGCAGATGACCAACCAGAACATCAACGAAACCGACGCCAGAGCCCTGCTGGAGTTCCTGCGTCAGAATGACAAGAATTCTTAATCTGAAACTACACGCAAATCATAATCATCATGAAATCTTTATTCAATAAATTCAAAAATGTCGCCCCTGCAGCCGCCTTCATCATGGCGGTAGGCGGTGGAGCCGTGCTGCAGGGTTGCAGCAGCGGTCCGGGCGAAGGAAGCGCTACTGCTGCAGGCGTCTCCTCTGATGCTGCGCAGGCAGTGTATGTAGCCCCTGGCAAGCACGACGAGTACTACTCTTTCCTGTCAGGCGGTTTCAACGGACAGATGTCCGTGTACGGTCTGCCTTCCGGCCGATTGCTGAAAATTATCCCGGTGTTCACACAGCACGGTGAAAACGGCTACGGCTATAGCGAAGAGTCTAAGGCGATGCTGATGACATCACATGGCTTCGTGCCCTGGGATGACTTGCACCACCCGAAACTGTCACGCACCAACGGTATGACCGACGGTCGCTGGTTGTTCGCCAACGGTAACAACACCCCGCGTGTGGCCCGTGTCGACCTGACTACCTTTGAGACCGTGGAGATCATGGAGATTCCGAACTCTGCCGGTAACCACTGCTCGCCTTATCCAACTGATAACAACGAGTATGTGATCGCAGGTACGCGTTTCTCTGTGCCACTCGACATGAAAGGCGGTACGGCTGACGTGAGCATGAACGAGTATGCCGACAAGTTCCGTGGCTCTATCTCCTTTATCAAGGTAGACAAGGACAAAGGCGACATGGAGCTTGACTTCCAGATCCTGGTACCAGGCTTCGACTATGACCTGGCTAACGGTGGCAAAGGCCCTTCTTCTGACTGGGTATTCTTTACAACCTATAATACGGAGCGTTCTGGTACGCTGAAAGAGCTGGGTGCTTCGCAGAACGACCGCGACTACCTGGCCGCTGTGAACTGGAAGCTGGCTGCTAAATACGCCGCAGAAGGCAAAGCCAAGGAAATGCCAGCTTACTACTATCACAACAAAATGGACAAAGACTCGCATATGGCGAAGTCTACTATCAAGAAGTCTGTTCGCTACCTGCTCCCTGAGGACTGCCCAGGTATGATGTACCTGATCCCGGCTCCTAAGTCTCCGCACGGTATCGACGTGGACCCAAGCGGTGAGCACATGGTGGTAAGCGGCAAACTGGCTGCAACAATCCCAGTGTTCTCTTTCTCTAAAATGCAGAAGGCGATCGAGGACAAGGCGTTTGACGGCGAGATCAACGGCATCCCCGTGTTCAAGTACGAGTCTGTGCTGAAAGCTGAAGTGCCAGAGCCAGGTCTTGGTCCATTGCACACAGAGTTTGACGGCAAAGGCAACGCCTATACCTCTATGTTCGTGTCTTCTGAGATCGTGAAATGGAAATTGAGCGACTTCACAGTAGTGGACAGAATGCCGGTGTACTACTCAGTTGGTCACTTGATGATCCCTGGTGGCGATACGCACACGCCTGACGGCAAGTACCTGGTGGCCATGAACAAGATCACCAAAGACCGCTACCTGCCAACTGGTCCTGAACTGGCGCACTCAGCTCAGTTGATCGACATCAGCGGCGAGAAAATGCGCATGCTCCTGGACTTCCCGACCGTAGCTGAACCGCACTACGCACAGGCTATCAAAGCCGATAGAGTAGCGCCGAACAGTGTGAAATTCTACGACCTGGCCAAGAACACACACCCATACGCGGTGAAGAAAGAGTCTGAGGCCAGCGTGACCCGTGAAGGCAACGTGGTACGTGTGAAAATGACTGCCATCCGAAGCCACATGACACCAGACAACATTGAAGGTGTGCAGGTAGGTGACACAGTATATTTCCACGTGACGAACCTCGAGCAGGACTGGGACGTACCGCACGGCTTCGCAGTGATGGGCGCCAACAACGCCGAGACGCTGATCATGCCAGGTGCTACCCAAACCCTGAAGTGGGTACCGAAGAAAGCCGGTGTGTTCCCATTCTACTGCACAGACTTCTGCTCTGCGCTGCACCAGGAAATGCAAGGTTACATCCGCGTATCTCCTAAGGGATCAAACGTGCCGATTACATTCTCTACAGGCAAGAAGAAGCCTGCTGCTTAACCAACAGGTATAAGCCGGGCATAACACAAGCGGAGGTTGCCCGGGGCAGCCTCCGCTTATTTTTAAAATTTTCACCTTCGAGTAGGCCTTTGCATACTCATAAAATTTAAAAGGATGAAAGCTTACCATAAAGTGCTGATGATGATAGCTTCGCTGTCTCTCGGTTTGTTGTTCCTCTTCCCGATGTGGAAGATCTATTTGAAAGCACCGCAGTATCCGGAAGGACTGGAAATGCACATCTGGATAAATAAGATTGCCGGTAACACGGATGGAGCTATTCAAAACTTTAACATTCTTAACCACTACATCGGAATGGAGCCGATCCATGCCGAATCTTTTGCCGAGCTCAAGATCATGCCTTATATCGTCATCTTTTTTATGGTGACAGGTATACTGGTAGCCTTGCTGGGCAAACGAAAGCTGGTGCTCTCATGGGCAGTGCTGCTGATGATCGGCGGAGCGGTGGGAATACTCGACTTTTACTTGTGGCTGAATAAGTTTGGGACCAACCTCGATCCGACAGCCCCGATCAAAGTGCCGGGCATGACTTATGTGCCACCATTGCTGGGAAATAAGACATTGCTCAACTTCGATGCCCTGTCACTTCCTGCCTGGGGAAGCCTTGGAATTTTCCTGGCGATTACGATTTCTGCACTGGTATACTTCTTAAGCCGTAACAAGGAAGCTAAGTATAAAAATCACAAAGTACTGGTATGAGACGCTTAATCCAAAATATGCTGCTGGTGGCCATGGTGCTGACTTTGCTGACTGCCTGCCAGGTAGAGCCAAAGCCGATAGCCTACGGTGAAGTGAACTGCGCCCACTGTCACATGACCGTGTCGGACAACCGCTACGGAGCCGAACTTGTCAACGATAAAGGCAAAGCGTTTTACTTCGACTCAGCCGAGTGTCTGGCGGCATACCTGCACGAAAACCCTGAGCTGGCCAATGATGCCGCCTATGTGTTGGTAACCGACTTCACCCGACCCAATGAACTGATTGACGCCCGAAGCGCCAATTTTTTACAGAGCAAAGAGCTCCCAAGCCCGATGGGCATGTACCTGACTGCAGTTTCGGATCAGGCCACAGCCACTAAAATGCAACAGGAAGTAGGCGGCCGCCTGCTTAACTGGGAACAGGCCATGACAGCCGTAAAAAACAATGAAAAACCTGAGTAAACATATTACAGTTTGGATGGCCTGCACTTTGGTGTGGTTGCTGGGAAGCCCTGTGGCACTTAGCGACACCCTAAAGGTATGCAACACCTGCGAGTTCCACTCCGTGAAGGAGGCCGTGAACCAGGCGAAAGCCGGTGACGTGGTGCTCGTGGATGGTGGTGTGTACCTGGAGTCAGGTATAGAGATTACCAAGCCTATCAGCCTGATCGGGCGCAACAATCCGGTGATAGACGGCCAGAACAGCGGTCAGATCATCACCATTAAGTCCTCCAACGTGAAAGTGGAAGGCTTCACCGTGCAGAACGTCGCCGTGAGCTACATGCGCGACGATGCCGCCATCCGCGTGGCCGATCATGAAAACATACAGATACTGAATAATACCGTCCTGAACACCTACTTCGGCATATACCTGCAAAACGCCGACAACAGCGTGGTGAAAGGCAATGTGGTGAAGGGAGTCAATACCGGCAAGATAGAATCGGCGCTGGGCAATGCCATACATGTGTGGCGCACTGACGGTGCCGAAGTGAGCGGCAATAAAGTGGAAGGTCACCGTGATGGCATATACTTTGAGTACGTGACCAACAGCCTGATCCACGAGAACATCAGCGAGCGCAACAACCGCTACGGCCTGCACTTTATGTTCTCGGACGGCAACGTGTATACCCGCAACATCTTCCGGAAAAATGGGGCCGGCGTAGCCGTGATGTATACCCGAAACATTCGGATGGAGCACAACACTTTTGAAGATAACTGGGGAGCAGCCGCCTATGGCCTTCTCCTGAAAGACATAACGCAGAGCACGATCCTTAACAATACATTCCGCAGAAACACCACCGGCATTTACATGGAGAGCTCCAGCCGGTTGTACATAGAAAACAACGATTTTGACCGCAATGGCTGGGCGATTCGTCTGCTGGCGAGCTGCATCCAGGATACGTTCAGGCTCAACAACTTCACCGGCAATTCATTTGATGTGAGCACCAATGGCAGCCCGACCATGAACCTGTTTGAGCATAACTACTGGGACAAATACAATGGCTACGACCTGAACAAGAACAGGGTAGGGGATGTGCCTTACCGCCCGGTGAGCCTGTACTCCATGCTGGTTGAGCGGGTGCCGCCTTCAGTCATGTTCATGCGAAGTTTTATGGTCGATCTGATGGACAGCATCGAGCGGGTGCTGCCGAGTTTTATACCTGAGAGTCTGGTCGATGAACGGCCTTTAATGAAGAAAGTGAATCATGATAGCGATAGAAAACTTGTCCAAAACCTACGGTAACCTAACCGTGCTCAAAGACCTGACGGTACGCTTTAGTGGTGGCCGTGTGGTGTCCATTATCGGGCCGAACGGCTCGGGCAAAACCACTATGAGCAAGTGCATACTGGGCATGGTGCTGCCCGACAGCGGCGACATCAAATTCAATGGCGAAAGTGTGATGAAGAAGTTCGCCTACCGCAGCCAGATTGGCTACATGCCCCAGATCGGCAAGTACCCTGAGAACATGAAGATCCGGCAGGTGATTGAGATGGTGCGCGACATCCGCAAAGACGCCGCCGTGATAGACGAAGAATTGATAGGCCTTTATGGCCTCAAGGCTATGTATGAAAAAAGGATGGGCTCCCTGTCGGGCGGCACGAAACAAAAAGTGAGTGCGGCACTGGCTTTCATGTTCGACCCGCAGGTGCTTATCCTCGATGAACCAACCGCTGGGCTAGACCCCATTTCGGCGGAGATCCTGAAGTGCAAAATTCTGAAGGAAAAGAAAAAAGGCAAGCTGATCCTGATCACATCGCACATCATGAGTGAAGTGGAGGAGGTGGCCGACGAGGTAATGTGTCTGGTGGACGGTTCTCTCAAATTCCATGAGACGATCACCAGCATCAAGCAGCACACCAACGAAGAGCGCCTGAGCCGCGCCATTGCCAAAATTATGAACGAGGAGGACTAAGCCATGAACAAGATCATCAAATACGTACTCTACGACATCGTCAGGAACAAGATCATCGTTGCCTATACCTTGTTTCTGCTGTTGCTCTCCATCGGGTTGTTTAACCTGGGGGGCAGTCCTGACAAGGGCCTGCTGAGCCTTTTGAACCTGGTGCTTTTGACAGTGCCTTTGATCAGCATCGTCTTCGGCACGACCCACTTCTACAACTCCTACGAGTTCATGGAGCTACTCGTATCGCAGCCCATCCGGCGCAGCAAGATTTTCATGAGTGAGTACCTGGGCGTGGCCCTGTCCCTATCAGCCGCCTTTTTAATAGGCGTAGGTATACCTGTGCTCTTGTTTGCGCCGGGCGCCACGGGGTTATACCTGGTGCTGACGGGCGTCTTCATCACCTTCATCTTCGTGGCGCTCGCCTTCCTGGCCTCGGTGATCACGCGCGACAAGGCTAAGGGGATAGGCATCGCTTTGATGCTCTGGTTCTACTTCGCCCTGATCTACGACGGCATCGTGCTCTTCATCCTCTACTCCTTCGGCGACTACCCGCTCGAGTACGCCACCCTTGCTTTGACGGCGCTCAACCCCGTGGACTTGGGCCGGGTGATGGTGCTGCTCAACCTGGACGTGTCGGCCATGATGGGCTATACCGGAGCCTTGTACAAGAGCATCTTCGGCAGCCTGTGGGGCATAGGCCTGGCCTTTGCGGTGATGGTGCTCTGGGTGCTGGTGCCGGTGCTGGCCTCCAGAAGAGCTTTCACCAAGAGAGATCTGTAATTAATGTGAAACACCCGCTGCCTGGTTAAGTGATCAGACAGTCTTTTTAACAAAAGAGCGCAGGCCCTGAGGACCTGCGCTCTTTTGTTTTTGGTAACCTGCATTTGTTATCCGTATTGATGAAAGGGGGAAAAGGGATGATACGCTGCTGTTTGCGGTATATACTTACCCAAATTGAACTGAAAAGTAAGGTCTTCGTAAACAAGGGCCAAGAATGTTTAACCATTACTCACCTTAACTATCCAAAACTATGACAAATCAGCTCTCTTCACTAAACAAAACGCTACATGATCTTCTGCCAAAGTCTATCAGGTATAGCGTGGTAGCCCTGTTCTGTGGCTCCCTACTTTTTAGCTGTTCATCAGGTGATAACGAAAATAACGCTGCTGAGTCACAAGAACAAACCGGATTGGCCCACCAGCAGGAGCAGGCTCCTGTAGAGGATGATGGCAAAGGTATAGGCCCTGTTTCTTCCATTGAGGTAAGTGAAAACATTGATGATGCCCTGGCCGCAGAGGGTAAGTCAATTTATGAAAGCAAATGTTCTGCCTGCCATACCCTTACAGACGAAAAAGTAGTGGGTCCGGGCCTGCTGGGTGTGACCGAAAAACGCAAGCCGGAGTGGATCATGAACATGGTGATCAACCCGGAGGAGATGACCAAAAAAGACCCGACCGCCAAAAAGCTGCTGGCTGAGCACTTAACGCAGATGACCAACCAGAACATCAACGAAAAAGATGCCAGAGCCCTACTTGAATTTATGCGACTCAATGACCTGCAGGCACAAGGAAAGTAAACTAAACCCTTATAATTATGGAAGTACTCAACCAGAAATTTAAGATGATAGCATCCAGGCTAGGCTTTTTGTCTATGCTAACTGCGGGTGTGGTACTACAGGGATGTGGAGGAGGTGACGCAAATCAAAAATCAGGCACTGTTGACTCTGATGCCGCCACTGCAGTTTATGTTCCGCCAGGGGAGCACGATGAGTATTACTCTTTCTTGTCGGGAGGTTTCAACGGACAGGTAGCAGTCTATGGTCTTCCTTCGGGCAGGCTGTTGAAGGTGATACCTGTTTTCACGCAGTTCGCCGAAAACGGCTATGGGTATAATGAAGAAACAAAGCCAATGCTGATGACCTCGCACGGTTTTGTGCCCTGGGACGACCTGCATCACCCCAAACTGTCACGCGCCGATGGCATGGCCGATGGCAAATACCTGTACGCAAACGGCAACAACACGCCCCGTGTGGCCAAAGTGGATTTGACCACTTTTGAGACTGTGGAAATCATGGAAATTCCGAACTCAGCCGGTAACCATTGCTCGCCATACCCAACCAACAACAACGAGTATATTCTGGCCGGTACCCGCTTTAGTGTGCCGATAGATACAGAAAAAGGGGGGGTAGGTGATGCCAGTCTGGAAGAGTATAAAGATAAATTCAGAGGTTCTATCTCCTTCATAAAAACAAACGAAGACAACGGCCACATGGAACTGGACTTCCAGATTCTGGTGCCCGGCTTCGACTACGACCTGGCTAATGGAGGCAAGGGACCGTCTGGCGATTGGGTGTTTTTTACAACTTACAACACTGAAAAGTCACGCACGTTGAAAGAACTAGGTGCCTCGCAAAACGACCGCGACTACCTGGCCGCCATCAACTGGAAACTAGCTGCCAAGTATGCCGCCGAGGGCAAGACGCATGAAATGCCAGCCAACTATTACCATAACATAAGAGACCACAACTCGCATATTGCCAAGTCTCATGTGATGAAAAAAGTGCGCTACCTGCTGCCAGAGGAGTGCCCGGGCATGATGTACCTGATCCCAGCGCCTAAGTCGCCGCACGGCATCGACGTGGACCCAAGCGGAGAGTACATGGTGGTGAACGGAAAACTGGCTGCCACACTGCCTGTATTCTCTTTCTCTAAAATGCAGAAAGCGATAGAAAACAAGGACTTTGACGGTGAAGTGAACGGTATACCAGTGTTCAAATATGAGTCGGTGTTGCATGCTGAGGTACAGGAGCCAGGCCTGGGACCATTGCACACCGAGTTCGACGGAAAAGGCAATGCCTACTCCACTATGTTCGTATCGTCGGAGGTGGTGAAATGGAGCCTGGAGGACTTTCAGGTAAAGGACAGAATGCCGGTGTACTACTCACCAGGCCACCTGATGATACCAGGGGGAGACACACGCGATCCGGATGGTAAATATCTGGTTGTGATGAACAAGATCACGAAAGACCGCTACCTGCCTACCGGACCGGAACTGCTGCACTCTGCCCAGTTGATTGATATCAGTGGTGAGAAAATGCGCATGCTCCTCGACTTCCCGACGCTGGCAGAACCACACTATGCACAGGGTGTCCGAGCTGATAAGATAGCACCTAACAGCGTTAAGTTCTACAAGCTGGACGAGAATACACACCCAGAAGCTGTGAAGAAAGAGTCTGACGTGAGTGTAACGCGGCAGGGCAGAAAAGTGAAGATAAACATGACCTCTATCCGAAGCCACTTCACCCCGGATAACATTGAAGGCGTGCAGGTAGGTGACACGGTGATTTTCCATGTCACGAACTTGGAGCAAGACTGGGATGTGCCGCATGGTTTTGCCATCATGGGGGCCAATAATGCCGAAACCCTGATAATGCCAGGCGCCACCCAGTCGCTGAGGTGGGTGCCGAAGCAGCCCGGTATTTATCCGTTCTACTGTACGGACTTCTGTTCGGCCCTGCACCAGGAAATGCAAGGCTACGTGCGGGTATCGCCAAGGGGATCTAATGTTCCTATCAAGTTCTCGACAGGAGAAAAGAAACCGGTTCCTCCGGCTCAGGCAAGCGTGAATTAAGATTAGCTGATTGTGTAAGACAGCGGAGTTTGTTAAAACCAGGCTTCGCTGTCTTTTTATACCTCCACCTTAAACAGGAAAGTATGCACACATACCTGAGAACACTGATGGTAATAGCCGCTTTGTCGCTGGGCACCCTGTTTTTCTTCCCGATGTGGAAGATCTACCTGGAAGCGCCGCAGTACCCCGAGGGGCTGGAGCTGCACATCTGGATAAACAAGCTGGGCGGCAGCTCTGACCACGTGCTGCAGAATTTCAACATCCTGAATCACTACATCGGCATGGAGGCCATTCACCCGGACTCTTTTGCCGAACTCAAGTACATGCCTTACATCGTCATCTTCTTTATGGTGACGGGCGTGCTGGCAGGGATTCTCGGGAAAAGAAAACTGGTGCTGTACTGGGTGATTCTGCTGGCCATAGCTGGTGCAGCTGGCATTGCAGATTTTTACCTCTGGCTGCATAAGTTCGGCACCAACCTCGACCCGACTGCTCCCATCAAAGTGCCGGGCATGACCTATATCCCGCCGTTGCTGGGCCACAAGACGTTGCTCAACTTCAATGCGCTTTCGCTGCCCGCCTGGGGGAGTCTGGGCATCTTCCTGGCTATCGTCATAGGCGGACTCGTATACCTTTTAAGCAGGGGCAAAACTTATTCCACTTAAACCGTAAATCTTCGACATGCTACACAAAACCACCCTTTACACACTGAGCCTCCTACTCCTGCTAATAGGAGCCGCGGGTTGCTCGGTGGAGCCAAAACCTGTGCCATATGGTGAGGCTAACTGCGTCCATTGCCAAATGACCGTGTCTGACAACCGGTATGGCGCTGAGCTGGTAAACGACAAGGGCAAAGCTTTTTTCTTTGATTCGGCGGAGTGCCTGGCCGCTTACGCACTGGAGCAGCCGGAACTGAGCGACGCTGCAGCTTACCTGCTGGTAACGGACTTCACCAATCCTGATAACCTGGTTGAGGTAGACAAAGCACACTTTCTGCAAAGCCGGGAGCTGCCCAGCCCCATGGGCATGTACCTGACAGCCGTGGCGGACGAGGCCACAGCCAACAGACTGCAACAGGAGTATGGAGGCCGCCTGCTGAACTGGGAGGGGGCAAAAGAAGCCGTTAGAAATAATGAAAAACCCGAGTAAAAAGATAGTAGTTTGGACAGCATGTACTTTAGTGTTGCTGCTAACGAGCCTGCAGGCGGTTGGCGGCACACTAAAGGTATGCACCAACTGTGCCTATACCTCCGTGAAACAGGCCGTGAGCCAGGCGAAGGCCGGCGACGTGGTGCTGGTGGACGGCGGCGTATACCTGGAGTCAGGTATAGAGATCACCCAACCCATCCGCCTGATCGGACAGAACAACCCGGTGATTGACAGTAACAACAGCGGTCAGATCATCACGGTGTCGTCTGACAACGTCACCATTCAGGGTTTCACGCTGCAGAACGTGGCCACCAGCTATACCCGCGACGATGCTGCCATCCGGGTCAGGCAGCAAAACAACATCCAGATCCTCGACAATACCATCCTGAAAACCTATTACGGGATATACCTGCAGTATTCGGACGGCATCGTTGTGAAAGGCAATGTGGTGAAAGGGGAAAACGTGGGTAGAACAGAGTCCTCGCTGGGCAATGCCATCCATGTGTACTACACAGACGATGTGCAGATAATAGGGAACGAGGTGCAAGGCCACCGGGACGGCATCTACCTGGAGACAGTGAAGAATAGCACCGTGGAGCGTAACCTGAGCCACCAGAACAGCCGCTACGGCCTGCACTTTATGTTCTCGGATGGGAACGCCTATACCTATAACATCTTTCGGAAAAACGGGGCAGGTGTGGCGGTGATGTATACCACCAACGTCCGGATGGAGCACAACGTGTTTGAGGATAACTGGGGCGCAGCTTCGTACGGTCTGCTTCTGAAAGAAATAAACAACAGCGTTATTTACAACAACACATTCCGGCGCAACACCACAGGTATACACATGGAAAGCTCGAGCCGCCTCGATTTCAAAAACAACGATTTTAAGCGCAACGGCTGGGCCATTAAACTGATGACTACCTGTATACAGGACACCTTCCGGCTCAACAACTTCACCGGAAACTCCTTTGACATCAGTACGAACGGAAATGCGCAGCACAACTACTTTGAGCATAACTACTGGGAGAAGTATAGCGGCTACGACCTAGACAAAGACGGGGTGGGCGATGTGCCCTACCGGCCGGTGAGTCTGTACTCCATGCTGATCGAGCGGGTACCGCCCTCCGTGATGCTGATGCGTAGCTTTATGGTAGACCTGCTCGATAACATGGAAAGAGTGCTGCCGAGTATCATTCCTCAAAACCTGGTGGACGAGCGCCCCTTGATGAAGAAAGTGAATCATGATAACAATAGAGAATTTGTACAAGTCCTACGGAAAACTGCAAGTGCTCCGTAACGTGAGCGTTGAGCTGGACAAGGGCAATGTCATATCCATTATCGGGCCGAACGGCTCGGGCAAAACTACTATGAGCAAGTGCATACTGGGCATGGTGCTTCCTGACAGCGGCGATATCAGATTCAATGGCGAGAGTGTGCTGAAGAAGTACGCCTACCGCAGCCAGATCGGGTACATGCCCCAGATCGGGAAGTACCCCGAGAACATGAAGATCCGGCAGGTGATCGAGATGATCCGTGACATCCGAAAGGATGCTGCCGTTGATGATGAACTGATTGGTTTGTACCGGCTGGAAGAGATGTATGAAAAGCGGATGGGAGCGCTGTCGGGCGGTACGAAGCAGAAAGTGAGCGCGGCACTTGCCTTCCTGTTCGACCCGCAGGTGCTGATTTTGGATGAACCAACCGCTGGTTTGGACCCCTTTGCCGCTGAAATTCTGAAAGGCAAAATCCTGAAAGAGAAAAAGAAAGGTAAGTTGATTCTGATCACCTCACATGTGATGAGCGAGATTGAAGAAGTGGCCGATGAGGTGCTGTGCCTGGTGGATGGCAGTGTAATGTTCTACGAAACGATCTCTGACTTAAAAGAGCAAACACAAGAAACCAGATTAAGCCGTGCCGTTGCCAAAATCATGAACGAAGGATACAAACCATGAACAAAATCATCAAATACGTACTCTACGACATCGTCAGGAACAAGATCATCGTTGCCTATACCTTGTTTCTGCTGCTGCTCTCGATCGGTTTGTTCAACCTGGGCGGCAGCCCGGACAAGGGCCTGCTGAGCCTGCTCAACCTGGTGCTGCTCACCGTGCCGCTGATCAGCATCGTCTTCGGCACCACGCACTTCTACAACTCCTACGAGTTCATGGAGCTGCTGGTCTCCCAGCCCATCCGACGCAGCAAGATCTTCATGAGTGAGTACCTGGGCGTGTCCCTCTCACTGTCTGCCGCTTTTATGATCGGGGTGGGCGTGCCGGTGCTGCTTTTCGCGCCCGGTGCCACGGGGCTGTACCTGGTGCTGACAGGCATGTTCATCACCTTCATCTTTGTGGCCCTGGCTTTCCTGGCCTCCGTTATCACCCGCGACAAGGCAAAGGGGATAGGCATCGCGCTGCTGCTCTGGTTCTACTTCGCCCTGATCTATGATGGCATCGTGCTCTTCATCCTCTACTCCTTCGGCGACTACCCATTGGAGTATGCCACCCTGGTACTGACGGCGCTCAACCCGGTGGATCTGGGCCGTGTGATGGTGCTGCTCAACCTGGACGTGTCGGCCATGATGGGCTACACCGGTGCGCTGTACAAGAGCATCTTCGGCAGTCTTTGGGGTATAGGCATCGCCTTTGTGGTGATGGTGCTCTGGGTGCTGGTGCCGGTGCTGGCTTCCAGGAGGATATTCAAACGAAGGGATATGTAAATCAGGCTGCTATACCTGACGCAACTATACTAAGGTAACAAGACCCGGTATAGCTGGCATAAGCTTGAGCACTCTCTCCCTGCGCAAAGTCACTACCTTGCCAGCAAACGGGCAGCGAAAGCAAACCAGATTTTACTGATTACTCCGTCTTGGGGTCGTCACCGTATCTACTTCAAATGCGGCTGTGTCGTCCTGCATTTCCAGTTGTGGGTTGATCTCTTCGCCAGAACCAATCTCTACACTTTCATCTATACTTTCAGTACCGCGTGTATCAGTAGCGGTGTCATGTGTGGTATTGTCCGAGCTGCAGGAGAAGAAGAAAATGCCGATAAAAATTATAAATACCTTTTTCATAATCATGTTCATTGGTAACAGACTTTACAACGGATATCAGGCGGCTTCGTTTCAAGGTATGGCTTTGAAAATCAGGTAATACTATTTTAAAACACATAAAACAAACCGCCCTGTCCGTTGCTTTTGGCCTAACGAACAGGGCGGTTTAGCAGGAGCTAAGATTTACTTACAGGTTATCCGAAGCGTACCATTCTGCAAAGGACTTCTCCGTTTCCCAGAGCTTGAGGCTGTGCAGTTCCACATAAGGCGGAAGCAAATGCCTGATCTTTTGCTTGAAATCGATCAGCATATTCTCGCAAGTAGGCTGAAAGGGCGTGAGCACCAGTTTGTGACTGAGGTGTCGCAGCGCCTCCACCAGCTCATGCGGCGCATCCTGCCGCAGCAGGAGCGCATGGTCGATCGGCTCGATAATCGTTTCCTGCACCAGCTTTTTCAGCTCCCTGAAGTCCATCACCATACCATCGTTCGGGTGCGTCTCGCTCACGATGGGTTTGCCGATGATGGTCAACTCCAGTTTGTAAGAATGCCCGTGTATGTTGCGGCAGCCACCTTTGTAATTTTGTAATGCATGTGCTGCCTCGAATGTGAACAGGCGGGTTAATCGTATGCTACTCATGTTCGTTTATATCTTCTGATTCGCCAACTGTAATTGGTCTTCTGCGTCCAGTAATTCATCCAGCATGAGCACGCGCTTTTCCAATTGGTCCTTGAACAGAACAGGCAGTTGCTCTTTGTAATAGCTTATACCTTGCTGCAGGTTCTGCCAGAAGTTCTGGAGGTATTTCTCCTGCTTGTCGGTCATGCTCTCCTGCAACTCTGCCTTCTTGTTCTTCCAGTAGTCCACATACATCCGCAGCTCGTTGACGAACACGTGCGGGCGGTAGGTATTGTTGAGCACGTTCATGCGGCCGTAAATATGGTCCACCATTTCCTGCAGCTTAAAGATGTTGGAGAAGTAGGCCAGGTTCGGTCCCGGGCAAATAGCTACCGGTCTGGACGCAACGGCTTTACGTGCTATACCTAGTTTTACGAGAGCCGTGTTGGCCAGTCCTTCACAGAGGCACTCTTTCTCCAGTACTTTGGCTTCCTGCGCTTTGTATTCAGCTTCCGGCAAACCTAAACCCTGTAGCTGCACGAGCTTGTTGCGCTGGTACTTACGGGAGGCGGTGCAGATTGGCTCTTTTGTGAAGTCTGTGTTTGAGACAAGGTGCTTCTTCTCGCATGGGCTACCTGGCTTGCCTTTTTCAATGCGCGCCAGTGTGAGGGCTTCGGAGCTGGTACCGCGAAGGGAGTTGAACGGTACGCCAAGCGGGGAGATCGGGCTCAGGTATAAGTCTTCTTTTTTGGCGCGGGCCAGCTTCTCCATTGTTTCTACGTCTACCGTAGTGGCTTCGGGTACAAGCAAAAACGGCGTGCCCCAACCGGCGGCGTCCATGCCGTAGTGCTCCAGCAGGAAGTTGTGCTCTTCGGATGTGCCAATGCCGCCCTGCATCGTAATGTGCATGGTTGGTGCCGTGGCTGGCACAGGGTAGCCTTTGGCTGTAAGTGCGTTGCTGAACAAGGTATAGAGCTCCTCCTGCATGGCCTGCCGGTTTTGCTTGAACTCCTCCAGGATCGGGCCGATCAGGTAACCGTCTGTGGCAAAAGCGTGACCGCCACAGTTCAGGCCCGACTCGATGCGGAACTCCGATACCCAGATGCCTTTCTTGGCCAGAATCTTACCCTGCACAAAGGCCGAGCGGTAATCACTTACTTTAATCACCACCTGCTTCTGCAGGTAGCCATTTTCATCAGGGAAGAAGCAAGGAAACTGCTCGAGGTAACTGTAGAGACGCATGTTCATACCTGCCGAAAAAATCACCGAAGCATGCACCGTGCTCCTGGCAAAACCACGCAGTGCGGCCAGTGCGTCGGAGTACTCCGATGGCAGCGGATTGCCGTCTTTGTCGTAATTGGTTTTGTCGAGCTTGGTCATGATGTTCACATCGATACTTCCCGGTACCACTGCCTGGCGCAGCTCATCCTGCATGATCTTTTTCAGCTCCGGATTGTTGGTCTGCACCATCTTCTGATAAAGAACTTTGAACGGCGCCTGATCAGGCAGCAGCAGATAGTACTTGGTCAGGCGCGACTCTGCATCAAAGGACTCCTGTTTCAGGCTCTCCACTTGCTGCTTCACAATGCGGTCTGCCAGGTTAAGGTACTCTGTGATGCGGCGGGCGCGGTAGTCTTCGTCTTTGAGTGTGATGGGCGTAAAGCGCTCCTGGTATACCTGACTGTAATGCTGTCGCATCTGCTCGATCAGCGTATCGTCGCTCAGCGAAATGACAGAGGAAATACCATACTGCGCCACTTTCATGGGCGAGTCAATGGAAAAAGCCAGTCCCATAACCGGGATGTGGAAGGTGTGCGGTGTGTTTTTGATCATGAATGAAAATGTGGTATCGTTTTTACTGATTTTTTACTTTGTTTATCTCTTGCCCCTTCTTTGTCTGAATCTCTATAGGTAACCTACCCCAAGGATTTACAGGATTCTCATGCACGATTAACCCACCCCTGCCCCTCCCAAGAGGGGAATTTTCGAGTAGAAAGTCCCCCTTGGGGGTAGGGGCCCTCGACAAAGAAGGGGGTAGGGGGATGTTAATCGTTCCCAAAATCCCCTCCTCGGAGGGGTTAGGGGTGGGTTAATCGTTCCCAAACTTCTCCTTATATTTTAGGGGTCGGGGTGGAGTGCTACAACCCCCTCCGCTTCATCTCCGCCTCCAGCAAACTCAACTCCCTGCCCATTTGTCCGGCAATGGACGTATTCTCTTCTGCCCGCCTGATCATGTAAGGCAGCGTAGTGGCCACATCGCCGTAAGGCAGGTATCTGGAAGCGTTGAAGCCGGCGCTGGCCAGGTTGTAGGTCAGGTTGTCGCTCATGCCGTAGAGCTGCGAGAAGTAAATACACTTGCGGTGATCAGCTATACCCCGACGGTTGATCTGGTTGACAAGGTAGCGGGTGCTGGCTTCGTTGTGCGTGGCGGCACAAAGTTCTACTCTATGTAGATTCTGCAGACAGATGTCGATGGCTTTGTCGAAGCTATGATCGGTGTCGGCTTTGATGCTGAATACCGGGCTCGGATACCCATACTCAGCGGCTCGTTCCTGCTCTTTCTCGATGTATGCGCCCCGCACGATCTTTATACCCAGCACCACATCATAGCCTTCGCTTCTTTTGAGCAGATCGGTGAGGTAAGCGATGCGGTCCGTGCGGTACATCTGCAGGGTGTTGAAGACCACGGCACGGTGCTCGTTATAGCGGAGCATCATCTTTTCGGCCAGCTCGTCCATGGCTTGCTGCAGCCAGCTTTCTTCTGCATCAATGTATACCGTAATGTTGGCTTCGAAGGCGGCTTTGCAGATCAGGTTCAGGCGGTTTTCAGTGCGTTGAAAGGCTGCAGTTTCCTCGGCTGTAAGTGACTCGCCCTCCTGCAGTTTCTGAAAAATTTCACGGGAGCCTATACCTGTCAGTTTCACACTGATATAAGGAATTTCCCCAGTGACTTTTGCCAGCCGGATGTTGCGCATGATCTCGTCGAGCACGTAGTCAAAACCGGCTTCGTCTTCCTTAGCTTCAGCGGCGTAATCGAGCACGGTGTATACCTTGGCATTGGCCATGCGACGGATGGCCCGCTGTGCCTGCTGCGCCGTTTCTCCCCCGCAAAAGTGACGGTAGATCGTATTCTTCACCAGACCTTTGATCGGCAGCCCAAGCTTGAGCGCCCAGACTGTGGCGATGCCGCCCAGTTTGACTAGCGTAGGCTTACCCATCATCCTGAATAGGAAGTGGGCAAGTTTAAGTTCTTCATCCGTTTTATTACTAAAAGCGACCTTAAGATCGTCCGGATCGAATAATGTGGTTGGTTGTATGGTAGTGACGCCCATGTGTGTAATTTGATAAGATAGATACCGTCTTAATAGGATAGATGGCATGACAAGGTAGGCTAATTTCAAGCCCTCAGAAATGAGCATCGTTAGTCAAAATAATGACATAGGTCATTTTCTATGTATTTATTTTTACATCCGGTTATAGGTTTGTTAATTATTGTATGTGAGTGACTTAAGTCATTTTATAAACAGGCGTGGATGGGTAGACTTGCAGTATAATTTAACCCAAATGTCTCATGAACACCCCCGATATATTGACCCCCGAACTCATCAACCCGCTTACCTACCAGAGCTTCAAGAAATTGGTAGACGAACTGGTAGCCAACAACCAAACCACAGGCCCCGAGCAAACCGAAGAACGCATTGGCTATACCAGGCTGAACCAGCAACGCATGAAGCGCGTCGAGAAGCAATTCTCCATCAACCCTGACTTACTCGCAGCCCTGCAGCAGCCGCGCCCTGAGTGGCATTGGGTGGTGCTGGTGGAGTCGTGGTGCGGCGACGGAGCGCAGCAACTGCCTGCCCTTGCCGCTATCGCCGACGCCGTGCCAACCATCGAGCTCACCGTGATTCTGCGCGACGAAAATCCCGCTTGGATGGACACCTGCCTCACCAACGGCAGCCGTGCTATACCGAAGCTGATCTGCCTGAACGCGGAGACGAACGAGCGCCTGTTCACCTGGGGGCCGCGGCCGCTGGCGATACTCGAGCAAGTGCTGCACTTCAAGGAGGAAAACCCGAATGCGACGAAAGAGGAGATCGGTACGCTGGTGCATACGCTGTATGCGAAAGACCGCAGTCAGTCGCTGCAGCAGGACTTACTGCGCCTGGTGCTGAGCGCTATACCTGTGGCGGAAGAAGCGGAAGGGGGTGTATTATGAAACTGATCATTATCGCTATTTTTCTGGCCAGCCTGACTTCCATGTGCGGACACGAGCGCGATCTGGAAACGGAGCATACTGAGGTGATCCATGAAGAGCAAACCCTGGCCCTGAACGGCACCGAGCGTTGGAAAGCCGACGAACCAACCAACCGCCACATTGCCCAGTTGCAAGGTATGCTGCAGGAGTTCAAGATGCAGGCCGAGAACAATTCAGCGGAGGCTTACAACGATCTGGGGACTTCGATGAAAGCTGAAATGCAACAGCTCTTCAAGGACTGCCGCATGAAAGGCCCTGCCCACGACATGCTGCACGTATACCTGATGCCGCTGGTGGAGGACGTGAATATATTGGCGGAAAAAGACGAGCACCAGTCCGAACAGGCGCTGGCGCGGGTAAGTGCGCGGCTGAAAGAATACAACCAGTACTTTGAGTAAGCGATGACAGAGGTTAGAGAAAGGCGACAGCAAAACACACAAACAGGACAGGATACCCTGATGCGGGCACGGCTTGCGCTGGGGTATTTTGTGCTGGTGGCAGTGCTGGGCCTTTTTCTACGCTGGCTGATGGTGTCGCCTGTAGATGGCGTCAACTACAAAAACTTCCTGCATGCGCACTCGCATGTGGCCTTGCTGGGCTGGCTTTACTGCGCTTTTTTTGCCGCCTTGCTTTACATTTTTCCGGCCGTAACAAGCGCGGCACGCAAGTCTTTCCGAAGGCAGTTTTTCCTGACGCAGGTATCGGTGCTGGGCATGTTGTTTACTTTCCCGGTGCAGGGCTATGCGTTGTTTTCCATCATCTTCTCGACCCTGCACATTTTGCTCAGCTACTGGTTTGCCCGCAGCTACTGGCAGCATGTGCAGTGCCAAGTCGACACCGGTGCGCACGCCATTTCCCTGAAATACATCGGGGCTGCTTTGCTGTTTATGGTGGTATCTTCCATCGGTCCCTGGGCGATGGGGCCGATTATGGCGAAGGGCACTATTGGCGGTGAACTCTACTACTCGGCCATCTATTTCTACCTGCATTTCCAGTACAACGGCTGGTTTACCTTTGCCGTGCTCGGGCTTTTGTTCTGGTTTCTGGAGCACCACCAGGTATACGTCAACCGACGCTGGGCCATGCGGGCTTTCTGGTTGCTGGCACTGGCCTGTCTGCCTGCCTATGCGCTTTCGGTGCTGTGGACCAAACCGGCGGACTGGGTATACGCCATCGGCTATGTGTCGGTGGCCATGCAACTGGCGGGACTGTACTACTTGCTTAAAATTTCAAGACAGGTATGGGCGGAGGTTGTGGCTTTGCTCAAACCGTGGGTGCGTGCGCTGGTAGGTATGGCGCTGGTGTTCTTCGTGCTGAAACTGGTACTGCAAACCGCTTCTGCTTTCCCGTATATGGCGGACTTGGCCTACAAACTGCGCTATTTCATCATCGGCTACCTGCACCTGTCGCTGCTCGGTTTTGTGTCGCTGTTCGTGCTCGGCTTCCTGTTGAAGCAAGGGCTCTACCGACTCGGCAGGTATGGCGGTATCGGACTGTCGCTTTTCCTGGCAGGTTTCTTCGCTACGGAATTGCTTATGTTCGGGCAAGGCACCTTGCTCTGGCTCGGGCTGACGGCTTTGCCGAGTTTTAATTGGCTGATGTTCTGGGCGAGTGTGCCGATGCCGCTGGGATTAGGGCTGTTGTTTTTGGGGCAGCGGGGGGTGAAAGTGAAGATTGTCTGAATCAGGATTTGCAGGATTTTAGGATTGGCAGGATTTGGTATGCAAATCATGTCGCAGATCAACAGGTAGCAATAATAGCAAGTTTGGCGTAAACCAAAACTTAACTTCATGAAGCTATTCTGTAGATACTCTTTACTTGCATCAGTTTTGCAGCGTATGCCAAGCAAGCGAGAAAATCTTCTTGCTCTAAATCAGGATAATCTTTGAGAAGTTCTTTTATGGTCATACCCGAAGCTAAAAGCTCCAGCATGTTGTGAACAGGATACCGCAAACCACGAATAGTGGGTTTCCCATGACAAATATTGGGGTCTATCGTTATTCTGTTTATTAGTTCTTCTTGCATACCCTATTTTACTTTTACCACTCTAGAATAGCTGACAAATTAATTATTATTATGTTTAAGAGGTTAGGATAGGCTGGGGCTGACGGTTTTTGCCGGGTTTGAGCTGGCTTAGGAAATAAATTCTACCAAAGCACTTCAATAGGATATTTCGCGATGTTGCCATCCTTTGAAATAATTGCCATCTGGTCCACGATGCCTTGTGCGACTAGTATTCTGTCGAAAGGGTCACCGTGTATATAATCTAGTTCGGCCACCTTTAAGGTATGCTCGAAAGTGATGGGCAGTATTTCGAATCCGTTTTCAGAAATCATGTTTGCGATAGCAGGAAAGTTCGCGAACTCAAGCTTTTTCAGGCTAATCTTTATCGCCATTTCCCACAAGCTGGCAACGCTCACATACTTGTCGTTTGCTTCCTTTTCAATGGCTGCCCTTGCAGTTTTAGAGAGCTGCTCGTCTCCGTTCAGAAACCAAATCAAGGTATGGGTATCAAGTATAAAACTCGTCGGCATAGTGTGTCGTGACAATTCTAAAGGAGGCTACTTAGGTGGTGATTGGTGAGTTGTGATTAAGGCATGTACTCCTTGAAATCGTCAAGTGGAGCATCAAAGTCGGGAGACATTTTGAATTGTCCTTTGGCATAGCCGAATGTAGGCTTATTCGCTTTCACAGCTTTCTTTTTCTTGCTTAAAAGGAAGTCTACAAAATCACTCACTTCTGCCTTAAGCGCAGGGGGGAGCGTACTTAGCTTGGTATATAGTTGTATTTCTGACATGGCTAATGCAATAGGGTGCTGCTCTAAATTTACGAATTATTTGTTTTTCCGATATGCTTATTTGCTTTGCCTAACCATCATCGGCTACCTGCACCTGTCGCTACTCGGCTTTGTGTCGCTCTTAGTGTTGGGCTTCCAGTTGCAGCAAGGCCTCTACCGGCTCGGCAGGTATGGCGGTATCGGGCTGTCGCTTTTTCTGGCAGGCTTCTTCGCTACGGAATTAATGCTGTTCGGGCAAGGTACTTTGCTCTGGCTCGGGCTGACAGCATTGCCGAGTTTCAACTGGCTGATGTTCTGGGCGAGTGTGCCCATGCCGCTGGGGTTGGGGTTGTTTTTTCTGGGGCAGCGGGGGGTAAAAGTTAAAATTGTCTGAATCAGGATTTACAGGATTTTTTAGGATTGGCAGGATTGAGAACATACTGGCCTATGCGGTGGCATAGCTACAGTATAGGTGTGGTTAGCAGTAGTAATGTTATTTTATTGTATTCCTGCGCCTAAATTCTTCAAACCGTTTTTCTTCTTTGAGGGCGACGGTATAGCCTAGACAAAAAACATCAATTAGATTACAATTTATATACTTTAATTCTGCGATGTCTTGTCCGTCATCATCATAAACATTTAATACTTGAAAATCACTTCCAAATTCATTATTGAATTCTTGTACTGATATTGAAATCAGGTCAGGAAAATTTAAACTCGTTTCAAAAGTAATGTCTTCTTTTTGCAGTGTATTTTGTAAAATATTACCTTGGATTACATTTTTAACAAATGATTCAAAATAATCAATTGGAAATTTTACCAATTGTTGTCGGTTGAAGTTATTACTTTCCACTTTTTCATCTTCCGTGCCTACAAAGTACTTCTGGCCCCAAAGCGTTAGTTTGTCTCTATCCTTAATTCTTTCCTGTATTTTCCTATTCCAATTATAGCTTACATGACAATAGAGAGCTCCTAAAAAGAATACATTCTCTGGAGATAAATTAATGCCTGAGACTACTATGTTAGCTTTATCTATTTTATAATTAATTAAACCATAACTTTTATTAAAGATATCAGCTACACGATGAAAAGGCTGGCTGGCATTTATACCTAAAATCAAATTAAACTTTTCCATCGTAGGTAATATTATTGTTACAAAATTGCTACAAATTCTATTTATATGTCATCATGACGTTTATATGCCTTATATGCCGAAACTTCATGCAGAATATACAGCAGCTATACCACACAACCCATAAACTATCACTCTTGCAACTGAATGCTTTCTGCCCCATAGCAAGGAGAGATGCAAAGCTAATACAGGCAAGATGTGAAGTACTAAATAAGAGCGCCAAAATGTAGGGAAAAAGAAAGACGATTGCGCATAGACTGCACCACATAAGCCCACTAGTAGCAAAAGGGTTAAAACAGGTCGCTTCATTTGTTCTTTCAGTTTGGTTTTAGTTGCATATTTTTAGTTTTGATTACTGATTAAGCAAGGGAATTATTCAGCCTAAGTACAAGTATAGGGAGGGTTTTAGGTGAGCTGTGATTTTATTCATTGTCATTTTTAGGGTTAATAGCTCTCACAAATATTAGGATGTAAGGCATTATTATCGATAGCCGCCAGCAATACAAAATTAGACCATCAAAAGACCTAAAATCTTGACTAAGGAAGTCTATAAGCGCGAGTAGTAAGCCTATAACGCATAGAGTGCAAACAATTCCTCTCCAAAAAGGATGGTCTCTGTCATTTAGGATTAGTATTACAAAAGCAACTGAACTAATAGCATAATATGGAATCAAACTCATTACAAGTAGAATAATTAGCATTATTGAGTCCTTTTCCCCAAATGCAAGCAATAGCATGGCAGAAATGCAAATGGCGTAGAGAATTATCGCGTATCTCATATGAAAATTAATAACTTCCTACTCTTCGTATTTGTAGGAAATTTTTTGAAAGTCATTTACATCTCCCCCAACTACCTCGAAAGTGTGAAAATATAGTTGCTGTGTACAAAAGGATGGGTTTTCTGGATTAGGGATTTTTCTAAGTATCTCAAAACATACCATCTGCACTTACTAAAGCTAATATAGCCCTTTTTCTATAGTACCCAACTCACCCCCAAAGCAAAAAAAAACAGGAGCGCCTATTTCCAGACGCTCCTGTTTCATTTCCACTCAACTCCCTCAACTACACCCCAAACTATTCCCACAGTTCAGGCATTTGTAGCACGTGCCGGAGCGGATGGTAATGTGGCCGCAGACGTTGCAGATGGGGGCGTCGCCCATCATGCTTGCCAGCACTTGCTGGGTCTGTTCCATCAGCACGGTGCGGCTCTGTGTCACCAAGGTATAGCCATTGGCTTTCACGTCGCTTGCCAGCTCGGGCTGGGCCGCTGGCGTGGCGAGGGCAGGTATACCCGGGGCGACTGGCGGGGTCGGTTCTGTATTCTTCTCACTCGGTACATGCACGAGGTCTTCGCGCTTCAGGTACTCGTAGCCGAGGAGGCGGAAGAGGTAGTCGAAAACCGATGTGGCCGACTTGATGTTGGGGTGCTCCACGCGGCCCGCTGGCTCGAAACGGGTAAACGTGAATCGGCTCACAAACTCTTCCAGTGGCACGCCATACTGCAGGCCCAGCGACACCGCGATGGCGAAACAGTTTAGGATGGAGCGGAACGAGGCGCCTTCCTTGTACATGTCGATGAACACTTCGCCGAGCTCTCCGTTCGGGTACTCGCCCGTGCGGATGTACACGGTATGGCCGTCAATCTTAGCTTTCTGGGTGAAACCATTGCGCTTGTCCGGCAGCTTGCGGCGCTCCACCATGTGGGCCAGTTGCTTGCGAAAAGGCTCGTTGGCGGCGTCTTCCAGAATGGCCTTGGCCGCCTGCAGCACCTGTTCGGCGCTTATGCTGTTGTCGGTCTGCGGCGCTTCCGCGTCGGGTGCTGTGTCGGTTTCGGCTTTCTTGCTACTCGACGAGAGTGGCTGCGAAAGCTTGCTGCCGTCGCGGTAAATCGAACAGGCTTTCAGGCCCAGTTCCCACGACAGGAGGTAGCAACGGGCCACTTCTTCGCGGGTGGTTTCGTTGGGCAGGTTGATGGTCTTGGAGATGGCTCCCGAAATGAACGGCTGCACGGCGGCCATCATCTGGATGTGGCCTTCGGGCTTGATGAAACGCTTGCCCTTGTGCCCGCACTTGTTGGCGCAGTCAAACACTGGGTAATGTTCTTCGCGCAGGTAGGGTGCGCCTTCGGTGGTCATGGTGCCGCAGATGTAGTCGCTGGCTTCTTCTTGCTGGGCATAGGTATAGCCGAGCGCGGTTAACAGGTTGAAGTCCGGCTGGTGGTACTGTTCCGGTGTAAAGCCGAGTCGCTGCAAGGTGGCGTCGCCCAAGGTATAGGCACTGAAGAGCGAGGCCACATCATACGCCGTCGGCAGGGCCGCTTCCAGTTTCTGAATCTCTTCGGGCGTGAATCCTTTGGCCGTGAGTGAGTCTTCGTTGATGTGCGGAGCGCCCTTGAAGGTCGCGTGGCCTTTGGCGTAGTTCACGATGGCCTGCAGCTCGGCTTCGGTATAGCCCAGTTTGCGCAGCGCGGCAGGTATAGACTGGTTGATGATCTTGAAATAACCGCCACCCGCCAGTTTCTTATACTTCACCAGCGCAAAGTCAGGCTCCACACCCGTGGTGTCGCAGTCCATCAGCAAACCGATGGTGCCCGTTGGGGCGATGACCGTGGCCTGCGCATTGCGGTAGCCGTGCTTCTGGCCTAGTTCCAGGGCTTCGTCCCACGCAGCGCAGGCGGCCTGGTGCAGGTAGTCGGGGCAAAGGGCAGGGTCGAGCGGAACGGCAGGTATAGACAAGCCTTCGTACGCTTTGGGTTGGTTGTGCGCGGCCGCCCGGTGGTTGCGTATGACGCGCAGCATGGCTTCTTCGTTGAGCTTATACTTCGGAAATGCACCCAGCTCGGCGGCCATCTCGGCAGAAGTCGCATAAGAAGTACCCGTCATAATCGCGGTGAGTGCGGCGGCTACGGTGCGGGCTTCGTCGCTGTCGTAGGCCAAGCCCTGCACCATCAGCAAAGCGCCGAGGTTGGCGTAACCCAGCCCAATGGTACGGTAATCGTAAGAACGCCGGGCCACTTCTTCGGAGGGGAACTGCGCCATCAGCACCGAAATCTCCAGCACCATGGTCCAGAGGCGGCAGGCGTGGCGGTAAGCGGCTACATCAAATGTCTGCGTGGCTTCATCGAAAAAGCGAATCAGGTTGAGCGAGGCAAGGTTGCAGGCCGTGTTGTCAAGGAACATGTACTCCGAGCACGGGTTTGAGGCGCGGATAGGCCCTTCAGCGGGACAGGTATGCCACTCGTTAATAGTCGTGTCGAACTGCAGTCCCGGGTCGGCGCAGGACCATGCCGCGTCGGCAATGGTGTCCCACAAGTCTTGCGCAGGTATAGCCTGCATCACCTTGCCCGTTGAGCGGGCCCGGAGGTGCCACGGTTCGTCGTGTTGCAGCGCCTTGAAAAAGGCGTTCGGCACCCGCACGGAGTTGTTCGAGTTCTGTCCCGACACAGTCTGGTAGGCTTCGCCGTTGTAGTCCGCCGAGTAGCCCGCCGCAATCAGGGCCGCCACTTTTTTCTCTTCTTCTTTTTTCCAGTTGATGAACTCTACAATTTCGGGGTGGTCGAGGTCGAGGCATACCATTTTGGCCGCCCGCCGTGTCGTGCCCCCCGATTTGATAGCCCCTGCCGCCCGGTCGCCAATCTTCAGGAACGACATCAAACCAGAGGAGCTGCCGCCACCGCCCAGCGCTTCCTCTTTGCCCCGGATGTTCGAGAAATTGGTGCCCACACCCGAGCCATATTTGAATATGCGGGCTTCCTGCACCCACAGGTCCATAATACCGCCTTTGTTCACGAGGTCATCATCTACGGCCAGTATAAAACAGGCATGCGGCTGCGGACGCTCGTAGGCCGAAGTCGACTCCTGCAGCTTTTCAGTTTCGGGGTCTACATAATAGTGTCCCTGCGCCTTGCCCTTTAACTTATAAGAGTTGTAGAGGCCCGTGTTGAACCACTGCGGCGAATTGGGTGCGGCATACTGCCCGAGGAGCATGTACACCAGTTCGTCATAAAAAGCCTGCGCGTCTTCGGGTGTCTTAAAATAACCATGCCCTTCGCCCCAAGTTTTCCAGCAATCGGCTAGCCGGTGCACCACTTGTTTCACCGATTTTTCCGCGCCTTTGCTGCCATCCGGCTGCGGCACACCCGCCCTGCGCAGGTACTTCTGGGCGAGTATGTCCGTGGCAATTTGCGACCACTTTGCAGGCACTTCCACATCCTTTATCTCGGCCACAATACTGCCTGTGGGGTCACGGATGGTGGAGGACCTTTTTTCGTAGTCGAACAAGGCATACGGGCTCTCACCGTGTCGGGTGAAGAAGCGGGAAACAGCCAGACCGCTGGCTCGGGGACTTCCTTTTTTCATAAGGCTTGTTTTAATGTTTTATATTGATTTTGAATAAGTTATGGTGTATCGTAAATGTCTATATAGAGTGGAGTAAATGTAGAAATTAAATAATTAAGAAAAAAAGACCTTTTTATCTTTTATTTAATTTTTTTCGTACATACTTTTACATCGGCAATCATTTACAACCCATTATTCATTTAAAACAACACCATGGAAACCATAGAAAAATTAGACGTAACGGTACTGGAGCCACGCATGAAGCACCCGACCATTTTTAACTGGTTCGACAACCTGAATGGCGGCGAAGCTTTCGTGATTCACAACGACCACGACCCGAAGCCGCTGTACTACCAGTTGCTGGGCGAGCGCGGCAATACCTTTAAGTGGGAGTACCTGTTGCAGGGCCCGGAAATCTGGGAAGTAAAGATTTCGAAACTGACACCTGAAGAAGGAGAGACCGTGGGCGAGCTGGTGGCCAAAGACTACCGCAAGGCGCAGGTGTTCAAAAAATACGGCATCGACTTTTGCTGCGGCGGCAAAAAATCGCTGAAGCAGGTGTGCGAAGAAAAAGGCATTAACCCTGAAGTGGTAGAGAACGAACTGAACGCTATACCTGATACAGGCAGCGCCACCACCCGCGGCAACGAATACGAAAAATGGACGTTGAGTTTCCTGGGCGACTACATCGTGAACATGCACCACAGCTACGTGCGTGAGTCTATCCCTACGCTCTACGAATACACCACCAAAGTTGCCCGTGTGCACGGCGGCCGTCACCCGGAAGTGGTGGAAGTTGCCAAGCACTTTGTGAACATCGCTAACGAACTGGAGGCCCACATGCCGAAAGAAGAGCGCGTGCTGTTCCCGTTCATCAAGCAACTGGAAGAAGCCAAAAAGAACGGCGTGAAACTGGACCGTCCCGCTTTCGGCAGCATTCAGAACCCAATCAACATGATGGAGATGGAGCACGAAGCCGCCGGCGACGAACTGGCCGCCATCCGCAAACTAACGGACGACTACACCCTGCCAGCCGACGCCTGCGCGACTTACCGTGTGATGTTCTCGAAACTACAGGAGTTCGAAGAAGACCTGCACCGCCACATCCACCTGGAGAACAATGTGCTGTTCCCTAAGGCTGTGGAGCTGGAGAAAGAGGTGCTGAAGTAAATTGTCTGAATCAGGATTTTCAGGATTAGAGGATTAACAGGATTTATTTAGCCTAATTTAAATGCTGCTCCATTTGAAGAGAGTCTCCTTTTAAGGTCACTTAGGATTAATTGTCATTCTGTTAAGAAACTTGGTTGAAGGGAGGTTAAGCCTATGCTACTTGTAACTAAGATCCTTTCAGGATGACAAAAGGGTTGGAGAAAGTCCCCCTTTGAAGGGGGTAGGGGGATGACAATCATTCCCAATTCCCCTCTTGAGAGGGGCAGGGGTGGGTTTACAACAGTGAGCAAACCCCTACTTCCCACTCTTTTCCTGAAAACCCATCAGCAAATATTAACCGCAACGGGCAAAGCCCACCACAACTATGACAACTGCAACCAAACAAAAACCCCTGAAACGTGACAAAAACCTGGTTCCGCTCTCACGGGAGCACCACTTCGGACTGCTGTTCTGCTGGAAACTGAAGCAAGGGATGGCAAACGGCACTTCGCTGGAGATCATGCGCCAGTACATCCAGTACTTCTGGACGAACATCCTCAAAGCGCACTGCCGCGAAGAGGAGGTGATCCTGAAAAGACTCTTACCAAAAGACGATGTGAACTCTGTCAGACTGCACGAAGAGCACCAGTTGATTGAGGCCATCATCGGACTGATTAACAAACAAAAAACGGTGAACACCTCACTGGTAGCTACCCTGCAGCAGGATCTGACGGACCACATCCGTTGGGAGGAACGCGAGCTGTTCCCCTACCTGCAAACTGTGGCCGATCCGGAGGAACTAGCCGATGTAGGCAGGTTGCTGGAGCATGACCTGCAGGAGCCGAAAGACGAGTTTTTGCCTGCTTTCTGGGAGAACAAAAAGGTAGCCTAACCATGGATCTTTCTGCCACTACCCGGATCTCGACTATCCTGCGGGAGAACCCTGCGGCGTTAGAGGCCATCGTGTCGATAAACAGGCACTTTGAAAAGCTGCGGAACCCCGTGCTGCGCAAAGTGCTGGCGTCGCGGGTCACCATCGCCGCCGCCGCCCGCATAGGCAAGTGCCGGGTGGAGGATTTTTATGAAAAGCTGCAGCCGCTGGGCTTCAGCATCGCGTCAACACCAACTCACAACAAAAGGGCAATACCCATGGAAACCGATGTTTTGGAAAGACCCGCCTTCATGACAAATCTGAAGGCAACAGACACCCTCGTGCTGGACGTGCGCGATACCATCTCCAAAGGCGACGACCCCTTCCTGCAGATCATGGATGCGGTGAACAAGCTGAGTCCCGAACAGGTGCTGTGCATTGTGAATACCTTCGAACCGATTCCGCTCATCGCGATCGTGCGCCCCAAAGGCTTCGAGTACTATACCGAAACGCTGGGCCCGAATCTGGTGAAGACCTATTTTAAGAGGCAGCGTGTAGGAGAGAAATTGGAGGTTGCTGATTCCAAAACTGAAGAGAATTTCGATGACGTTTTGGCCAGGTATAGCGGCAGGTTGCAGCACATCGATGTGCGCCAGATGGAAATGCCGCAACCGATGGTGTCTATACTCAGTGCATTGGAAACACTGTCTGAAAATGAGGCGCTGTATGTGCATCACCGCAAAGTACCGCAGTTTCTGCTGCCGCAACTGACAGAGCGGGGCTTTACAGTGAGTATAAAAGAGGTGGGGCCGAATGAAGTGCATTTGTTGATATATCGATAGGCTCTATACCTAACCAATGCTGTCTTTTCAAGTGACTTTTGTCATTTCGATTGGCGGGAGAAATCTGAAATTTTACTATTGTTATAAAATATTCCAGATCTCTCATTTCATTCGAGATGACAATGGAAGATATAAACAAGTTAGAGCAAACAATCAACAATCAACAACCAACAATTAACAATTTACACACCCATGAGCGCCGCAACTATTTCCAATTCACCATCTAAATGGCTTGTGCTACCGCACTACGCCTTCGCGGCGGTGTCCTTTGTGGTGCTGTGCCTGCTGCTGGTTTTCTCAACCGATGCCTTTAGCGGACACTACTTCCATCCGAAGCTGCTCACAATGACACACGTGGCGGCGCTGGGCTGGGCGACCATGATCATCTTTGGCTCCGTCTACCAACTGCTGCCGGTGGTGCTGGAGGTGCGGCTTTATAATGAAAAACTAGGTATAGCGGCCTTTGTACTGCTGTCAACTGGTACAGTCATGCTCTCCATCTCCTTCTGGAATTTCTGGGTGGGCACCATCATGCACATAGCGGCCTGCCTGCTCTTTCTCGCCTTTCTGCTTTTTGCCTATAACGTGGTGCAGACCGCCCGACAGGTGAAAAAGTGGGGGATAGAGGCCGACTTTATGGTGACTTCAGTTGTGTGGTTGGTAGCCACTGGACTGGTGGGCGTATTGATGGTCTTCAACTTTCAATTTCCGTTTTTACCGCAGGACCATGTGCATTATTTACAGTTGCATGCGCACTTAGGTATGGCAGGCTGGTTCCTGTTGCTGATCGTGGGGGTAGGCTCTAAACTGATCCCGATGTTCCTGCTGGCACACCCTGAAGATACACGGAGTCTGACCTGGAGTTATTACCTGATCAACGGTGGATTGGTGCTCTTTGCAGCAGATCATATTTTTCTCCATACGGGTTACAATGTGCTGTACGCGGCCATGGTAGTAGCTGGCATAGGCAGCTTTCTCTTTTTCCTCTACCAGGCCAAATGCCTTGGCAAACGTCCCGACATGGACCTGGGCATGAAACAGACTTTCGTGGCGCTAACCCTGCTCATCCTGCCGATTGTGCTGGTGCTTGTGGTGACGCTGCAATTTGGCTTGCCGCAACGCCTGCTTTCGGCGCTATACCTGGTGTACGGACTCTCGATCTTCTTCGGCTTCGTGTCGGCTTTGATACTGGGTCAAACCTTCAAGACGCTCCCTTTCATCGTCTGGATGCACAGCTACGAAGACTATGTGGGCCGTTTCAAAACGCCCATGCCAAAGGATTTGTACAGCGTAAGCTTGCTGCGCTGGCAGAATATAACTTACATCGTAGGACTGGTGGCTTTGCTGGGAGGCGTGCTGCTAGCAGAGCAAACGGTGATCTTGCTGGGGGCCGTGTTGCTAAGCATAACGGCTGTGCTGTATGCGGGCAACGTGTTTAAGGTGCTGCTGCACAAGGTGAAAGATTTAAAACCATTTGGATATGAAAACGCAGGAACAGGAGCTCGTCAACGAAGCGTATGAAGCGCTCAAATACATCATCGACCCTGAAATAGGTATAAACATTGTCGACCTCGGGCTTGTATATAAAGTAGTGGTCGACGAAGACAAGGAGACACTACGGGTGGAGTTGACGCTGACAACGCCGGGGTGCCCCATGAGTGGTACCATTACCACGGCAGCCGAGCAGATGCTGCACAAGCGTTTTCCGAATCTGGAGATAAAGGTGGAGCTGGTATGGCTCCCGCAGTGGACACCCGAGATGATAAGTGAGGAAGGAATGCGATTACTGGGAAATACCTGATAAATTTGTGATCCGAGCCAAAGGATTTAAAGACAAGGTTATGCTTTCGAAAACAACAGAATACGCCCTGAGGTCCATTGTATACATCGCGATGGCTGACGATGAAGGCAAGCGGGTAGGTATAAAGGAAATAGCGAACGAGCTGGAACTGCCTGCCCATTTTATGGGCAAGATTCTGCAGGACATGGTGCGCAAAGGCGTGATCGCTTCTATCAAAGGACCACACGGTGGTTTCTTCTTACACCGTCCGGCCAACGAGATCAGCATTCTGGAAGTGGTACGCCTGATCGATGGGCTGGAAGCATTTAAGAAATGCGGCATGGGCATGAAGCAATGCTCTGACAAGCATCCTTGTCCGCTCCACGATGAAATCAAAGTTTACCGCGATCACCTCTTGCAGGTGTTCCGCGACAAGACTATACAGAGCCTGGTAGACGACGTGAAAACCGGAAAATATTTCATCAAAAACCAACCAGAACAAGTGCTGAATGGCTAAGTCCGCAGCACAGCTTACTATAATCTAACACATACAATGACAGCGACCCTGACACAGGGTGCCTTCTCTGAAAAATTCAGAGCCATGCACCCTTTTGCCCAAACCGAAGAGATTGCCGCCCTGCAGGAGGCGGTGGAAGAGATACGGGAACTGAAGCGTGAGAAGAATGCGGTGATCTTGTCCCACTTCTACATGTCGCCCGAGTTGCAGGTGCCCCACGCTGATGGCGGTATAGCCGATTTCGTGGGTGACTCGCTCGGACTGAGTGTGGCCGCTAAAAGCGTGGAGGCCGACAACATCATTTTCTGTGGTGTAAAGTTCATGGCCGAAACTGCTAAAATCCTGAACCCAGCCAAGCAAGTGCTGCTGCCGAGTTTTGAGGCAGGCTGTTCGCTGGCCGAAAGTATCACCGGTGCAGATGTACGAAAGCTCAAGGCGCAGTATCCGGGCGTACCGGTAGTAGCCTACATCAACACCTATGCCGAGACCAAAGCCGAAGCGGACATCTGCTGCACCTCCCGTAATGCGCTGGACATCGCCCGTTCTTTCGACTCTGACCGACTGATTTTCCTGCCGGACCTGTTCATGGGCCGCAATCTGCAGACCCGCATCAAAGCTGAGACAGGCAAGGAACTGATCCTTTGGGAAGGCAAGTGCGAGGTGCACGAGCAGTTCACGCCGCAGCGCATCAACGGCCTCAAAATGATGTACCCTGAGGCGCAAGTGCTGGTGCATTGGGAGGTGCCGGATGACACCGTAGCCGCTGCCCTGACAGGTGCCGGTGGCGTGGTGGGCAGCACATCGGATATTCTACGCTTTGTAGGCGAGAGCAAATCACGGCAGTTCATCCTGGGTTCGGAATGTGACCTGGGTGCGACCTTGCGCGGCATGTATCCGGAGAAAGAGTTTATCGTGCCTTGCATCAAATGTCCGCACATGAAACAGATCACCATTCAGCGCACGCTGCAGGCTTTGCGAGCCATCGGTACGGAAGCAGAACGAATGTATACCGTGGATCTGGCAGCGGATATTCGTGAACGGGCTTTGCTGCCAATTGAGCGCATGCTGGCTTTTTCTTAGAAATGCGACTGTGGTCGACCTATTTAATTTGTAGGGAAGGTATCCCCTTGAGGGAATTATAGGGGTGTTTACTATTGCCGCATTAACCTGTTTAGCTATGTTTTTGCAAGCTCCAAAGCCTTTAACACCCCTGTAGTCCCCTCAAGGGGACAATCTCGCATGTATCTTATCTTTCTAAGAATTAGGTTAGAAAAACACTAAGTATAGATATGGGAAAACTACAAGAAAGAGCAAGTTTCAATAAGAAGACCGTCCTTTGTTCAGCAGTCTTTTGCCCCATCAAAAATGAAAGTGCCAGAATTTGATTTCGTGGTGTTGGGCAGTGGTATTGCAGGGCTTACGTTTGCCCTGCAGTCCGCTGCCCATTCCCGCGTGCTGGTGCTTTGCAAAGCCACCCTTTCCGAAACCAACACAGCCATGGCGCAGGGAGGTATAGCCGCCGTGCTCGATCCCACCGATTCCTTCGGGCAACACGTGCAGGACACGCTCGAGGCGGGCGCTGGTCTTTGCGACGAAGCGGCAGTGCGCTATATGGTGCAGGAGGCTCCAGCCGCTATTAAGTGGCTGCAAGGTATGGCCGTGGGCTTCGACAAAATTGAATCTGGCGATATGGCCCTCGGGCTGGAAGGCGGCCACAGCCATCACCGCATTGTGCATGTAAAAGACCATACGGGCCGCAGCATACAGCAGGCCCTGGAGGAGGCGGTGCGGACTCACCCGAACATTTCGGTGCAGGAACATCAGATGGGTATAGAACTACTCACGGATACCAGCGACACAGGTACGTTTTGCTATGGCGTACAGGTGCTGGATCTGCACACCAACGAGGTTCGGTCTGTACCTGCACAAGTGGTGGTGCTGGCTACCGGCGGCTCCGGACAGGTATACCAATACACTACCAACCCAGGTATAGCCACCGGCGATGGGCTGGCCATGGCTGCACGTGCGGGGGCCGAAATCCAAAACATGGAGTTCTTCCAGTTTCACCCGACAGCTTTGTACCAAGCCAATGGAGAGGTCTTCCTGATCAGCGAGGCGTTGCGGGGTGCGGGGGCGGAGCTGGTCCTGCCCGACGGAAGCCGCTTCATGCATGGGTATCACCAACTGGGCTCGCTGGCACCCCGCGATATCGTGGCCCGGGCGGTGCTCACCGAAATGCAGCGCCACAACAGTCCTTGTCTATACCTGGATGTGCGCCATCTTCCGGCCGGAAAGGTGCGACAGAACTTCCCTTCTATTTATCATAAGTGTGCTACTATTGGCATTGATGTCGAAAAGCAGCTTATACCTATCGTGCCGGCAGCACATTACCAGTGCGGCGGCGTGAAAACGGATCTGAGCGGAAAAACTTCCATCGATAGGCTGTACGCTATCGGGGAGGTGGCCTGCACGGGTGTGCATGGGGCGAACCGGTTGGCGAGCAATTCGCTGCTGGAGGGGGTGGTGTTTGCCAGAAGTGCGGCGGAGCATGTGACGGGTATAGTCGCGAATCAGGAAGGAGCTATACCTGCTGGGGCTGTAGAAAAAGAGTATGTGGGTGCTTTATGGTTGGGTATGCGGACCGAGGTTGCACACAGCCGTGAGAAACTACAAAAGCTACTCTGGGAGCAGGCCGGTATTGTCCGCTCAGGCCATGGACTGCTGCGCTGTCAATCCGAAATCGAAGCGCTGCAGCGGAAGGTGAAAGGTATACGGGATCTGACAAGTATACAGCAGGAAGTGCTGGAGCTTCAAAACCTGATTACAGTGGCCGAGCTGATCACAACTGCTGCCTTGCAAAGGCGGGAAAATGTGGGCGGGCATTTCGTAAAGGAAAACTTATCAGAAATATGCGCTGTATAAGACCAGAACCAAATAAAGCTTTGTCAAAATCTGATACTCTGCGCTTCCTTTGACATTAAGGCCGTAGTGCGTATATTTAGCAAAAGAATTCCGTGTGAAAGAACAAGACCATTCCGGTAACCACCAAATAGACAGCGAGTCACGCTTAAAAGCCATCATTGAAACGGCTATTGACGGCATCATCACCATTGACCGCAGAGGCGTTGTAGAAACTGTAAATCCGGCGGCTGCCCATATTTTTGGCTATCAGCCGGAGGAGATTATCGGTAACAATGTGAGCATGCTGATGCCGGAGCCCGACCATAGTCTGCACGATACCTACATCGAGAACTATCACCGTACAGGCGTAGGGCAGATCATCGGAAAAGGCCGTGAAGTGCTTGGTAAAAAGAAGGACGGTACTGTGTTCCCATTTCTGCTCAGCATCAGTGAAGTGAACCTGCACGACAAGCAGATCTTCACAGGTGTGATCCACGACATTTCGGAACTCAAAAAAACGGAGGCTGCCCTGCGCGAAAGCGAGAGCCGTATCAATTCCATCATTCAGACCGCAGTAGACGGCATCATCACCATCGACACGCGCGGTGTTATCGAGATGGTCAATCCATCGGCCTGCAGGCTATTTGGCTATGACGCCTCGGAGGTGTTGGGTCGTAAGATCAATATGCTGATGCCGGAGCCGGATAAGAGTCTGCATGACAACTATATGCACCACTACCACGAGACGGGTGAGAAGCGCATTATCGGTATAGGGCGTGAAGTGTCGGGCCTGAAAAAAGACGGCACGATCTTTCCGCTATACCTGAGCATTAGTGAGGTGCAGCTGTCGGACCGCAAGGTATACACCGGCTTCATCCACGACATCACCCGGCAAAAGGTAACAGAAGAGCGCCTGCGCCGCTACGCTGCCGAACTGGAACGCAGCAACCGCGAACTGCAGGACTTTGCCTACGTGTCGTCGCACGACCTGCAGGAGCCGCTGCGCAAAATCCAGGCTTTTGGTGACCGGCTCAAGATGAAGGAGTATGAGAACCTGAGCGAGCAGGGCAAGGACTATGTGGACCGGATGCTCAACGCCGCCAACCGCATGCAGAACCTGATCAACGACCTGCTCACGTTCTCCAGAGTTACTTCCAAAGCCAAGCCATTTGTAAAAACGGACCTGAACCAGATAGCACAGGAAGTGCTCTCGGATCTGGAAATTGCCATCGAACGTTCACATGCCAAAGTGGAGGTAGGACCGCTGCCGGTTATCCAGGCTGAGCCTACCCAGATGCGCCAACTGCTGCAGAACCTGATCAGCAATGCCATTAAGTTCCGCAAAGACGAAGCAGACCCCTTGGTGAAGGTTTATGCGAAGGAGTTGCAGCTGAAAGCACACATGACCTCCACGCCGGGCGACGAACTGGTGGAGCTGCACATCGAAGACAATGGGATCGGCTTCGACGAAAAATATCTGGACCGGATCTTCAACATCTTCCAGCGACTGGAAGGACAGAAGTATGAGGGATCTGGCATTGGACTGGCCATCTGCCGTAAAATTGCCATTCGCCATGGCGGTGATATTACGGCCAAAAGCAAGCCTGGAGAGGGTACGCATTTTATTGTTACTTTAGCGAAAACACACCTGAAGGAATAAACGCCTATGAAATCGAATAGACCAATCGTGATACTGATAGCCGACGACGACGCCGAGGACCGCATGCTCATTAAAGAAGCGCTTGACGAGAACCGGCTGAGTAATGCGATTCAGTTTGTGGAGAACGGCGAGGAGCTGATGGACTACCTGCACAACCGCGGAAAGTTTATTGACAAAGACAAGTACCAGACCCCGGGTCTGATCCTGCTCGACCTTAACATGCCGAAAAAAGACGGACGTGAGGCGCTGAAAGAGATCAAGGCCGACGATCACCTGCGCGTGCTGCCGGTGGTGGTGCTGACTACTTCAAAAGCCGAAGAGGACATCCTGCGCACCTACGATCTGGGCGTGAGCTCCTTCATTACCAAGCCGGTTACTTTTACAGCCTTGGTAGACGTAATGAAAACCCTGAGCAAGTACTGGTTCGAAATAGTAGAACTGCCGAAACCCTAGCAAGTTTAAGAGTTGGGGAGTTTGAGAGTTTAGGAGTTGGGAATGATGAATTTTTAGTCAGTGAAGGAGTGAGGCTTCATCACTTAGTTAAAACTAATCAATATTATAAGCTTGTTACCCTAACTCTAAATCTCCTAAACTCTCAAACTCCCAAATTCCCAAACTCAAAATATGCCTGACAGAATTCGTGTTTTGCTGGTAGATGATGATGAAGATGATTTCATCATTGCGCGGGATATCATGGACGATATACCCGGGCGCAACTATGTGCTCGATTGGGCGCCATCCTTCAACGAGGCCATCAGCATTATCAGGGAGCAGCGACACCATGTATACCTGGTTGATTTCAGGCTGGGGGCGCATGACGGACTGGAGCTGATCACGCAGGCTGTCAACGAAGGTATAACTGCTCCGTTCATTCTACTCACTGGTCAGAGCGACCGCGAAACGGACGAGAAAGCCATGCGGGCAGGTGCGCAGGACTATCTGGTGAAAGGCACTTTCAATCCATACGACCTGGAGCGCTCTATCAGGTATAGCATAGAGCACGCCAAGAGTCTGGCCGAAATTCAAAAGCTGAACACAGAGCTGGAGCAACGGGTAGAGGACCGCACACAGGAGCTTGCAGCAGCCATACAGAATCTGGAGAAGGCAAATAAAACGCTGAAGAAGGCCCAGCAGGAGATCTATAAAGCCCTGCAAAAGGAAAAGGAACTGCATGAACTGAAGTCGCGCTTCGTGACCATCGCCTCACACGAGTTCCGGACGCCCCTCAGCACCGTGCTGTCGTCGGCCTCGCTTATCACCAAGTATAAAACTGCCGAAGACGATGAAAAGCGCCTGAAGCACGTAGGTCGTATTAAGTCCGCTGTTCACAACCTGACTAATATCCTGAACGATTTTCTGTCGATCAGCAGGATGGAGGAAGGTAAGATTCACAATATGCCGAGCACATTTGATTTGCAGAGTTTCGCAGCAGAGGTTGTCGACGAAATGCAGGGCTTCCTGAAAGAGGGGCAGCGCATAAACTACCAGCATGAAGGTGCTCAGCACACGGTATACCTGGATAAGCAGCTTATGCGTAACGTGATCATTAACCTGCTCTCCAACGGCAGCAAATACTCAGGAGAGGACAGCACGATCTGGTTTACAACTGACGTAAAAGGAGACACGATCAGGCTGGTTGTGCGTGATGAGGGGATCGGTATACCTGACGAAGACAAAGCACACTTGTTTACACCCTTTTTCAGAGCGCAGAACGTAACTAATATACAAGGAACGGGTCTGGGTCTTAATATTGTAAAAAAATATGTAGAGATAATGGGAGGCGAGCTGCACTACGAAAGCGAACTGGGTAGCGGCACCACTTTCACCATCACTTTGCCATATACCCCACAGATATGAAAAAGATATTACTGATTGAAGATAACCAGGAAATCCGGGAGAACACCGCCGAGATCCTGTCGCTGGCCAACTACCAGGTCCTCGAAGCGCCTAACGGAAAGATAGGCGTTGACCTGGCCAAGAAGGAGCACCCGGATCTGATCATTTGTGATATCATGATGCCACAGCTCGACGGCTACGGTGTGCTTCACATGCTCAGCAAAAATCCGGAAACTGCCAGTATCCCCTTTGTTTTCCTGACGGCCAAGTCGGAGAAAGACGACTTCCGCAAAGGCATGAACCTGGGCGCTGACGACTACCTGACCAAGCCTTTCGACGATGTAGAGCTACTCGATGTGGTGGAAATGCGCCTGAAGAAAAACGAGATACTGAAAGCCGAGTTTCAGCGCGACGTGCAGGGTATCGACAACTTTATACAGGAGGCGAAAGGGTATGAAGAGCTCAATAAGCTGATCTCTGAAAACCGCCGTGTGACAGTGTTCCGCAAGAAGCAGCACCTGTTCTCAGAGGGCAATTACCCTAGCAACCTGTACTTCCTCAACAAAGGCAAGATCAAGACTTACAAGTCGAATGAAGAGGGCCGGGAGTACATTACCAGTCTGTACAAGGACGGTGATTTTATTGGCTACCTCGATCTGCTGGAGGAGAAGACCTACCGCGAATCGGCTATGGCGCTGGAGGACTCTGAGGTATACATCATCCCGCGTGAGGACTTCTATACCTTGCTCTACCAGAACCGCGACGTAGCAGGCAAGTTCATCAAGATCCTATCAGATAACCTGGCCGACCGGGAAGAGCGGCTGCTGAAACTGGCATACAACTCAGTACGCAAACGTGTGGCAGAGGCGCTGCTGTTTGTGGAAAAGCAGTACAAAGAAGACCCGAACTACAAGTCAGAGGTATCGATCACCCGCGAAGACCTGGCCAGCATTGTAGGGGCTTCCAAAGAGACCGTAATTCGCACCCTGGCGGATTTCAAAGATGAAAACCTCATCGACACCCGCGGCAGCAAGATCACGATTCTGAACTCGCAGAAACTGGAGCGAATGCGGAATTAAGCATGCGAAGCACCAGTTGCATTCACCACGTTCATCTTACCGCTTGGTGGCAAGTATTGCCTAATCTCTGCATCTTTGTGGAGATTAGCGCATTTATTCTCCGCAAACCTTTTGGCTTCACGTCTCCAAACATTGACATTTCTCCTACACGAAAGTGACAATTGTCATACTTTCCGACCCCAGCTTTTAAGAAATTTGCATTGTATCTGAGAGAAAGACATGCAAAATCAGTTTAAAGCCCTTACATTATCTTACAAGCAAGCACCTATCGCCGTGCGTGAAGCAGTTTCGCTGAACGAGATCGGCTGCCGTAACCTGCTCGATAAGATCAGCGAATTCACCAATGCGCAGGATGTCATGGTGCTTTCTACCTGCAACCGCACGGAGGTATACTATTCCGCTGCGCAAGACCTGTCACGCGAGATCATGAAGCTGATCGCGATTGAGAAAGGCTTTATCGCAACAAAAGAGATTGCGTCTTATTTCCAGAACATCGCCCATCACCAGCAGGCGGTACAGCATCTGTTTTATGTGTCGCTGGGGCTGGAGTCGCAGGTAGTGGGCGATATGCAAATACTCAACCAGGTGAAAAAAGCCTACCAGTGGGCTGCTGATGCCGACATGGCGGGGCCCTTCCTGCACAGGCTGATGCACACGATCTTCTTTACGAACAAGCAGGTATTCAACCAAACCGCCTTTTTTGACGGTGCTGCCTCAGTATCGTATGCTACGGTGGAGCTGGTAGAGGAGCTGACCAAAGGTATGGCCGATCCGCGTGTGCTGATGATCGGGGTAGGGGAGATCGGCGCGAATGTGTGCGATAACTTTGGCAAATCGAAGATCAGCAACATCACCATCGCCAATCGCACACACCATAAGGCACTGGAGCTGGCTCAGAAGACCAACGCCCGCGCTATTTACTGGGAGAACGTGTGGGAAGAGATGGCCCAGGCAGATGTTGTGATCTCTTCTGTACCGGGTGACTGCTTCTTTATCGGACAGGCTGATATTGTGCAGCTAGGTGAAAACGCACCTCAGTTCTTCGTGGACCTATCTATGCCGCGCAGCATCGACGCTGCCATTGAAACTTTGCCAAACGCCAGAGTATACAATGTAGACAATATCCGTAACCGTGCCACAGAGGCGCTGACCATGCGCATGGCCGCTATACCTCAGGTAAAGGAAATCATAGCAGAAGCAATGACTGAATTCAACGCTTGGACCCGCGAAATGGCCATGTCACCTGCCTTGCAGCAGTTCAAGAGCCGACTGGAGGAGATCCGTCAGCAGGAGCTGGCCCGCTATACCAGGAAGCTGGATGATAATCAAAAAGAGCTGGTAGAAGCCATTACCAAAAGCATCCTCAACAAGATCGTGAAACTGCCTGCTCTGGAGCTGAAAGCAGCTTGCCAGCGCGGTGAGTCAGAGGCACTGCTCGAAGGACTGAGTGCGCTGTTCAACCTCGAGAAGCAGGAAGCATAGGCTATACCTGACAGGACTTAGCGCTAGCGTATCGGGATCGAGAAGATCTTCAGAATATCCGGTACTCTGTGCCGTGATTCCCGCTGTCCCTTCAATATTCCCTGACCATACCTGAAGTTTGCATTAGCGTCCATCGCCGGCATATCCGTGATCGATTTGTATACAACGGGAGGAGGTATAGGGGGCAAGCGGTCAGTCGCTTCTGCTGGTAGCTTCGTTCTTAAAACGGCCTGTTTCAGGTCATATTCTGTTGCCCAGGGCATTACATCGACGGTAGGCAAGGTATTGCTTTTTTCTTCCAGCCTGATGCGCAGTGTAATGCTGCTTTCCTTGCTGTCGGCAGGTATGGTCAGGTGTAGCTTTTCGAATCCCAAGGCCGCAAATACTATGGTATCGCCTACTACGACCGGCATCGAAAAATAGCCACTTTTACGGGTATGTGTGCTCCGTGTGGTGCCCGGCACATACACAGCTACGCCTTCTAAAGCTGTCAGGCTATCCGCTGCATACACCATACCGGAGAGCTGGATCACCTGTTTAGGTGCAGCAGGCAGCTGCTGCGCCCAGGTATCCCTGCCAGGTAGCAGACCAAGCAGAAGAAGAACAGAGAATAGAACTGCGTTGCTTTTCATACAGTGCGGGCCCGGTGCGTTATTGCCTTACCGTCACATAAGCTGCCAGCCGGCCTCCCACTCCTTTTTCCCAGTCACCCAGGCTGGCTTTTCTAGAGTAGAAGCTACCGCCCAGTGCAGCACCGTAAATGAAAATGTACTTTTCGTGATTGCTGTATTCCGGCAGGTATTCTATCCCTAAAAAGAAATCCTCGTCCACCACCAGGCCATATTGTTCCAGGGGTATAGTGACCCAGCCCTGGGTTAGCGGAAGCCGCCTGATGATGCTTTTCTCAACCAGTCGCTCACCCGGCAAGCCATTTTCATTTTTATACAGGTTGATGCGAAAGCTGGCAGAATCGCGTTTGATGCTGCGCAGGTATACCGTGGCAGACAGAATCTCAGAAGTTTTGTTGTTGAGGTTAATGTATTTGCCCAGCTCTGAAATATCCTCCGAGTGCACTGTTTCTGCTGAGCCATACAGGAATGGGTTGCGTGATGTGGTGCCAAATTTCTTGATCTTAGGCGCCTTGCTGCTGATCACGACTTCGCGCAGTGCCGTGGTTTTCTCAGTGAGTTCGAAGGAACTGATACCGCCGGAGAGGATGGCGGAAACAGGCAGCGAAAGTTCGTTATACCCAATGGCGGAGAAGGTGAGCGTGTCTTGTCGGTTCTCTTCCTTCAGGCTGATCCTGAAGCTGCCGTCCGGTCTCGTAGCAGTACCGATGTTCTTCTTTTTGATGCCGATGTTGACGTAAGGTATAGCCTCCTGCTGTGCTGCACTTACCACGGTGCCTGTTATGCTGTGGGTTTGGCAGAAAGAGGCGGTGGCTATGAAAAGGAAAAGAAAGGTGGTAGCCAGGCGGCTTAGGTTGTGTTTTGGCATAGCTTGAATCTTTCGTGGTAGTGGTGAGGCTATACCTTGTTTAGGTATAGTTGCTATCAGGAAGATTCAATATTTATAACATAGGTTGCAAGCGCCGTAGCTAATTTTGCGAGCATTGCTTGGTAAGGTGTTTCTTGCTGCTGAGCAACAATGCTTTAAAGCTGTTGCTGTCCGTTCAGGATTTTAAATTTCGTCAGCAGGGTATGGCCAACGATTCTCTTTGCTGCCACCGCTACCAGCGACAGCTCAGGTATAAACGCATCTGACTGGCGGAGACCCTACACCTGGCAGTGCTCGTTATGTTCCCTTATCTTCAGACCGCTGAAAGCCTTCTCCAAGAGCGCAAATACAGCCGGGTAATCAGTGGGTTGTCCTTGCCTGATGTGGATGACCGTGGTGCAAATTGTGACCTTAAAAAGTGAAATGTCCCATCGCAATATGAAGTGTCCTCTTATTTAGATCGAAGGTCGAACAAGTAGGCCGCCGTGATAGTGATGTTAGTGTTGGTGGCAGAAACAACTTGTTGTCTTTTGGTCATAATGCTGTTCAGGCTTTGTGTGATTCTTGCTTCCAGTTGAAAGGTGCCTAGTGAGGTGCTGCGCTGCAGACCTGCTCCCAAAGTGAGGCCCAATAGCCAGGGATTCTCAATCTCTTTCTGGTAATAGCCATCATGCTTGGTGTCTACGATAGCTTGTACACTGTCACGGTTCGACACAAGATAGCTGATGGAGGGGCCGAGATTAGCTAGTAATTTGGTGTTTTTGCGTCCCCAAACAGCTTGCGTCATAAAAGGAAGTTCTACATAATGTAGTGATCGGGTATAAGTAGTCGTAGAATCGACTTTATCTGACCACCCACGTTGTACCAAGTTTAGCTCTACCTGTATCCCCATCATGGGTTCGTTCTCGTTTACACGCACAGTATGTTTCAGTAGTAGGCCTGCAGTGTAACCAGTTGCCCAGCCTTGGTTCTGAGAAGGGTCGAAACTGAACCAGGAGGAACTGGACCCACCCTTTATACCGAAACCTGTGTAAGTGTCAGCGAGTTTTCTTTCCTGGGCAGTACAGAAACTGATCGTTATAAAATTGAAGATGAGTGAGAGTAAGAGTAGCCTCATAACCTGATTTCGTAGTGGTATTTATTATTCCAACCCCGCCCCTCCAAGCACTTCCAGTTCCTGGCCTTTCTCCGGTCTGCCAGCCAGCAGCGGCATGGCCTTACTGATCAGCTCTTTCACGCCTGGCACCTGCAGGGAGTTGTCGTGGTCTTCTTTGCTGTCCCATACCTCCGTTACCCATACGTCATCAGGGGTGTTGCTCTCCTTACTTACCAGGTATAACCGGCAACCTTTCGCGGTGGACACCAGTCGGGAAGCCTCTAAGAGAATTTGGGCAAGTTGCGCTCCGTTGCCAGCTGTTGCCTGTAATTTGCCGTGCAGACCGTATTTGCTCATGGATGAGGTTTGAAGGTGAAGGTATGATTCAGTTGCTGCTATACCTTAGATTATTATTGGGGAGGTATAGTGCTACAATATAGTAATTATCTATGTATTTGGCACCCTGTAGTATAGGAAGAGAAGACCAAAACTCCTTTTCTGAGAACAAGGCTTATTTTATACCTGAAATATAGGACAAACCGGGAAAAGCTGCTTATTTTAAACCATGATCCGATCACTGCCTGCCATGAAAAACACGCCTCTTAAGCCAATGCGCAAGTTGGCGCTATACCTGAGTCTGGTCGGAGGTATAACCCTGGCTTCCTGCGCTGGCAACAGGCAGGGGGCAAGCACAAAAACCAACATGATCGAAAAAATACTTGCCTCGAAGCCTGAGCAATTCCAAAACATACTCGACAACCCGGACCAGTACAGGGTGCAGATCCTTTATACCCAGATAGACCGTGACGAAAACAACCAGCCGCACTTCAGGTCCTATACCTATCGGGTCAATCCGGAGGAGTACTTTTACCCGGCGAGTACCGTAAAACTACCCGGTGCGGTGGTGGCGCTGGAGAAGCTCAACGAACTGGGTATAGAAGGACTGGACAAGTACACGCCGCTGCAGGTTGATAGCGCCTACGCCGGCCAAAGTCCAGTAAGTGGTGACAGTACCTCGGCAGACGGACAGGCTACCATTGCGCACTACATCAAAAAGCTGTTCCTGGTAAGCGACAATGATGCCTATAACCGCCTCTACGAGTTTGTGGGGCAGCAGCGGCTGAATCAGTCCTTGCACGAAAAGGGCTTCCAGGATGTGCAGCTTGTGCATCGCCTCAGCATTTTTCTGAGCCCCGACGAGAACCGCCATACCAATCCGTTCCGGTTTTATAAAGACGGCCAGGTGATCTACGAGCAGCCATTGGTCAACAATCCGACTCCTTTCACGCAGGCTAAGTTTGAAGGGGTTCTGGGCAAAGGGCACATAGTAGACGACAAGCTGGTGGACGGCCCCATGGACTTTACGGTCAAAAACTATATCTCCTTAGAAAACCTGCAAGGTATACTCAAGACTGTGCTGTTTCCGGAGGCAGTGCCATCGGAGCAGCGCTTCAACCTGACAGAAGAGGACTACACTTTCCTTTATAAGTATATGTCCATGCTGCCCCGGGAGAGCGATTACCCGACTTATGACCCAAAAGAGTACCCGGATGGCTACGTGAAATTCCTGATGTACGGCAACTCGAAAGAGCGCATACCTGAAAACATCCGCATCTTCAATAAGATCGGCAACGCCTACGGCTTCCTGATCGACAACGCCTACATCGTGGACTTCGACAAGCAGGTGGAGTTCATACTCACGGCAGTTATTCTGGTAAATGAAAACGGGATATTCAACGACGGCAAGTACGAGTACGAAACCGTAGGCTATCCCTTTATGCAAAACCTCGGCCGCGCCTTCTACGAACACGAACTAAAGCGCAAAAAGCAACGCCTCCCTAACCTGAATAAATTCAGGCTGTCGTATTGATAGGCTATACCTGGTCCCAGGTAATAAAAAAACAGCAGCCAATCCACCCCAGATCAACTGCTGTTTTTTTTCCAAAATCGAAGAATTTAAGTCACTCTTAAATTCCAAATTCTCAGACTTCTACTGGTCCCACCAGAGCGGTTCTGACAGTACAGGCGAGTCCGGTGTGTTAGGGTTCTTGCTGGCTTCGCCTTGCGGGTAGGCAATTCTGCGTATAAAGGTCGGCAGATCGGCGTTGGCAGGCAGGTCGAAGTCAGCGTACTGGTAATCGTATCGTCTGGCATCATTCCAGGCCTCCGGGTTGAGGTAGGTCACCACATACTTTTCCTTAAAGATCAGATCCAGCGTCAGGTTGGCGGCGCCTACACCTACAGCCGGGTTGTTCAGGTAGGCATCCCGCTCACCGGCAGGCACGCCCAGCTTGTCCATGTGCGCGCGTATACCTTCCAGGTAGGCCGTATAGGCCCGTTGTCGGTCCCCGGCTCTGAAGGCGGCTTCGGCCTCCACAAATTTCATCTCGGCATATGAAACGATAGTAAGAGGAGAAAGATCTCCGGTTAAAGGGGAGTTTCGGGAGATGTAAACCTCGTCACGGACCGTGTTGTTCCGCGGACCCAAGTTGCCCACACCGTTTGGTGTGCCGATGTAGGGGGCTATGGGAAGAGTAGGGTCAGTCCGGTCAGTGATGAGAGGCAGACGAGGGTCAACCACACCATAGGTGGTGCCGTTCAGGTGGTCAACGAATTGCTCTGAAAGCCAGCCGCCCAACACGAGGTTTGTATTATTCAGCGCTATCTGTGCCCATGGGTTGCGAATGGCAAACACTTCCATCTCCGCATCGTCTGCATTGGACTGATAAGAGTTGTCAACAGCGGTTAGCACGGCGGTAGGGTCGTAGCTGGGAAGCTTGCTTACTTTGTTGAGCATGCGGGCCTTAAAGGCATAAGCCGTGCGAATCCACTGGGTCTTATCACCACCGTGTATCAGGTCGTCTTCGGCCCTTAAGGCAATGCGTGAATCTGTTTTGTTGAGCTCAGCTATACCTTCGTCAAGCAGGCGCAGCGCTTCGGCATACAGGTCCTGAGCTGAATCAAAACCTGGAGTCAGCGTACTGTTGTCGAAAGCCTCTGAGTAAGGAGCGTCGCCCCAGTGGTCAATCACCAGGTTGAGGTGATAGGCCATCAGGATGTTGGCTACGCCAACATAGTCCGTTGCGCCTTCTTCTATGCCCTTCTGTTTCATGTCGTAAATGTCAGCCATCGCCAGATAGATCGCATCCCAGGTGCTGGTAAGGTCGGTTACCTGGTAGGTGTCGGTGGCATTGCCAGCTACCGGGCTGGCCACATACTGCACATAAAAAGCAGTGTTGGCGGCTATGCGCTGGCTGTTTAGGCCTGTTTTCTGGGTGGTGGTGGAAAGCATAGCGTTCAGCGGCGGATTCGACACTAAATTAGGGTTCTCGTGCAGGTCAAAATAATCCTCGCAGCTTTGCAGGCCGAGCGATGCCCCGATTATCATAAAGGCAAGCGCAAATCTATATATCTTTCTCATTTTAGTTCTTGATTTAGAATCCGACATTCAGCGTGATCAGGTAGCTTCTCACAGCCGGGTAAGTGAATCCGGCGAAACCAGTGACGTTGCTGCCGCTTGGTGTGGAGCTGTTCTCGGGATCAAAACCAGAGTATCTGGTCCAGAGCCACAAGTTGTTGCCAGTGAGTGAGACAGAGGCGTTCCGGATAAAAATGTTTTCAAAGAGCGTGCTAGGCAGAGAATAACTAAGGGTCAGGGACCGCAAACGCACCCAAGAGGCATCCTCCACAAATTCCTCAGACACCCCTCTGTGGAAGCGACGGTAGAAACCATCCCCATAATCTACACCGTCAGGTCCCACACCCTGTCCGAGCCATACCTGTTTCGTGTTTGGTGTCCCGTCGGATAGCACCCCCTCAAACACTCTGAACTCGTTTCGGTCTTCGGTGTAGTCAGCTATGCCAAAGGCGGAGAAGAAGTTACCCATCTGGTTGTATTTCTCATGACCCCATTGGGCATCCAACAGGCCGGTCAGGCTCAGGCCTTTGTATGTGAAGGTATTGGTGAAACCACCAATCCAGTCAGGCATTGAGTTACCCAATATCTTCTGACTCGAAAGCGGTGCGCGTACCGGGAACCCATCAGCACCAATTACGATTGGCCGATTCTCGTCAATAAACAGCGGGTCTTCTTCAGCACCACCATAGTAGCGCTGCCAGTGTGAGCCGTAGATGTTACCGTATGGCTGGCCTGGTATCAATTTCATGGTCACAGTGGAGCCCACATAACCAAACTGAGAGGCGTACGGGATCTCCTCCAAGCCTTCCCTAATGCTCAGGATCTTGTTTCGGTTAGCAGAGAAGATCAGTCTGGTATCCCAGGTGAAATTCTCAGACTGCACAGGCACCGCGTTCAGAACGATCTCCACCCCTTTGTTGCGCATTTCGCCGGAGTTCACCGCGGCCCGTACGTAGCCTGTCGAGGCTGCCACATTAATTGGAATGATTTGATCTTTGCTTAACGAGTAATAATAAGTGAAGTCAAAACCCAGACGATTGTTCAGGAAGGACATCTCCAGCCCGGCCTCGTAGGTATCCGTAAACTCGGGACGCAGGTTGATATCACCTAGTAATTCTGCACGGGTGAAGCCTGTGAAACCTGTTGGAAATCCAGAATAAGGGGAATAACCAAATGAGGTAGCGTAGCGGGGAGCATCCTTAGCAGTCTGTGCATAAGAAAAGCGCAGTTTACTCTGGTTGATGAAAGAAGGCAGTTCGAAGTGCTCAGAAAATAAATAACTCAGACTTGCAGAAGGATAAAAGAAGGAGTTGTTGGCTTTTCTGAGTGTCGAAGTGATGTCGTTCCGGCCGGTTAGCGTCAGGAAGAGGAAATCCTGGTAATCAATGGTGGCCTCTCCGAAAAAGCCCATCAGACGGTACTCTGACTGATCCTGTCTGGATGTAAGCAGGCGGGCATTGCGCAGATCAAAGTAGTCAAACACGGTGAGTTCATCACCTTCCACACCAAAACTTTTGACAGTTTCATCATATAGCTCATGCCCTAAGCGAAACGTGGCATTGAAGTTCTCTCCTATACCTGTATTGGCAGTCGCCACAAAAGTGGAGTTAATGCTACGGAACTTAGTAGTGTACTCGTAAACAAAACCTTGGTCGTTGTCCTCATAGACACGCTCATCAGCCAAACCACGTGGGCCAGGTGCTGTGCGGGTTCTGTCGTCGGTATAAGTGTCCAATCCGATACGATAGCTCAGGTCCAGCCACTTAACCGGCGCGTATCCAAAATGCACATTTCCTATGAATCTGTTCACATCATCTTCCATACGGTTAGTTGCCGCCCCATAAATCGGGTTGTTATTGCCATAAGAATTCATCGTGCCGTCCGGCTTTCTGAAATCCGTCACATCCCAGCGAGGTGACCAGTAGCTCAAACTTTCGTTAAAACGGTCTGCATTATAGCGATGCCCACCTGAGTTTGAGTAGTTAAAATTGGCTCCCGTTCTAAACTTTTCGCTTAATTTAACATCCGTGTTCAATCGGGCCGAGAAATTCTCGAAATCTGTAAATGGCAGCACACCCTCGTGCTTGAGGTGTGATAGGGAAGAGAGGAAGGTAATAGTTTCATTGCCGCCAGAAAAGGAAAGGGAATTTCTGAACTGATGGCCGGTTTCGTATGCCTCTCTGAAGTGATTATAGAGTCTGTCAGGGTGGGTGGGGTCTAGTTGTCGGGCTTCTTCAACCGTCGGCCCCCAGGATGGCCAGAAGCTTGTGGGGTCGTACTCGCCTCTGTAGCCTTGCGTGTAGGTATCCTGCACGTCTGGGAATTTATTTACCTCTTCCAAACCGGCTGTACTTGTAAAATTCACACTAAGTGCCCCTGCCTGGCCTCTTTTGGTCGTAATTACTACTACGCCGTTAGCACCCCGAAGACCGTAGAGTGCTGTGGCCGCACCACCCCGAAGTACATTTATACTCGCAATATCGTCTGGGTTAATATCAGCCAGTCGGTTGCTCATACCTCTTAGCTCGGCGCTCTGTCCGAAGGTAGAAGTAGAATTGTCCATCAGCACACCGTCAATTACAAAAAGCGGCTGATTATTGCGGGTCACATCAATCGAGTTGATGCCCCTGATCTGGATATTGGTGCCTTGACCAGGCGCACCGCCTGTGCTCGATATAGTAGCGCCGGCCACCTTGCCCTGCAGGGCATTCAGCACGTTGGGCTGGCGGTGCTGTGTTATCTCAGCAGACTCGACAGATTGCGCTGCGTAGCCCAAGGCTTTCTTTTCGCGTGTAATGCCCAGTGCGGTTACCATCACCTCGCCGAGCTGCTGCGCGTCGGTGTTGAGCGTCACATTGATCGTCGACTGACTGCCTACTGTCACCTCCCTTGTCTGGTAGCCCAGAAAGCGAAAGACGAGCGTCGCATTGTTGTCAGGCACCTGTATCTGGTAGCTGCCATCGGAGTCGGTGGCTACACCGGTGGTGGTGCCTTTTACAGCCACACTTACCCCTGGCATACCCTGGCCTGTGTCGGCGGCGGTTACACGGCCGCTGACTTGCCGCTGCTGTGCCCAGGCACCTGTGGCGCCAAGCACAAATAGCATTAACAAAATGAGTGTAAAGGTGTTCTTCATAAGTTTCTCATTTATTGCATCCTAATATTTATTTAAAGCGCATCATCTCTGTCAGTTTTTCAGCATAACGGGTGGTCTAAGTCATGATGCAGCAGGTTTGCTCATGAACTACAACATGTTGCCTCGTGTGACGTGAACCTGCTGTTGCTATGATCTGGCTAGGTGTCATCTGGTGGAGTGAAGTAGATTAACGGTTAATATATGTTATATGAATAAATTGTAAAAAAGTTGTCTTATCTGCGTGAAATCCGCAGATATAGGAATAGCTAATACTCGAAACATGCTGCTAGCTGCAAGATTTGAGTCTAATCCGATAGAGTTTGGCAGCTAAGATGGAAGGTGCGTGCTACTGGAGGTATAGGAAAGAGGATATTTGCAGAGTACCAATTATAAAAAGCCTCGTACTAAACATAAAAGATGGTAGCTATGAGGTATGCTTTAGTATTACAGACAGATTTTCAGCACCCGACACATTGGGTATGCTATGGCTTTTCCGGCTCCCTGAGGCGCTTGCTGCTTCAGAATAAGTGTTTCGACCCCTCGGCCAAACTATACCTGGACAAGCATGGCCACAGGGGAGAGCCGCTGGAGCTTGTTGACTTGCCAAGCTGTGCGAACGGCGTGTATGCGCCTTTTATCATTTGCAAACTGGAGTGGCATCCGGGCCTGGCTTACCGGTTTGAGTTGTAGGTTGGTTGCTTACTGGTAGATACGAACCTTGAAAAAGGTGCCCATCTGAAGCTGAATGCCTTTTGTGCGGTTTTTACGTATAGAGGGACATGGAGATCATCATCATCGCATCGGTACTCGCCCTTTATACCGTTGGTTACTTCGTGTATTACATGTATGGCAGGGACAGAAAGAAAAAACGCCGGAAGAAGTTTTACGATCACTTCTGGCCATAAAAAAACAGGCTGCCCCATGGAGTAGGGCAGCCTGTTCTGCATAGTGGTATGATAAAGAGAAGCTTACACGTGTACTTTCTTCTGTAGCACGGCAATCTGCTCGTTTAGTTCTGCAACGAGGTTCATCTCTGTCTGTAGCTCACGCTTGATCTTGATCTCACGCTCACGGGCGTTCTTCTTGAAGTCCGCAAACTCACGGTCTATATCGTCAAACTCTTTTCTTTTCTGGTCTGTCACCTTTTTGCTGCTCTTGAACTGGGTATACACTACACCCAGCGCAATCAGTAGCAGGGCAATAATGGCCGTGTTGATGATCACGTATACCTGCTTGTGGATGGGTATGCCCAATACATGCAGGTTGTTTACCGCATCTTCGCTCTGCTGCACGGCAGCTTCTTTTTGAGCATTGTCCAGTTTCAGCGCTTCAATTTCCTTTTCCTGCTCGGTAATGCGCGCCTGTGCTGTCTCCAGGTCCTGTCGTGTTGCGTTCAGATCTTTCATCTGCTTCTGCTCCACCTCCTTGATTGTGGACTGTACACTTTGCCAGAATGAGTTAAGCAGGCCTACGTTCACCACTTTATACTCCCTGTTGCCTTCCATGTAGGAGTTGGACTTGCTTTTGAGATCGTTGAACTGTCCGGTCAAGGCAGTGGCTGATTTGTTCTCATCTTTAGCCGTTCCCTGCGCCTGCACTGCTGGCGCCGCTGTGGTCAGCACAATCAATAAGGAAAGAAAGAATGCTTTCATGTTGTTTTGAATAATGGTAAAAGTTGAATTGCGGTAAATATAAAAATAATATTTTTTTGAGAAAGTCGAATGCTTGGTTTTGTGCTCTAAATCCAAAAACCTTTTTACACTAACTTTAAAAGTTTATTTTTTATTGCCAAAACTGACTCAAAAGATCATCCGGGTTGCTATGTTAAGTGAACGCATTTACCGGCTTTTCATTCCCGCTTAACACGCCCCGTTCCGTTAAAGTTCTGAGCACTAGCAGCAATTAGCCAACAGGGGACCTGCCGTACCACTACTGCGTCAGCATCAGCATGAAGGCCGGGAAGCTCTAATGCTGCCTTAAGTGGGACAGGCGGCATATGCTTAGCACCAAATAGATAAGCGATGCTCTAAAAGTGAGGTGCATACCGGTAGAGGCATAGCAGCAGGTATAGCATGTTAGACTACGTACCAGGGGGATGGTTTTAAAGATATAGAGGAGGGGAACTATAAGGGATGTTCTGCTTCAGGTCTTCTGGGTTGCCAGGGAAAACGACCCTCGAGCTCTACCTGCAGGGAGAGGCTCAGGAAGGTCCTGATCAGCACGATCAGGCCGAGTGTGACCACCCGATCCATGGAGGGCTCCGTGACCACAGTCGCGATGATGTCGGCGGCAACCAGTATCTCGAGCCCCAGCAGGATCGCTTTGCCGAGTTCGTGGCGCAGCACTTTGTAAGAACGGCGGGAATTGTGCCGTAGCGGAAAAATAAAGCGGAAAAGCGCAATGGCCGCCCCGGTCGCAATGATCAGGACGCCAATCGCTTCTATGATACGGGCAACATATTCAATGTACAGCCTGGATTCGTGCATGCAGGGGTTGAGTCGTTTTGTTTACTTTTTATCTTTTTCCGGGTACCAGTTGCGCAGGCGTACCTCTATGTTCTGGTCACCTTCGTTTACTTTTCTCTTGAAGGCCTCTACATCGCTCAGGCCGTCCTGTCCCCGGTAGTGGTAAGGGTATACGATAGCAGGTTTGAACTCGAGCACAGCAGAGGCAGCCTGGTCGATATCCATGGTATAGGGCAGGTTCATGCAAACAAAGGCAACATCGATGTTGCGAAGCGCACGCATCTCCGGTATGTCTTCGGTGTCACCCGACAGGTATACGGTCTTGTCTGCGAACTCCAGCACATAGCCATTGCCACGGCCTTTGGTGTGGCGGGAGTCCTCGCTTTCGGGCAGGTTGTACATCGGCAGTGCCGCTATGGCAATGCCGAGTTGCTCGGTGTGCTCATTGTTACCGAGCACAACAGCACGCTTTTTAAAGTTCTCAGGCAGTTTATCAGCCACCGCTTGTGGCACCACAAAAGTCGCCTTGTCCGTGTTAATGGCCTCCAGGGTTTTCATATCGAGGTGGTCGCCGTGGATGTCGGTGATCAGGATCAGATCAGGAGCGGCTATACCTTTGAACACCTCGGCTCCGCCGTAGGGATCAACATAAATCGTTTTGCCATCCCAGGTGAAAGCCAGTGTGCCATGCAGCATAGGCTGTATAGTCAGGGGACCTTTTTCAGTTTCAATTCGATCTATGCCGTTCTTTTGCTGGGCTTGTGACCTGAGCATCAGCAGCAGGCCTGCCAGCATGAGTATGCCTTTCAATTTCATAGTTTTAGATTTAATATGATCAGGTTTTATCAATTGTCGGGTTCCTAACAGGTCAGACCGCTTTTGGTTATACCTACGACTCTATTTAGTTTTTTCCATCTTCTTCAGTTCCTGCTTTATATAGGTTTCGGGCAGATAGGTATGGCCAATTACTATACCTGCTATACGTTGGGTTTGGGAGATATCGTTGAGCGGGTTGCCATGCAGCAGGAGCATATCAGCAGTGGCTCCTACTTTCAGCACGCCTATATCGTCGCGATCGAAATACCTGCCGACATTGACCGTGCCTGTCCGGAGGGCATCGTAAGGGCTAAGTCCTGCCGCCACCAGGTATTCGAATTCCTGATGCGTAGAGATGCCGGGCACGTTAAACACCTGCGGCGCATCGCAGCCAAGCAGCAGTCCCACCTGATGGTCGTTGCAGTCTTTGATCAGTTTCCGGCGTAGGTCCACATACCTGTTGATGGCATCGGCATCGTAGCGTGGGTCTGCCATCAGTTTTTGTTTCGTAGCCACCCAGTTCTGCACCGTTTTAGGACTCATGTACTTCATCTCAGGCTTGCTGCCCAAAGTTTCAGGAGACTCTGCGGGTGACATCCAGCGTTCGGCGAGGGCCTGTGTGGGCACTACCCAGATGTTCTTCTCGCGCAGTGCGGTCATCAGTTTAGGTATTCGCGTCGTATCTGCGCGGTCTGCGATGTACATGGCAAAGAGGCCGGCCTCCTGCTCAGGTATAGCCTCCAGGCCAGGCACCAGGCTTTCCACAAATCCATCCATGTGGTCGATGGAGGCGTACCCGGCTTCTATGGCACGCCAAACACCTACGTCATAAGATACATGGCCGGCAAAAGGCATTCCGATTTGGTTGGCGGTGCTGGCAATAGCACCAAAGGTTTCGTTGTTGAGCCCCGGGTGAAGCTTCAGGAAATCGTATCCGGCCTGCTTTTGCTGCCGCACCATCTCAGCACCGGCTTCCGGCGTTTTGACGCTGTTTCCGTTCAGGGAGGGGCCGGAGGTATAGAATCTGGGGCCGATGAGTTCGCCAGACTGCAGTTTGCTGCGTAGCTCCAGGTGGCGCGGGTGGCCCAGCATGCCCCGGATGGTGGTGATGCCATGAAGGGTGAACAGCTGCAGTACTTCTTTCATCTGCTCCAGGTCGTCGACAGGCGGCACGTGGGCGTGCATCTCAGCCAATCCCGGCATCAGGTATTTTCCTTTGCCGTCCACGATCAGCGCATTTTTGCTGTGCTTCACTTTTGCGGCGCCACCAATGGCGGTTATCTTCCCGTCTTTTACCACTACCGTCTGGTTTTCGATCACCTGTTCCTTGTCCATCGGAATCAGGCTGACTCCCCGAAACACCACCTCCCGATCGCGGGAATTAACGGGCTGTTGTGCCAGGGCTGGGTATAAGCCGACAATCAGAAACAGGAGTAGAAAGGATGCCTTCATGTTGGAATGTTATAAAGGATGTAGTTGGTTAGTTAAAGTTAAAATTGGCTGATTTATATTGTATGTATGCTTAAAATTGTATGTATGCTTAAACGTAAAATATGCTATTAAGTCGATATGTATTCGGAGCGGCCCTCTTAGAAAGGCAAAAGCCACCAGATCGGGGATAGGTGGCTTTTAGTGTTGGCTATGTACTTAAGTTAAACTGTGAAGTAAGCCTCCAAAGCTTGCAGGGTATTTTCAGTGGTTTGCATATCCTGCACAATCTGTCCTTTCTCCAATATGACGATGCGTTTGCACACCTCCGTCACGTGGTTGAGGTCGTGGCTGGAGATGAGCATGGTCATACCGTATTGCTCGTGCAGGTTGCGTAACAGGTTCTTTAGCCTGATCTGGGAGCTAGGGTCGAGGTTGGCGAATGGCTCATCCAGAATCAGGAGTTCAGGGTGGGATAGGGCGGCAGCCGCTATACCTACCTTCTTCTGATTGCCTTTCGAAAAGTCGCGGATATACTTGCGCTGCTGCAGTACTTCGCCGTTGAACAGGTCAGTAAACGGCTGCAGACGCTCCTGTATGTCGCCGGTAGATAAGCCGTGCAAGTCACCGATGAATTTAAAGTATTCTTCCGGCGTCAGGTAGTCGATCAGGAAACCCTCATCGAGGTGTGAGCCGGTATAGTATTTCCAGGCGTCGGTGTGTGCCACGGGTATACCTTTGGAGGTAACCACGCCGTCTGTAGGGCGCACCAGGTCCAGCAGCATCCGGAACAGTGTGGTTTTGCCTGCCCCGTTGTTCCCCACCAGACCAATGGTTTCGCCGGGCGCAATGTGCAGCGCAGGTATGTTTACGACAGTAGCACTGCTGTAGGCCTTTACGAGATCTCTTACTTCAATCATATTCATTTCTTTTCAGGTATAGCTGATGTTTTCGTCTTCAGGTAGTTGTGGTGTTTAGTGCTGTCTGAAACCAGCAGCCAGGGTATACTTCCGGTCTTCAAGTCGTTTGGCCATCATGCGGAGCAGCTGGCGATGAAAAACGATGCCGAGTGCACCGCTCAGAGCGATGGCGAAAATGCCCCATTGCGGGATGTCCATGAAGGAGAAAGGCAGGAAGATCGCAATCGGCCCGAGCACCATGGGCAGCATCATCACAAACCTGGAGGCTCCCACACCCTGCCAGTTAAAGGCAGAGCCATTGCTTAGGTCGAGCCGGTCTTTGTTGAGTGCCGCAAAGTAAAGTACCACAATGCTATTCACTCCTATGTTAAAGAGGCAACTGGCCAGGTTGATAAGGAGTACTTTGGAGCCAAACAGGGCATAAGGGAGTGTCAGGACTGTGACCAGCAGTATAGAAGGCACAAACATCAGGTATTTGGCTTTCACATACTGGTACGTGGTGATGGGTCTGGTGAGCAGGGCATCGTAATGTGCGCTTTGCCAGGCTGGCACAAACTGACCGTAGTTGAACATCGGAGAGCCCGTCACAAAGATACCCACGAAAATAAGCATGCCCCAACCTTCCAGATACACCTTGTTGGTGTAGAAGATAAGGCCATAAAACAGCAGAAAAGCTGAAATCATCACCATGGATTTTGGTCGCTTGTGACGCCAGATCAGTTTCAATTCCAGCGCAATCAACTTTCCGGTATCACCAAACTTGTTCAGGAAAGCCATGTCGTTGCCCTCTACCGTAGCTACTTTTTTGATGAAGATTTCTTCCGGGTACAGGTGCTGCATCAGGAACCGGTAATTGAGCAGGTATGTCCCCACCAGGCCAAGCAAAGGCACAAACAGGAGCCAGGGCTGCTGCAGCAAGGCATCAAATGCCGCTACCGAAGCCTGGCGCAGTGACAGCAATTGCAAGTAGTCGAGCAGTATGAGGCCACCGACCACCAGTGCGAGGAGGAGCGTAAGCTTTGGATTAGAGGTAAGCTGACGCTTAAAGTAGATAAGAATGAAATTGTTGATGAATGTGAGTAGCAGGAGCGAGACCAGCCATACCAGCGCTATACCTGTACCATACACCGGCACCACCGCACGAAGCATAAATGGCACGAATACCAGCAGCATGAGCAGATTAAACACACTGGGTATGGAGCGCAGCAGCACGAAGTGCACCAGCTTGTTCCGCTTCAAGGGTAGGTGCAGGAAAGGCTGAATGGCCAGTACCGGCAAGTCCTGCAGCATGAAGCGCGAAACCAGGTCTATCAGAAAGTAAAAGAGCAGGAAGCTGTTGAACGAGACAACAGGACTTTGGTCCGGGTAAATCTCGGTAAGCAGTTTATGACTAAAAAAGCCAAGCGCAATAAAGATGAGCGCAAAGTAGACGATAAAGAAGCCGAGTATGATCTTTACCACCAGGCTTTTCTGGTAGGCTGGTGATCGGCGGCTCTGCTTCCATTGCAGACTAAGGAGTGTTCCGAGCATGACTGTGCAAAAATATATGACTTTCTAAATATTGTAAAATATGCTCAGAATGCCAAACTTAATGCACTACATGCCGGAAAATTATTGCGCAGCTATGATACTCACATTGATTTCGTCAATGGCATTTTCTTCCTCAGGGTCATAGATCACCTTGTCAATCACAATACTATTACCTTCCTCCGTACTCAACAGGATATCGATAAACTCACCTACGCCAAAGCTGCCTAAGGCAGCGCCGTGCATGCGGGCGTATATGATCGCATCCGGAGAAAAGTATTTTCGGATTTGTGTCCGCCACCGGTCGCGCACCTGCAGGGGGATCTCCTCATTGAGCAGACCGTTGAGGTAACCTTCCAGGCTGGTGGGTTGCGGGTAGGCGGGCTGTGCCGGGCGTGATGGGGCTGGCTTGGTAGCAGGCGGGGTTTGTTGTTTTTTGGTACGGGCTTGCGGCTTCTGGACGGCGGTCTGCCTTTTGGCTGGAGTGTCTGGCTTAGTCTCCTCCGGTGTGCTTGCCGCGACCGAGGTGTCCGTGATGGCAGACTGGGCAGTAGTTGTATCGGCGGCGGTCACAGCAACATCGGTAGCCAACTCCTCGCCGGGTACCTTCCATACTAAAAAGTAGTAAGCGGCAGCCAATGCACCTGCCAGCAACAGGAGCAGCAGCACCGGCCATAGTGGGGACCTTTTCTTATACACGATCGACTCTGCCGTCACATTGCCAAAAGCACCATAAGACTTCCAATTTCCATATTCCAGATAGTATGTTGCTTCTTCTGCAAGCACCTGTGCCGATGGTCTTTTCTCTGGGTCAGGGTGCAGGCAGGCTCGCACCAGATTGCTCAGTATACGGGAATAGGGCGCTGAAACGATTGGGATCTCCGCTCCCTGGCTTAGGCTAAGACCCCCATTGCCGAGCCATGGGGTCTCGCCGGTGCATAGTTCGTACAGACTTACACCGAGTGCAAACACGTCGCTGGCTCCCGAGTGTACAGGATGGGGACCAAACAGCTCAGGAGCGGCATAAGCTGTGCCCTGGGCCAGCGGGGTACCCGTAGCACGGTGCAGGAGCGTACGCAGCTGACTACTCAACGCAGGTACGGCCAGCAGGTAATTGCCATTCGCATCCAGTATGATATTGTCCGGATTTATCTGCCGATGCGACACCGGAGGCTGCTGTGTGTGCAGGTACGCCAGGGCGCTGCCTACCTGTGCTATCAGCAGGGCAACCTCTCGCTCAGGCAACGGTGCGGCCTGCGCTACTGTCTGCTGCGACTGTAGCGGAGCTACTTCAAAAGGAATGCCCTCGTGTACACCAAAATGGGTGGGTATAAGCAGGTGGGGGTGCTGTAACAGCGCCCGTTGTTCCTGCTCCCGCTGCAGCTGTTCCAGGCTGTGATGATCGAGCCGGATGTGTGGCGCATACAGCCTCAGCGTGACAGGAGCCCCTTCCGCAGTCCAGTCTTCAGCTTTCCATACTTCTTCAACCCTCCCTGAACTAAGCTGTTCCTTTAATAAGTAATGCGCTGCAAAAATGCCGTTCGTTTCCGGTATGCTCATAAAACCCCTGTATTCACATGGGGTAATACGGGAATGAGGAATTTAAGTGGTAAAATGGGGGAGGAGTAGCGATGGAAACCGTGGAGTGCGTCTCAAAACCAATGGCTTGATGAACACTAAATAAGTAGCTATTACCTATAAAAGCAGCAGGAGATCAACTGTTCTGTCGATCTCCTGCTGCTCGTGAACGTTATGTTTACTTATCCAGCATCAGTTTAAGTGTCTTAGTCATGCTTTGGGTTTGCAGTTTTATGAAATACAATCCCTTAGGGAGGTTGGCTCCATCTACTTCAAGCCTGTTTACTTTACCGGGAACGGCGCTTCCCTCCTGAAGTCTTGCCACCAGCATTCCCTTGGCATCATAGATAGTAATGGCGTAGTCACTTGCTTCCTGTACGGAAAAATCCAGTGTTGCTTTATGCGTAAATGGATTTGGATATACCTTAAACTCGTCAGTCAGAAGCTCTGCCTGCTCTAAGCTGGCCGATGTATTCCCTGCAAAGCCCGAAGACACTACTTGGAATGTTAAGGTCAGCGGCTCGCCCATCGTTCCGGAGCCATTGCTGCCCGTGTACGGGGTGGCGCGGAGGGTGTAGGTGCCCGTGGCCGGCGGGTTCCAGTTGCCGTAGTAGTAGTTGCCGCGGCCGTCGTCGCCGAACAGGGCGTAGGGAGCGGCGTTGTCGGTGTAGGTCCTGGACTGGGTGCCCGAGAGCTCAAGTTTGACGCTGCCCACCGCCCCGGGCGAGGTGTTGGCCCGGATGTTGAGCTTGGTGCTCGGGAGCTCGGAGAGCACGATCACCGCCCCGTCCCGGAGCTGGAAGTGGTCCTGCTCGGTGTGGGAGTTGACCAGCGTGAAGCTCACCACCTGCTGCTGGCTGGTGGTGGCCGTGAAGGTGGCCGTCACCGCCTTGCTGCGGTCCATGGTCAGGGTGAGCGGGTTGGCGGAGCCCGAGGCGTCCCCGCTCCAGCCGGCGAAGGCGAAGCCCGCGGCCGGGGTGGCCGTCAGGGAGACGGCGCTGCCGGCCGCGTAGGTCGCCTGATCGGGGCTCCTGCTAACCGTGCCGCCGCCCACCGTGCTCACCGCCAGAGTGTACTGTGTGGTGGGGGTTCCTTCTTTCACTACGTTGAAGGTTATCAAAAGCGGCTCGCCCGCCGTTCCGGTGCCGTTGCTGCCCGTGTACGGGGTAGCGCGGAGGGTGTAGGTGCCCGTGGCCGGCGGGTTCCAGTTGCCGTAGTAGTAGTTGCCGCGGCCGTCGTCGCCGAACAGGGCGTAGGGAGCGGCGTTGTCGGTGTAGGTCCTGGACTGGGTGCCCGAGAGCTCAAGTTTGACGCTGCCCACCGCCCCGGGCGAGGTGTTGGCCCGGATGTTGAGCTTGGTGCTCGGGAGCTCGGAGAGCACGATCACCGCCCCGTCCCGGAGCTGGAAGTGGTCCTGCTCGGTGTGGGAGTTAACGAGCGTGAAGCTCACAACCTGCTGCTCTGTAGAAGGTGCATCAGCTGTTCTGAAACTCCAGACAGAAGACCAGGCACTGGTTCCGTTTGCATTACTGGCCCGTACGCGCCAATAGTAAGTCGTACTGTTGCTCAGGCTGCTGACCGAAACGGAAGTGCTTTGAATGTTCGATTGGTTGAAGACTATGCTCGAGAAGTTGGAAGTGGTCGATATCTGAGCCTGGTAGGAGCCGGCCCCTTGTGCCGCTTGCCAACTTATACCTACAGGTATGCTCAGGCTTGAGGCATTGTGGGCTGGTGAAGCCGGAATAGGCGTTGCCGGCGGTGTGATAGTAATCTGGTCACTGGCCAGTACACCAACTACGCTGGAGCTGCTAGTCGCCATCACCACAACATCCGATGTGTAATTGTCTTTGCTGCTGGTGGCATCGTTATAGTTGCCACTCATGAGTGTCATCTCTGAACTAAAACTGATGTTGGAAGCAGATGTCTCTTTATATAAGATGTTGCCGCCGTTGTTTGAAGATGTATAGATAACCTTCACTTTTCCGATAGACTCATTCAAGATAACAATAGGGCGGGTACCTCTATCGCTTACTCCGTATAAGTTGTCCCATACACCATTTGGTCGTCGCACGAGCAGCGCTATTTCGGGATAGCCTCTGGTACCGTACTCTGTTTTAACAGCGCAGTACAATGTGCCGTCGCTGGCTATGGCCATATTAAGATGATCATCGGCCATGCCATCTCCTATGTTCTGTGCTGACTGCGAGGCCGGCACTTCGTCAGCGGACCAGTTGTCGGGTGCATCGCCATCCTGATGTGTTTTAAAGCCGAACCTGTTGGTATTCTGGTTTGACCATAGCACGCCAATTTTGCCAGGCATGGCTATTACAGCACATATATCATCGTCATCTACTCCTGTAGCAATTTTCACAGGCGGACTCCAGTTGGTATAGGGTGAATCACTCCATCGGACATTTATATCACTCACGCCTGCTGAAGCCAGCCACATTCTACCAGTACCGTCAATATCAATAGTCGCGGTTTCAACCCCCTGATCCATTGTCAGGCCGACAGTAGAGGTTCTTCTTGACCAAAGCTTGTAGGTGCCCTGCGCATAATCATACTCGACAGAGGCCATTTGGGAAGAAGCACCCTGGTACAACAAAATATGCGTTACATCTCCTGCCACCTTGCAATCTGCCTTGGAGGAAGTGCGTGTGGTAAGTCTGAGTACACTAGTCCAGCTTGTACCATCTAGTCGCCAAAGGTGGGTTCCGCTAGAATTTGGAAACACAGCCCACCATTTCCCGGCATGCTTCCAGGGTTTGGACTGTGGTTTTTCGCCAGTACTAGCTGTAGTTGGTTCAGGGCTGAGGTTTTGAATGGAGCTAAAGCCCGCAGATTGTTGCGCCACAGCCTGAAAGCTAAGGAATACTGAAAGAATTACAAGGAAGGTAAATTTGATATTCATTTTCATAGGAGCTTGTAATGGAAATTGTATTTATAAAATGACATTCAGGGTAAGTATGAGACGTGTGACAGCAACTCAATTAATATCAAAAACTGGAGATACAGCTGAGTAGTGTTTTATTAATATGATTAAACCAAAATAAAGTTGTGTTTAACTGGTTGTTTTTAGTGAGAGAGTTTTAATTTTGAGTATATGTACTGAGGCTGGAGTACTATTCGACAAATTATACTTAGCTGATATGAGTCAATAGCGGCAATGCCGAGTGTATAAAGATGCGACAGCACCTTGTCTCACCTCTCCTGAATTACCTTGAGGGCTCGTACAGACTTGCTTGTTTGTAACCTCACCATGTAAAGGCCCCGAGCCACATCTTTCAGGTCGACTGTATTGAGTTCTCCGGCCTGTGCTCTTCCTTTACTGAGCGTGGCAATACGGGCTCCTTTGCTGTCAAAAAGCAGGAGTTCATATTCGTCATCTTCCTGGAGCGTGAAGTAGACAGTGGTTTTGACGATGAAAGGGTTGGGGTATACAACAAAGGACCTGAAAGAAGGCACCAGATCAGGGCAATTCACCAGGGAAGGGGTGCCGTTATTGATGAGCACCCCGTGTGCATGAGTTTTGTTAGAAAATAAGATCGCTACTTCTGACTTGAAAGCACCTTTGCTACTACTAACGTTGTCAAATTTTCCACCCATCAGTGTCAGCTGGGGTCCGAAATTTATGTTAGCAAGCGAAGTAGATCTGTATAGGATATCTCCTCCATCTTCTACAGATGAGTAAATAACTATGAGTCTGTTCAATGTTTCATCCAGTAGGGCAACAGGGCGTGTCCCATATTCTGATATACCATACATTTCATCCCACTTACCGGAGGGGCGACGCACCAGCAGCGCGATAGTGGGATAACCAGGTAGGTCATAGCTTGTTTTGACAGCGCAATATAGAGTACCATCGCTGGCTATAGCAAAGTTGACATGGTCATCCGCCATACCCTTGCCGACATTCAGAGCCGAATGGGAGGCGGGCACTTCATCTGCAGACCATTGGGTTGGAGGAGCGCCATCTTGATGTGTTTTGAAACCAAACCTTCTGTTATTTTGATTAGACCAGAAAACGCCCACCTTCCCAGGTAAGGAGACCACACCCGCTATGTCATCATTCTTTACACCTGTGGCGAGTGTGATAGGGGAGCTCCAGGTGGTATAAGGGGCATCGCTCCAGCGCACATTTATTTTGTTTACAGCATCAGAAGCCAGCCACATCCTGCCTTTGCTGTCAATATCGATGGAGGCAGTCTCTACTCCGTTGTCGAGCTTTATATCAACCGTTGTGGGTCTTTGGGACCAGCGTTTATAGGTATTCTGCGACTCAATATATTCTATTGATACCAGAAAAGCCTTGTTGTTCAGGGATTTGGTTGAGTCTTCTGCTTCTGATACAATGTTGGTGATCGGTGTTATCTCCTCAAAGAGTAGCACATGCACCACAGCACCTTCCACCTTGCAATCGGCTTTGGTGACAGTGCTTGTAGAGAGGGTCATCACACGTGTCCAGCTATTATCGTCGAGGCGCCACAAATGCGTGCCACTGGTGTCGGGCAACACGGTCCATTGCGTGCAGGCATAGCTCCATACCTTCGACTGAGGTTTTTCGCCTGTATTTTTACTGACAGCAAGCCTGGTAAGCCGTTCCACAGAACTTAAGCCCTGAATTTCCTGTGCAGACAAGGCCAGAGAAAAGAAGGATGTAAATAAAAATAGTACAGTAATAAATTTATTCATAAAATCCCTGATAAGCCCACAACCAATAGAGAATAAGCAGCTTAATAGAGCTTATCCTGCCTCACAAAATTATATTTATACCCAGTTGCCTATAAAAAATGCAGCTGTACTGTAAGCGTTCACTGAATTCAGCTTTGTGGCTTGTAGCTACTGCTGAGAGCTGAAGTATTCTAGTATAATATATATGTTAATTGTGATAATAAGTTGTACTTAGTGGTCGTAAAATTTGTAGTTCAGGATATTTTTATATAAAGATGTGTATGGGAATGGAGGGGATTTAATGCTTAGCTGGCAGTTTGCATATCAACCATGACCTTGGCGGGCTCATGACTGCTTTTTTTTTGGAGCGCATTCTGATTGAACTTTAGAATGGCATCGAAATTCTGCTTCATGTTTTTATGATTCTTAAAACTATAAAGCTTCGTCTTAAGAGATACGAGTTTGATTGTGTTGAGCTTTGCTGCCTCTGAATCAGCTGGGAGGTATAGTTTAGCTGCCAGCAATGGCAGCGTTTTTAATAAGTATGAGCCTACGATGCGAAGGCACATCAGTCGGAAAACAAGCGTGTTTTTGCTGCCCATGTTCACATGGATGCGGTAAGGCATGATCACCTCAAAACACCTGGCGCCTTCTGAAATGAACCGGATGAAGTATGCCCAGTCAAGTCGGGCTGCTGGCATGAAATGCTTGAACTGAAGCTTGTCTTCGTACCAGATGGTATAGCCTGTCATGGCGATCGCATAGCAAAGTTCATAGTCACCACCCGCTGTTAGTGTGCCGGCCATCCGATCGGTGAGCAGTGGCTTGAAGCCAGCATGCAGGAGCGTATTATAGGCTGACTTCCGTATGACGCAACCTGCGCCATACACAAACTGCCTCCTTACCGGACCTGCTGATTTCGCCTGAGGGCCATTTGCAAAAAAGCCGTGCCCGAGCGCCCATGTTGGGGGAGGCGATTCAAACACGAGCTCGCCGTTACCTCCCAGCACTCCAATTTCCGGATGTGACGTCATAAGCTGATAGGCCAGGCTCAGGTAATCAGGGCAAAGCCAATTGTCGTCGTCGCAGAACAAAACAAACTCATAGTTTGCATGGCTCAGCGCGAGCTCACGGGCATACGTCAGGCCCTGCCTCGGCTGGTGGAACAGGTGCAATAGAGTCGGCTGGCCCTGCTTCTCCCATTCCGCAAGCACAACTTCGGAGGTGTTGTCAGTAGAGGCATTGTCAACTACCAGTACCTCCCAGTTTACATGGGGGCTAATGCGCTGGTTGGCAATGTGGCGGATCGTTTCTGGAAGAAGCTTCGCCCCATTGTAAGTGCATATCACAATCGAAATACCTAACCTCATATCCTGCTGAATTTTAATGTAAAGTAAAGTTTTGCTGCCATCAGGTAAATAAGGGGGCTGGTGTGAAACCGCAGTGCGTTCTTGATGTGAGCCTCCACCAATTGCTTGTTGTGCAGGCTGTGCCATAGACGTGCTGCTATATTAAGCGTATAAGTAGCATAGTATTTTTTTGAATTTCGGAGTATGGAATGCTTCTGACTATCTGGTAGATGGTTTTGAATCAGTAGCATGGCCTTGTAAAGGTCCTGCAAGTGCTCCCCTTTCAAAAACTTGCTATTGGTGATTGAAGTAGTGTGCTGCCTGTATTCTGCCAGTGTAAGCGGTGTATAGGCCGTCGGGTAATAGCGTGCTATCCGTACCCACATCTCCCAGTCTTCTCCGTAATTCACTCCATAAAAAGCCCCCAGCTGTTCGTATACCTCTCTGCGCACTGTCATGGCAGCATACTGAACCAACTGTTTTTCCCCTATCCTCGCCAGCCAGTTTGACAGTATGCCATCCTGTTTCATTTCAGGCTTCTTTTGCGATACAACCTGACCCTGTTCGTTGATACTGCAATAGCCGCTGAAGGCAGCACCTGCTGATGGGAATCGCTCAAAGAGCTGTTCTATCCTGGTATAATAGCCTGGCCTGACCTTATCGTCCCCGTGCAGGAGATGCACAAGCTTTCCTTTTGAGCGGTTGATGCAGGTTTCAAAATTTCGTAGACTTCCGACGTTCTGCACCTGTCTGAAATATTGGATGCGTCCCCTACCAACCTCAGCAACTAGCTTTTCAATATCTGCGTCCGTGCTGGCATCATCTACCACCTCAATCTGCATTTCCGCTTCAGGTATACCTTGTGCCAGCACGCTCCTTAAAGTGTCCTTTAGGTAGGTAGCACAGTTATACACCGGTATCATCACTGACCAGGTAGGTCTGTGGTGTATACCTTGAAGTGGCGCGATTTGGGGAGGAGAAGGGGGTATGCTATGCATCAAATAAAACAGTTATATTAATGTAAGTAGTCTTCCCTTATGTAATAGTAATACGATGAGTTATTGAATTTAGTAAGATAAAATGTGATTATTTTAGTTGGTGATCGAGTTGTTACTGGGCATTAGTGCGGTTCCATACCTGAGTTTGCTTTTGAGCAAAGATTTGAAGCTCCTTACCAGGCTGCGTACTGGTTCTACTCTCATTCGAAACCATACCTGACTATGGAGGGGGAGGTGTTGGATCAGCGCCCTGATGATGAACTCCCGTTTATACCTGGCGGCCAGCTTCACGCTTTCTGCCTCCAGGTTAGGGTTTTGTTTCCTTAAAATACACTGGGTTATATAATCTAGCTCCCGGATGCAGCTTATCCATCGACGCAGATCCTGTTCTGCGATGAGTGGCTCGAAATTATGCCTGTAGCATTGAATAAAACTACTCGGAATAGTATAATGGCTGCCTGCGAAATAGCGTAGATTGCGCAGTACCTGCTGCTGCTGCGCCGATTCGTACTCTTCCCTCCTTAATACCTGGTGTAGGCTCTGGTCAGTCACTCTGTAGTCCAGCAATACTTCGGGCAGGTTGTAGAATCTGTATTTCCGGGTGAGTTGCCAGAAGAGCTCAAAGTCTTCTGAGTAAGCAGCAGTATAGAGCCCTGCTTCCTGAACAGCCTCTTTCCGGTACATCACTGTGGGGTGATATAGCCAGCAGATAAAAGTCAGGTTATAATAAAAGTGCTCACTCCTCATCTTATCCTGCCTGATAAAGCGTCCGTCTTCTCCGATCACCCTGACCATGGACGAAATAAGGGCGCAGTCTGGGTTTGCCTGCATGTACAAGTACTGCACCTGTAGCCTGTCCGGATAACTGATGTCATCTGCGTCCATTCTGGCTATAAGGCTGGTTGTGGCCAGTCCTATACCTTTGTTCAGGGTAGCCGTGATACCTATATTCGCTTCGTTCAGGTATAGCCTGATGCGGGGGTCATCATAAGATTGTATGATAGCCACACTATTGTCAGTTGAGCCATCGTCGATGATGATGAACTCAAATTCCCGGAATGTCTGTTGCAGTATGCTGTCAACAGCTGCTGCCAGAAATTTCCCGGCGTTATACACCGGCATCAGAACCGTTAGCTTGGGAACCTTCATCTGACAAGTGACTTGAATCCTTTCTTAATAACTCCTTTTACTTTTGAGGGGAAGGTAACCGCTGCAAAATAGAGGCGCGGATAACGGTAAGGTATAAGCGCTCTTTTTAACAATCCCGCTGTCGTGCTCTCCTCCAGTTGAGACTCCTGCAGATAATCTTCCAGCCACTCCAGGAAATAGCGGCGGACCATGTGGTAGTGACCATCAGATTTCACCTTCTCCACAATAGAGCCGGTACGCTGTCGGTATTTGTTCAGGCAGGCAGATGAGATGTATACCTTTTCCTGCAGGTATATCTTATGAAGAAAAGCCTGGTCTTCATACAGCTGAAACTCCTTCGTGAAAGACTCCTCAAAACCTCCGGCCCGGTCAATGGCTTCTCTGGTCAGCATAAGGCCTGATGGGCATGGTGCAGCGCCTGTATGAAGCGGGTACAGGTATGAGGTGAGCGCTCCGGGTGCATAAGCCCTGTCCTGGGGGGCGCCAACAGGTATAGGAATGTCCTGCTGATCAGGGTGTTCCCAGCTATACCAGTACAAGGAGGCCTCCGCCACCATGGCAATTCCACTTTCCTTTTGAAATAAGGCGACCTGTTGTGACAGTTTCTGGGGAAGCCAGACATCATCGGCATCCAGGAAAGCGATCAGCTCTCCCCGTGCCCGCTCTATACCTGTGTTGCGGCTGGCACTCAGGCCTCTGTTGATATGCCCCGGATGCTCATGGTAGAAAACCTTGCCAGGGTACCGTGCTGCATACGCTTGTGCTATAGCGGTACTCTGATCAGTTGAGCCGTCATCTACAAGTATCAGTTCCCAGTGCGTGTAATCCTGCTGCAGGACACTCTCGATAGCCTCGCCTAAGAATCTTTTCTCATTGAGGAAAGCTGTGATCACCGAGACAAGAGGGGTAGGGTTTGTTTGCATAGCAGTGTTAAGTTAGTGCCCATTTCCGGAGCGTTTTTGCAAAAGCTTCTCCTGTCATATCGTTCACCTGGAATCGGCCGATGCGGTGCTGGTGCGTTCGTTTGTTGACCGTGCAACCTTCCGTGGTAAATGCGGCATTAAAAGAAGCAGCCTCTGCCGCCTGTAAGGTAGCCGCATTGTAATGCCCATAGGGGTAAGCCATTAGTGAAATGCGATTACCGGTCAGTTCCTGGAGTATATCTCTGTTAGTTGCCATTTCAGCCTTCTGAAACTCAAAGCCATGATACCCCAAAGCAGGGTGCGTCACCGTATGTGCCCCTATATCAAATAGCTGCTGCTTTGCCAGTTCAGCAAGCTGGCCTGATGACATGCTTCTGTAAGCAGGCCGATGCACTACTTCAGTTCTTGTCCAGTCCCGGATCTGTTGCAGAAGTTCCTGTATTTCGCTGTCCGGAAACACCCGCATCGCCATCCACAATGCCAGAAACAGTTCGCTGCGCCTGGTGGTCGGGGGGGAAAGGCATGCTTTCCAGTGCATGTGCTGCTGCCGCAGAGCTTCCGACATTTCAGTTTCCTGACTCAGGTCTTTTTTTATGAGCACTCCCTTTACTTCCATGGCGAATGTAGCAGGCAGATGCGCTGCGTAAAGTATAAGGTTTTCCAGTTCATCCCACCAAAACTCCCGCTCTGTTCCTAAGTTGCAGGACGTCACAAAGAAGGTAGCCGGTAACCGGTATTTCTCTAGCAGTGGCTTTGCCGTTTCATAGTTGTCGATGTAGCCGTCGTCAAATGACAATGCGATCAGGCGCTTCCGGCGTTTTTTTTCTTTTGCTCTGGCGGCAAGTTCGTGCAGGGGTACGACCTCACCTGTCTGGCTTAACACCTTTAGCTGTTCCTCAAAATTTGCGGGGCTGACAGCAAGGTCCCAGATATCGGTTTCCGGTGCCGCTATACGGTGGTACATCAGCACAAGCGCTTTCGGCTCCAGGTATTTCTGTATGAAGTGGCGGATCATAGGTATACGCTACAGCTTTTGGGCTTTCACTGTCACGATCACCTGGTAATGCGGGTCGTGAAAGTTGAGTTTGGACGGTGGTACCTCCTGCAGGCCCATGCCATACAGAAAAGCGGACGCCGTCAGTACATTCCCAAAAGTGCCAACTGTGACCTTGCTCTCCGGGAATGTTTCGTCCATCACTTTGCGCATCGCTTTGTCTGTAAAAGCCCAGTACCAGGTGTTCTTCCATTCGCCATGGTCAATCGGAGTAATACCCGGCACAGTCAGAAGCAGGACGCCCCCCGACTTCAGGATCCGGTGGCAGGTACGGAGTGCGGCTTTAAAGTCGTAGATCAAATGCAGGGTCTGGGTGAGGATGATACAGTCAAACATACTGTCAGGTATGTGTGGGGCATCGCTTATATCACCAGTATAGGTCGCTGCTTTGTTGGTCGAGTCCACGTGCAGTATATCGCTTTTGGTGACCTGCTTTCCTCCAAACTGCAAGGTATAGGCATTGTCACCGATCTCGAGCACATTGCCTTGTATATGCTGTGATTCACTGCTAAGGAAGCCCTCAATATAATATCGGTCCACAGGGCCACCCCGGTCATAGCCAAATTCTTTGCTGAAAGGAGTGACTCTGTCAAAGTCCCCCAATGCCACTGCTCCCGGAGCAGGAACATGGTTGTTGTACAGCCCCATGCTGTACAGCATTCTGAGTGTAAAGGCTGGTGCGTATTTTTTGACTTGAGCTTTGAACATGGCTGTGTTTTTTTTCAGGATGTATTTATAATAAAGAGGCCGCCCGTGCAGCTTAAGAAGTTGAAGGTTCTCTGCGGAAACAGTGGCTTTGGGCTGACGGAGGCTTTTCCATACCTCTGAGCAGTAGTAGTTTATCCACACTTCCTGTCCTCGCAGGTAAGCCTTCTGTTCATGTTCAGACTTCAGTTCTTTTTTCTGGCGATCCAGTACGCCCAGCACACCTCCCAGCATAGCCGGAATGTTGTTTGACATATTGGCCGTGTGAATGCGATAGGCCGCGATTTTGTCCTGGTGATGGATTACCGGGTATTTTCTGGTTATCTTCAGGTATAGGTCATAGTCTTCGCAGTTGCGCAGCATGGTATCGAACTGAAACTCCGAAAACACCCATTTGCGGAAAAGGACGGTCGAAATCATGCCAATGTAGTTGCCCTGGAGTAGGTGCAGATAATGGTCTGCGCTGACCTGTGATGCCTCTTCCTTCACCAGGCCTTCCTCCACGTACACTTTATGGTGGGCTCCTGACACAAAGGCAAGTTGCTCATGCCGGAGCAGGTACGACACATTGGTCGTTATGGCGCCCGGCAGGAGCCAGTCGTCTGCATCCAGAAAAAGCAGGAAGTCGCCGGAAGCGTTTTTTATACCTGTGTTCCGGGCCGAAGACAGCCCCTGATTAGGCTGGTGTACATATTTGACAGCACGATAGGTGCCTGCTATTGCTTTCGTATAGTCAGTAGATCCATCGTCCACCACTACGACCTCTACAGCAGGATAGTCCTGGGTGAGCGCACTCTCGATCGCTCCGGCCAAAAAATGTCCCTGGTTGTAACAGGGTATTACAACGGACACCAAAGGGTTTAACTGAGAACCTGTCTTATTCATACCTACTGCTTCGAGTGCTGCCTGTTTTTGAAATAGTAATTCAGTCCTGACAAAACACCGAGCATCTCTACAAACAGTGTTTTGTGACGATAGCGGTAGTTGGGGAATCCTGACTTTAAGAGCTGTGCATACTGCTTGGGCAATCGCCAGAGCAGGTGCCTGATGTAGCCTGCCTTTTGTTGACGTTGCTGGATCAGAGCAGCGGCGGCGTGGCCCCGCATATAGTAGAAAATCTGCTTCTTCAGACCTTCAATCTCCCTGCGGTGCTCATGATAAGCGATTGCCCTGGGGTTGTAGTGAATGGTGTGTCCCTTGATCAGGATTCTGTACCACATCTCAGAATCGCCACTGCAGCCGGCCGCGCCAACATCCAGGAGCTCATCAAAATACCCTACCTGCTCAAATATCTCTTTTCTGAAGGCCATGTTTGCCCCGGCCCCGATCACCCAGACCGGCGGCCCCTGCGATAGCGTGGCCTGAATAAATTCGGGCGTATAGAAAATGTCTGTGTAGCCACGGTTAAAACTCCAGTGCTTTTCAAAAATGAACTGCGCCTCGGTTTTCAATTCAGATGCGATCACCAGGCCTGTCATAGCTGCTATACCTGGGTCCTGAAAAGTATTCCATACCTGGTAAGCCCACAAGGGGTGGACCGTGACATCATCGTCTACATAGGCGACAACTGGAGCGTTCGCTTTTCTTGCACCCGTGTTTCTGGCGATATCAAGCCCTGGACGTGGCTCCTTTATATAAGTAACCTCCCCGAACTGCTTTACAGCCTCAGCTGATGCGTCATTTGAAGGGGCATTGTCTACGACAATGATCTCTTGTGGGCGGCAGGGCAGACTTAAGAGCATACGAAGACAGTTTTGCAGTTGAGAAGGCCTGTCACGGGTGCAAATAACGGCTGCTATTGGCACCCTGTCAGGTATAGCCTCCTGTGAAACCGGAGGAAACAGGTTGTTCATCCAGCTTTCCAATGCGTGAAATTCCTTTTGGTGAATCCACTCTTGCCAGTCAACAAGGGGTGCCTTTTCTTCATTCTCATAGAATCCTATGGCTGGGGCAATCGCCTCGATCAGTTTATCGTGGTAGCTTGTCTCTGTTAAGCGTTGCTTCGGGGGCATGAAAACATGTCCCAAAGCCCTGTCATGCCACCAAAAAACAAGGTAATTGCCTCGGTCATGGGTGGTCAGAGCAGGGACTGACAATCCTTCCTGGAGGTAGATGTGGCTAATCTGATAGGGTAGATGGTTGCGCATAGGGATGTAGTTTAAATGCCTTCATGCGGAATCATGATCTCTGCCTGTCGCAGCTGGATGGGAAACTGAGGGCGCACAGCACCCCACCACTTGCCGTACCACTGAATATTTTCACGATAATCCTCCAGCTCGAACCTGAGGCACTCTTCATGGTAGTAAAGCGAAATAGAGGTATCCCGCACAATGATGATCGAAACGTAGTAGGAGCCGTCATTCAGAAAGTTGCCAGGTATCGTGCATTCTCCCTCAACGAGGCCTTTGGCACAGCATACAGCCGGGGAGGGGAGGTCAAAAATACATTCGCCGCCGGCTGTGAACAGGTGGAGGCCAATACTCAGGACAGCTTCCTCCTGCATGTTCCAGAATTGAACCCTGACTATAAGTGGTGTACGGATATCCATTGGCGCATCCGGGGATGCAAGCTGGGGCTCAAGCTCCACAGACCGCATACGCACCAGTTCATTTCCGGGGGCTTCGTCCGGTGTTTGCCATACCTGCAGCAGGTGGGCGTCCTGGGTGCTGGTCAGGTACTTGTTTACTACGGCGGTCGAAGGACCAAATGCCTGCATTTTGCCCTGGTTCAGCCACACTGCTTTGTCGCACAGGTTTTTGATGGCCTGCATGCTGTGGCTCACAAAGAGAATCGTTCTTCCCTCCGCCTGTGACACCTCCCGCATTTTGCCCAGGCACTTCTTCTGAAAGTCAGCGTCACCCACCGCCAGTACTTCATCCACGATCAGAATATCGGGCTCCAGGTGGGCTGCGACAGCAAATGCCAGTCGCACATACATACCCGATGAATAACGCTTAACAGGGGTGTCGATAAACTGCTCTACCCCTGAAAAGGCAACGATCTCATCAAACTTGCGCTTGATCTCAGGTTTGCTCATACCTAGTATATACCCACTGATGTAAATGTTCTCTCTGCCGGTAAGCTCCTGGTGAAAGCCCGTGCCCACTTCCAGCAAGCTGCTTACCTTGCCCTTGCCTCGTACCGTACCGTGGGTAGGGCGTACAATGCGGGAGATTATTTTGAGCAGGGTGGACTTGCCAGACCCGTTCTTGCCAATAATGCCGATCGCCTCCCCGTGTTTCACCTCCAGGTTGATGTTCTGCAAAGCCATGATCATATCTGGCAAAGCTTTGTGCTGGCACTCATGATTGACCTGAAAGAATGGATCTTCCTTTCGGAGGATATTGGCGGTCCACCAGCGCTGCAGGTCCTGCCTGAAAGAGCCGGTGCCTATCACGCCGAGGCGATACATCTTGTACAGGTTTTCTATTTCTATGACGGTTTCAGACATGTGGCGCAGGTTTAGACTACATCGATCAGTTTATCTCCCTGCTTATTGAAAAGCAGCATAGAGCCTGTAAGCAGCACAACTGTAAAAGACAGGCTATAGATGAAATGAACCAGTGTAAGGGTGCCTTCTCCCAGGATAGACAATCGGAACAGCTCAAAGACAGGTGTGATAGGGTTTAGCTCTACCAGCCAGCGCATGTTCTCAGGGACGGCCGCCAGTGGGTATATGACCGGTGTTACAAACATAAGAAGGCGAATGCCTAGTGCCACAAGATTCGACATGTCACGGTACTTGGCTGTGAGAATGGAGAACAGCAGGCCCATACCCAAACTAATGCCAGCCGTCAGCAGAATTGCCACAGGGAAAGCTAAGAGCCAGAGCCCTGTCTGTAGCTGTAAATCCGTTGTGATGCTATAGTAAAAGACGATTCCCAGAAACATTATCAATTGCATCGCAAAGCGCAGCAGTTGTGTGCCGATAACCGATATAGGCATGATGATACGAGGGAAGTATACCTTACTGAAAACCTGCACATTTTCCTTAAATGTGCTGGCCGTGCCGGTAAAACTATCGCTCAGGAAGTTCCAGAGCACTATACCTGCAGCATAAAATAGGACAGGCGGTAAGGTACCGGTGGAAATGCCGGCAATTTTATGAAAGACTATCACAAATGTTACCAGTGTCAGTACCGGTTGAAACAAGATCCAGATGGGTCCTAAAACAGTCTGCTGGTAGTTTAGTATAAAGTTACGCCTTACTAAACCAATCAACAGATGGCGATATGACCATAGCTCCTTTAGACTATGATTCCATACGCTGGTTTTGCTACTGATCTCCCAATCCCACTCCTGCGTAGCTATTGGCATATTTCAAATTTTTATAATAATACAACTATTATTACTCTGATTTGCCTAAAATGTTCTGATCAGGCTTAGGTATTTCAGTTAAGCTTCTCTTTGTTTCTAGAGCTAAGTCATGCGTAGTATCGGGGTTACTCTAGCCATATTTTAAAAATCTCTACAAACCGCCATTTAATAGACTTATCTGAGCCTCCCTTAGTGGATTGCGTCCATGAATTCTTTCCTTAAACTGAAAAAGATTACCGGCTGAATATAATAACCTGGACATGTTATTCGTTTTGTCCTAATTTGTCATGTGTTGTGGGGTTCTATGCGTTTTGCACTAAAACATTAAGTTGGCTATTGTGATAAAGTGTATCCAATATCTTGCATCTGTGATGTGTCTTAATGGTTTGATTTAGTTATACATATAAGCAAATATTTATCTATCTGATAAATTTTATAATTGAAAAGTTATAAATTAAAACAAGATTAAAGGAGCGATTTTATATAGTGGATATAAAATGGTTACATGACTTATTGTGCTTATATAATATTAAACAAGAAATTTATGGCAAATTGGGGCTTTTGGAGCTATCGGGTTTTCATTTTTGGAATTAAGTCTTTTACATTTGTCAAACGCTATTAACGAAAATGTTCAAAATAATTGAAGCGTGTGAATTCGTTAAGAGTCGACTGTAAGAGGATGTAAAACCTTAAATGAGAGTGTGTATGATAAGACTTTTAAGTGTGGGCAAACTCTAATTGCCAGATGAAATTTTTGTTAAACTTACTAAAAGCACTGGCTGCTAGTGCTTTATATAGAATTGTCCTTAGCAGTTAAAATACAATAACCAATTAA
>NZ_JBZYWF010000016.1:0-78413 GCF_058932855.1 Pontibacter sp. LHS1
TAGCCCACCCATCCGTGTAGGGGAGGGCTTCCTCTTCAAAACTGACTTTCAGATCACTGCTTGCCAGCATGCCTGCCTCCGCTTCGGTGAATACCTGAAGGGAAAGTGGGGACACAGGACTATCTTATGAATAGAAGGAATGTATAAAATTTCCCGTTTTATATATAAAGTACAGCCAGGGCCATGACTATATCTTTGCAGGGTGAAGTAATAGACCAACTAAAAAATCAAAAATCATGGAAACAAAGACCGGGAACCGCAACCGCAGCAATTCATCCTGCACCTGCCCCGTTTGTGCCTGCGGTGGCTGCTGCCCTGGGAGGGCTTGTGAATACCCCTGCTGTGAATAATCAATAAGGGAAATATGAGTACGCGCTTTCAAACCCTTACGACTGTTTGATCTCTCCATACCAGCCAAAATGAAACGCGTGGAAAATAATCAATCAGCAATACAGGCACATGCTGCTGTGGTCGGTACCGATGAATGGAATGTGCAGAAGCTGATTGAGCCGGGTTAGGGAGTTAAGTAAAGCTTGAAGTGCCGGATACAGATGCCTTCCAGCATTCTTTCTCTAACAGCCAGTTACTGGAGCTATGATGTAAATGTAGTGATTAGGAAAATGAAAGTATACGAATGGAAATATTCGAAGACTATCTGATGTATTTTCTTTCGACGGAAAAGGGGCTTTTCTATAACAAGTGGCTGAGGCCTGTTACCAGCGAAGAGCTCAGAAAAGGAGCCCGATTAATCCACCATCTGGTTAAGGAAGCTGAAGTTGAATTTTGGTTGTCGGATGCATCCAACAGCAACACGCCTGTCAGAGATGACCAGGAGTGGATTATAGCGGAAATTAGCAAGTTGCTCCAGCGAGCGAATGGAAAGCTTCTCCGGAAGCTGGCCCTGGTCAAATCAGATGATGTATTTTTCGGTGTCATTGCAGAATATGTGCAGGGGAGGCTGGAGCAGGAGACGGGCGCTTTCTCGGTCATGCAGTACTTCGACACGCTCCCGGAAGCCTATGATTGGCTGTTCCTGGAGTCAGTAGAGGCAGGCGCAAAGCAGTGGCTGGAAAAACGATGACAAGAGTTTCCTATGTGACGACGAAGCATTTCCAATGGTAAAGGAGTGGTGTAGATTCCCCCTATTTAACATACCAATTTCAGGAACCACAAGGTTTAGTAGCAACCCTGTGATATGTATTTTTAGTTTAATGATTTATAAATGGAGTACAGAAAATTATCTCTACTAGCCTTATTTTTAGTATTGTTTTGCACTAACCTTTCCTTTAGCCAGGCCTCGAATGATTACATCGATGACGTGACCTTTGAGCTTTACCGGGATAAATACGTACTTGTAGATACCCGGATTGGGGATAAAACGCTGAAATTTTACTTTGACACAGGTGCTGCTACCTCTCTTATTGACAACACGGCAGCTAAAGCGTTAGGAATAACTGCCAATTTCAAACAAGAAGTTGGAGGGGCAGGTGGCAAAAAGACCTATGACATTGCGCTTAATCAGGAACTTACTTTTGGAAATACAAAGGTGGGCAATGTCAACCTGGTATTTGAAGATTTAACAAGATTAAGGAATAGCTTAAATCGTCCTTTTGACGGTATCATTGGCCACTCACTCTTAAGTCTCTATAAAACGGAGATTGACTTTGATAGGAAACGGTTTTATTTATATGATTTTCGAACTCCTTTGGATTTGGAGGGATACGAAACCATCTCTTTCAGATTTGATAATGGCATTCCGATTCCTCAGTTCGATGTTCAGATGAAAATCAAAAATGAAAAGTATACAGGTAAAATACTTTTTGATAGTGGTGCGGGCTTGTCCCTTCTGGTCAATGCCCCCTTTCATGAAGAGCATAACCTGTTGAAGCGCGTTCAGAAATCAGTCAGAACTTCATCCCAAAATTTAGCGACCGAATCTGTTTCGACATCCTTTCTGGTAGATGAATTAAGAATAGGGGACTTTGTATTTCAGGATTTCCCAATCGCGATAGCAGGGGATAAAAGCGGTGTCAGTTCCTATAAAGGCTATTTAGGAATTCTAGGAGCAGAAATCATCAATCGTTTTAATCTAGTGATTGACTATAGCGAAATGAAACTGTACGTGAAGCCTAATAGTCTTTACGCCAAGCCGTTTGAGCAAAATCTCACAGGAATGAAAGTAGTTTCGGATGAGGATAATAAAATTCTAGTGAAGGACTTATCAGAAATGAGCCCCTTTTATAAATTAGGTTTAAGAGAGGGCGATGAAATTCTTTCTGTGAACGGTAAAAAAGAACGTGATCAGATACGAGATGAGCTTCAACGAGAGGGGAAGAAAGTAGTCGTGAAATACAAGCGAGCAGAAAAATGCTATAGGATTAAACATCGTCTATTCAATATCTTAAAATAGGGAAACTTAAACGCCTTCCACCTAATGGGCTTTATCTAGGCATTTAACGCCGATGCCAGCAGGGAGGTACAGCTCTATGGAGGTGATGTACCGGCCGCCGCTCCTACGCCGTCGTGTTCCTCGGATTGAGCGGGTATGAAAACAGGAAAGGCAACCGGCTCTGTTTCTATGATCTCAACGCCAAGAGAAACCGTACCAGCCGCCTGGCTGTGCCCGGCTACTGTGGACGTGAGCTAGCAGCCACCAAGGACTTTCCAGATCGTGAGGCAAGGCAGTCATCACGAAGTCAATGGATCTTCGCAGCGCACCTGTTTTTCGTATACGCAGTCACTAAGGCCAACTGCTTGCCAAAATCAAAATCCTCACGCCATCACCCGAGCAACTCCTGGTAGTCATCAAAGCCAGCAGGGACTCGTCCTAAGTAAGCACGAAGATCTTCGGGCGCTCACGCCTGAACCTGCTGACATAAATTTTATAAATAGTTTGGAAGATTTTATAAAGCATAGAGCCGCTTATCTCCTGAATTTTGCAAGGCAGTTAGCATGACTGCCTTGAATATCTATAAACTATGAAAAACGAAGTTGTGGTCAAAGGTAGGATCTGCAGTAGGTGCCTTGCAGTACTGCAGAAAGAATTTGAAAAGCAAGGCCTCGTCATTCAGGAGATAGGTTTTGGCAGAGTGGCCATGAAATGCCAGCTTGATGAGCACATTGTGACGCAACTGCGGGAAGTCACTTTAGAGTTAGGATTTGAATTGCGGATAGATAAGAAAGCCAGGCTCTTATCCCAGCTCAAAGAAATCATCGAAATGCAATTAAACAATACCGAGGAGAGAAGAATGCTTTCCGTGGTGCTGGCCGAAAGGCTGAATACTTGCTACAGCTCCCTGAATGAGACTTTTCTTCAAGTGGAAGGAATAACCATCGCCCAATATTATATCCAAAGAAGGCTGGAGCTGGTAAAGGAATTGCTGAAATACTCCGATAGTACTTTTACTGAAATTGCCTTTCGAACGGGGTTCAGCAGTGTGCACCACCTGTCCAAGCAATTCAAAGACCGTACCGGCCTGACTCCTTCACAGTTTCGTAATCAATTTAAGTCGGGATGTGGCACTGGTTCTCCCACAGACAGTGACCCTATCATTTCTTCTTGAATAAGCCGTGGGAACAGCCGTTTGACAAGGTACCAGGATGCTGTCATTTTCGAATGAAAGACACCCTCAAAAATTTGAAATGGATAGGATTGATTGAAGGAACAAGTTTTCCTTCCACTACACTTTATTACCATAAACTCAACCAGCTCTACCACCGTCAGTTAGGGGGATACCATTCCTGTCCACTGGTCTTGTATAATATAGACTATCATGAGATCAAGTCCAGGTATCACCATGGATGGCGTGAGATTCCCGCCTTGTTGAAAGCGGAATTCCTTGGCTTATTGCAGGCCCAGCCGGATGGGGTGATCCTGTGTAACAACAAGCTTCACAAGGCACTTGATGTGTTCAGACATGAGCTGCCGAAGAATCTCAGGGTCTTTCATATAGTTGACCTCACAAAGGACTACATCCTGCAGCATCACTGGAAGAACGTCTTGTTACTTGGTACTAAATTCCCCATGGAGGATCCTTTCTTCCAAAAGCCTTTGGTGGAGGCTGGCATCCATGTTCTTACACCAAATGCACAAGAAAGAGAGGAAATTCAGGCGATACAAAGTAAGGTGGCAAGTGGCCTACTTGAAGAAGAATATATCCAGTATTTTCAGGCCTTGACCGAAAAATATGCGGATTGTGATGGGATCATCCTGGGTTGTACAGAACTACCCCTTGTCTTCAGTGCCGTGAAATCAAGGCCTAACGTGATGAACACAATTGATCTACAATGTGAAAGCGCAATCAGGTTTCTGCTAAGCTAAAGCAAGCAGACGAGCAGGCAAACAGAAGCCGCAATCCTGATAATAACTTTTCGCGGACTGAGGATCACCGATCACAGCGTCGTGCTGCAACCTGAAAGTAGGCCGCGACTGAGGTCAGTAGAACTGAAAGAGGGATTCAGGGACGCAATAAAGGCCACCCTAACATATGGCTGTACTGATATATCCTTGCTCAAATTTAAAACGATACGCTGTTAAACAGCTACCTCAAGGAGGTTGTTGTAAATAGCTAGATGAGGTACAGCATGATAGGGTTTATAAAATCCGCTCTTAAAAGGCTGTCCCTAGTCTGGTAGCCCCTGAACGGGTGAGGAGGGAGGCGAACCGGACAAATAATTTAAAAGTACAATCGGCTACACGACCGATCACTCAACTTCTGTAACCAGGTGATGCTTGTAAAATACGCCAAACATGCTAGTAGAAGGGCTACCGGGTATAAGTAGCCCTTCTTTTTCCCCTAAGCAGTTCTGGCTAGTCCGGAACATGTTGCCGCTCCGCCCCGGATTTCAGATCCAGGATGTAGCTGGCTGCCTGGAAGGCCTTGGCAGCGGCGTAGAGAAGCAGCGTGTTGTCCTGCCGGAGCCGGCTGATCCAGCCCTGCAGGTAGGCGACCGAATGCTGGAAGACGGCCTCTCGTATGCCGGTGTGGGCGCAGAGGAAGCTGGCGCCCATTTCAGCTATAAGCTCCTCTTTGCTATAGTTTTCTTCTCCGAAGCGGTTGCCCTTCTCTTCTTCTGCGAAGCGGTTGAGACGAGTGTGGTGGCCGGTGGCATGAATCAACTCGTGGAAAAGTGTGGCGTGGTAGGCCTCAGGGGAGAGAAAGCGGCTGATGGCCGGCACCTGCACGATGTCCTGAGCCGGCGCATAATAGGCCTGTGTGCCGCCGTGCAGAATCCTGGGGCTAGGGGAGGGGAAGCTGTTCACCACGCGCTGGCAGGCCTCGATGATCTGCTTCCCGGACCGCTCAGGCATGGTGGGCAGCCGGAAATCCACGCCCTCCACCTGGTCGATGTTGAACACGGTCCATAGGAAAGGGACAAATCTTCTGCAGGGATGGCCTTGTTGCGCAGCCGTCTGTGGTGCTGGCTGCTCCTGCTCTTTCGCCTCATAGATCTTCCAGTAGAGGATCGGGGTGCCTTTCTGGCCCTTCCTGACGCGGCCGCCCAGTTCCTGGGCCTGCTTAAACGTGATAAAGTAAGGCGCAAGGTAATTGCTTTTCTCGGTGACGTAGTGGAGGTAAATGGCATTGAAGCCTTCATAGGGCCGGCCGGAAGCGTAGTTTTTGGGGAGCCCGTAGGTACTCCAGGGCTTTTGCCAGAGGACCTGACGCCGCTGTAGTTGTGAGATGATTTCGTTTGTCACCTGCTGGGCCAATCGGTTGAATTTTTGATAAGCGTTCATCATTATTGTCGTTTTAAGTGAAGAAATGAAAATGGATGGGAGGCAGGCGACTTTCCCTGCGCCTGCAAAAGCAGGAGGGGCTACAGGAGCCCCTCGTCTGCCAGGGAGTAGTACCCCTCGCTGGTGAGGATGAGGTGGTCGAGGACGGCGATGTCCAGTAGCTCCCCGCCCTGCTTTATTTTTTTAGTCAGCTGCAGATCCGCCGCGCTGGGCTTGAGGTTGCCCGAGGGGTGGTTGTGGGAGAGGATGATGCCCGAGGCGCAGGCCTTGAGGGCGGCGGCGAAGATGAGCTTGGGGTCTGCCACGGTTCCGGCCACGCCCCCGGTGGAGACTTCGTAGAGACCCAATACGCGGTTGGCACGGTTGAGGAGCAATACCTTGAACTGCTCGACAAACTCGAGCTTGCCGGGATCCCAGCTGGCTTGGAGCACCTGGTAGCAGTCAGCTGAGGAGGTAACCTGCGGTCTTTCGGAGGGATTTACCCTGTTGCGGTAGGAGAGCTTGATTTCGGCTACTCTGGTGAGGACGGAGGTGTTGGCGGTCTTTTCCATAATCATCTTGTTTTTAGTTTGAGGAATTGATTATGGTGCCCCGATGCCTTCGGAGCCGGACTAAAGGCAAGGTGGAGGCCAGGAAAATGCGGAGGGTCCACGGTAGTGGATGCCCATTTTGCTGGCACTACCTTGTTCCTGTGTCCGGACCGCAAGGCTATCTTTGCCCCAGAATAAATGACCCAATGATCTTTTAACTTTAATGATCTTGAAGGATGCGAGGTAAGAGTAGTCTGCAGCTCCTTCACGTGCACTATAATTGCTGAGTCACAGGCTGTGGGGAAGCTGAAGAGGGCTCCGCGTCATACCACAATGCTTTCAGGTCACTTTAATCGGAGCGTGTCCTGCTCTTCTTGTGCCGTCCGTATACCTTTCTGCGTAAGAGGCTTCCGGTTCTGCTCCACGCGGTCTTGCTATCAACAGGGAAGGTGAAAAAAAAGTACAAGGAGCAGCACGCGGCTCTATTGTCCCAAGTCTGGACAGAAGCCAGCTCTTTGTTTGAATTATATAAACCTTTGTTAAAATTATATAAAGAGACTTGTTTGCTGTTCAGTTACTTTTGTGCAGCTACCATTAGAACGGCTATCTACATGAGGATGAAGCAAATTATGATCAACTGTATGAAGAGCGGCAAAGCCCTCGTAAGTCTTCAAAGGCTGCACTTTTGTCTGATGCTATTGTTGCTCTTCCTGGCTTCGGCGGGGCAGCTAGGCGCCTTTGCAACGCCCAGGCAGGCGGGCGTGCTTTCAAACGATACTGCTGCTGTATTCAAAGAGGAGCCAGTATCGTTTCAGAGTGGGAAGTATGTGCTGAAGGGAACATTGATCACTCCCACCAACGCAAAGGGACCCGTACCAGCAATTGTCTTCTGCGTTGGCTCTAGCGGCAGCTCCTCTGTTTCGGGTTATGCCTCGTTTGTTGATTCGCTTTTTCGGCAGAACCTTCCCATGGATAGTATCGCCATTCTGTGCTTTGATAAACGTGGTGTCGGGGAGTCAGAGGGGCGGTGGTACGAGGTGGATTTTGAAGGCAGAGCCGCAGATGCTAAAGCCGCGGCGGACTATTTGAAGACGCTTCCCACTATCGATAGCAGCAGGATTGCTGTGGCCGGGCACAGCCAGGGCGGCTGGATCACACAGATCTGCCTGTCCAAGTACCCGGACACTTTTATGGGAGGCATCTCGCTGGCTGGGCCTACCTTCAGTGTCCGGGAGCAGGTGCGCAATGACTATGCGAGCGCACTGATGTGTCAAGAACAGCTCTCGGAGGAGGAAGCGAGGGATAAGGCGCTGAGGAAGGTGAAGCTGGATTTTTTCCTGGCATCCATGCTGCCGGTTAAGGAGAACTGGAAGCAGTTGAAGGTGATCAAAAATTTCGAGCCTGCGGCGTATCTCAGATCCATTGAAAAACCTTTGTTATTGCTCTTCGGTGAAAATGACGCATTAGTATCGCCAAAATATTCCTATGCGGCGCTGGATAGGATTTTCCCTGAGGGAATGCCGGCCCATATCCAGGCTGTAACCATCAAGGGAGCGAACCACTCTTTTAAATTGGCCGATCTCTGCCACAAGGGCTCGACCAGGGGCATGCCTTATGCAGAGGGGAGCAAGAGGCAAATTCAGGCTTGGGTCAGAACTTTTCTTGTCAATTGATTTTCTGGAGATGGCAGCATTTTTTCGTCAGGCAGAAACGCAATACAAGCTCGGTGCTCATGAAATTACTGTATCATAGCCAATCCGGGTAAAGTGTAGGTAGATCAGCGCATGTTTTTTATGGGGGCTTCAAGCTAGGCTAACAGTCTTCAGGTTTGCATGTTTGAAGGCGATGCTTCGTACAGCTACTCTCAGCCTGAGCGGGTGAAAGAACTTTCTCTATTCATCCTAAGCAAGAATAGCATAGGGATTGTAAAAACACTTGATATTAGAGAAGGCCATAAAATTATGTAAGGTTTTGATGCAATTATGTACAGCATAGGCCTAGGCATGCCGTTACTTTTGTATAGTATTTCACGAAGGTATTAGCATGACGCTTATTTGAGCACAAGTATAAGGTAAACATAGTGGGGACCATCCGACATTGTCGTCAGCAGCATCAAGACGATCCTGGTTCTGGCTTTCGTAAAGATGGGACAAGGGATACAAGCGTTTTGATAATTACTTACATCCTGCTTGATCCAATGATGGCTGTAACATTCACTGCTTTAAGCGCTGTATCAGCTGTTAGTGGTAAAACTATAGTGGCGTATGATGGGCTCTCAAGCGGGTGACCAGTTTTGGTGCAAGCATCACATGATCATGGCTGAAGGAAGTATTAGAAGAAGGGGAAAGACATCTTCAGCGACAGGTGAGCATGCCATTTTTTATCTTGCTGCGCTGTTAGGCCATCCAATTAATATGGGAAGAGTATGTTCCAGTTAACGTTAAGTAAATCTAACATAAAAAAGCACCTGGAGGAACACGGTTATAAAAGACCGGATGAATCAGTTTATCTCGGAGTAGGAGATGAATATGCAAAGGGTTCAATCAGAATTGTCGTGTCACCAGATGAACAGGCGGAAGTCTCGGTAGCAGGCAGCGGCCTGCACTGCAAGGGTGTTCGGACCTGGCATGACCTGATCATGCTTGAAAAGCTCTTACATGGGCAGGAAGTATATTCGTAATACTTTGTTGTTAAAAGCGTTTCTATAAGATAAATAGAAAACTAATGCAATGACTTTTTATCCTGCACAGCGAGCATGGGTGTCTCTTATCCGGGAGAAGGTTTTTTACAGCCTACTTCTTACAGATGGGTTTCATCTGGCTATCACGTTTTTCTTTTTGATCAGAAGAAACGTCGGGTTGAGTTAACGCTAGCAGCTGTTAAAATAGAAGGCGAAACACTTTCCTTTATGTTCTTCAGGTATATTCATGATATAAAAAAGTTACTTTTGATGATCGGGTTGACCTTCCCTTTACTAGCATTTGGCGAAAAAAGAGCATGGGATGAGCGTGACGAATTCCATGAAGTTCAGAAAAGAGCTGGAGTTTTTGTATTACGAACCACGATCAATGAAGCAGGCATCTCATATAAATTCGGCCCACTGACAAAGAGACGGACTATTCTCAAAGATGAGATAGCCCGTGTTTATCTTCGGGAATTTAATCCCCTGCGGGAGTTCGGAAGCTGGGGATTCCGTTATTCCCTTACGAAGGGGAAAGCCTTATTCCTGCGCGGAAATGATGGAATACAACTCGAACTGAAAAACGGGAAAAAGATCCTGATAGGTACACAGCATGCTGTTGAAGCGGAAAAATTTATTAGCCGGCTTCAAGAAAAGTAAATCACCTCCAGCACAGTAGCTGCATATTATCACCTGTTTAAACGCTGCTTTCTTCGCGTTCTAAGAAGATATGCAAATGCTCTTAAGAATGTCGGTTGATCAGGTGAAGCAGATCAGCAGTCCGATCTAAGCATGCTGTTTTCTTCTCATTACATTGCCCTTTCTACCTTATTGGCTCTAGGAACTGCAAGGTGTTAGTTGGAGTGATCATAGGCACTTATTCCCGTTCATCCTATTGTTCACATAAATACCTGTTCCCTCTACTATAGAGGGAGTAAGCTTGGCAGGTTGGACATCATCTGCATGCAAGTCTTGAGGTCTTTCCTCAACTATTTTCTTACCCATACACCGTGTTTCTAGGTAGCCTTCTTTGGCGTCCACCTTCCTGTCGGCTACGGGAGTAAATTTAAGACAGCTTCCTGGCATGCTATACGTGGTGCGAAAGGCAGTATGGTACTAGCATCAATAATCAGGAAACAGTTCTTCGGTAACGAAAAATGGTTTTGAGCTACTGCCGGTGTGCTGATCCGATCCCACTTTCGCCTGTTCCTCTGTGCGTGTTAGCGCAGGCAATGGCTTGAAGTAGAGCTGTTTGCGGACTTATCAAAATATATAAATTTTCCGCCTTCTGGTATAAAGCACAGCCTGTGTAGCGCCTCTATCTTTGTATCAATATATTAACTCATTAAAAGAGAAGAGACCATGGAAACAATGACAAGTCGATGCAACTGCAGCCATTCCAACTGCTCCTGCAATGTGTGTAACTGCGGTACCAGCTGCCCGGAGAGCGGCTGCGCATGCGGATGCTCCTGCTGTAACTAAGCCATATAAGGGGGGCCATGGCTCCCCTTCATACCCTTACCGGCTGACTACATCGAATATGCAGGCATAGTACATGAAAGTATGAAGTACTGGTTGTTGTCTTGCCTATTCTTTGTTACAGCCAATGGATTAGAAAGGCTATGACAATGATTTCCTGATCAAAGGTATCCACTGAGGAAAAATTCGGTTCCTGTGAATGTGGGAGAATGAGCTGTGGATGGACCGCTGTTGTTAGTGTGTGATAGTCTCCAGGTATTGGCGATCCTGTATGCAGGTAAAGCGGGAATCGTTCTCCATCGCCTGCATTTTCTCAATTTATTTTAGCAGAAGTTACACCAATGCCTGAGGCGAAGAGAAATATTTCCACTCATGAGTCACACTTCACAACTTTAGGAAGAGAGGGGAGCGGTTGAAAATGCTGTCTGGCTGCGGTAGTAGCTGGGTGGCCTATGCTGCCTTGGTGACAGCGCAGGCTGTTTCCCTGTGTACAGGCACCGTGTATTTCGACAAGCTGCATGAGACGGGGCTAACTCCTGGAGTCACCTAAAAAGCCGCGCACCTATTGACTGGCGGTGCTTCAAGAGAGCATATTGCATGATTTGATCTAAGGCTGCCATTATGGGTTTTTCTCGAGGTATGCCTGGCCACAATACAAGAACTATGAACAAACACAATGGAAGAATTGAAAGCGAAGCTGGACCTACAATTTAGTTTCAATTGCATGAAGGATTTCCTCTGCGATAATGAAGCGGGAGCGCAAGGATTCTCACCGGCTACTTTGGCTTATTTGAAAGAAAGACAAGAAGATATCAAGAGCCTGGATAACCAACATGAGGAGCTGCTGCATGATATGGTAGCCAAGGCGGTCAAAGCACTCTGCCGGGTCAACCCGTATGATTATTTTACAAGTACTGACAAAGGTGCTTTAGAAGAGGTATACAGGAAGCTGTTGCACGGGATCAGGGAGTTACCCGAAGAAGTAGCGGACGAGGAGCTGCAGCGTCTGGCTTCGGAGCATTACACAGCGCTAAGAGCGTGGCTTGCAGGTTCTAACCCAGTTGCAAAGGAACAGCTTGCGGCTACTGCGCCTCATCTGAAGCAGGAGGTGGCGGGCAGAGAATATGCCGCTTCTACACAACTTGAAATACTGGGTATCAAGGTTGCGGACCTACAGGAGCCTATTCTGGACATAGGCTGCGGTCCGCATGCTGTTCTGGTGGAGTTCCTGCGATCGTTAGGGTTTGAAGCATATGGTGTTGACCGCCAGGTGGTTGCCAACGAATATCTATATCGGGCTGATTGGTTCGATTTTGATCTGGCACCTGAAAGCTGGGGAGTTATCATCAGTGATGTAAGCTTTACATACCATTTTCAACAGCATCAGTTCAAAGACAGCAGGGATTATAGCCTTTATGAACTCCGTTATAGGGAGATGCTTAAGAGTTTAAAACCGGGAGGGTCCTTTTATTACGCGCCCGACCTGCCAATCATAGAACAGCATCTGAATACAGAAACCTTTACCGTTCAGAAGGTAGCCATGCCGGATACGCTTAATAACGCTACCAGGGTGATTAAAATATAGACATGCCCCAGGCTTTAAAGCGCGTACCTAGCGGCTTCAGTTCATCCCATAGAGATGCGCGCGGATATACCACGCTTTCGTGTAACCTGCTCTGTCAAATGCTGTTCCGCCGCTGTCTAATCAGCAAGCAGGTTTCTAGACGCTGCAAAGGCGGATGCAGGTGACTTTTTATGGTGAGCAGTAGCCCCTGAATTAGCTAGCCTGCTGTGGCAATCCAGTTGGGCTCCGGGTAATTTATGAAGGCTTCTAGAACTGCTTGTGCAAATTAACCCTTTATGGTAGTTTTCGGCGTGAGCGAGAGGCTAATAGATTAGCATGCGTCAGCCAGTAGTTCCTGCTCAGCTAGCTTGCTGTATCTTATTGACGTGGTAAACACTTTCCGCGCACGAGGTTGTAATTATATAAATCTTACCGTTTTTATTATAAAGCCGACAGGGCGTGTACCTTGTAGATTTGTATCGTCGGTCTGATCTCGGAACGATTAAACAAAGCAAGAATGGAAACAGCCTACAAAATACACCCTTGCAGTGACAAAGCCAGCTGATGCAGCACTGCATAAAAAGGATGCGTTGTCGGCTGTTCTTGTATCAGGTTGCTGTTCGTGCGGTAGCGGATAGGATGCCAGGTTCTTCTTGGAAGGGCACGTTCAATCGCTGCTAACTCCAGCTGTAGCAGGATGAAATTTCGCTCTATAACCGGATGCAATCGCTTTGTGGAGTGTATAGCCCCCCAACCTTTTGCTGTTTTATTGTGATTGGGTGGGCAACTTTTTGAATAAACAGTTAATTCTCAAGTTATGTTGTACGCATTTAAAAGTAAAGAACAGCTCCACTTGCTTGCCCCGCTAGAGGGCCTGGAGATCCTAGAAAATGAGCAGCCTGCTTTTATGGCAGCCATCGGGCAAATTTCCCTGGAGGAAGCCTCGCGCAGGTTTACACATGACAACAAAGCCTATGTTGCCTACCTGCATGGCATACCGGTAGCTTTTGGGTGGATGGCAACGGGGAGAGCCCATATTGGGGAACTGGACCATTCTTTTATTCTGCCTATCGGGCATCGCTACCTCTGGAATTTCAGGACAATGCCAGCTTTCCAGGGATTAGGCATCTACGTGCGCTTGCTTCAGCATATCCTGGCAGATGAGGGACAACGTGCGGACTGCTTCTGGATCATGCATGCGCCAGAGAATATTGCCTCTGGAAAGGGTATCAAGAGAGCAGGATTCCAGTTGGTGGGTAATGTAAGTGTTGCCAGCGACAACAGGGTTGTTTTTCAGGCTGAGCCGGCAAGTGCACCAAGGTATGACGTGCATGAAGTTTTTGGGTTTGAAGGCTCTTTTGAACCACAGGCTACCTGCTGGAATTGTAGCAGTCCATTCCTGAAGAAAAGAAAGGAGACTTGCTGTTGTACAGCGCAGGGAGGACATTGTAACGGTTCATTATTCAGGCGGTCACGCGCGGAGAGCATGGCATATAGTTACTAATATTCAAAATGATTTTATAAAATGGAGGTAATTATAAGAAAAATGGCTAAAGCGGATACGGATGCCGTTTTAGCATTAATGAAGGATTTAGCGATATACCACAATCAACTGGAATTTGTAAAAATAGACCGACAAGGATTTGTGGATAATGCCTTCTGCCAAGAACCTGCCTTTGAAATTTTTGTTGCCGAAGTGGAAGGGCAACTGGTGGGCTATGTTTCCTACACAAGGAATTTTTCTATTTGGGCCGGAAATGCCTTCATTAGCATAGACGATGTCTTTGTTAAACCTGACTTTAGAAGTCTGGGAGTAGGGAAGAAGCTCATGACCCGCATGAAGCAGGAGGCGGAGCTAGGCGGTGCAAGTCACGTTAAGTGGGAAGTGGAGGAAGACAACCACAAAGCCATCCGCTTCTACCAAGAACTAGGGGCATCCCTCCGTATAAAGGGCGTTGTTACATGGCGGAATTGACGGTTAATAGCCTAGATTTCTGTGGTTGGTCCCATTGCGATAGCGGATAAAAACGCTACCGGATACCTCTTAGAGTTTTGTCTAAATTTAAAGAATTCAATCATCCTTGTCATGCTGAAGAAAATGGTTTTTATATTTTTATACCTGTTTGTGTGTGCGGCTGCCATGGCATCCGGCGGAAAAGGCGGCTTTAAAACGGAGCAGGAGCTCAATGCATACATAAAAGGTTATGTAGACGCTACCAACTCGCATGATTTTGCCAATGTACAAGCACTACTGTTGCCGGATGCCGTGTTTTGGTTTAACAAAAGTGAGAGTCACGGCATCAACGCCATTCAATCATATTTTGAAGCTGCCTGGCGGTATCTGCCGGATGAAGTGTATGGGATCGAAAACCTAGAGTGGCTGTCGGTTGACAAGAACAGTGCAACCTGCATTTATGAATATACATACCAGGGTACTCATGAAGGCAAACCCGTGAATGGCAGGGGGCGAGGCACCAGTATCCTGGTTAAACGGGAGGGCAGATGGCGTCTCGCCCACGAACACCTAAGCGTACCACAGTAAGCTTAGGTTGTGGAAGGAGGGCAAGTTAGCAGTTCCCGGTGCTGCACGGCTGCAGCACACCTTCAACAGGAAGGGCGCAGGTGATTGTCAATCATCTGCGCCCTTCATTTTTACCAGCGTCGGGATGATGTATGTATTGCGATTTACTGAGCTTGTTAGATGAACATGGCCGGATAATACTGTGGTAAATCCAGTTGGAGCTGTATAGGCAACTGTTGAAGCATCTTAAGCTTGAACTTTTGCGAAATTTACGCTTTACTTCCATCACTGAATTCTAGTGCCTGCTATCCTTTATTAACTGCACGAATCAGATGAGCAATGTGATCTCATAACAACCTGCCAACTATTTCAGGAAAAGCAGAGAGAAAGAATCGGCCTATGGCTGGTGTTACACACAATAGTTTTATTTTAAGATAATATTGGTTTTACAAAATATGTAAAACTTCCCCTTTCTAGTATAAAGCACAGCCTGCGCAGCGCCTCTATCTTTGTATTGTTCATTCATTCATTTAAAAAGAAGAAATTATGGAAACAAAGAACGGTATATGCAACTGCAACCAATCCAACTGCTCCTGCAACGTGTGTAACTGCGGAAACAGCTGCCCGGAGAGCGGCTGCACATGCGGATGCTCCTGCTGTAACTAAGCCATTTAAGGGGGGCATGGCTCCCCTTCGTTCCCTACTTGCTGATAAAGACCTCAATACAAGAATCACCAAACAAAATAAAACACATGGAAAATAAACAGACAGGCAACATCGTAACCTACGAATTGACAGCCGGAATTTTTGAGTGGGAGCTAGCTCCCGGTAAAACAGTGGAAGCCTGGGGTTTCAATAACCAGGTGCCTGGTCCTACCATAAAAGCTCAGAAAGGCGATACGGTGGTGATTAAAGTAAAGAACAACCTGCAGGAGCCCACGATCATTCATTGGCATGGATTAAGACTACCGGCTTCAATGGATGGCACAGGCGAAGTGCAAAAGCCCATTGAGCCGGGCGAGGAGTTTGAATACCGCTTCATGGTGCCAGATGCCGGTACTTTCTGGTATCACTCCCATTTTAATGAAACGGTGCAGATGGAGCGCGGCATGTATGGCGCGCTGTTGGTGGAGGATGAGACCGATCCAGTGACAGACGGAGAAAAAGTGTTCATGATCGATGACATGAAGCTGACTGATGACTATGATTTCAAACAACCCGGTTGGTACCTGCCCCGCGTGATTGAAAGACACGATGGGCGTGAAGGAGACACGTTGTTGATCAACGGGAAAGAAAACCCGCTGATACACATCCACGCCGGCCAAATAGAGCGCTGGCGCTTTATCAATTCCTCCAGTGCCCGCTACTTTGTGCTGCATTTAAGCGGTAAGCCGTTCAGCATCATCGGTACGGATGGCGGACTGCTGGAAAGGCCAAGAGAAGTGACAGAGGTCCTGATCGTACCGGGCGAGCGCATGGATATTGCAGTCGGGCCTTTCACGGAAGGAGATACCTTCCTGATCGAATCACTGCCATACGACAGGAAGACTTTTATCAAATCAAAACGGAAGAAGTTTGCCACCGTGGTTGTGGGAGAGCAAAAGCCCTCTGTGGCATACATTCCGGATGTGTTGCGGAAGATAGAGCCGCTGGCTCCGCAGGATGCGCCGGTCACAAGAAAGGTGAGCTTGTCTGTTATACCGAACCTGAAGAATGGCGTTAATTTCTATGTTAACGGGGAAGAGCACACAGAGGATGAACCGGTGAAGGTAGGCGAGTTGCAGGTATGGGAAGTTCGCAATGCCAGTCTGATGGATCACCCGTTCCACCTGCACGGCTTCTTCTTTCAGGTAATTGAAGAAAACGGTAAAGCCCCAGAATATCTTGCCTGGAAGGACACCTACAACCTAGGACCAAGGGCAACCATCAAAATAGCCTGGATGCCTGACAACCGCCCAGGCAGGTGGATGTATCATTGCCACATCCTGGAGCATCATGAGGCTGGTATGATGGCCAATTTTGAAGTGATCGACGGAACACAGCCCTATGTAGCACCAAGGGATCCCGGCATGCGCTGTCATTAATTTAAAACGCGACGTGAAGCGGCGCCAGCAGTTCCTTCAGGTGTAAGGGACGCATGCTTCCGGCTATAGCTGGGAGGGGCGGCTTATAGTAAAATGAATGCGAGAGATGGGGAGGGGCGACAGGTAACTGCTCCCGGCGCTGCCAGTCGGCAGCAAAACGCTTCCTGAAAGGGCGCAGGTGATGGGGTATCATCTGCGCCCTTCTTCTTTACCCGTGTGTACAGGCGATAACCTAGTGCACTATACCCAGTAATTGTAGCTGCCTTTGCCAAAAGGGGGTGAGCTTGTTAATATGCATATCCGAAAACAGGCCTTCTGCCAGTACCTTATCCTGTTGCACGACCCGGTACTGTAAAGGGAAAACGATTTTCCCTGTTACTTTAACATATTCATGTTCGTCAGCAAATCTAAGGTACTCCCCGGAAGCCGGATGTGGTGAGGAGGACGTAACAATTTCTCCTTTCTTGTTCACAAACAGGTCGATCGCCATCTGCGGATGCTCCCGGCTTGATGCTCTGATGATGTCTAGCTGGCTGTTATGGTACGTGTAGGGCTTCACGTACGCAAAAGCAGCCTCAGGGGAAGTCAGCAGGTATAAAAAGTTGAAGAACCTAGACCGTAACAGCCCTTCGTAGGTTGCACGCTGCTCCGTGTTATCGTTTATTCCTCCTGGTTTGTAAAATGTAGTGGCCTGGGTCGTTGTATCTCCGGCACCAATGTCGAGTCTTACGACCAGGGGCTTCTTCAAGTGCACGTACCACAGCTGTCGGGTCTGCACTGTGTCCCCATTCTCCTGATAGGCTTTCCTGGAAAGGGTGTAGGTGACATACTCCATTTTATCTAGGTTTTTCTTGCCTCCGAATGCTTTCAACATCTTAGAAAGGACAGCATCTGAGCCATTATGGCCTTCTTGTGTGGAGGTTAACGATTGGCCTAGAGAAGGGGGGACGATCATCGTGCAAGAAAGCAAAAAAATGGGCAGCAAATGATTTAGCATGATGTTTTTAGCTTCAGTTTCTAAAGAATGTGGGGTGGCACTGTGGCAAGAAGATTATTGGCTTTCCAGCTTAAACTTGAAGGGGGGCTTCAAGTTCCTATCGCATCTGCCGCCTCCTCACAAGAGCCAAATATATTTATTCGCCTGCGTAAAATGTAGCGTTTTTAATATTTTCATTTGACAGGTTGTTTCCAGCGAAGGCCCGTTGCTTTGTTAGGGCCACTCTTCATCTGATTCACAGGAAAGGATGTCACAGTTTTTGCCTTTGACTATCACAATGTTGTCGTATGCAAGTAACTGAAGTAAAGGTGGTTGTGGGTTTGTCAAAGTATGTAAAACTTCCCCTTTCTAGTATAAAGCACAGCCTGCGCAGCGCCTCTATCTTTGTATTGTTCATTCATTCATTTAAAAAGAAGAAATTATGGAAACAAAGAACGGTATATGTAACTGCAACCAATCCAACTGCTCCTGCAACGTGTGTAACTGCGGAAACAGCTGCCCGGAGAGCGGCTGCACATGCGGATGCTCCTGCTGTAACTAAGCCATTTAAGGGGGGCATGGCTCCCCGGCTTCGTTTTTTGGACGATCACTAAAAAATATAAGTATTTTACGTATAAATGTAATTACTTGTATAAAATATTATTATTTTGTCATATCTTCTTACTTATTAAAATTATGGCTATGACAAATGAGTTATTGATCAAAGGGATGGTCTGCAACCGTTGCGTGACTGTACTGCACAAGAGTCTGGAGGAGGCAGGCCTAGCGGTGAAAGAAGTTTCGCTCGGCAGGGTAGTGTTGGAGGATGTGCCACGTACGGAGGAGCTTCGAAAGGTGGACGAAGTGCTGACAGACCTCGGCTTTGCTTTGCTAGTGGACCGGCAAGCGGCGCTCGTCGGCCAGATCAAAGAGATTATCCATGAGACAGTAGACAACTATGTTCAGGGAAATGAAAGCAGATTTCGGCTCTCAAAGCTACTGGCCGAACGGCTCCACTGCAACTACAGCTCCCTGAGCGAGATTTTTGTAAAGGTAGAGGGTAGCACCATTGAGCAGTATGTCATCCAAAGGAGGCTGTGCCGGGTGATCGAGCTGCTGGAGCAGACAGACTACACCTTCACTGAGATTGCCTACCGGACAGGGTTTAGCAGCGTGTTCCACTTTTCCAAACAGTTCAAGGACCTGACCGGCCGCTCACCCTCTCAGCACAGGGAAGAGAAAAGTGCAAAACTACCTCAGGGGTATCCATTGGAGAAAAGTACGGTACCTGTGAGTCAAGGAGAAAATGCAGTGGCTCATAAAGCGGAGCCCTCAGCCTTGTTATAAACCCGACTTATCCCAATAACCCGCTCTAGCAGTAGTACTAAATTGCTTTCTTTTTACTGGTTTTACTGGTGATTGCAGGGCTTGTGCTATAGGCTAGTCTGAGGGAGAAGCTCGCTCCTTCAAGAGAGCGAGCTTTCCTTCGCGTAACCGAAACAGACTTTATTAGGATCTCCGGAATAAAGTTTCCTGTTGATTTGCTTACAGTTTAGAGGCGCGCTTGTGTGTGAAGGAAAATGCACAGGCTGGCAGTTAAAAAATATTGGGACAGCTATCAGTCCAGGTCAGGAAGTTGCTTCCTGGTGCTATGGCCTGGTAAATAGGACAGATGCATCGTATAAGGTGCCGGAAATGATCGTACAGGCTTGACATTAGCTGGCCTCTGCCCATGCAGGTAATTGTTCGGATTCCGTGCCATGATGGCTTACCTACGCTGAAAAACACAGTGCGTCAAACAGGTTAACTTGCTATCTCTTCACGCCTTGTCCTGCCTACTACTGATGATTTAATCTTTCTGTTTATCCTGAGGTACAGATCTCCCGCTTAGCAAGCGGTGGTCAACTGTGCCTCAACAGCAAAGTGCGGCGGAGTTACTAGCACGCCCGGCTACACAACTTCTAATATTTCAGCAGCGCCAGCACTGATGTTGAAGCTCAGCGACACCAGTTCGTACCCCAGCGGTGTTCTTTTTCCTATTCGGTGGCTTTTTTCCTGGTAAGGCGTTTCCTTATGTGAAGGTATTATGAGAAAGGTGTCGTCGTGGGTCGGGTTCCGCTTTTGCAGGTAGGCAAGCAGTCACGCCTTGAAGTGGTTCCAAGGTATAAGGCTCATCAGGTAAAGAGCAAGTGAACGCACAGGCTAAGGAATTGAAATAACACGGCTTGCCGCCAGCCGAGTGACACAAACCATAGGTCGTTTTTTCACCAAGAGTGGCGTTCACTGCTTTGGGAGGGGGCAAAAGTCTAGCTTCCATTCGCTGTACCACGTTGTACAGGGTACAGTTTTCTATAAAATTTGATCATACCCCCGTTTCGCTTGACCGTTTTGCTGAAGTGTTTAAGAAACTTTGAATAATGGTTTTTTCTACTGAACTCCCAGTCTTGCATCGCGACGTAGAGGCACACGGCCAGCACATGAATCCCGCCATCCTGCTTGGCCCAGTAATCGGCAACATCCCTGCCCATGCCAAATTGCTTGTTTATATGGTTTTCCAAAGCCTGTACGGCACCTTCTTCAAACAGCGCCGAGTAGGAGTTGTACCCGCTGCTCGTGTTTCTTTTCTGGAAGGCCTCAGCCCAGAGTCTGTCTTGCTCGAGCTCTTTTAGAAGCTGCGGCAATTTCCCATATTTAGGATGAAAGGGGGGATGCATCATTTCATGGACTGCGTTTCGAAACACAGTAGCAAATGGCCAGTGTATGTCCGTTAGAAATTTGGTGCCGATAATCTTGATGCCGTGCGGCTGTGAGAAAAAGAGCATGGACACGGTTATCGTGTCTGATTCCAACGGGTATCCCAAGTGCTCCTCAAGGGTAGGTATGATGTTATATTTTGGAAGTTCCAGCTTTATTTCAGCCATTTTGTTTTCTACTTTATCAGCATATTTTGCGCGATAGTAACGCTCAAAGTCCACCGCAATAAAATAGTCAAAGATAACTAACAGGTCCGGGCGTAAGCGCTCGAACGTCTCCCAGTTCTTTTCGGAATAGTACCTGCTCGCTTTGAAGGCTTTCTGAAGCTGCTCAGGGGATTGTGTAACCGCTCTGAGTTCAGTGAGTGTATTGGCACTGGTGGCAGAATAGACCAGGCATAAATAAGCCGACACAATTCCTTTATTCTCGTCCTTTACCTGTCTCTTTACATTTTGTAGCGAAGCCTGTACTTCCGGGGTGAGACGGAAGGCCTGCGTGATTTCCTGGTACTCCGCTTCGTAGTATTTCAGGTAATAGGGATCCCCTGTCAGGGTGTTTAAGAGGCAGAGGAAGTCATACTTGAAGGAAGCTTGCAAGTCCCAATGGGTTTGATCATGAAAGGTTTGTTTTTGCTTTTTCTGGGCGAGTGTTCCGCATGTCACCAGCAGAAGACCGGATAATAGGAAAACGAATCTTTTCATAGTGTAGAATTCATTATAAAGAAGTGCTTAAGCTATCAGACTGGAACCTGCGCAAGTTCATACTTTTATTCAGAAGCATGACAGGAGGTGCCGACAGAGATGCCTGCTACGACAGCTAGCATAAGCAATTGGAGAATTACATGTTTGATTGCTGCTGTATTTATCAGTTGGCTTACACGCTCTTGCCTGGGAGACTGTCCTGCTGACAAAAAATAGCGAGAAACGGCATCACGGGAGATTATTGCCAGCCAGCCTCCTCATCTCACTCAAAGGAAACATAGGCCCCTTCAAAGGATATGGTCATTGTCTCAAACTGCCGAATAAAATCCTGGCCGATGTTTCCGAAATAAATATCTCCGTTCGTTGAAATGGGCTCCAGGCTCACAAAAACCTTTTCTAGTCGAATTGGCTTGCCGCTGAGGTAAAAGGTAAGCTCTGGCATTTCATACCCCTGTAAGGTCAAACTGCCACCTGTTCCCTCCGCTTGAAGCTCCTGCGAAGCTCCATTTGCATCTACCGTTGCTTTATACCTTTTATAAAAGTTATTGCTGAGTTTCGTTCTGCCTCCTCCCGTATCGAAGGTATAGGGTAACTCTTCTCCATTGAACGTTAAATAGATCACTGGTTTCAAGCCATCAATGATCATGTTGGGCTTTATGTTTTCCTTAGGTTTTGCTTTATTGATTGTGAGCTTGGTTTGACCCGTAAAGGTCAGGCTTCCAAAATTGCTGATAATGGGGAAACCAATGATGCCATTGATCTTGTAAACACCGCCTCCAAAAGTTAAAGCACTATCAGGGAAGACCAAGAACACGGCATTATTAACAGCAATGCCCCCAATCCGCAATCGTTCCGCCACTGCTAGTTTTACAGGCGTTGCCAGACCGGTGATCCCACTTTTAATAAAGATGGTCGAGTCACTGACGAATTGAAACCCCTGTTTTCGGGCGTAACTCTCACATAGGACGGACAGGCCGGCACCCGAATCGAACACCATGTCGTGCACTTCTCCTCCGATCTGCACCGGGATGTTCGGCAGACCTGCTTTGTCCTTCTTTAACTGGATATCCCGATCGTGCACATTCTCCACCTGTTGTGGGGGCACATCGGAGAGTAACCTCCAAATCTTCAACGCCTCTCCTTCATCCTCAAATCCCTCTGTCGTATAAAACGCTCTGAAAGAAGATCGCAGCAGGGCTCCTGTCCGGACAGCCTTTTTGTAATTAAATAGCTTCACCTCATTGTCAAACTGTGTTTTGAGGGCAACATAGGACAAGGTATCATCGCTTTTTAGTTTGGATTGAGCGATGCGGAGAGGTTTGAGCAGCTGGTTTGATTTCGTAGCCTTACCATAGGCATTGAGGATCGTTGCCTCAAAGACCTTCTTCGTTTTTTTGTCAAGTTGCCTGTTGTCCTGGATCCGGTTTGAAAGCGTAGAAAAATCTTTCCTGCGGTACAGCTCATATAGCTCATTCACTTGGCCAAACGAATGGCTTGTTGAGATAAACAAGAGGAAGACCAATAAGCCTTTTTTCATTGAAACATTGAGTAGCATATAAATAAAGAATATGATTATCTTATATAATGGAGCCCATGCTCTGGTCAGGAATAGCTCCGGGAGTAGCACTTTGGTGTAGGGGCTTACCGATACAATCAGCATCAGGCGCTCCCCTTCTGGCAGCACCCTATCCTCGCTATAGGCTTACTGTTTCTGTTCGCTTCCTATGTTGCCCCGTCCATTCCTGACTTCCAAAAGAAGCCCCACTTTGAAAGCATCCAAAATCCACCCAGTTGGGTATAATCTTTGACAGCTTTGTCATGTAAGATACCGCTCCGTGATGCAGGCACAAATTTACATCCTCCGCTGCCCCGCGCTTTATATAATCGATGCTTTGTCTTATATATTTAAGTTAAGCGTCTTATTTATTAATAAGAGAAGACGGGGCAGGCCATCGTCACAAAACAGCCCGCTAAGGAGCGGAGCAGTTACCTGCCTGATGCAGCGAATGCGGCCAGACGCAATGGCATAGGTGCTTATTTTCCAGGCTGTAGACGAATCCTTTGCTAACCCATGGCGGCTTCATCTCGCATTCTTTCACGGAGTTTCTTCCTTGATCAGATTTCCTCGAACAGGTGCACCGGGCGGTATTCCATTCCGAGCCGCTTTGCGTGTAGTGGCAAATAATACGGACAGCGTGAACGATCAGATTACCAGGCGATCTGTTGAAGGGTAGTAAAATTGACCATAGGACCGAGCGTCCTGCAAGGAAGTAACTCACATTTATACAGACACCTGCCTTTGTCCGATAGGTAATACAGAGGCGATTACCTCGTCTTTTATCTGATGATCATAAAGTTTCTCAATAGCCCAGCCAATTAAGTCTATAGCAGCTAAGCATTCGGCTGCCGTTCCTATATTTCCTTGTATCACCAGATGTTTATCTTCAAGAACATCCACACCGTAGTTTCTTAGGGCTTCAAATGCACCGGGATGGGTTGTCGCGGAAAGCCCTTTTAAGTAACCTAGCGCCGCAATCAGCAAAGCCCCCGAGCACATAGCACAGACTACTTGTCTGCCGGGGTCAAGCCTAAAACGGGATAGGTAGGTTTCATCATGTAACAAATCCATAACCCCAGGTCCACTACCAAAGAAAACAAGGTCAGCATCATAACAAGCTTCAATCTGACCATGTGTAGCCAGGGTTAATCCAGACATAGACTGATGCGTACTTGCTGTTCCAATAATTTTAACCTGAAATCCTTTCTCGCTATACTTGACTCGATTCAACAAATCTCAAGCAAATAAAACGTCCAGATCCGTGAACCTATCGAAAGCTACTATTACTGCTTTTTTCATGTGTGACTTGCTGATGCTATTTTATTAAAAATCATAGGGGGAAGGTGTGAAACGGGGGCTTTGTTTATTATTAAAATACGTCCTGCTGGAAGGCTTCGCGAACATTTCAAAACAGGTGCTCGGCATAGCGGCACGTTAGCTAAGCAGGCACTTGCTGTTGCGGTGCTTTCTGGGAGCGGCTGATTCTACACCCGGAAGGCGTTGCACTAACCTTGGCAGAAAAAGTAGACATTATGCTCTTGGAAGACAAAATATATTAGTGGCGGTTTCAACTCAAAATTTTGACTTCATATATTAGCCTCCGCAAACGATTTAGGGATGGCATATCATATGATGCGCAACCAATACAACGACAGCCAGCACTTTCTCCAGAAGGCCAGGCCCCAAAAGGAAAGTCCTTTAACTCCTGTTTTTACAGATCAGCTGCTATCTCTGTTTTTATGCTTTTATGACTTCATGTTAACTATCAAGCTGGTCCAGTTGAAGCGATTCCTGTTTCTGCTACTCTTTGCGGCAGCTATCAGGATACTAATGAATCTCAGAGTATTTATTAATAGACTGACACCAGTGCGCAACATGTTCTGGTGCTGCTTTATTACTGCGCTCACAGGTTTATATCCTGATCTATTCTTTGGAGCTGGACAGCGGAGGGGCTGGAACAGCGCGGTGCTGCTCGATAAGGGGAAACCTTTCTCGGGGCAGCGCCTTGCCTGCGAAAACTCCCGGGGATGGACTAACCTGGCGCTGTTTCCTGCCTCCTCTAGGTAGCAGCAGGGAATGAGCGGGGGACTTTTTATAGTTCCTTGGAAATTGGTGCTTTTAGTAAAAATTAAACTTCCAATAGATCGTAAAATATGGTAAAGAAGCATAGGCACAAAGCTAAAGTTATCCAAGTATATGTCTCTCCCTACAAGGATCCTATTGTTTTAGAAGCGGGGGATGAGGTGAGGTTAAGAGCCGACGTGCAAGATGAAAAATGGGAAGGTTGGATTTGGGCGGAAAATGAAAAAAATAAAGGTTGGGTCCCCGTCCAGCTCCTTGACATGTCTTCTGACAGAACGTCCGGTAAGGTTCTAGCGGCTTACTCGGCAAAAGAGCTGAATGTGATACCGGGAGATGTGGTAGAGAAAATAAATGCTTTAAATGGCTGGACGTGGTCTAAAATGATCGAAACGGGGGAGGAAGGATGGCTACCTGATGAAGTAATAGAGTAGCATCATCAGCAGGCACCAGCACCTAGTAGCAGGTTGATCCGCACGGGTCAATAAAGAGACTCAAATAATCAGTATTGGCGTTATGAACGCTACCGACAGCACGTTCAAAAACAACCAGATGGCAAACAAAAAGGACTTTGACGTCATTATCGTAGGTGGAAGCTACGCAGGACTCTCCGCCGCGATGGCTTTGGCGCGCGCTCAGGCACGTATTAATTATTGACAGCGGCCAACCTTGTAATAAACAAGCACCCTATTCACACAATTTCTTAACCCAGGATGGCGCCACGCCACAAGCAATCGCTGACCAGGGGAAAGCGCAAGTGGCGAGATACGAGACTGTTGTTTTTAAGGACGGAGTTGCAGTCAGAGGACAGAAGGTTAATAACCTTTTTTCAATAGGGCTGAAAACAGGCGAAACCTTTCATGCTGCAAAGGTTCTGTTCGCAACAGGGATAAGCGATTTGCTGCCTGACCTAGAGGGGTTATCTGATTGCTGGGGCATCTCCGTTCTGCATTGCCCTTATTGTCACGGCTATGAAGTAAAAAATACAGCAATTGGGCTGCTTGGGAATGGTGATGTTGGCTTTGAGCTTTCAAAGCTGATCAGTAATTGGACAAAGGATCTAACCTTGTTTACTAATGGAGCATCCCATTTGACAGGCGAACAGACAAACCGGATGAAGGCGCATCATATTCGCATCCTTGAAAAGGAGATAAGCCACCTTGCTCACAAGAATGGTTATTTGGAGCGGGTTGTATTCAAGGATGGCACGATAGAGCGCGTTAACGCGCTTTTCACAAGGGGAAGCTTCAAACAGCAATGTGAGATTCCGGAGGATTTAGGCTGCGAATTGACAGCGCAGGGCCATCTTAAAGTGGATGACTATCAACGAACAAACGTACCAGGAGTTTATGCAGCAGGTGATAACACATCGCTGTTTAGAGCAGTGTCTGCTGCGATTGCCGCTGGAAATAAGGCCGGTGCATGGATCAATAAAGAGCTTATAGATGAGTCGTTCTGACAGAGCAAAACGATTGCTGGCAGTGGCCTGAGCCGCTGCTTCGCGGCCGTGCTTAACTGGTGGCCTGTTGGTAAAGCGGATGGCAGTGCCTGCTGGAAGCCGTCAGACAGCTGAAGGTAGAGGAGCTGGAGCGTATCGTGAACATCCGCCATGAGGGCCATACGGTGACAGAGGCTCTGAACCGCCAGCTGGCGCACTACCCTTACCATATCGGGCAGATCGTCTACATTGCCAAGTTGGCTCAAGATAATTAATGGAAAAGCATGTCGATTCCCCGCAATATGTCTGCTGCCTACAATGAAAAGAAGTTTAAGGAGGAGAAAGGTCGGCGTCATTTCACGGATGGTCTCTGAGCCGGAAGTTAACCGATAGCATCATTCCGAAGCGATGCTGCTGTTGAGTCCGAGTGTAGGGATAGGACTTGGATGCCGTTTGTGCACCCGGATGACATCCATGCCGGGTAAACTTCCCTTAGCAGCCAGGACGCGACAGGCAGCTGCTCTTACGCGCAACCTGGCCTCCAGTGTTGAAATATTTGAATAGGATCGGGCGACCCACTCAGCATTGCAATATGGGATAGCTCTTTTCAGCCCCTCCTTGGAAGGTACTCCCAAGGAGGGGCTGCCATTTTTTGACAAGGTACCGCAGGGGCGTGTTCTAATAGCTGCAAGCAAGCCTAGTCCGGCAGCGCCCAGTACCTGCCGCCTCCAGGACAGGGTTGCTTCACGGCCATTATAAGAGAGGCCATCTATTTAAAGTAAAGTTACGATCAGCATTCACCACACCACCCTTCATTTTTTAGCAGGGCTCCCTGCTACTGGCGTAGCGAGTACAGGTCATTACTGGGAGGCGAAAGAAGGCATTGGGATTCCTTCCTGTCTTATCGGGGCAGCGGGTGCCATTATCATTTTCAAATACGTCTGTTGCTACGCAAATTCAGACTGAAGCACAGCTGGCAATAGGATCTGAATGGTGACTCCTTACAGCCTGCTCTCTCGGCTTCAGATCTTATTTTTTGAAATAAAGGGAGCGGGGCAAAACTGCTGCGAATCCTGTAAGCAGCTCCCGTACGTTAGCCTCCTGCTGCGTCTAGCTTCATCGGGTACAGGATTTATGTAAGTTTCTCCCGCTATTCTATAAAGCACCCCCCTTGCCGCCCCTCTAATTTTGTAGCGTCATCAGATAAGAGCCGGCTGCTCCTCCAGGTGAGGTGGTCGCCAGGTGAGTCGGAGCCTGCTCCGCTTACCTCTTTCGGGCTTTGTCTATCATGTACAAGTTTCTTTATAAACCTTGATTTTTTTGCTATGATCCGACTTTACCTGCTTTTGGTCTTATGGTTTGCCTTTTCGGGTAAAACACGTGGCCAACAGTTCTTGACCGCCGACGAGGCGGTGGAGAGGGCGCTTTCGCTGAGCGGTCGTGCGGCTGCAGCCCAGCAACGGGTAGCCAAGCAGCAGGCCTTGCTTCCGGCTGCCGTGAACCTTGCAGCCCCGGAACTCACCATCGTACAGGAGGGGAGGACACTGTCTCCTGATGGCATCGCACAGTCCTTTGCCTTCCCTACAGTTTATGTCAAACAATACCAGGTTCAAAAGCAGCAGACCGTTGTGGCTGAGCGGGAGAGACAGCAGACTGTCCAGGAGATAGCCTACGAGATCAGGGTACTCTATTTGAACCTGCAGTATGCGGAAAGCCTGCAGGCCCAACGCTATCAGATAGACTCGCTTTATGCTGCAATCGCGCAGGTGGCTGCGAGGCAGTTTGACGCCGGACAGATTAACTTCCTGCAAAAGAGTGCGGCGCTCATGCATTCCCAGGAGGCCCATGCACACTACCTGCAAAGTGCCCGTTCCTGCGCTTCGCTCAACAGGCAGCTCCAGTTGCGGACAGGCCATGATACGCCCATTCGCCCTAGCCGGCTTGAGCCGTTAGCGTCTGTTCAGATGGAATCGGATAGCATCGGCCTGCAGTGCAACCCCCAACTGCATTTACTACAGGAGCAGGTGCTGTTAGAGCAGCAGCAGGGCAGTCTGGCGCGTCACAGAACCCTGCCAAACCTTCGGTTGGAGTACATCCCCAGCATGAGGGGAGAAACAGGGGATGTTGCCAGGCTGAAAGTGGGACTTAGCCTTCCCCTTTGGCAGTGGCAGTACAGGGCAAAAAGCAAGGCCGCAAGAGCCGCAGCGGAGGCAGCTGAAAGCGAACGGCGCGGGTATCAGCAGGAGCTCACTGTGCAGCTTACAGGCGCTCGGCAGGCGCTTCAGGCAAACCGGGAGGCGATGGTGAACCTGCGGGAGTCTGAGCGCACGACGCTGCAGATGATAGATGCCGCTACCAGAATGCTGGAGGCTGGAGAACTGGACTATGTCAACTTCCTGCGCTCCATCAACGATGCCTATAGGATTCGGGGGAGGTATCTGCAAGTGATCAAGGATTACAATCAAGCCATGTTAGACTATCATTTTATAACCGGAGAACTATGAAAAGAATCATCATGCTTTTGTTTTGGGTGCCTGTGCTTGCCTTTGGGCATGGAGGGGAGGACCACGGACAATCCAAGCAGGCGACGGCAGCCGCTTCCTATTTCGCAGCTGAGGCATCCTCTGGCAGATATGAATTACTGCTGAAGCATGGACCGATCGTACCCGCAGAGGAGGCGACGCTTTTGTTGTATATCAGCGATTATGACTCCAATGCGCCGATGGATAGTACGGAGCTGACAGTGAGGGTCGCCGGGCACCCTGACATCCCCCTAGAGGTGACAAACCAAGAGCCGGGGATATACCAGCTGAAAACGGTTTTCCCGGAGAGAGGGGACTACAACCTGATCGTGTCTCTGAACGGCAAGGCGGGTCCTGACCTGCTGCAGGTAAGCGGGGTAAAAGTGGGGGCAAGCCTACCAGGCGCAATCCTGGAAGCCTCTGAGCAAGCGCCTCATGTAGCCTCGTGGCTCTTTGGAGTAGGGGGGCTTGTGGCAGGTGCGTTTTTTACCTTTCTGCTGCGCAGGAGGCGTCATCCGGGCCTGACCGGTATGGTGCTGGTGCTGGCGTGTTTCTTTCCGGCTACTTCTTTCCATGCGGTACAAGCCCATGAGGGGCATGCCCCGCAGGCAAGGACCATGGCGGCGGCTGGTTCCTTTCACGTGGAGAAGGAAACGCAGTTTCTCTATAACATCTTAACACAGCGCGTAACCGCTGGCGCCTTTCAGGAGACGGTGCCGCTGTTTGGGACGGTTGTGGGGGCCCCTGATGGTATGGCCGTCATACAGTCACCACAAACCGGCAGCCTCTTGCAAGTGGGCGTTCGGCCTGGGGATCGGGTGCGAAAGGGACAGGTCGTCGCCCAGGTGGAGCAGCGGATTGCTGCGGAAGACCAGATGGCACTCGAAGCGGAGCGGAACCTGGTGGAAGCAGAATATGCAGCAGCCAGCATACACCTGGACAGGCTGCTGCGCATCGCTGACATCGTTGCCCAGAAAGAACTGAGTGAGGCGAAAGCCCGGTTTTCGGCTGCGGAAAGGAACAGGCTTCTCCACCAAAGGAACAGCGGCAGTAGCGGCGCAAAGGTCATTTACCTGAAGTCCCCGATTGAGGGGGTGGTCGCTCCGTTCTCCTATGCCGCCGGTGCCATGGTGCGCGCAGGGGAGCCTCTTTTTGAAGTGACCAGCCTGGAGAAGGTGTATGTGGAGGCCCAGCTGCCAGCTCTGGATGAGCAAAGGTTTCAGCAGGCGACGACGTACCTGATCGATCACCCGGCAGGCAAGGATACCCCCTTCCGATTAAGGCTGCTGAGTGCCGCCCAGACGGTGCACTCAGAAAATCAATCCCGTCGTCTTGTCTTTGAGGTGTTAAACCCTGACAACCAGCTTAAACTGGGTGAGAACCTGGTGCTGCATGCGGTATTGCCCGCTGCTTCCAACCGGATAAGCGTGCCGCGGGAGGCCATCACACAGGTAGGGGGCAGGGAAGCCGTCTTTGTCAAGGATCATGCTGAGTTCGTGCGGCTATGTCCAATCCTGAAAGGGCCGGAGAACGGGAAAGAGGCCGTCATCCTGAAAGGGCTGGCAGCAGGAGAGAGGCTGATCGTTTCCAATGTCTATCAAGTCAAAACCATTTACCTAAACCAATAAATAAATTATAAAAACAATAAGATTATGAAATCAACATCATTTTTGGCTTCTCTTTTTTTAGCAGGTTTGCTGTTTGCCTGCGACACGGCCGGCTCACATGACCATGCAGGCGCACATCATACCGAAGTACAGGCTGCCGAGGGGGGGCACCAGCACGCGTACCGTTGCAGCATGAATTGTGAGAAAGGAAAGACCTACGATCAACCCGGGAAATGCCCGGTTTGCGGTATGGCCCTGGTACATGACGATGGGGGGATGGACAATGGGCTCACCTATCAGATGCGCTACCGAAGCAAGCCGCTCCAGTTAGAGGCGGGCAAGGAAGCGACTATGTTCTTCACGCCGAAGGTCACAGGGGATGCCACCGAGATCGTACCCTTGGATGCCGTGCATGAAAAGAAGGTACACCTGATTGTCGTGAGCGAGGACCTGTCCTATTTTGAGCACATCCACCCGGAGTACCAGGCATCCGGTTCCTATGATATCAAGGTGCTGGCCAAGGGGCAGCCTTACTCGGCCGGGCCCGGTGCCGCCGAAACCTATTTCCAGCATGGGGGCAATTATGTCATGTTTGCGGATTACCAGCCTTCTGGCGGTGCCCACCAGGTGGAAAAAATAGCGATAAGCGTGAATGGCCCGGAGAAACCAGCTGTCACGTTTGACCAGGAGCAGTTAACAGCAAGCTCGGAGAACTATACCGTGGCGCTGCAAATTTCAGGCGGTCAGCTGGTGGCTGGTAACCCGGCCCACATTGCGGGTGCCCTGCTACAGGATGGACATCCTGTCGACCCGAACACGCTGGAGAATTATTTGGGGGCCAAGGCGCACATGGTGGTGATCAGTCTGAAGGACAAAGAATACCTGCACGTGCACCCGGATGTCATCAACAGTCAATTTGATTTGAACACCACGTTCAAGGAACCCGGAATCTACAGGGGCTGGCTCCAGTTTAAGGCGAAAGGGAAAGTGCATACGGTTGACTTCACGCTGGATGTGGCAGAAGCCACGCTTGCCAAGGGGCATACCGCACATTAATACGCAAGCGGCTACGGGTAGGTATGCTACCTGTGGCCGCTTGCCCTTCCCTGTAAATTTTATAACATGTTAAATCGGCTCATACAGTTTTCAATACAAAACAGGCTGCTCGTCGTAGCCTTGTCGGCGCTGTTGATGGTATATGGTACTTTGACGTTGCTCAACCTGCCGGTGGATGTACTGCCCGATCTGAACAGGCCCAGGGTGACCGTCTTTTTAGAGGCAAACGGACTGGCGCCCGAGGAGGTGGAGACGCAGTTGAACCTGCCGGTTGAGACAGCACTCAATGGTGCCCCGGGCGTGGAGGTGGTGCGTTCAGTAGCCTCCGCCGGCTTGGGAATGGTGTTCGTCGAGTTCGATTGGGATACGGATGTCTACCAGGCAAGGCAGCTGACTTCGGAAAGACTGCAGACAGTCGAACTACCGGAAGGCATCACACCACAGCTAGGCCCGATCAGCTCTGTGATGGGGCAGATCATGATGGTGGCCCTTACCTCGGATTCCCTGCCTCCGTCAGAGTTACGGACGCTGGCAGACTTTACGCTCCGGCGCCGGCTCATGAGTGTGAAGGGCGTATCCCAAGTCATCCCGATTGGCGGGGAACAGCAGCAGTACCAGGTGCTGGTATCGGCTGATAAGCTTCGGCTGCACAACATACCTGTTTCGGTCGTGGAGGATGCCCTGCGGCAAAGCAACCTGAATACCACGGGCGGTTTCATCGATTACCAGGGATCGGAAGTGCTGATCAATACAGTAGGAAGGGTCAGTAACTTGGCAGATTTACGGAACATCGTGCTGTTGGAAGCCAAAGGCAAGCCCGTGCTGCTGCATCAGGTAGCGGAGGTGCGGCTCGGGCCAGCACTAAAAAGAGGGGAGGGGTCCTTTAACGGACAGCCAGCGGTGATCCTCAGCATTGAGAAGCAGCCTGCTGCCAATACGCTTACCCTTACGGAGGATATACTCCGTGCCCTTGACGAATTAGAAAAGGGCTTACCCGATCAGGTCCAACTCCATACGGATGTATTTCAGCAGAAAACCTTTATCAGTGCGGCTATCCATAATGTGGAAGAGGCCTTGCGGGACGGCTTTATCCTGGTGGTGGTCATCCTGTTTCTGTTCCTGCTGAACTACAGGACTACGGTGATCACCCTGACGGCCATTCCCTTGTCTTTGATCATCACAGCGATCACGTTCAAAGCGTTCGGCATTTCTATCAACACCCTGACGTTGGGAGGACTTGCCATTGCCATTGGGGAGCTGGTGGATGATGCCGTGGTGGATGTAGAGAATGTGTACCGAAGGTTGAAGGAAAATTGGGCGCTGCCAAGTCCACGACCTTTGCCCCAGGTGATTTTTGAGGCAAGCAGTGAGGTGCGCAACTCGATCGTGTACGCCACCATCATTGTCGTGCTCGTTTTCCTGCCTTTGTTTTACCTGCAGGGCATGGAAGGTAGGATATTTACCCCCCTGGGTATTGCCTATATTACCTCGATTGTAGCCTCTTTGCTTGTCTCATTGACGTTGACGCCTGCGCTGTGTAGTTACCTGCTTTCCAGGAAGGAAGCTTTGCAGCATGTGCGCCTCCGGTTCTGGAAAAAGTCTGCTGCCGGGGAAATGGAAACAGCGGATAGTGTACTGGTGCGGTTTCTGAAGCGCCAGGAAGTGAAACTATTGAACTGGGGGCTTGCCCGCACAAAGCTGGTCCTCATGCTGGCGGGCCTGCTGGTAGTGGGGGCTATCGCAGTCGTTCCTATCTTTGGGACAGAGTTTTTGCCGCCGTTCAATGAAGGAAGCTATACGATCAACATCCTGGCACCGGCGGGCACTTCGCTGGAGGAATCAGATAAGATCGGCCGAATTGCAGAAAAGCAGCTGTTAAAGGTACCTGAAGTGCGGCTGACTTCCCGCCGTACGGGCAGGGCTGAACTGGATGAGCACGCGGAGCCACCAAGCTATTCTGAGATTGATGTAGCCCTGCATGAAGGCGGAAGAGACCGGGATGCTGTTCTGGCGGACATTCGGAAGAGATTGGCGGTGCTGCGAGGTGTCAGCATCAACATCGGGCAGCCCATCTCCCATCGCCTGGATCACATGCTTTCAGGAGTCAGAGCGCAGGTAGCCATTAAAATCTTCGGCAATGACCTGACAGCGCTAAGAGCGCAGGCGCAGGACCTGCAAAATATCATCCGTGCAGTGGAGGGAGTGGTGGACGTTCAGGTGGAGAACCAGGTCATGGTGCCCCAGCTGATGATCCGGGTAGACCGGGAGGCTGTCAAAAGGTATGGACTTCAGGCAGGCTCCGTGGCCCGTGATGTACAGACTTTTTATAATGGTGAGGTGGTCGGGCAGGTGGTCGACGGGCAGAAGGGTTTTGACATTGTCCTGCGTACAGATAATGAAAGTCGGAAAAGCCTGGAGACAATACGGCGCACCCCGATCGCATTGGGGGATGGTTCCATGATTCCCCTGCAGGAAGTGGCCAGTGTGGAGCTGGAGAACAACATTAATGTGATCAACCACGAGAACACACAGCGCAGAATCCTTGTGTCGGCCAACATACAGGGCCGGGATCTCGGGAGTACGGTAAAGGAGATGCAGGAGAGAGTAAGGCAGGAGCTAAAACTGGACAGTGGCTATTATGTACAATGGGGAGGGCAGTTTGAAAGCCAGCAGGCAGCTACCAGGTGGATCATCCTCCTGAGTCTGCTGTCGGTCACAGGGATACTTTTTGTGTTGTATAGCCACTTCAAGTCATTCCGCATCGCCTTGCAGATCATGCTCAATATCCCGCTGGCATTGATTGGCAGTGTTGTCGCTGTGCTGTTGACTGGGGGTATTTTCTCTGTAGCCACGCTGGTTGGGTTTATCACCCTGACCGGTATTGCCACGCGAAATGGCATCATGATGATTTCCCATTACATCCACCTGGTGGAGCACGAGCAGGAGGTCTTCGGCGACAAGATGATCATCCGGGGCTCACTGGAACGTATGGTCCCGGTGCTGATGACGGCCCTGGTCTCAGCCCTTGCGCTATTGCCTTTAACGCTGGATGCCACTGCGCCTGGCAAGGAAATTCTATATCCGGTGGCCACTGTCATCCTGGGGGGGCTGATCAGCTCTACTGCACTGGATATGCTGGTGACACCAGTCGCATTCAAGCGGTATGGTAAAAAGGCGTTGGAGCAATACTTCCAGCACAGGCAGCAAGCAACCCGTGCTAGCTCCCATTAAGGCAAGCGTCTCTTCATAGACATTTTGATATACCTGGCTCTTTAGGCCGCTCTTGCGATCGGGATAGCGGCTCAAAGCATGGTACGCACAGAGAAGGAATGCTTGCCGCAGCAGCGGTCCCAGAAATTTATAACGTTTAGCCTTAATAATATAAAGCCTACCCTTCGTCGCTGCTCTACCTTTGTCATGTGATTTAGCTGTTTATTCTCTGCTACAAATTTTGATGCTTATTCCATACAGAACAGATAGAACGATGAAAAAGATTGTACTTTTTACTTTAGGGTTATTGCTTTGCCTGGCGGGGTTACCGGCTCAGGCTCAGGAGACGATCACAGTGAGCGGTTATGTAAAGGACCGTGCCTCCGGAGAAATGCTGATTGGCGCCACTGTGAGCGTGAAGGAACTGCCGCGGACAGGCGTAGGCACCAATGGGTACGGTTTCTACTCCCTTACACTGCCGAAGGGTACGTATACCCTGATTTACACCTACCTGGGGTACATGGCCCACACGGAAGAGCTGGTGCTGGAATCCGACAGAAGGGTAGATGTGGGGCTGAAAACAAACACGACCGTCCTGAAAGAGGTGGAGATCACCACGCGCAAGGAAGACCACAACGTGCGCTCGCTGGAGATGAGCACCCTCAAGATGCAGGTGGCTGATATCAAGTCCATGCCCGCCCTGCTGGGCGAGGTGGACGTGGTGAAGGCCGTACAGCTGATGCCGGGGGTGCAGACGGCCGGTGAGGGCACTTCGGGCTTTTACGTACGTGGGGGCGGGGCGGATCAGAACTTGATCCTGCTGGACGAGGCGCCCGTTTACAATGCCTCGCACCTGATGGGCTTCTTCTCAGTATTCAACGCCGATGCCATCAAGGACGTGCAGCTTTATAAAGGTGGCATCCCAGCCCAGCACGGTGGCCGTCTGTCCTCGCTGCTGGACATCCGCATGAAAGAGGGCAACAACCAGCGGCTGGGAGTGTCGGGCGGCATTGGCACCATCTCCAGCCGGCTGACGGTAGAGGCCCCGCTTGTGAAAGACAAAAGCTCCTTTATGCTTTCCGGCCGCCGCACCTACGCCGACGTGTTCTTTGGGCTGAGTGGGGATGAGAACATCAAAGGCAACCAACTCTACTTCTACGACCTCAACGCCAAGGCAAATTACACCCTCAGCAAAAAGAGCCGTTTGTTTGTGTCGGGTTACTTCGGCCGCGACGTTGCCGGCACGAATGACTTCCTGATGAACTGGGGCAATGCAACGGCTACCGTGCGCTGGAACCATCTCTTCTCCGACAGGCTTTTTTCCAACACCACCTTCATCTTCTCCGACTTTGACTACGCACTCGGCTCAAAGGAATCAGAATCCGCCTTCACCTGGAAGTCGCATATCAAGGACTATGGCATCAAGAACGATTATACCTATTTCCTGAACCCGAAGAACCAGCTGCGCTTTGGCCTGCAGGCCACCTACCATCATTTCATGCCGGCAGAGGTGAAGCCCGGAAAAGATTCTTTTGTGAAGGCGCTCAAGCTGAACGCGACCAGTGCCCTGGAAGCAGCAGTTTATGTCAGCAATGAGCATCAACTCACTGATCGGTTGACGGTGGACTACGGCCTGCGCTTCTCCAGTTTTACCAATATGGGGCCCGGCAAGGTATACCGTTACGACGAGGCTTTTGAGACACCGATTGACACGGTGGCGTATGGCCGCTTCGAAAAGATCAAAAGCTACGGCGGACTGGAGCCGCGCATCGCTGCCCGGTATGAGCTGAGCGAGGTAAGCTCCATCAAAGCATCCTACAACCGCACGCTGCAGTACCTGCACCAGGTGTCGAACTCCACTTCATCGCTTCCCTTCGATGTCTGGATACCCAGCAGTACGCATGTAAAACCACAAATAGCCGACCAGGTGGCGGCAGGTTACTTCCGCAACTTCAAGGACAACATGCTAGAGGGCTCCGTGGAGGTGTACTACAAGTGGATGGACAACCAGATCGACTACAAGGACTACGCGGAGATCCTGCTCAACGAGCGCCTGGAAACACAGCTGCTCAGAGGTACAGGCGAAGCGTACGGAGCGGAGTTTTACCTGCGCAAACAAAAGGGCCAGCTGACGGGCTGGATCAGCTATACCTTATCCAAAACGGAGCGCACGGTGCCGGGCATCAACGAAGGCAACCCCTACCCGCTGCGTTATGACCGTCGTCACGCAGGCAACCTGGTGCTCGCTTACCAGTTTAGTCCCAGCATCCATTTCGGAGCCAACTTTACCTACAACACGGGTGGGGCGGTGACCATGCCGGTAGGTCGTTACGAGTACAACGGCAGAACCTACCCGGTGTACTCCGAGCGCAACGGCTACCGCCTGCCGGCCTACCATCGCCTGGACCTGTCGGCCACCTACGAAAAGCCAAAGAACGAGTTCAGAAAGTACAGCAGCTCCTGGACCTTATCCGTGTACAATGCCTACGCCCGTAAGAACGCTTTTGCCATTAATTTCCGCGAAAACGAAGATGACAGAGGTAAAACGGAAGCGGTCAAGCTCTACCTGTTTGGCATCCTGCCATCCCTTACCTATAACTTCAACTTCTAACTTATAAGCAAATAAGCATTATGAAAAAAATCGTATTATACCTGCTCAGTATGCTGGCTTTGACCTTGTACAGCTGCGAAGAAGTGATCGACTATGAACTGAGAACGGCTGATACCAAACTGGTGGTGGAAGGTTTGATAACGGATCAGCCAGGACCCTATAACGTGCGCCTTACCACCACAAAGGGCTACCTGGATGCAGGGAGCACGCCGGGCGTGAACGGCGCATTGGTGATTGTGTCGGACAACAAGGGCGCAGTCGATACGCTGAAACAAGTGAGTGAGGGCCTGTATCAGACAACACAACTGCAGGGCATGCCTGGTAACACATATTACCTGACGGTGAAAGCAAACGGTGCGGAATACACGGCACAAAGTTACATGCCTCCTGTTTCGGCCATCGATTCCCTCACATTTGTCTATAAAGCAAAAGGGCACATGGTAGCGGAAGGATATTACCCATACATTCACTTCCGTGACCCGGCTGGCAAAGGAAATTACTACCGCTGGAATGTTTTTGTAAACGATGTGCTTGATTCGGATGAACTGGCTGTGCAAAGCGATGAGCTCTTTGAGGGAAGCCCGGTCCATGCGAACATGGGGGTCAGTTTACAGGCGGGGGAGGTTTTTAAAGTGGAGCTTTATTCCCTGGATAAGGCTGCCTACGAATTCTGGGTGGCCATCAAGAATCAGCAAAATGCCAGTGGAGGTCCTTTTGAGAGCACCCCTGGTAACGCACCTGGTAATATTAAAGGGGGAGCTATCGGCTTTTTTGGGGCCTCTGCCGTTTCTGTTGCGACAGGTATTAGCAGGTAGTAGTCACACAAGAACTTAAGTGCTTTAAGTTCGCTTTAAGGATAATTACCCTATGGTTTTTGCGGGATATAAGGTTTGATTCTGCGCAAGCAGCAATAGCATGGCTTTACAACAAATAGCTTTGGTCACTTGCCGGAGCCTTGGCGAGGACATCGCCAAGGCTGGAAGCGAAGATGACCGGTTACTGCGTTTTTTAAAGGAAAAAGGCCTGGATATTTCTTTTCAGGTATGGGATGATGAGCAGGTAGACTGGACGCGATTTGATGTTGTTATCATCAAATCGACCTGGGACTATACCGACAAAATAGCCGCTTTTTATACCTGGCTGGACAAACTGGAAAGACTGGGTTGTCGGGTGCTCAACCCGGTGCAGACGCTCCGCTGGAACGCGGATAAGGGATACTTCAAAGATCTGCTGGCGCAAGGTATAAAGGTCGTGCCGACCGTATGGCTGGAGCAGGGCAGTGCCTTTGACGCGGAGGAGGTTTTCGCCGCCATCGGTCAGGATAAACTTATTGTGAAGCCACGGGTAAGCGGAGGAGCCAAAAACACCCTGGCCATCGACAAAGCCGAGGCTTCCGCCTATACCTCCCGCATAAATGAACTGCTGCGGGAAGAACCTTTCCTGGCGCAGCCTTTTCTGGAACAGATCAAAACACAGGGGGAATGGTCCTTTATTTTCCTAAATGGCTCTTACAGCCACACCGTGCTCAAAACTGCTAAGCCCGGCGACTTCCGGGTGCAGCACTCCTTTGGCGGAAGCATACACACGCCTGCGCCTCCCGCGACTTTACTGGCTACGGCTACCCGTATTGTAGCGCAGTTCGCCCAGGGCTGCCTCTATGCCCGCGTGGACGGAGTGGAACTGAACGGCGAACTGGTGCTGATGGAGCTGGAGCTGACAGAGCCTTTTCTGTTTCTGAGCACCAGCGAGGGCGCCTTTGAGCGCTATTCCGAGGCTCTGCTGCAGATACTGGAGAAGAAAGCGGCCTATCGCGCCGAAGGCATAAATACCGATTAGATCAGCCTTTTCTTCTGATAAAAAAGGTGCTGTCCACTTATTGTATTTTTCTGGAAGGGCTGCTTGGTGGCATCTACTTTTTCTTATACATCATCCTAAACCATGACCGCATTAGAAAGCATTTTATTAAACTTTGAAGAGATAAGACGCAGGAGCATAAAACTTTGGGAGGCAATGCCGAAAGCATGCTATGACTGGAAACCGGATGCGGGTGCCATGACTTGCCTGGAAACGGTGCGCCATGTTTTAGAAGGGGAACACTTGTTTCACCAGATCGTGATCAACAGGGGGAACTTAGGGGATTATCTTTCTCCCTGGGAAGCGCTTCCTTACGAGGATGTAGCCGCTGAACTTCAGTTCGCACAGCCGTACAGAATCAGTTTTATGCAAACGCTACAGTCCTTTTCACCCGAGGAGCTCCAGGAGGTGGAAATTGTCCGATCCGAGGTAGGGCAAAGAAGAAAACTAGGGGACTACCTGCTTCGGATCGCTTACCACGAAGCGGTGCATACAGGCCAGTTGCTGACATACCTGCGTGCCTATCAGGTACCAAGACCGCTTATCTGGGATTAGGGGCGTGTAGCAGCGTGTTTTACCACCAGATTTATACCGGCTAAAACTTATCAGTACAAGCTATGGAAAATTTAAAGACTCAGTTGGAACAGCAGTTCCTATACAATAAGCGGAAGAACCTCTTCTGTGACGAGCCCATCAGTGCGTTTGGGTTTTCTCCTGCTCTGGTAGCCTATATCAAGCAAAACCTGCCAGCGTTAAGGCTGATGCGAGCAACAGAGGAAGCAGGACTTGTTACGTTATTGGTGGACAAGGCCATTGCTTCGCTTTGTAGGGCCAACCAATTCTACCACATCAACAGCTTCGACAGGGCAGCACTTGAACGGTTGTACAGGAGACTTCTGCGCCAGGTAAAAGCGCTACATGATCCTGTCAGGGATGAGGATCTTGCGTCCCTTGCCCAGCAACACTACCGGGCGCTACAGCGCTGGCTAAAGCAATCAAATCCCTTTGCCAGGCTTCTGTACGATAAATCTGATCCTTACGTCGAGCAGGAAGTGGTGTGCGGGGAGTACTCGGCGGAAGCCCAGCTGGAGCTGATGAACATAGACCTGCATGCGCTGCAGGAGCCGGTCCTGGACTTGGGCTGCGGTTCTCAGGCATTTCTTGTCAGGTACCTGCGCGCTTGTGGGGTAGAAGCTTACGGCATAGACCGGAATGTGGTACCTACCGAATACTTGTTTCAAGCGGATTGGTTTGAATTTGATCTGGCCTCCAAGGAATGGGGAACCATCCTCAGCAACCTGGGCTTTTCAAATCATTTCCAGCACCACCACCTCCGGGCAGACGGCAATTACGTGCTTTATGCACAACGCTTTATGGAGATACTCAAAAGCCTGAAAAGAGGAGGGGCCTTCTATTATGCGCCTGACCTGCCCTTTATAGAACAGTACCTGGAAGCATCGCGGTTCGCTGTGCACAAGGTGGAAGTGGCAGGCACGCCCTACTGTGCCGCACGGATTATAAAACGTTGAGCTGGAGTTCAGAGCAGGAGCATGTTTTAGAATACACCACCTATATACAGGCTTATGCTTGTAAGGGGGCAGTATACAGCCTGCCTGGAGCGCAGCTGCCTGTTTCCTGTCAGGATAAGGGGCAGCAGGTGGATTTTTCGTCTGCTGGTTTCTGCTTATAGCTGTTTTCTTGTTTAGATGGATGTGCCTGTTCTACACGACTGCAAACGAACCGGCTCTTGTTTTTTGAACCGAGGCAGGCAAGATACCTGCGTTAGTTTGGTGCTGACCTCTGTGAACGCTTTGTTGGAGCACAGAACGTATCGGATGGCTCTCCCCAGGATGTACGTCTCAGGTATCACCAGACCTCAGGGAGAACAGGGCACTGCTTGCCACCAAGCATGTCCTAAGTGCGCTCGATAGCTACTTCACCCAAGCCTTCGCACCTTGGAAGTCCTTCGTTGCACGTCGGTAGGCGCTGGATGCCTATCACCCAGGAGCAGGTTTTTGTGTTCCGGGACCCGCTCTTCCATCCATCCGATTTTCCAGTCCATGCAGCACCAGCGGCGCGTTGCCCAATCTGGTAAATTATGGTATCCCTTTCGCTTTGAACCGGACTTTGTCGAATAGACCAGTAGGTCAAGCCTATGCCCCAAATTATATAAACTAAACCTTCAATGATATAAAGCCAGGGGCACCGGCAGCCCATACTTTTGTGAAGTTGAATGTTCATCCTGTTCAGACTTCGCGCCACACATCTTTTGGAGGAAAATGATAGGGCAATTCAGATGGATCCTGTGCCATTGTTGTAGGAACAGGCTGCACAAGTTCTTCTGTCTGGCTTATAGAAGCTCGCCTGTTTTAATCCTAAAGCTATCCGGTACTATTGTCTACTTATATGAAAAAACGTCAATTAACCTGTTTTACAATTTTTGGGATGCTGCTCATGCTGCTTTCGGGCCCTAGGGCATGGGCGCAGACTCCACTGGAACACTATATCGAGGAAGGCTTGAAAAGCAATGTTGTCCTCCAACAAAAGCATATCAGCCTGGAGCGAGCCGCCCTGTCCCTGAAAATAGCGGGTAGTTATTTCCAGCCTGCGGTAAATTTTAGCGGTGGGTATACCAGCGGGCAGGGAGGACGCACCATCAAATTACCGGTGGGGGACATGTTAAACCCGGTTTATTCGACACTCAATGAACTGACAGACAGCCAATATTTTCCACGCATCGAGAATATTGAAAAGAGCTTTTTCCCCTCTAAACTTTATGATGCGCATGTGCGTGCGACTTTACCGCTTATCAACAAGGATCTCCACTACAACAGAAGCATACAACAAGACCAGGTGAAGCTGCAGGAGTTTGAAGTGAAAGTATATGAACGGGAGTTGATCAAGAACATTAAACAGGCCTACTACCAGTACCAGCATGCGGGGCAGGTTGTCAAGATTTTTGAAAGTGCCCTGCAGCTGGTGGAAAAGAACTTAAAGGTAAACGAAGCGCTGCTCCGAAACGGCAAGGGATTGCCCGTTATGGTGCTGCGGGCGCAAAGTGAACTAGAGAAAGTGAAGTCACAACTTACGGAGAGTCAGGGGAATCTGAGCAACGCCCAACGGTACTTTAATTTCCTGCTTAACCGAGACCAGGAGATGCCCATCACGGTGGACATGGCGTTCGAGCCGGTTCTTGAGCAGACCGTGGGTTACCTCGCATCTGGCGATGCAGGTGAGCGCGAGGAGATCGGCCTGCTGCAAACAGCACTACGCATCAGGGAAAAGGCGCACCGCATGAACCAGAACTATTGGATTCCGCAGGTGGGAGGCTTTCTGGATGTCGGTGCGCAGACAGAGAACATGCAGCTGAACGATAAAGCAGCCTATTACTTGCTGGGGGTTACGGTGGAGTTCCCCGTTTTCAACGGTTTGCGCAACAGACACAAAGTAAAACAGTCTTTTCTTGACATAAAGGAAGCGCAATTAAGTCTTCAGCATAAGGCACAGCAACTGCAGCTCGCTGCCGACATTTCCCGAAATAATCTCAAAGTGAATTATCAGCGCTACCTGGCCTCACAGGCACGTGTGCAGGCGGCCAGAAGTTATTTTCACCTGGTGGAGCGCGGCTACCGGGAGGGTACGAATTCTATGCTGGAGTTCATCGACGGCCGTACCCAGATGACGGAAGCGCAGCTGCAGGAGACCTTGTCTGCTTTTGACGTTCTCACCGCCCTGGCGGACTATGAGCGGGAACTAGCCATTGATCCGCTAGCGCACTAGAATAAACTCAATGATAACCAGACACTCCATTACACTATGAAAAAGATTTTATATTGGTGGGCACCCGCAATCGTGGTATTGCTTTTACAAGCCTGTACGAGAACAGAGCCCACAAATGAGATGCCCGGAAACGACACGCCCATTCCTGTGCACGTCATGCAGCTTCAGGAAGAAGATGTCAGCTTGCCGGTTATTACCTCCGGTCAGTTTACAACAGATGATGAGGCTAACTTGTCTTTTAAAATGGGAGGAGTGGTCAGTCAGGTGCTTGTAAACGAGGGAGAGCGGGTACACAAAGGGCAATTGTTAGCCATCTTGATGCAAACCGAGATAAAGTCCCAGGAAAAACAGGCCGAACTCAGTGTTGAGAAAGCGGAGCGGGATTTCACCAGGACCCAAAACCTTTACCGGGACAGTGTAGCAACGCTGGAGCAATACCAGAATGCCCGTACAGCCTTAGCCATCGCCAGCCAACAGTTACGAGCCGCTCGGTTTAACCAGGCTTTTTCTGAGATCAGAGCAGTAGCGGACGGTTATGTGCTGAAGCGATTCGTGCATCCCGGCCAAGTGATTGCCCCTGGGGCTGCCGTTATCCGCACGAACGGCGCCGGGAAAGCCGACTGGGTCTTCAAAGCAGGGGTAAGCGATAAAGAGTGGGCCGTGCTACAGGTAGGGGATAAGGCCTTGATTGTGACCGATGCGGATCCAGCGCGGCCGGTAGTAGCCGCGGTGTTGCGTAAGTCGGAGGGCGCTGACCCGGTCACAGGAGCCTTTACAGTCGAGTTGGAGGTGAAGAACGATAAACGTTACCGCCTGGCCTCCGGTCTGTTTGGGAAGGCCACCATCACGCCGAAAAAGAAGACACGGGTCTGGAAAATTCCCTATGAGGCGCTGTTGGATGGCAATGCCAACATGGGCTATGTGTTCGTCACCTCTGACAACAGAACAGCCAGCAAGATACCTGTTACTATTTCCTCCGTTGCGCCTGATGCCGTCCATATTGCCAGTGGGTTAGAGCAGGCAGGGGCCGTGTCCGTGATCACGACCGGAAGCGCATTTTTAACGGAAAAATCACTAATCACGGTCGTTAACTAAACAGAAGCCATGAAAATTTCAGAGTTCGCCGTGAAAAATTACCAGTTTACGCTGGTCATCTTTCTGATGATCGTGGCGCTGGGCGCTACGACCTTTCTGAATATGCCCCGAAGCGAAGATCCGCAAATAGAGCCACCCCAGTTTCCGGTAGTGGTGATCTACCCGGGTACCAGTCCACAGGAGCTGGAGGATCAGGTCGTGGACCCGCTAGAAAAAAAAGTGGCTGCACTGGAAGGGATCAAGAAAATCAAGACCTCGATCACGGATGGTGTGGCTGTGCTGCAGGTATTCTATACTTACGGAAGCGATGTGAACGATAAGTACCAGGAATTGGTGCGGGAGGTAAATAGTCTCCGTCCCATGCTTCCGCAGGACATTCGGAGCATCGAAGTGAAGCAGGTAACGCCATCAGATGTGAATATACTGCAACTTGGGCTAGTTTCGGAGAACGCTTCTATGAAAAGTCTCAGGCAGCATGCGGAGAACCTCCAGGAAAAGTTGGAAAGCTTGCCCCAACTGAAGAACGTCGAGATACACGGATTACCGGAAGAGGTGGTCCGGGTAGACCTCCGATTGGAAAAGATGGCCCGCTTGAACATACCGCTGCCTGCGGTGATAAACAATCTACAAAGTGAACTGTCTACCATCCCCGCAGGAAGTATAGAGGCCGAAAACAAGTCCTTCAACATCAAGGCAACCAATAGTCTCCGTTCGCTGGAGGAGGTGTCGCAGACGATTGTTTACTCCCTGAACGGTCAAAACACCTTGTTGAAAGACATAGCGGATGTGCACCTGGACTTAGAAGAAAGGAAACACATTACCAGGCTGAATGGCCGTCGTTGTGTATTTGTGACGGCTGCCCAAAAGGACGGGTATAATATTTCGCAGACACAGGAACAATACACGGCTGTGCTGGAGGCGTATAAGCAATCTTTGCCATCAAACATCGCGCTGTTCACCAGCTTTGACCAGGCGGATCACGTTAACAAACGCCTGGGGGGCCTGGGTATTGATTTCATAATTGCCATCCTACTGGTATCGATCACCCTGCTGCCCTTGGGAGGAAGAGCCGCCCTCGTCGTGATGATTTCCATTCCGCTTTCACTCTCCATTGGCCTGGTACTGCTCCATCTGCTGGGCTTCAATCTCAACCAGTTGAGTATTGTGGGGCTGGTGGTGGCGCTGGGCCTGTTGGTGGATGATAGCATTGTGGTCGTGGAGAACATTGAGCGGTGGCTGCGGGAGGGGCATAGCCGGATGCAAGCCACTATCCTGGCGACTAAGCAGATCGGATTGGCTGTCGTAGGGTGTACAGTGACGCTGATCATCGCTTTCCTGCCGTTGGTGTTCCTCCCGGAAGCCTCGGGAGAGTTCATCCGGAATCTGCCGATGGCTGTAATCACGTCCGTGCTGGCGTCGATGCTGGTTTCGCTGACGATCATTCCGTTTCTTTCCAGCCGTATCCTGAAAGAGCACGCAGGGCCTGCCACGGGGAATATTTTTCTGAGGGCACTGCAGAGGCTGATTCATGGCAGCTACGCCCGGTTCCTGGACTGGGCATTGAGGCGCCCGGGATGGACCCTGGTGTCAGCCTCCGTGGTTTTTGCCGGGGCGCTGCTGCTTTTCCCGGTCATAGGCTTCAGCCTGTTTCCGGTTTCTGAAAAACCACAGTTCCTGATCAATGTGCGTGCCCCCCTGCAGGCAAGTATGCGCTACACCGATGAACTGGCAAAAGAGGTAGAAAACGTCCTGGCAGCCATGCCGGAGGTAAAATACTATGCCACGAACGTGGGCAAGGGAAACCCGCGTGTGTATTACAATGAGATCCCTGAAAATGAGAGGACTGACTTTGCCCAGCTGTTCGTGCAGCTGCAGGAGGACGTAAGCCTTCCTGAAAAGCTGGCACTGACGGAAACACTGCGACAGCGGTTCTCCCGTTATGCCGGAGCCAAAATAGAGGTGAAGAATTTCGAGCAGGGCCCCCCCGTGACGGCACCGATCGAAGTACGCTTGTTTGGACCTAATCTGGATACGCTCCGAACGCTTGCCGCGAGCGTGGAACGGACGCTAAGGGAAACTGAGGGAACGCTGTATGTCACCAACCCTGTCAGCAACCTGAAGTCGGATATAAAGGTGGACATCAACAAGGAGAAAGCCGCTATGCTGGGTATCAATTCGGTGGATCTGGCGCGAACGGTACGGTTGGCCGTGGCAGGATTACCTGTTGGAAGCTTTTCTGACAGGGAAGGGGAACGCCGCTCTGTAGTCCTAACTACTCCGAAACAGGAGCGCGCCACCTTCTCCGCTTTCGACCACCTGTTTGTGAACAACCGACAGGGCATGGCCATACCCTTGCATCAGGTGGCGGACCTGCGCCTGGAATCAACACCTGTCACCATTGACCATTACAACAAGAACAGAGTGGTTTCCGTCTCTGCTTTTGTCTCCAAGGGGTATCTGGCAGACAATGTCTTACAACAGGTCATCCAGAAGATGGACCTGCTCAGGCTTCCTGCGGGATACACCTATAGCATGGGAGGAGAATATGAGACGCGGCAAGAGTCCTTTGGCGGATTCGGTACGATTATGCTTGTCACGGTCTTTCTTTTCATTGCCGTGCTGATACTCGAATTTAAGACCTTCAAGAGTACGCTTATCGTGCTGTCGGTTGTTCCATTAGGTATTGTAGGGGCTGTGCTGGCACTTTTTGTGACAGGTAACTCCTTCTCATTCGTCGCCGTGATCGGCATGATTGCGCTGGTAGGGATCGAGGTGAAGAACTCTATCCTGTTGGTTGATTTCACAAACAAACTGCGGGAGCAGGGGCGGACGCTGGACGAGGCTATCCGGGAAGCCGGGGAGGTACGCTTTCTCCCCATCGTACTGACCTCCCTTACGGCAATCGGAGGGCTGATTCCAATCGCTGTCTCCAGTAATCCACTGATCTCACCGCTGGCAATCGTGCTCATTGGCGGACTGATCAGCTCAACCCTGCTTTCTCGCATTGTGACACCGGTTGTCTATAAGCTGATACCGCCCAGCGTGAAAGAGCAGGTCGAAGTGGAAGAGCGACAGCTGATACTAAACTAGGCAAGGATATGAACCTGTCTGGCTGTAGCGGTTCGTGTAGTTTCCCGCTGCTTGTTGCCTACTGCTTAACAGATGCAACATCGACATCGCATTTAAATAGAAATGACACCTGTTAAATTTGAACCTACATTTATGACCATTAGAAAACTTAGTCAGGACGATATACCGGAAGCAGTGGCGTTGTGGTACAGCACATCGCTTGTGGCACACCACTTTATAGCGCCTGATTTCTGGGAGAGGAACAAACCTCTTATGGCGTCAGCGTATCTGCCAAATGCGGAGGTCTACCTGGCTATTGACCACGATGAAATGATTGGCTTTGTTGCCATGGTGGAGAGTTATCTGGCAGCTATTTTCGTCAAGACAGCGCAGCAGGGAAAAGGGGCAGGCAAGCTTTTGTTGGAGCATGTGAAGCGTTCCCGACAGGTGATTGAGCTGAAGGTCTATCAAAAAAACCAGAAAAGTGTCCAGTTCTATCTCAAGCAAGGCTTTGAAATAGTGGCCGAGTGCACGGAGGAAGAGACTGGTGAAGCAGAGTATTTTATGCGGTGGGGGAGGTGATCGGATGGCAGCACTGAAACGTGTGGGACTGATCAGACACTTCCCAGTAGCACATCCTTTTCTGAAGGGCTTTGTCTCGCAAACACAAGTAATGGACTGGTTTGAAGGATACAACCAGGCTGACGTACAGCAACTACAGGTGTCCCTGAAAGGTACCTGGGACATATGCTATACCAGTGAGTTGCGCAGAGCGAGGGACACGGCCGCGGCTATTTTTACGGGCCCCGTGATCAGCTCAGCGCTTTTGAACGAGCCATTCCCGGATCCGCTCTTCAGGGGCAACCCGAGGCTGCCTTTTCTGGTGTGGGCCATGTTACTCCGCCTGTCGCTCGCTCACAATCATGTCAGCCAGTCCCAGCGGCAAGAGGTGTTGGAGCGAAAGGCCGCCAACTTCCTAAGGGCGCTGAGGGAGCGGGAGGAGTCCCATGTACTCGTGGTGAGTCACGCCTTTACCATGGAAATTCTGAGCCGGCTGTTAATGAAGGAACGTTTTGCTGGCAAAAAACTTAAAAGGCCACCCAACGGAGTCTTGTATGTCTATGAGCAGTAATAGTCCGTTTTGCTGGCGCCTGGAAGTCTAGCTGACAAGAGGGAGTCCCCTGCAGGATTTAGGGCAGGGTCACGCTGGATCGTACGAAGCAGATACAGGCAGCATGATCCGAAAATGCGGGGCCTTCGCTTTCTATCCTGAAACACTTGAATATCCCTAGACAATGGCGTTATGAACCCATCGTCTGCCTGTGGGGCTTTCTGGCGCAGACTTGCAGTTAGGGCTAGTAGGGATCGCAGAGACAAAGCCCGTCATTCCAAATCCTAGTACCGCTGCCGTTTAGTGCGCGTTACAGGTGGTGTTAGCCTCCGATAAGACTATTATGGTGCATGAAACGGGGTTTGTTGTGCGCTTTTTTGCCGGAATAATTATTATACACTCAAAAACCTGAAATTTTGTAAATAGTATGTGAAATTATATAAAAGCACAATAGGCGAATCTTCTGAATTTTGAGTGTTTAACACGAACTGTAAAGCAGAAAGAACACCTATGGAAAAACAGATCCTCATCAAGGGCATGGTTTGTAACCGTTGCATTACCCTGCTGCAGACAGAGCTCGAAAGGCGAGGGATTGCCGTACAGGAGGTAAGCCTGGGAAGAGTGACCTTGGCATGCCTTCCGGATGAGTGGGTGATGGGGCAGCTCCAGGAGGTACTGTTGGAATTAGGATTAGAGTTGCTGGTGGATAGGCAGACCAGGCTGCTGACCCAAATCAAAGAAATCGTGCAGGCTGAGCTGGTGAAGCTCGAAGACAGACAGACGCTTTCTGCCCTGCTGGCTGACAGACTGAACTTGAACTACAGCTCGTTGAACGAGGCCTTTTCGCAACATGAGGGAGTGACCATTGAACAGTACTACATCCAAAAGAGGCTTGATAGGGTAAAGGAACTGCTGCATACGGACAAGACCTTTACTGAAATCGCTTTTCGAACGGGTTTCAGCAGTGTGCATCACTTTTCCAAGCATTTCAAAGACCAGACCGGCCTGACCCCGACGCAGTTCCGACAGGAGTTGCGAGTGGCTAGCCTGGCCTGAGCGCCGGGCAAACGAGACCCTTCGCTTCCTCGCGTAGCAGCTCTTTTTTGTTTTACCATTGATCCCATTGACCCAATAAAGCTAAACACATAAATTATGAAAAAAACGTGCCTCGTTGTCCTATTGATGCTAGGTGGAGCCTTTGGACACCCTGTGTTCTCCAAAGACCTGCAGTCAGCAAATAAGCTGGTTGAAATGTCTCTTGCCGCCATGGGTGGGGCGGACAAACTCAGACAACTGCAGACCATTCGGCTGCAGGGTATCGGACACACTTACTTTCTGGAGCAATCAGAGCGCCCGGAGGGGCCTTGGCTAGTCAATTACCTCCAGGTGACGCAAACGCGGGACTACCAAAAGGGGCGCCTCTATCTTAGAAAGGAAAGCAAGAACGTGCAACAGCCTGAATGGACTGGCAGCACTGTACTGTTCGAGGATAATACCGTGGCCATGCAGACAGCTAGCGGGCAGCTGGTGCCTGGGAGGCCAAGCCAACTGGAGGAAGCCCGCGAAGTCTTACAGTTCGCGCCGGAGCAGGTATTGTTAGGGGCTGCCCAAGCGCATGATCTGCATACGCTACGGGACACCGTGTTACAAGGGGTGCCGCACAAGGGCATTGGCTTTACGCTGCATGAACAGGAAGTACGCCTGTTTCTCAACGCGCATACTCATCTGCCAACCCTCTTGCAAACGAAGCGCGCGTATCCGCACGACCTGATGTGGGCGATGTGGGGGAAGGTCAGAAGTGATATGTTCTTCTCATTCTGGTCCCTTCAGCCTGATGGGATTCTTTACCCGCTCCAATACAACCTGTATCGGAACGGCCAGCCCTTCCAGGAGCTGACCGTAGTGTCTCTGAACTTGAATGAAGAGATGTCGGAGGATACGTTTGCTATTCCGGAGGCTGTTAAGCGGGCCTTCGCCGCACAACCGAAACAAGGCCTGGACGCATTGCCGTTGGGAAGACCGGATCAGCAGCCACAGGAGCTTGCCCCCGGCGTGCTTCTGATCCCTGGTTTCTGGAATGTGACGCTGGTGGCACAAAAGGATGGGGTCATGCTACTGGAAGCCCCTATTTCGGGCGGATACACGGCTAAGGCATTGGCAGAGGCAAGAAAACGCCATCCGGGGCTGCAGGTGACAGGAGTGGTGAGTACCTCAGATGCCTGGCCGCATGTGGCCGGCATTCAGGAGTGCGCTCGTCAGCGTTTGCCCATCTATGCGCTGGACCTGAACAAGCCTTTTCTGCGACGCCTGATGGCAGCTTCGGAGCATCAGAACAAACGTGCAAAGATTAAAGCTGTAACTGCCAAAACGATTATAGGGGAGGGCGATAACAGGATGGAGCTGTACCCTGTCCGAGGGGAAAGTGGTGAGCGGATGATGGTGGTCTACTTTCCAAAGCACCGGTTGCTGTACGCAAGTGATTTGGTGCAGCTAAACCGGGACGGAAGCTTCTTCCAGAAAGCCTACCTGGCAGAGGTAGTGGCTGCCGTCAACAGGCATGGTTTGCAGGTGGAGCAGGTTTTTGCCCTGCATACCAGTGCCATGCCTTACAGCAAAATAGTCGAGGCACTTGGCAACTAAACGGTCTGACTTGACGGCAGTGGCGGAGTTCGCCCCTGGTTTTAATGATTGAATTGCTTTCAGCAAGGATATTCTTGCCGATTGGATTTAAAACACATTATACATGGAATACATTATCAGAAACGTTCGAGAAGAAGACAGGACGCACATAATGGAGTTGTACAAGCTGGTGGCGCGGACTTCCGGAGGAATTGCCAGGACAGAAGCTGAGATAGACCCAGCCTACATTGCTGCCTTTGTTGAGAAAGCCATGCGTGACGGGATTGGGCTGGTGGCAACGGATGAGCAAGGCCTTCTCCTTGGGGAAATCCATTGCTACCGCTTGGCCCCACAGATTTTAAGGCATGTGCTCTCTGAGCTTACCATTGTCGTTCATCCTGACTTTCAAAGCAAAGGGGTGGGGAGGCAGCTTTTTACCAGGCTTCTGATGCTGATAGAAGAGACGCGGGATGATATTCTGCGAGTAGAGCTGCTGGCACGGGAAAGCAACAGGAAAGCGATTTCCCTTTATGAGAAGATAGGCTTCAGGATAGAAGGCCGGTTTGAGCGCCGGATTGAGAATCATGCAGCTGAGTTGGAGGCCGATATCCCCATGGCATGGTTCAATAAGTATTACGGGAGACGACGCACTAGCAGTACATCCACTCCAGCGGCTAAACTGGTAGAGCTTTGAAAATTTACTAATTTGGGTTCACGTAATTTATGTTGGTCAAACCAAAGGCTTCATAAATCTTAGCCATTGGTAGCAGCAGGGCTGCCAGATTCCTATTACCTTGATCTATTACCGTGAATACATACCCTCCCTTGCCTTAGCCCCTTTTGTGGAATGCCTCTGGACGATGAAAGCGGAGCCTGTGCTTGGGGCACTGGGGCATCAGTTAATTATTCCGGGAGGTCGTGCGGAGCTTGTTTTTTCGCTAAATAATAAGCCATCTCTATACGATGACAGGGGGACTGAATTTCTATTCGGACCCGTACAGGTGCTCGGGCCCAGAAACCGGCCATTTCACCTCAAGTGCGATGGTGAGTTGACACTCTACGGAGCCCGTTTCAGGCGTGGTGCTTTGCCTGCTTTTCTCAACATGCCGGCATCCCTTTTCCTGAATCAAGTAGTGCCGCTTTCGGATGTGTTAGGTTGTACAGCTTCGCTGTGGTCTGAAAGGCTGTCAGAAGCTGCTTTGGAACGTGGAAAAGTGGAGGCCGTGCAAACGCTGTTAAGCTCGCGCCTGCAGGTAAGCCAGGAGATGCAGCAGGTTCAGCGTTTAGTATCGCTCGTTACGGAAAGGCATGATTCGGTTAAAGGCTTATGTGAGGCATCCGGACTGCATTATAAGAAAATGGAACGTATTCTCAGGTGGTATACAGGTTATAACCCAAAGCAATTTTGCAGGTTGATGCGTTTCTACAGAACCCTGAGCCAGATGCGTCACGATAAGGCAAGTTTGACGGTGATCGGATTGGAAAACGGCTACTATGACCAAGCGCATTTTGTTAAGGATTTTAGGGCTTTTACTAGTCTGTCACCTAGCCAATACGGCTCCCCACAACAGCTTATTGCAGATTTTATAGTACAAGGCGCATTTGTCTAAAATTTACAATGCAGCCGGTTTAGCGATTTGTTTCTTTGTCCCAAAAAAACCTCAAAATGATGGACAGAAGATTCCTTAGCTTTATTTTAATATGGGTATTCCTCTTATCCGCCTGTTCCGCACTACCTGGCCATGGTAGGACTGGGAATGCGTTCATCGTTGGACAGCAGACATACCGGTATTATGACAAGGAACGAGGCAGGAATCTCACCACTGAGATTTGGTATCCTGCAGCAGACCACCATGGAACTGTACAAACAGTCCCCTCGCCCTTTTATCGGCTTTCTACCCAGCGGGATGCCCGCTTTGCGCCAGGTCGCTTTCCTTTGATTCTTTTTTCTCACGGTACTGGGGGAGGTCGGCTGACGGTGGAGTGGTTCTGTGCGGAATTGGCCTCGAAAGGATTCATGGTGGCTGCCGTTGATCATTATGGCAATACCTTCGATAATCCCATACTGGCAGAATTTGTGAAAGTGTGGGAGCGACCCCGAGACCTGAGCTTTGTACTCACGGAGCTATTGCTGACGCCAGATATACGGCATGCAGTCGACACTGCCAGAATAGGGGCTGCCGGCTTTTCCCTCGGGGGCTTTTCTGTCATGGCAATGGCGGGCGCAAGAATGGATTTTAATGCGCTGGAGACTTACTTCACATCTGCAGACGGTCGAAGGGAAGCCAATATTCCCGAGATGCCGGGATTGACCGCCTATCTTCCAAGGTTTCGCGCAGCATTTGAGCAGGTTCCTTCGCTTCAGGATACAAGGATCAAGAGCGCATTTGTGATGGCCCCGGCCCTTGGACAGGCATTCCCCAACAAGGATTCTTTTGCTGCGGTAAGGATACCTGTGATGGTAACAGCAGCGGGAGGTGATACGATTGCCCCACTTAAAACCAATGCGGGTTATTATGCCAGGATGATTCGCAACAGCCGGTTAAAAATGGTGAGTAGAAAGGCAGGGCATTATGTTTTTTTGAATGAGGCCAAGCACGATCTTAAAGTTAGCTCCCCTCTATATTTTGTTGACCCTATCTCGGTAAACAGGAAAGAGGTCCATTCCAAAGTCGTGCGATTAGCCTCTGCTTTTTTCAGGGAGACATTGCATATGAATTAGCGCAAATTTACGGGTCTTTGCCTTCGTAAACGTTTTCCGGCTGTTCAGTCAAGGGGAGTTCCTGGGCAGACCGGATACCCTAACTGTTAGGGATTGATTATCAGAGTATATAGATAGTAACGCAGCGATGAATATTCACAAGACTTACCAACAATTAAGCGAGGCTTATTCTGATGAAAACCTTAACAGAATCGCCGGTACGCTGATTAACCTTTACAAGAGCAAACGCTATGGAGCCTTCCGAGAGCTAGCCAATCGGATCTCCACGTATGTTGCGCTCAACGAAGAGAATGATGCGAAATTGTTTCCAAAGCTTATCGGCCTTTATCACCCTGACAAGGCAAGGCTTGTGCGAAAGGAGCTGGATGCGGCCTATGCCCTTCAACAAGAGGAGGCGCTCGATCGATTCAAGCATGTGCTTTTACTCCAGAACCTGGATGGCTTGGAAGCAACCGCCATAACCGAAGATATTGGTTATAACCCTGAGTACTTTTGGGAGGAGAGCCCAAAAGAAGGGTATTATGGGTATGATGAAGATGAGCATGAACAGTACCTAGGATACGAGGAGGAGCTTACCTTCTACAATGCCATGAAGCTGAGAATGTATGGTGAGCTGACGGTTGAATTCCCTCCTTATTATTTGGAAGACATTGCCGAATATGAGCTAGCCCATAGTGGCATTGAGTCCCTGGAAGGGATCTCGCATTGCAAGCAGGTGGTCCGGCTGGATTTGTCCCACAACCTGCTGACGGAGGTGTCAGAACTGTGGAGTCTGGCAGAACTGGAAGAACTGTATCTGTCAGGCAACCAAATCGGTTACATAGATGCCTTGAGCAACCTGCCTAATTTAAGGGTGCTGGACTTATCAGATAACCAGGTGGACGACCTGTCTCCGCTCTATGAATTGGAAAAGCTTGAATTTGTCAATGTATTGAACAACCCTTTGCGGTTGGAACAAATAAAGCACCTACGCGCAAAAGGTGTGGTGGTCATCGCCTGAGAAATTTCAGGGGGAATTTCCTGAAGCACTGCCTTTACCCAGCAGTGTTTGGATGGCTGCCACACCGGGCTCCCACTTTGACAGGTACGGTTAAGCTATCTTGAAGCCGATGTTCTTCGGGGCAGCGCCGGCCTGTTCTATGGGGGGCGGCCGGCTAGACGGTTTATTTATGTTGTGACATCATTTGTCAAACAATACTTTCGAAGATTATATCAAGCGCATGTCTAGGTGAGTCCATTTGAGGATAATAGCAATGATTGGATCAAGTTGAAGAAAAGAAATCCTGTCATGCATCCGGTCATTATTTAACGGATTGGACTTTCGAGATGCCTGGTATTGGCTACTACCTAGTGCAAGAATTTAAGTTTAAGCTGGTAGAGTAGAAATTAAGCGATTCCTTACTTTATAATCCTGTATACTGTTTTTACTCTTTCAAAAAGACATCTGTTTTTAGAGACATATAATCACGGTTACAAATGTAATTGTGTGTTTCAAAGTTGTATTCCCCTTTCCCCCAGATAGCATCCGTCTGATGTAGAAGGCTTAACACATGATTCTAATTATATTGAACGTAGTCAAGGCTAAGATATGACTATTAGATGGGCGTTAAAGGATTGGTAGAGCTCGCAACGTATTAAAATCCTTTGTTATAAGGGTAGATATTAAAGTCAATGGCACGCCTCACCGATCAAGCTCTCTTTGACAACCATCTTCGGGAGCATGGCACTACCCTAAGGTATAGTCAGACGCTGTTCAGACAAAGAAGTATTAAGACCATAGAAGGTGATATTCATGTGACTTTGTTTACGCTGTATAATATTGTGCGTCCGATTGATAATCAATAGGTATTCTCTATATTAGCTAGATGATAATTAAGGGGAGCCTGTAGTTTTCGCATATTGTGGAAACAGCCTGAGAAAGCAAGAAAAGCTTTCATATTGGTAGGTTTGTTATTAGATTCTGATAATTCGTATGTTAAAGTTCTACAAGACCAAATTCTTTACAATTGCTTTTTTTATTGCCTGTACTATTCCATGTATCAGTGCCTCTGCTCAAGATAAAGGCACCAACCATTCGAAAATTGTACTACAGGCAGGCCTTTCTAAACCTACTGGCAAGTACGGTAGCTAGGACTGGGAGCAAGACAGTCCAGCTTTTGCCAAACAGGGGCCGCTTTTCTCGCTGTCATACATGAGGGAGCTCGGCAAGCACTTTGCCTTGGGGGCAACCGTGGCCAAGCGCACGCACCCCTATGATGAACAAGAGTTCTTTGAGTGGCGGGGTGGTGAGGATCATGGGTTTTGGATAGACTCGAGTGAGCCGTGGAAATCTTCCTTCCTGTTAGGGGACCTTTACTTACAGGCTCCTGCCAATAATGTGACGTTTTACGCAAAGGGCTCTCTTGGAGCCTCGTTCAACCGTTCCGCAGCCTTTGTGATCGGCTACCAGAACTGGACAGAGGAGCGTCCTGCCGAGAAGTGTAACGCGTTTGCCTATGGGACCGCCGCCGGCATGAGGGTGGATATAGGGCCTGTAGGGCTTGGGCTAGAAGCGGGCACACTATTGACAAGGCCAGAATTTGAGGTGAGTCACTACTATTACGGCACGAAGAAGGTCCGCCCAAGCATGAACAGCCTTAACGTATCTGTTGCCATAGCTTATAGCCTTTAGAATGTGTTTTATATCCTGCTGAAGTTCGCAACACCTTTTTTCTACTTTTAAATAAACTTAATATACAGCGTATGCTTAAAACATTTACACGTCTGTCACTTCCGTTACTCTACGCCGTGCTGTTCTTCTCCTGTAAGGATAGTAAGGACAAGGAACCGGAGCCAACTGTCATTTATGCCGGTGAGATAGAGCTTTACAGTGAATCGGGGCTCAGAGAAGAGGATTACAGCGGGGTGGAGGTGGTGGTGCTGGGCACAGATCCAGTAGTGAAAGGATACACGGATGCCGATGGAAAGTTTACAATAGAGGGCGTACCTATAGGTAGGCGTAGGGCTAGTTTCAGCAAGCCGGGCTATGGTACTTTTATCACTCCTGAATATAATTACAGGATAGAGGATGGAAGCAACTTCAACCGTTTTGTGAGTGGTTTTATAATTGGACGGGTGTCTACCTCCATTCCTTCAAAAGTGACAGCTTCAGTGGAAGGGAGCAATATTGCCATCAGCGGGGTGCTGACGCCGGCGGCCTCTATGGAGCAGCCGAGGCAAAGGGAGGTTTTCTTCAGCAAAGACCCTAATGTCTCAAAAGACAATTTTATATTGGCTGTGGGTACTATGAATTCCGTTTCAGGCACGTTCAAAGACCTGTTTGACATAGAGTACATCAAAACCAGGGGCTTTGCCAGTGGCGATAAGCTATATATCGTTGTACACGGCAATACGGTAGAAGCACAGGCTTATGAAGATCCTGAAACTGGGAAAGTTGTCTTTCCAGCCCTAAATCCAATACCGTCTAATGTGGCGAGCGTCGTTATACCTTAATTACAATTAAAATTACCAAGTGGCCCCCTTGATACCGATATGCAGCTAGAGCTCCCTCAGGTTTGTGTCCCAAGTGATCCAATGCCGCCATTTGCAGAACATGCTTCCTTTCTTTTAAATTAGTAAATATATTTTAAACAATAATGTAAAATATAGTTAACAAATATGTATATCTTTGTAAACTAGATTTTACATTATGGCAAAGCCTAACATTTTATACCCATCCTGGCAGCGGCTAATGGCTGAGCTGGGGGAGAACATTAAGCTGGCCCGGCTGCGGCGCAGGCTCAGCGCCGAGCAGGTGGCCGAGCGTGCAGCTATCTCCCGTCCCACACTGAGTCAGATTGAGAAAGGGGAGCCCACAGTGGCCATGGGCAATTACTTCAAAGTACTGGCGGTGCTGGGCCTGGAGAAGGATCTGGCACAGGTGGGGCGGGACGACAAGCTCGGTCGCAAATTGCAGGATGCCGAGTTGCCGGTGCGGGAAAGAGCTCCCAAGCATTCACGCGGTACCTAAAAGAAGATGTCAAAGAACAGGGAAACCAGGAAAATCTATGTGTATGCTGACTGGGCTGAACTAGGAGGGCCCCAGTGGATGGGTACGCTGAAGGCGAGCGTCGTGCGTGGCAAGGAGGTGTTCTCCTTTGAGTACGAGAAGGCTTGGCTGGGTAGTGTCTATGCCCAGGTGCTGGATCCTGAACTGCAACTTTACGCAGGGCCGCAGTTCCTGGCGGGAGAGGAGAAAAGTAACTTTGGTGCCTTTCTTGATTCTTCCCCAGACCGGTGGGGCAGGGTGCTGATGCGCAGGCGCGAGGCGGCAATGGCTCGCAAAGAAGGCCGTTCGGAGCAACGCCTGCTGGAAAGCGACTACCTGCTGGGGGTGTACGACGGCCACCGCATGGGGGCGCTACGGTTTAAACAGGCACCTGATGGGCCGTTTCTGAATGACAACCGCGAGATGGCTACGCCGCCCTGGACGGCTTTGCGGGAGCTAACCTATGCAAGCCAGAAGCTGGAGGAAGATGACATTAGCCAGGACGAGGAATATCTCAAATGGCTCAGCCTGCTGGTGGCACCCGGGTCCTCTCTGGGGGGAGCCAGACCGAAAGCCGGCGTAACGGACGAGAAGGGAAGGCTGTGGATTGCCAAGTTTCCCAGCCGCACTGACAGTCGGGATGTGGGGGCTTGGGAGATGGTGGCGCAGGAGCTGGCCGTATCAGCGGGCATCAGCATGGCGGAGGCCAGGATAGAGCGTTATGCCTCCAGGCAGCACACTTTCCTGACCAGGCGCTTTGACCGCACTGAAACCGGGGCGCGGATTCACTTTGCCTCTGCCATGACCCTTTTAGGTTATCACGATGGCATCGACTACCAGGATGGGGTAAGTTACCTGGAGTTGGCTGAGTTCATCTCCAGGCAGGGTGCCGCTCCGGAAAAAGACCTGGAGGAACTCTGGCGGCGAATTCTATTTAATATTTATGTGAGCAACACGGATGACCATCTGCGCAACCACGGTTTCATCCTCACTCCCTTGGGCTGGCGGTTATCGCCTGCCTATGACTTGAATCCGGTGGAGACGGGAGCAGGTCTCAAGCTCAACATCACCGAAGAGGACAACGCGCTGGATCCGGAGCTGGCCCTCGCCACGGCAGAATACTACCGTCTCTCTCCAAAGCAGGCCGCAGCGATACACCAGCAGGTCAGGAAAGCTGTGGGCAACTGGCGTAGCGTGGCCGGCAAGCATGGCATCTCAAAGGCAGACCAGGAGTTAATGGCGCCCGCCTTTCGACTTATACCGTGAGGCGGGCTGCCTCCAGAGGAATAGGGTAAGCGGACTCCTTAGCCAATGTGCGTCAGCCTTGGAAATGGCGGGACTAATGTAAGCTAAGGGACTGCGTTACTGAAAGGGACACCGCTGCGACCATCGGGAGCCGCGGGCCTAAAAGAGGTTTTTGTATGCCAAAAAAACACAAACTTGCTCCCTCTGTTCATAAGATCTGCCAATCAGGCTTTCACTTGCTTGGCCTATGATCGCTATACATGGATGCAGCTCGAGCAATGAATCACTGGTTCCAATCGACAAAGCCTTGATCGAGTATAGGTTTATTACTCAACCTAGAGCTTTATAGCCTGTTCTTCGTAGGTATCCTGGCGTACTGCTGCGCTTCCTTTTGTAACTCCGACACCGTTTTCTGTCTGCCCCCTTTTACCCACTCCTCCAGCTCAGACTTATAAAACTAAAGGCGTTTCCCCCTTTAGTTGACCGGGATTTCCCGGCTGCTGACCTTTAGGTAAACCGTCCCCACCGAGATCTTAAGAAACGCCGCCGCCTGCGCGACGGTGAATATTTCCTCCCCCTTTTCCTGGCCCTGCCTTTCCAGAAGGAGTTGCTCAATGCGACTTAGCTTGTCATGCAGCGCACTCACTGCCTCAGGGAGTTTTTCAAATGTTAAATTATCCATAACTGGTTTCTTTATAATGAGGGATGAAGCACAAAATTGAAAGGATTGATGATGCACCGTGTAGAGGCTTCTAACCATCGGCTATCACATAGGCGCTTTTCCTCATGAGATAATGTTGCCAGCATACCGCTGGTTCCCCAGCATGAGGATCGCTTTCAAATTAATATGATTAGAGATGATGATCACTTGGTGAGGCGATGGACCAGTAACGCTCAACCGCATGTGACGCATGCTGTAGCATAGTGAACGTTATAGCCTAATAGATGAATTAGAATTGCTTCCCTACCGGCACTTCACCATGCAGAAGGGCAACTAATCCATCTATGTTAGTAAGTTAACGCCAGACGCTCCTGCTGTTCTTGCCGTGGAATACTTACCCCATACCCGAGTGGTTCCAATCACTCCAGGAGGCAATTAACTAAATGCTTGAGTTTTGTATAGGTCTCTTAGAAGGATAGTAAAAAGGTGGGCAGCTTGCGCAATGTGCTTAATGCCTGGGCTATAGGAGAGGTTGTCAAGGTCCCTTTACGCCTCACACACGCAGGCAGCTTGGCTAGAGCAGGGTACTGATTTGCAGTATATGCAGACATGTTCGGGACAGGAGCAGCAAGACAACAGAAATTTACACGCTTGTGACGACATATGCGCTAGACAAAACTATGCTGTCATGCCTTAAAGACATTTTCTATGATATTTTAATAGTTGTCGCATCAAGCCATTATTAAGCCGATATTGCGTGTATAGAAGCGGTGGGTGATAAGCTTTTGTTGCTAAAGTTTAAATCCTTAGCCCCCTGCGAAATTACCTGGTGACGTTCAGGAAAGGCGCGTACATCGCTGGTTTACTAGCCTTCTGGAACGTGGAGATCAAAAGTATTTCTTTGATTGCATTTTGCTGCTTGCGCTGCTCAGGTGTTGTTTCATATCATTTTAATGCATGCCTGGACTTCCGACAGCGGGAAACGGCATCCCCTGCCAAGATAGGGGATGCCGTTTCCTAGAAAAGCAGGTTGAAAAAGTAACCGGCTACTACCATGCAGATCGCCGTCGTCCCGAAGTAGGTCAGCAGCAAGGGGAGCTTCATGACCTTTTTCAGCAGCAGCGCTTCCGGCAGGCTAAGCCCGATGGCGCCCATCATGAAAGCCATGGCGGTGCCCAGTGGGACTCCTTTGGCAATCAGCGTTTCGATGACAGGCAGGATGCCGATCGCATCGATGTACAGCGGGACGGCCAGCAGCACGGCAATGGGGATGGAAAAGATATTGCCCTCATGGAGGTACTGCTGGAAAAAATCCGCTGGCACATAGCCATGGATAAAACTGCCGATGCCGATGCCTAACGCAACATACGCTGTCAGCCTTTTTACAGTTGACAAGGCTTGACTGGAGATTTCAGGCCAGCGTTTCCGCAGGCTGCGCCCATCCTTGGGGATGCGTTGGATACTGTCCGCTTCAAGCTTCTGAATCCAGTCCGCCACATGGGCCTCCAGCCTGAAGAGATCCAGTACTAGGCCGGCCACAATGCCCAGGATCACTCCAGTAGCTATATAGATAAGCGTTACTTTCCAGCCGAAAGCTGTGAGAAAAAGCGCGATGGCAAACTCGTTTACCAGGGGTGAAGTGATCAGAAAGGAACAGGCGACACCCAAAGGTACTTTAGCTTGCATCAGGCCGATAAAGATTGGAATAGAAGAGCAGGAGCAGAAAGGGGTAATGGCTCCGAAAATCGAAGCCATTACGTTTCCTACACCTGATTTTTTGTGCCGCACTAGAAAAGAGCGGATTTTTTCAAACGGCAGGTACGCGGTTACGACCCCCATCAGATAGGAGACGAACACGAGTAAAATCAGCAACTGCAGGAAGCCGGCTATGAAATAGTGCAGTGAATCGGCATACCACAGTCCCGGCTCCAATCCCAGGAGTTTGAAAACAATCCCGTCGGCTATCGCAGATAAAAAATCAGTCAGGTGCTTCATTTGTTTTAAGCGGTTTTAAGTTCTTTTAATAAGAGTTTCCGGATCTCCTCGGGATCAGCTTCCCTGCCATAGAGGACCACCTGCTCGTTAACAACCAGCACCGGGAACTTGGTGATGCCGTACTTCATGGTTTGCTGTAAATCCGTCAGATGCTGAATCTCTACAGGCACGTCAAGGCCAGTGGCTGCCGCTTTCACGTGTTCGAGCATTTTAGTCGGTGTTCCACAGCAGGAGGATTCTAATACTTTTACATTCATGATTCTGTCTTTTTGGTTAAAAATGGTTTTCTGGTAAGGTAGACGCGCTCACAACAAAAAAGACGCAGGTTTAGAGCGCCTGTTGAAAGCTGTCCGGAAGGCGCTGCAGGTAGGGGCATGCCGGGTGCGGCATGCAGGAGATGATATTTCCCTGATGGTCATGTTCCAGTTGACAACACTGCAGGAGCAGTTGTTTCAGCTGCTGGCGGGCGCGCTGCACCCTGGATTTGGCCCCGGATAAGGAAATATTGAGCCTTTTGGCAATCTCCGCGTGGGGGATCTGCTCCATATCACTCCAGAGCAGGGGCAGGCGGTATTTAGCAGGCAGCTGCTTGATGAAGAGATCCAGGTATTCGGAGTGGAGTGTATGCTCGTATTCCTCATAAAGCTCGGATGTCGGTACATCAGGTAACAGGTCCTCCCTTTTATGCTCTCTGCGGAAGTGGTCAACGATGACGTTGCGGGTAATCTGGAATAGCCAGTGCCTGACGTTTCTCACATCGTTCCTTGCATCACAGTACAGGCATATTTTCAGCAGCACATCCTGTAGCAGGTCTTTTGCCAGTTCCTCATCCTTGATTCTCCTTCGCACAAAGCTTTCGATGTATTTGCTATGGGGGTCCCAGAGCATGGCTACATTGCATTTCATAACATACGATGCTGATGGTTTGTGTAAGGGAGACGCACGAGTTCCTAAAAAGACGCAAGTGGAATGTTTTTTTGGAAACAAAAGAGGGAAGAAAGTTTGTCACAAGCTTTCTCGCTCTTTGCATAGGTGCTGCGGGCAAATGAAAAATTGTCACATATGACCAGGAATATGACGTGATCACACACCTTCACTATAACAGGGAGGAGCTTACTTTGCAGAAAACAATTTCACCAGAAAATCTGGCGTATCAGAACAACTTAAAAAACATTTACTGGAAGGCTATAGGAAGTATAAAAGCTTGTGATCATGTACGCTGGTTTAAAGAAGGTGCAGGCCCTGGATAAGAATGTCCCATAGCGTCTCAAGTTTTTCTTTAAGGCATCAGCCTGGCCATAATGGTGGTGTCAACTAGCAATAAGCGGTAAATCGCAGGCGCTGTAGAAATGCATCGAATCTGGCTACTGCACAGTAGTAGAGCTTTCCTGCTCTTAAAGAAGCATTTTAGAGCCGGATAATGACGAGTTTCAGTACAAAAGGGCACTAACGGTCAACTTATAGAAAGCATATATGAGAAACGCCATAACACTGGTCTTGTCCATTTGGGCTTCAACAGCATTTGGGCAAGCAGACTTTCAACAATACTTCGACAGTTTACACCTGAAAGGAAGCATCACCATTTATGATTACAAAAACAGAAAATGGATCTTCACAGATAAACAGGATGCAGAAACAGCGACCTTACCTGCATCCACTTTTAAAATCCCCCATTCACTGATTGCACTGGAATACAAAGCGGTGCAAGATGAACATGAAGTTTATAAATGGGACGGGAAGCCTAAATCACACATGGGCATTGCTGTAAACTCTTGGAACAGCGATACAGATCTTAAAAATGCGTTTAAGAATTCGACCGTCTGGTTCTATGTGGAAGTTGCCAAAAGAATAAAAAGAAGCAAATACCGGAGAATTCTAAAAAAGTGCAGCTACGGCAATGGGGATCTGAAAGAAAAGGGAGATGACTTTTGGAACTATGGAGACTTTGCCATTTCACCTAAAAATCAGGTTGACTTTCTGGTCAAACTGTATGAGAGCCGTCTCCCTTTCTCTAGATCAACTATCGACCAGGTGAAGGAAATCATGGTTTCCGAAAGGACAGAAACGCACACTTTTAGGGACAAGACTGGCTGGACTAGGAAAAATGGTCAGGATATAGGTTGGTGGGTTGGTTATGTGGAGACAAAAGAAAACATTTATTTTTTTGCCACCCGACTGATTAAGGACAAGAACGAGAACAATCCGAACTTCCTGAAAGGACGGAAAGAATTGACAAAACTGATCTTGGGAGCTATTGAAGGGTCTTAACGCGAAAAAAGCCAGCAAACGATTTTTCTTCCTAGCGGGTGGGTACTTGTGCTGATTCCCATGCGGAAGACGTGGGGCTACGGCAGCTACTTAAAAGAGAAGAGCTTCTAATTGTTGACTTCAGATAGCTGCCTAACAATACGTTGTGTAGCAAATTGAACAAATTAACCGACAATGAAAATTGGAATAGTTACAGGGTGTAGTAGAGGAATTGGTTTGGCAACAGCAGATTTATTAACTGATAATCATAACTATAAGATTATAGGGACTTCAACTTCCGGGAAATGTGCCATCTCTAAATCAAATTTTGAATGCCATCAATTGAATTTAGCTGACAGCAAATCAATATCTGATTTCAGTGAGAAGATCAATGATTAACAAATAAGTTTTCTCATTAATAATGCTGGCATTTTAATTGAAGATTGGGGTGAAGCAGCAATCAATCTTGAACAATTGAGACAGACATTTGATGTGAATTTTTTCGGTACCATTGAATTGACCGAAAAACTACTTCCGATTTTCGTAAAGGAGGGGCATATAATCAATGTAACGTCCGATTGGGGCTCGTTCAGCGAAGAGAATTTTGACGGACTTCAGCCACATTATAAAATGTCAAAATGCGCTTTAAATATGTATACAAAACTATTGGCAAAAAGATTAGAAACGCAAATGGTAATTGTCTCATCTCTTGACCCCGGATGGACAGCAACAGATATGGGTGGAAATGGCGCCTCACGAAAGCCGAATGAAGTTGCTCAAGACATTAAAGATTTATTGGACAAGCATCCTGAAAGCGGAAAGTTTTGGCATCGTGGTAAGATTAGAGAATGGTAAAAGTACGGTACTTAACACTGTATAAGTGCATTGCGGTTTAGAAGTTAATTGTGGCAAACAGCTGGGGAAATCGCTTCTAATTCCGCTATAAGATTATACGATAACCTTATAAAATTTGCTAAGCACTGGTTTTCGCTCTCAGAAGAATGCGCTTGAAAGATAGTCTTGCCCTTTACTTAAATAAGAGGCATGCCCGGTAATCAATTTCTATTTCTTAACCTGCGTTAAAAAATAAGTACCGCTTATCGCTCAATTTTGTGACGTGGATAAAAGCCACTAGCTTAAGCGGATAAACAGTATGCCTGTTCCTGCAACAAATTGGTTTAGCGCAGGAGGGACCTGCTGTAGTATTCGAAGGTTGGGTACCTGCACCTGTTGCTGCTCTTCAGCCTGCTGGCGATCTTCACGCCTTTTGTCGACCGCTATATCAGCAGGCAGCCCGCGGCCAAAAGAGTGCCTGTGTAATCGCGTAGGAGACCGGGCGGCTTTGACTGGAAGCTGTTCAGCAGCACGACACGAATGGCCGCCACTGAAGCCTCGGTGTGCCGGCCAGGGTGACTGCTGGTTTTACGTGCTTTAGGCAAACGCTCCATTGTCTGCGCATGATTTTAGAAGCTGAAATTACCCCTTGTATTACTGAAAGATAGAGTAGTCGCTGCAGAGTAAAATGCGGGGGTAAACCAGAGGCAGGTGCAGCACCGGCGCCTGGGGGGTATAAAATAAGCGCCAGCCACTTCTGCAGTAGCTGGCGCTTGAAATTGTACTCTTAAGTGTACGAATTTCGAACCATTTCATGGAAGATTTGAGGAAACTGAGCGGTCAGGCTTGTGTTTAATCAAGCCTTTTTTTATACTTTGACAGCGGAGGGAGCAAACTATAATTTGCGTCCCCGACCTCGTTTCAATCTTGGCTTTGCCTGTATCTCCTTGATGTCGCTCAGGTCTCTGGCTCTTCCAACCGCTTCCTTATTCTGGATAAACTCGCGCAGACCTATATAGGCCACCTCCAGCCCCTCCAGTTCTACCTGCTCCCTATTGCCATAAGCTTCCTGGAAACTGACACCGTCGATGTTGTTGAGGATATCAATGCGCAGGGGAGGGTAGCCGATTTGAGTGACGTAGCCTTCTTTGAGGAAGTCCTCCTTTTCAAAGCCAAGGGAGGCTAGCCCGAAATCCTTTAGCACCTGCAGCATGCGCTGTGCATTCTCCTCTGAAACCTTAATCCAGATATCCAGATCACCCGTGTGGCGCGGTCTTCCGTGGAAGGCGAGCGCGTAGCCCCCGACCACCAGATACTCTACTTCGTGCTTGTTGAGCAGGCCGATGAACTCCTCGAAATCCCTAGCTAAGACCATGGGAAAGTTTTCTTTTGGTCACAGCACTTTTGTCCATCCTTTGCCCCGGCTTGAGGAACTGGGAAATGATGAAGGTGACCGCCTCTATTCTTTCTTTAGGGGAGCGGCTGAGCCAGTAGAGCAGGTCCTCTTGCTCGTCAATCTCTTTCATATGACCTCTTCGTACGACAGCTTGTATACGCATGGTGTTCACTTATATGTACACAGGACAAATCGATGATGCCCTTTACAAATATACTAAATTAATCAGACTCTGGTTGTGACGCAAGAAGGGGTTGGTGGCTGCCGTAGGGTATGCCGGGTGCCAATCTCATTGTGTAGATACAGCATGAGACATAAGTGGCTATTCTGGTGCATGAATCATAGCACATGTACCGCGGTGGTACAGGTTCTTCTCTTCACGTTCCTACGCGGTACATGAGCGGCATATCGTTAAAAAAGTGCCCTGGGTGCCTGTTCCCATCACTATCACACGCCGGATGCTGTCTAAAGATCAGTAATTCCTGATCAAGGCAGATTCTTCGCCATTCAACCTAACCCGCAGAATCACTTGAAAAGGGGGCAGAAGGCTTAATATTAGTACGTAAAATGTAAATATATTAATATAGTGAGAAAGGAGTTGATGTGGTGTGTTAAGAATGAAATAGCTTATTTATGTTAGTATTACAATAAAAAAGCGCCAGATACTTCTGCAGTAGCTGGCGCCAGAAATTGTACTTGTGCACTTGAGTGGACAAATCTCGAACTATTTCATTGAGGATATTAGGAGATTGAATAGCTATGGTAAGTAGCCACATCTTTCAATAATAACATGTATATGTAACCTGACACAAATAAGAGCATACTCCTGCTGCAGTTACCAATAATAGGTTCCAAGGAATGGATACATAAATGGGGATACCCTAAGGTAGTGCGCAGTAAGTCTGTTCGATCCTTTTCTTAGCCTGTAAATGTGGTTGTCTTCAATGGTTTCAGATGAAGAAGAAATCAACCTATGTAAGTCTGTTGCGTTTGCTTTAACGGGAAACACATATGCGATGTGACTGGCTCCCATCTGAACCTCCTGAAAGGACAAAACCGAATTACAGCAACTTGAAAGCATTGCCATTAATCCTTGAACCAGGAAATGACGGGAAACCAATTTGGGGTGTCGGTCCGGGTGTAGGGCTGGCATTCGTGCAGCATTACTTCCCCGAGGCAGAAGAAGTGATTAGGATAGCGAGCGCCTACTTTCGCCTTTCAGGTTATAAGCTTGGACAGGCTCATGTTCCTCCCGGAGTTCATCTACGGATTTTGGTAGGTATGGAGGAAGGCAGGCATGCTCAGCTTGCAATTGTGAAAGAAATCATTGCTGAGCTTGGCAGGTGTGAGGATGAACTCTGGGAAGCCGTATCAGGCCTGGTTCAACGTATGGAGCAAGGAAGGTTCATCATTCGTGATGCCGGTGAACTGGAGAACCCATTTCACTGCAAGTTCTATATAAATGATGACAGGTTGCTCTGGCATGGCTCCTCTAATTTCACGAGAAGAGGACTGTTAATGGCAGGGGAACAGATTTCATCAAGTCGAAATCCCAAGATGATCAACGACTTTTCGAGATGGTTCGATGAGGCTATGGAAGGTTCAAGGGATATTCTGTTAGAACTCCTCGAGCAGCTAAGGGGGTGGCTCTCGTTAGCAAAGCCTTTTGACGCTTACCTCAGAGTTTTAGCTTCATTGAATGGGCTGCATGACGAGCCTTTGCGTCTGGGAGCTCATGCACCCACTTACTTTCAGAAAGGGGTAATTGGGCGAGCTCTACGTCAGGTTGATGAATTTGGAGGGGCGTTGATCATCGCAGCAACAGGGTTGGGGAAAACTATCATGGGTTCCGAAATGGCCTGGCGGATGCAACTTGCTGAGTCTGTCAAGAGGACAATTCTTTTAGCACCGAAGGGTGTCTGCGAAAATTGGGCTGATCACATGGACGTCAGAGACGTCACCTACAAATACTTCAATACTGATCTGCTTTTTAGCAGAGCGAGTGGAAAACCTCACCATCAAGTGGCGAGGTTGGACAAAGCTCTAAGGCAAAGTGATAACAAAACGCTGATATTGATAGATGAAGCTCACCTTTACCGAAACGAGCTTTTTAAGGAGGAAGCCAAGGGCAAGGAAAGCCTGGTATTCAGAAGGCTGAAAACGGCTGTAGAGCGCGGAGCACGGATTGTGATGTTGACGGCCACTGCTTATGGCACCAGCCTTCAGAATCTTAACAGCTTATTGGCCATGTTGCCTGAGGATGTAGAAGGTGAGGATGGTGCAGAACCATGGCAGGTGCGTTCCTCAGATGAGTTTACAAATCTGCCCATGGTGACGATTCTTGGACTTCCGCACGTAATTGAAATGGCACGCAGCAGGGGAGACGTAGATGAGAACGATAGAATCTTCATCAGGATGGGAAACGAGCGGCGCTACCTTCCGAAGTCCCTCAAGCTTAATACAGTGCGATATGAGCTGGCTTTGCAGGGTGATATTCTGGGAGCCTTCAACCGGAGGTGTTTTAATCAGGCGGTCAAGGTGCCGCAATCCTGGTTCGACGATGAAACCCTAAGCACCAAAAAGGGGGTAACGGATTCTGTAGCCAGAAGCACGCTGTTGGGATGGCTTAGCTCACCGGCTGAGCTAAGCCAATGTTTAGTATCCAATCTCCATACAAATGACTTTTCTGAGAACAGTAGCTCTTCCTTAAGGCAGAAAGGTAGAAGTAGCAGCCGTAACTATTCTTATGTAGCTCCAATGCAGCTCGGAATAGCCGAACGTACTGCGCTGCTCAACCCCATAATGCAAAAACTTACCAGTATGTCACTTTGGGAGGATGATAAGCTTCAGAAGTTGCAAGAGATTATTCAACGCCATTGTATACAGGTAAAAGGGAAGGTAATCATTTTTGTGAACAGGCATTTTACTGCTGCCTATCTTGCTGATGCGTTGGAGAAATTGTTCAGGGATGAAGTTTCAATTGGAAGCACAATAGAAGAAAACCTGGAGAACCCCACACTTAAGTCTAGGGAGCGTAGGTTAGAAGTCTTGAAGGACTTCTCTCCGAACTCCCATCAGTTCATATCTGAAAACGAATATGACATACTTATATGTACTGATGCTGATGGAATCGGCGTAAACCTAGAAGATTCAGCCACAATTGTTAACTACGATCCACCTGAGGGGGCCGACGTGCTCTTTCAAAGGGTAGGGAGGGTGCTAAGGCTCACGAAAGACCCTAACCGTACAATCTTTCTCTACACTTTAGTCCCCGCTATTATTTATGAAGAGGAGAGCCCATCACTGATCCGGGATAGGATAGTGGCTGCATTTAACAGAATTACACAGCGGCATGAGAAGTCAAAAAAGATTCTGGGTGCTGATGTTCATACTAATGAGGAGACTGTCGATGTCACACTGGACAGTGACCTGGATATTGAGCTGCTTTTTAGGGACGAACATGTACTAGAGGATGTGGGAGGGCTTGGCTCAAAGCAGATGTTGGCACATGTATCGACTCTTGAAAAGCATGCCGGGCATCTTCAACATCTTCCGGAATACATGCTGAGCGCCCTTGTCTACAGGGGGACGCACCGCAGAGTCTTTGTTCTTGTCCGTAGAGGGGAGAGTTATTTCCCGATTCTTTACAACTTGTCCAAAGGCATAGTCGAACAGAAGACTGAACTGGAGGTGTTGGATCTAATTGCCAGTGCAGAGTCTGAAACTGCGGCACTTGTTGCGCCGCCCTTGGTAGAGCTCGCTGCCAATGATGCAGTAAGAAAATGGTGCGAACTGGAACAGGTTCCCTTAGGTAATGTGATAAAAGTCTGCTCTATTTTCCTCTTGCCAAAGCGTACCAGAAGCACCTTGCCACATCTACTTGGGAATATGGCATAGCTTCCTGAGAAGCATCTATTTGGGAATCAAAGGCACATTTTATAAAAGTACCAAGCTGGGCTCTGATTATAAAAGCCCCCTGTTGAATTGCTTCCCCTGTGAGCCTCTTCCCTTCTCACATCACCCTTCAAGTCCGAGCCTGGAAAACCGCTCCTGCAGCACGGCTTTGTAGCCGTTTTTAAGCTCCTGGCTCAGGAAGCTGACTTCAATAAAGGCCAACCATTTTTGTTTTGCTTTCTTCATTTTGCCGAAGATGTTTTCCTGCTGTTTGCCGCTGAGCATGGAGGTGCTGAAGGCCGCGGTGAAATCCTTGCGCCTGGGATCTCCTTCTCTCTCTGCGGGGGCCAGCTCCAGCGAGAGCTTGGGCTGCACGCCTGTCACTGCGATCTGGCTTCGTATTGTCTGCTCTGCCAGCTCCTCCATCTGTGCTTCGGTGTAAGGCAGGAGGGGAGGAGTAGCCTGGCCAAATAGTTTTTTGCTACACCTCTGGTGGAAACCTGCTTCCCCTTCTGGCAGCGGCTGGTAACAAAACAGGCACCTGCTCATGACTCAGCCTCCTCTGCCACGGGGTGAATGCTCACCGCTCCTATGCAGTCTTTACAGCAGGCCAGCAGCAGCCCCATACGATCCCTTGGGTTCGGTTTCCAGTTTTTTTCGGCTATGTCCAGCAGCCAGCCCTCCGGTATCAGCCCGTCGAAGAAAGGGAACAGCACCCGGTCGAAATAAGGATCTTCCCGCAGGGGGAGGGTCAGGCTGACAGGCTCCGGGGCTTTTGACCGGAGATAGGCCGCATCATAGGTGAAATAGTAGCCGGTTTCATCCTGTGTGAGCCAGCCGGCTGTCGTGTTAGGATGGCGGGGCACTATGCGCTAATCGGCGTAGCACTTTTGGTTGATGATAGTATTTGGCTACGCTACATGCACAGAGGCGCTATACCGTCTGTTTATTGGAAGAGAGGAAGCTTAGGGCTTTTGGGGTCGATGGACGGTTCCTGTTGTAAAATAGCTTTATACCGTTTTTTCAGGTGCAGACTTGCCTGTACCATGTCGGGTATTTACATCCTGGAAGAGGCTACCCCTGTTGATTTGCGATTGATGTATTCCTATTGAAATGCTGTTCATACATATCAGCCATGCCCTGGACGAAAACTTGAGCCCACTTGAGAACAGGTGGTATGGAAAGGAAGTAATAGGCTGCTTTGGAAGTAATGAAAATGAAAAGCTATCTTTATCTTTGCTCTTTTGAGAAGGGTGCCAACAGGACTCCCAATCTAGTGCAAATAGTAAGGATAGGTACTCTCTCGAAGCTAGATAGTGATTGCCTAAAGGACTACACCATTAAAAACATTAGATGGAAATTCAAGCTCATCATGTAAACGATACAAGAATTGGCGAAGTTATTTCAAACGAGATGATCATCGCCAAAACGGAAGACGGAGTAGACTTACTCGGAAACCTCTACTATCAAGGCTTTGACAGCATTGTGATGCATGAGGAAAATATCACGGCAGATTTTTTTGACCTGAAAAACGGAATGGCCGGTGAAATTCTTCAGAAGTTTTCAACCTATCGTGTGCGCTTGGCCATCGTTGGGGATTTCACTAAATACACAAGCAAAAGTTTAGCTGCCTTCATTTATGAAAGCAACAAAGGAAGGCATGTCCACTTTGTTCCTTCAATGACAGAAGCATTAAAAATTCTTTCAGTCAAATGAACGCAAGCAGCATTAAGTTGACTTCGACTGTTCCCGGCCACATGGTTGAGATACCGAAAGGAAGCATTGAATTGCGTGATGACAGAACAAAAGAGAAATGGAGGGTTGAAATCGAGCCCTTCTTCCTTTCCAGGTTTCCTGTGACACAAGCTTTGTATCATGAAGTAACCAATGAAAACCCAAGTACTTTTAGAGGAGATTCTCTTCCTGTCGAAACGGTGACGTTTAAGGATGCCGTGGTTTTCTGCAATAAACTTTCAGTTCGATTCGACTTGACACCCTGCTATTTAATGCAGGATGAAAGCGAAGAAATACTCTTTGAAAAATCATCGAACGGTTTTCGGTTGCCCACAGAAGCAGAATGGGAATATGCTTGTAGGGCAGGGACAACAGGAATACGATACGGTGAATTAGAATTGATTGCTTGGTATAAAGACAACTCGGGAAATAAAACGCATGGGGTTGGACAAAAGAAGCCAAATGCCTGGGGGCTTTATGACATGTTGGGCAACGTGTGGGAATGGTGCTCAGACCTATACGACACAGATGTTTATGGTTCTTATCGTATTTTTCGCGGCGGCGGTTTTTGTGACGTAGAAAGGAGCGTAATGGCAACAACACGCAGAAGAAGTCACCCATTGAAATTTAAAATTGATGACCTGGGATTTAGAATTGCCAAAAACAGATAGAAAAGAACAGCGACCCGCTGACAGCACTTCCCAAAAAGCGGCGGTTCAGTGGTTAAATTAACCCATGTGCTTTTATCAAAGGATGTGCCTGACGGTGAATCGCTCCGAATTCGCCACCTTCGGGTAGCGGCTATCCGGCAGTGGTCATTCTAGCCGACCACCAAGGGATTACCAAAGGTCAGACAAAATACAGCAAGTTTCGGATTTTTTGATGGCACTGTAGTTCAGAGATTTACTGAATAAAGATCAAAACCATGAAAGAGCAGGAACATCTCAACTTTAACCGAATTGCCGAAGCAATAGCATACATCAAAAGCAATTTCAAAGCGCAACCCAATCTGGAGGAAATTGCTGCAAGGGTGCATTTAAGTCCCTTTCATTTTCAACGTTTATTCAGTGAGTGGGCAGGAACTACGCCTAAAAAATTCCTGCAATATATCAGTATTGAACACGCCAAAAAATTATTGGCAGACAAACAGGCCACGCTTTTTGAGACCGCTTTTGAGACAGGGTTTTCAGGCACAGGACGACTACACGACCTTTTCATCAACATTGAGGGAATGACACCTGCCGAATACAAAAATGGCGGTAAAAATCTAGCTGTCAACTACAGTTTTGCCGAAAGTCCTTTCGGGAATCTGGTTGTGGCGTCTACGCTCAGAGGCGTATGCTATATGGCATTTGAAGCTCATGAAGAAGAAGGGCTGCACGGCATTCAAGAGAAGTTTCCCAACGCTAGTTTTCGAAACAAAGTAGATTTGATGCAGCAACATGCTTTGTCTATTTTTCAAAATGATTGGAGCAAACTACCCGAAATAAAATTACACTTAAAAGGAACGGACTTTCAACTGAAAGTATGGGAAGCACTTCTGAAAATTCCGATGGGACAGCTCTCTACTTACGGGACCATTGCGAGACAAATTGGCAAGCCAGGCACTTGCCGGGCTGTTGGCACAGCAATAGGAAGTAACCCCGTTGCTTTTCTAATTCCTTGCCATAGAGTTATTCAATCATCGGGACATTTTGGCGATTATAGGTGGGGCAATACCAGAAAGACCGCCATCATCGGTTGGGAAGGAGCAAAAACAAGTTTAGAAGGCTGAGGTAAAACAATGCAAGACATCATCCATAAGATAGACAATACAGACTGGCAAAGCATTACAGAAGCAATGCATCAGAACGGGTATGCCATTTTATCAAATATATTATCAGATGAACAATGCGAAGCATTAAAATCAGAATATAATAATCCCAATGCGTACAGGAAAACAGTGGCAATGGAACGCTATCGTTCCGGGCTGGGCGAATATAAATATTTCAATTATCCTTTGCCCGATATCATCCAGCAGGTCAGAACAAGCATTTATCCTAAACTTGCACCTATCGCAAACGCTTGGTTCAAGGCTTTAAATATTGACGCACAATTTCCTCCGCACCACGCAGCGTTGTTGAAACAATGCGATGAAAACGGTCAGCAAAAGGCTACAGTTTTGATCTTGAAATACGGCAAAGGTGGTTTCAATACCTTGCATCAGGATCTATACGGGGAGGTTTACTTTCCAATTCAGATGGTGTTGATGCTGACCGAACCTGAGAAAGATTTTACGGGTGGTGAAGTGGTGTTAACACAACAAATCCCGAGAGCTCAATCCAAAGCCATTGTCTTGAAACCCGGGAAAGGCGATGGCTTGCTTTTTACAACAGATTTTAAACCCGAAAAAGGAGCAAGAGGGTATTACCGGGTAAAAGTAAAGCATGGAGTAAGTGAAATAATAACAGGAGAAAGATATGCTTTGGGAATTATTTTTCACGATGCTATTAGTTAGGCATGCTACAGCATGCTAATATTTCTGACAAGGATGTACGGAGCAAAATCCGTCGGAAAGCAATATCCTTTGGTGGAAACCGCAAATTGAGAATATACGGTTTGTTGAACTGTCCTTCGGGCAGGCAAATGAAAAGAGAAAACAGAGTTTTCTTTGCATCAGAGAAAGAAGCGGTTACAAACGGTTTCCGCCCTTGCGGACATTGCATAAAAGAGAAATATCAAAAGTGGAAGCATGAGACTGTTTGACGACATCATAGACAAAGCAAAAAACTGGTTGCCACAAGACGGAACAGTAAATTACTACGGCAAAATACTCAATTCAGAAGAGGCGGATTACTATCTGCAGAAATTGCTTACTACCGTTGCATGGCGAAATGACGAAGCAATTATTTTTGGGAAGAGAATAGTCACCAAACGAAAAGTGGCGTGGTATGGTGAAAAGCCTTTTGAATATACGTACTCCAACACAACCAAATATGCTTTGGGTTGGACCAAAGAATTACTAGAGCTCAAAAACCTTGTTGAAAAAGAAACTGGCGAAACATTCAATTCCTGCTTGCTTAATCTGTATCATAACGGGGAAGAAGGAATGGCATGGCATAGTGACGGGGAAAAAGACTTAAAGAAGGACGGGGCAATAGGTTCCTTAAGTTTTGGGGCAGAAAGAAGATTTGCATTCAAACACAAGGAAAATAAAAAGAAGATTGAATTGGTTTTAGAACACGGCAGTCTGTTAGTGATGCAGGATGCAACACAAACCAACTGGCTACACAGATTGCCACCAAGTAAAAAAATTACTACAGAGAGAGTAAACCTGACATTCAGGACAATCATGAACTAAACCGGCCGATACGAATTAAGTAGAGCAGCCGCCTTCAAGTAGTTGGCCTAATGGCAGATGAAGCGATTTTAGGATCGGGAGCGCTAAAATGCAACCACCATGCCAAGTCACGAGCTGTTTATTATCAAGATCAGTCCGCTAAACGTCCAGACATCAGCTCACAGACTGTCAGAAAAGAGTCCAAGCAGCATTTTGCGGAAGGCACCACCTTTCAGATTGGGAAAATTGAAATGGTAACGAACACAGGAACCTATCTGGATTGCCCTTTCCATCGATTTGAATATGGGAAAGGCTTGTCGGAGCTTGAGGTGGCATGCTTTACTGACTTGGAGGCCATGGTCATAAGGGTTCCGTATGCACAAACGCTGGAGATATCAGAAGACTATCTAAAGCAGTACGAAGTCAACCACAGGGCTGTGTTAATTCACACAGGTTGGGACACACACTGGAACACGGAACAGTATTATGAGCACCATCCTTATTTGACCGAAGGCGCCGCCCGTTATTTAAGGGGCTGCAACGTTAAATTGGTGGGAATTGACTCCCATCATATTGACAGTACACCTCGAAATACCAGGCCTGTTCATACGGCGCTCCTGGAAGCGGACCTCGTGAAAGTGGAGCACCTTTGCAATCTGCATCTGCCGCCGCAGGATGGATTCACGTCCAGTGGGGTGCCACCCAAATTCAAAGGAGTTGGAACATTTCCGGTAAGGGCGATGGCGAAAGTATGATAGGTCAGGGAATTAGGTTGAAATACTTCATACCCTTAGCCATGGAAGAGTGGAAAAAGCATTCTGCTGAAGGTGACTTGTTCGGAGGAGATTTATTGGAAGCTATAAGGAGGATAAAGACAGAAGAAGGAAAAATACAGAATTTTGGACTAAGCAACCTGCGTATAGAGCAGAACTCAACACATTGATGGCTCATTGTACTGATAAATTGCACCAGGAAGGTGTCAATCGTATTTTAGTAAGAGGTTACACTGGCTTGTTCCAACCCAGTGTAACCTCTATGCTTCGACTGGAAAGCCTCGCATATTGTATACACCATCCTTTGTGCGCGAGTTTAATATGTATACTAGACAATTAAATATATGACGAATAACGAACTTAGAGTGATCGCAGCTGAGTACATGCAGGTATGGAACTTCGGCAAAGAGGGTCTACTAGATAAATATGCTCACGATGATCTGGAAGTTGATTATACGCATTTTGAAAAGCCGTACCAGACCATATCAGAGTACAAGGATATGTTGCGAAGGACTTACGAATATTTTCCTGATTTAAGTATAACTCTGCATAGGGTTGTACCAAATGAAAATAATAAAAACATCACTGTGTTTTGGGAATATGAAGGCACACATAAAAATGGAGAGCTTTTTGGAGTTAAATCATCTGGAAAAAACGTTCAGGTAAAAGGAATTACATTACTGGAAGTCGAAAACGGACTGGTAAAAAAAGAAAGCGGCATCGTGGACAATTTAAGTTTGATAATGCAATTAGGCGTTCTACCTTAATACAGCCAGCGCACAACAGCGCTTTCAACATATGGCCGGGAAATGGATATATTCAAACTTTGTGCTTTGAGGTAACTTTGGCGCAAGCCGACAAGAAAGTGCTCCAAAATCCGCCACATGTCCTATACGCAAAATCTCGTACACAATTTAAAAGCATGGTTGAATTTCTTTTTGCACTTAGGGGGTTTTCTGTACAAGAGAGAAATATGGACAGATGAAAAAGTACCCTGGCTTTGGTCAGGTACAGCAATCTTGTTCCTAGTCGGGCTTTCCTTAGGCATCACATATGGTGCTGAGATAAAAACTCTACTTCATTTCATGGTCCCAGTGATGGCCAACAATTATTTATAGTTTACTATTATTCTGGTCTTACTTATCAGCTTTCAAACAGGTCTCTTCAGTCCGAAAGTCAGCGTGCTGGGGATTCTGTTCCTTTTTGCGTTTGCCATTGGTGCCTTTACCGCCCATATGGCACACCAGGAATATGTTTATTTCTACCCTTCGTTAATTATGTGCATCTCCACAGCAGTCCTGCTGTGGTCTTCCGATCATTTTAAACTGCAAATAGGTTAATTCTTTTACCCGCGTTTCACGCAGGCCGATGCCTGATCCAAGCGGCTACCTCTGGTACACATTTTCTTGTCATAGGATAAACAGCATTTGCTTTGGGCAGATGGCGTGTATCAAGGCTATTATTCCCTCATCGGCAGAGACTACGAGCAAGAGTTAATGCCGCTGCTGGCAGACCAAAAAATGGGTTTGATGGCATGTAGTCCATTAGGCTGGGGGCTTCTGACCGGAAAAATCAAACGTGGACAGGAATCACAGGAGGGGAGGGTTAAGTCAGGAGGGGAAATAGGGGCACCCCCGTCGATAACGAATTGTTGTATACCGTTGTCGATGTCCTTGAAAGAAGCGCCTCGGAGCTTGATAAGTCCATTCCGCAGGTTGCCATCAATTGGTTGCTCCAAAACCAGACGGTATCCCATGTCATAATGGGCGCGAGAACGGAAGCGCAGCTTATAGCCAACCTGGATGCTGTAGGGTGGCAGCTATCGGAAAGCCAATTGTATCAACTGAATGAGGCTTTCAAACAAACTCCGATTTAACCCGCACTGGGTTGGTGAAAGGTAAAAGCTACTCGTGCCATTGGCTATAGGCAAGGGGGCTAATGGGCTTCTACATTCATTAGTCCCCTTGTCATCCTATTGTATATGGGGCGTGACAGGGAGAGAAAGCCCAACCGGCACCCTTCGAATTGTTGATGCTCTCATTGCCCTTTGATTTTTCACTTCGCTTGATAAAACCAGCTTAAGGTCCCTGTCGCTGGCACAGGGAGTTTAGCAAAAGCGGTAATGCCTGTATCAGGAACCACATCATGCGATATAACAGAAAAGGGCGGTAGCTGCCTGTGCGGCATCTAGGTTTGCGTGCTTGCCGCTGATGCCACGACTTGATGGGATAGAAGCTTCTAGCACAGCAGTAGTTCTACTCCCTATCGCCCAGGTATAGCCAGCATCGATGGTTCGGAATGGGTAATAATGACATGCCAGTGGGTTGATTACGCCAGGCTTGTGCTTTTACTTTGCATCGTCAGAAAGGTCTGGGTATCAATGATACGCTATGCACTGTTGGCTGCCAGAGATTACAAGGTATGCTTTGGCCTGCCCGCATTTCGAGCGCTTACAGGCTGCGGGATGGCAGGGTATACAGGGCTGGTTCACTACCCCACCCCAAGCTAAATCTTAGAGGGTTCAGCCGCCTTTGGGTGTTTTCTTAAACTGGTTTAATTTTTTTGAAACGGACACCTATTACATTGCATCAACTAAGTATTAGCGAATAAGCTGAGGTTGAGACTTCTGATACCCCAGGTGGGGGCCTTGTACTTGATGTCCTGCTGCCTGTAAAGCAGCTGTTCACGAAAAAGCTCTAATAAACAGGTGGAGCGAGTGGGAACTAGGGCCGTGGCATGGGATCGAGGACAAAAGTCACTTGTCTTGTAAGGGCGGAGCAGTGCATCGAAGTGTAGAGGCGTCACTGCCAACCGGGGACTGTGATCAGGTTCATTTAGTGGAAGTGGAAGCGTTCAACAAAACAGTGATAGCGGTAGGCCTTAAGGGAATAGGCTGTGAACGCGTGGGATTGTCATGGACTTGACTTG
>NZ_JBZYWF010000017.1:0-76531 GCF_058932855.1 Pontibacter sp. LHS1
GGTTGTAGGTCTAGCGTATGATCAGTCGCTGCTTAGCAAAGCTTCTACTTCCTTTTTAAGTATCTGGTAATTCTCTGCATCCGCCTGCTCCTTTGTTATTGTAATCTTTTCTCCTTCATCGTTGGTAAAGCTTCTTGCCACAACAGCACCTCTTGTCAGGCTCACAATTTTTTGCTGAGGGTTTATGAAGTAGTTCGTAGGGAAACCAGTGATATGTCTGAAACCTGCAATCGAAAGCACATTAGGCTGATCAGGCTTCTGCTCTGCCGGCACCAATAAAAAACCCTTATTGTACTTGCCAGCTAACTTCGTTAGCGTTTCTCCTTCGGCATCATGAAAAAGCACAACCAAGGCCAACCTGTCCTTATATTCTTCCGCAATTTTGTTTAATGCAGGAATCTCAGCAATACATGGGCCACACCATGATGCGGAAGCAATCATCATGATAGGCTTCTTCAAATTGCTTATAGTCAATTGTTTTTTATCTAAGGTAGTAAATGTGTGTTCGCCCAGATAAGAACCCATGATCGCATACCCCACTGAGTCCTGGTAACTACGAACTAATGCTGTGTTGTTTGTCTCCCAGGCTTGGTTAATAAGTGCTCTATAAGTCATTATTTGCTCCTCTGTATCGGCAAACATCCTCCTGTCTGCGGACTTAACTTGGCCATACCCTGACAGGGATAGCAACAGCATAGTAGCTATACCTAGTATTGTTTTCATTTATTTATCGATTGGGTATTTAGAGGGAAGATCTTCTTTTCCAGAACACCCAATAGGCCAGCAGGCCAAACACAGGCACTATCCAGAGCACGACCATCCAAAGCAGGCGCTCGGTCAGGTTATAATCTGTTTTAAAGATCAGGTGCAGCAGCGAGAGAAGCACCAACAGGTAATAGGCTACCACTAGCAAGAGAATGGAGCCAAAGAAAGGGTCGTTTCCGATAAAACAGAACAGCATGGAGTTGGATTGAGAATGAAAAGAGTTTTAAAATTTTCCGTTTAAAAGCATTGAATAATCATTCGCTTCAGTGAGTAAAGTAATTTCGGGTTCTATCGTATCGTCTTCAAAGCGATTGTGTCCAGTTGTCTCGTAATGCAGCAGTTTTCCAGCTGCAAAGAAATAACGGCCATTGAAAATTTTCTCGGTTTTCCCCAAGTCAAATGTCTCACTTTCTGCGTCGTACAAAAAGCTGTTAAACTGCTCATGTACTAAAATCAGATCGCCTTTTTCGAAATAATAATCTTTTGTTTCTATACCGTTTGAAAGTCCTACCCATAAACTCACTTTCCTGATGGAGCCAGCTTCATAGAAGCCCTTCAACTCGCCTCCTCCATCTGGCTGACTCTCCAGAAAAGCTTCTGCATTCAGCGTAACATCTTGTAAATAATCGGCCGCGTTGATAGTTGAGACTTTATTTAATATCTCATCAATTCGATGCTCTTTTTCAGATTGGATGCAAGCTGTAGCAAGTACTGAAAGCGATAAAAGTAGTGCAATAAGAATCGAGTGTTTCATCAGCTGCCTACCCAAACAGAATCTGGCTGACAAACCACGCCAGATAGGCCAGTGCCGGGGCGCAGAGCAGCAGGACCATACCCAGATTTACACGCACCCACTGTGGGTTGAGCATCATACTCAGATAGGCCTCCGCTGAAAGCAGAATAGAAAAGTAAAAGGTAATTTGAAGCAGCGTACTGGTCAGGTTTACCTCACCCCGTATACCTGCCGTGGCATAAGCCAGAAAGGATATCACCAACCAAGCCAGCACGGTACCGAGCAGCAACTGACCAGCCTTAATTTTGACGTTGTTCATAGGTAGAGCGGGTATAGGTATAACTGATGTGTACAAGGTAATAAAAAAAACAGCCACTCCCCCAATGGAAGCGGCTGTTTCTATACCTTGATATAGTTGCAATCTTACTTGATCACACCCAACTCGCGGCCAACCTCTGTGAAAGCGGCAATGCACTTGTCGATGTGTACGCGGTCGTGCACGGCGGAGAGCTGCACACGGATACGGGCCTGGCCTTTTGGTACCACCGGATAGTAGAAACCAATCACATAAATGCCTTTGTCGAGCATACGTGCAGCAAACTCCTGCGCAAGCGGTGCATCATACAGCATTACCGGAACGATCGGGTGGTCGCCTGGTTTGATGTCGAAACCGGCGGCTGTGATCTGCTCACGGAAGTAGCGGGTGTTCCACTCCAGTTTGTCGCGCAGCTCGGTGGTAGAGCTCAGCATGTCGAGCACGGCGATGGAGGCGCCTACGATAGACGGTGCCAGTGAGTTGGAGAACAGGTATGGACGGGAACGCTGACGCAGCATGTCAATGATCTCTTTCTTGCCGGACGTGAAACCGCCCATGGCACCTCCCAGCGCTTTGCCAAGCGTACCGGTAATGATGTCCACTTTGTCCATCACGTTGTGGTACTCGTGCGTACCGCGACCCGTTTTGCCCATAAAGCCAGTGGAGTGCGAGTCATCGACCATCAGCACAGCCTGGTATTTGTCAGCCAGCTCCACGATCTTGTCGAGTTGCGCCACAGTACCGTCCATGGAGAAGGCGCCGTCCGTGACGATGATGCGGTGCTTGGTGCCGGCATTTACGGCTTCCTGCAGCTTGGCCTCCAGGTCTTCCATGTTGTTGTGCTCGTAGCGGAAGCGCTGCGCCTTGCAAAGACGGATGCCGTCGATGATGGAGGCGTGGTTCAGGGCATCGGAGATAATAGCAGACTCTGCATCGAACAAAGGCTCGAACACACCGCCATTGGCGTCGAAAGCTGCTGCGTATAGGATCGTGTCTTCTGTGCCCAGGAACTCAGACAGCTTTTGCTCCAGCTCTTTGTGGATGTCCTGCGTGCCGCAGATAAAGCGCACGGAGCTCATACCGTAACCATGCGTGTCGATGGCGTGCTTGGCGGCTTCGATCACTTTCGGGTGAGCCGACAGGCCCAGGTAGTTGTTCGCGCAGAAGTTCAGCACGTGCTGCATCTGCGTGGTATCGATATCAGCTCCCTGCGGAGTGGTGATGATACGCTCCTGCTTATACAAACCAGCTTCCTTAATCTCGGCAAGCTGTTTTTCCAAATCTGGTTTTAACGTTTCGTACATGGGTTATCTTCGTTAGGCTGTTACTTGTTTTATTTTGTTCGGGCAGGTATAGCCCCTGCTTATTCTTCTGTTTTAGGCGGCGGACGGCGGATAATTGGCCTCGGTCGCGGAGGTTTTGATTTTTCGGCTTGTCCCTCAGGTATAGGCGTCCCTTCAGTTGTAGCTGCCTCAGGTTTATCCATTGCTGGTGAGCCTCCCTCCTGCTGTTCATCTGCTTTCGGCTCTGCCCCCGGTGTAGTTGCCGGTGGAGTTGGTCGCTTGATAATCGGGCGCGGACGGGGCGGTTTGGCTGACGCCGCAACATTTGGCTCAGCTCTCAGTGTGTTTTCAGCTGACTTGCCCTCTGGTTGTTCAGCTCCTTTATCAGGTATAGCAGGCGTTCCTGCTACAGATGCGTGTGCTGGTGATTCTTCTTCCGGGGATACGTTTCCAGTAGCGTCAGGTATAGCAACATCAGCCGCTGTAGGTCCTGCCTCTTCTGGCTTCGCTTCCGAAGTTGCTGGTTTGGTCAAAGCAGCCGGACGCTTGATAACAGGTCGTGGCCTTGGCGGTTTTGGAGCACCTTCAGCAGCTGGCTGCGGCAGGTTATCTGTACCTGCTGGTGCTATTTCTGCTGCTGCAGGTTTAGCTTCTGTACCCGAAGCCGGTTGTTCTTCCGAAGGTTTCTGCAGGGCCGTTGGCCTTTTAATGACCGGCCTTGGGCGCGGTGGCTTGGGCGCTTCTGCAGCTGCTTCGCTTGCAGGTGCTACACCTTCGGCTGGCTTTTCCGGAGCAGGTTGCGCTTCTCCTTGTGGAGGCTTTTGCAACGCGGCAGGTCGTTTAATCACAGGTCTCGGACGGGCGGCAGGCTTTGACGTTTCAGCTGCTGCTTCCGGAGCAGCTTGGTCAGGTATAGCTTTAGTATCCTGCTCCTTGTCAGCTGGCTGATTTTCTGGCTTCGACAGGACGGCCGGACGCTTGATGACCGGTCTGGCTCGTGGTACTGCTGGTTTGGCGGCCTCTTCTGCCGGTTTATCTGCAGTTGTGGCTTCTTCTCCTTCCACTGGTGGCTTCAAGGCAGCAGGTCGGCGCACCACAGGTCTTGGCTTAGGCACTGCAGCAGGTATAACTGGCTTTTCCTCAATTGTTTCCTGTGGAACATCCGGTGTGGCAGGTATAGCTGCGGGGCTTTCGGCTTCAGGCTTTGGAGCGGGAGCGGCGGCACGTCGGGCAGCTGGTCGTGGAGCAGCTGTGATGGCTGGCTTCGGCACGTCCTCTTCGCGCAGGTGGTAGCGCAGCCGCACGTTGTTGAGCAACATTTTCACGGCCACATAAAAGCTGTTGGGGTGCATTTGCGCATACATGCTTTCCCAGGCCTGGTACCGGGCCGGGTCTTCTGCCGCAAAGGCTTCCTTGTTTATCCGCTTTTTTATGAGGTACTCTTCAAACGTCATAGTGCGCTGACCGTGTGCTATACCTGTAAAGGTACGGAAACAGGCCTGAATCGTGTTTTATATTCGCTCAATTGGCCGGCCACGACACCTGCAGCGGCCTTTTGCTCAACAAATATAAGAAAAACGCACTCCTGAAACAGGGTGGCATTATTTCTATTTTATCATTGCATTACTTAATCATTAAATCTGCTTTCTGCTATTTCAGTAGCCGATTAGCCGCTATACCTTTGGTTCGTGGTGAAAATATTAGGTTAAGATTAATTTAGTGAGCATGAAGCGCTTGCCTTTGGCAGGCGTTTTCTATTTATGAACGTTTGGGAATCTTAGCTTTATCCTTTCAGGATTGCATTGAAATCGGTTACTTTGTGCAAATAATTTAAAGACTATGGCAAACACAAGTGACACGGTATTGGTGATTGGCGCCTGCGGACAACTTGGCTCTGAACTCACCCTGGAGCTACGCAACATGTATGGCGGGTCTAATGTAGTGGCAGCCGATATTGCGGCTCCTAAGCAGGCTGACCTACGCGACTCAGGCCCATTTGAGAAGGTGGATGTACTGGACACATACATACTGGCCGAACTGGCCTCCAAATATAAATTCAAGCAGATCTATCACCTGGCAGCAGTGCTGTCGGCTACGGGTGAGCGTAACCCGAAGTTCGCCTGGAAGCTGAACATGGAAGGTCTGTTCAATGTGCTGGACCTGTCGCTGGAGCACAAGGTGCAGAAGGTATACTGGCCAAGCTCTATTGCCGTTTTCGGCCCGAACACCCCGCGCCAGAACACGCCGCAGCATACCATCATGGACCCCAACACTGTATATGGCGTGAGCAAGCAGGCAGGCGAGCGCTGGTGCGAGTACTACTTCCAGAAGTATGGCCTCGATGTGCGCAGCCTCCGCTACCCTGGCCTGATCGGCTACAAGGCTCTGCCGGGTGGTGGCACCACCGACTACGCCGTGGACATTTACCACAAAGCCTTGGAAGGCGAAACATACGAGTGCTTTCTGAGCGAAGACACTTACCTGCCGATGATGTACATGCCAGATGCCCTCAAGGCAACCCTGGACCTGATGCACGCGCCGGCTGAGCAAGTGAAAATCCGCGACTCTTACAACCTGAGCGCCATGAGCTTCTCTCCAAAAGAGATTACCGAGTCTATCCGCAAGTTTATACCTGAATTCGATATTACGTACAAACCAGACTACCGCCAGCAGATCGCTGACTCGTGGCCACAGAGCATCGACGACAGCACCGCCCAAAAGGATTGGGGCTGGAAACCTGCCTATGACCTCGACGCCATGACCGAAGACATGCTCCTGAACCTGAAGAAGATGAAGGAAGAGCAGACACTGGCTTAGCTAAAAGTTTATGATAAGAGGCTGAAGCTGTGATAAAGTTCTACTGAAGCCTTATACCTATAATATGTAACCGGAAACGGGTGGTGTGAAAGCATCACCCGTTTTTATTTAGCACTCAACTAATTAAAAACCATCATATTACACAAAACATCCTTTGTTTAAAGCATATTTTTTCATGCCTATGCACCAAATATCATAACATGGCACAGTATTTGGTTTTTCCTATATATACTTAACCAAATTATCTATATGAAACTAAAACTACTAGCCTTTTCCTGCTGCCTGGCCGCAGCTTTCACAGCTCAGGCGCAGACCGCAGAGGTGGCACAACCTGAAAACAAAACTTTTAAACCAAGTGCTGGCGACATTACCACGGAAGTGAGTGTCAATTTGGAATATGGCACATTCCTGAACAGTGGCCAGCTGCGTGTCCGTAAGTTTACTGCCGAACGTAAGGCCATGCGTCTAGGCACCAGTCTAGACTATACTTATAGCAAAATGGACGCTGATGTCTATAGCTCTACTTTCGGAATTAGCTTGGCACCAGGTATAGAAAGGCACTTTGGTGGTACTAACAGGCTTTCACCTTATATCGGAGTTGAGTTGCCGATTGGTTTCAGAACATCGAAGTATGAAACGGATCACTTCACTGTAAAGGGATCGACAGCTTATAATAGTTCAGCGGATCGAGCCAATTTTAACATAGGCTTGAACGGCCTGGCAGGTGTCGATTATTATTTTGCGCCACGTTTTTACATGGGGTTCGAAGTTGGTGCAGGCGTGCGCTATAATAAATACAATGATATTGAAACTACCTTCAAAAGAGATTTACCTAACTCTTCGCAGGAACTGGAAGGCTACCACTCCATCAGCTTTTCTCCTTTTGCCAATGGAGGCCTCCGGGTAGGTTTTGTATTTTAATAAAGATTAAAGATTAGCTACACTTATACAATCAGCCGCCTGCATCTTGCAGGCGGCTGTTTTCTTATTCAGCAATTAACCTATATTTTGCACAAAACGTCTATAAGTTACAGAGGCACTGTCGCTGGACCACCACCGGCTTGCCGATCCCAAAACACTGAAACATGACTGTAACTGACATAAACGACGACAAACTCCGCAAGCTGATATTTGAAAAAGAACGTGTAATCGTAAAATTCACTGACCCGGCGTGCCCTGTATGCAAACAGCTTTCCCCTTTTTTTCGCAAATTCTCCACTGAACCACAATACAGCAGCATTACGTTTGCACGCATGAGTGCCAGCGAGAATCCAGTATCCAGTCAGGAGGTCAAGCTGACGGGTACGCCGTTTTTTGCTTCTTACCTGAAAGGAACAATTCAGGAGTGCGGCATTGTTGACACCGAAGAAGGCATTCGCGCTATGCTGTCCCGGCTTTTACAACCTGCTAGTCAGGAAACAAAATAATAACACACACCGGGTCGAGCACGGACAATGCACAAATGCCGTTAACTTGCGCCATAATCTAGAAGGCTATACCAGCGTGTTCCGACTCACTACCCTACAGCTCGTTTTCATATTATTCGTACTGAGCAGCCTGCTCGCTTTTCAGGCATGTTCCAGTACAGCTCGCCTGAACACTACTGCCCCAGCGGCTACCGTGTCAAATGCGCCTGTTTATAAGCCGAAGCTTTCATCCATCAGCATACCTGTTTCCATCCCGCTGGCTGCTATCGAAGACAAGCTAAACCAGGAACTACAGGGAGCCTTGTACAAAGACGATAACCTGGACGATGACAACCTGATGGTGACCGTGCTCAAAAAGGGCCGTATGACCATCCGGGCTGATAAGGATAAACTCTACTTCAGTGTGCCGCTGCAGGTATACGCCAAGGGGCGATGGCAGTGGGAGCCCTGCAAGGCCTGCCCTTCGTTCAGTAAGACCGAGGCTACCTCTTTCGATATGGTGGTGCGCACCGAGAGCCGCTTTGGCCTCACCGATGACTACAAAGTAAACACCATCACGAGCGGTAATTTTGAGTGGGGCGACACAAGGCCTTACATCACCTTGGGCCCGCTTAAAATCGGGTTGGCCCGCTTCATAGAGCCCGCCATGAAGCAGCAAATGAACACGATCGCCCGCCAGCTGGACAAAGAAATACAAAGCCGCCTGAACCTGCGCCAATACGTAGCCGATACCTGGGTGCAGCTGCAACAGCCGGTAAAGCTGGACGACAACCTCAATGCCTGGCTCACCGTGAATCCGCAGGAGGTGCGCATGGCACCACTTTATGCTCACAACGGCAGCCTGCACACCCGCCTCGGCATCAGCTCTTATATACAGGTAAGCACGGATGGCAAGCCTCAGACGCAGGTAAACAAAACCCTGCCCCGCCTGATCATCGACAGCCGCCTGAGTGATGACATCCAGATCGGGCTGACCGCTACCGTGCCCTATACCCATGCCAGCAGCCTGATGCAGCAGCAAGTGGCTAATCAAACCTATACCTTCGACGAGGGCAAAAGCCAACTCACCGTAAAAGATGCCGCCATCACCCCAAGTGGCGAGCAGCTGGTACTGATGCTGGACGTGGACGGCAAAACCAAGACTGGTCTCTTTACCAAGAAGCTGGTAGGCAAGCTATACCTGCGCGGCACACCTTACTACGATGCGCAAACCGCCTCTATCAGATTGCGTGACGTGGACTATGACCTCGACACCAGGGACATGCTGTTGAACACGGCCAACTGGCTCGCCAAGAACAAATTCAAGGAGATGATCCAGAGTCAGGTGAACATACCGGTACAAAGCCAACTGACTGATGTGCGCAACATGCTGCAGCAGACACTGAACCAGTCAAGCCGCCTGCATGAATCTGTACTGCTGCGGGGAGCTGTCAATGAGCTGGCCCTTGAGAACATTTACCTGAGTCCGAAAGGTATACAGGCTGTTGTAAACGCACGGGGTAACCTGACGGCCACCATCGATAAGCTCTAGCATTTCCAACCTAACATTTCCCGCTGTCGTATCAAAAATCTATTCTGATACAGACAAGCAACATGGTAAAATCTATAACGAGTAGCGTATTCCCTCTTTTAAAAAACACCTTCAGCGGGTTCATGGACAATAGTTCCCTGCTGTTGGCTGCTGCGCTGGCCTTCAATGCTATCTTTTCCATCCCGCCCCTGCTCATCATCATTATTCAGGCGGCGGGTTTCTTTTTGGGGGAGCAGGCTGTTTCGGGGGAGTTGTCGGAGCAGATTTCTACGGCAATAGGTCCTAATGCTGCAGGAGAGGTAGAAACTATTATTCAAAATGCGGCAGTAAGTGAAGGCGGCGGCATTGCTTTCTGGATAGGTATAGGCACGCTTATCTTTGCCTCTACCACCTTCTTCGCCACCCTGCAGGAGTCACTGAACCGGGTATGGAACGTAAAACCAAAACCAACAAACGGCATCGTGAAAATGCTGAAGGTACGATTGTTCTCATTTGGCATTGTATTGAGCATTGCGCTCCTCATGCTGGTGTCACTGCTACTCAGTGCCGTTATGGCGATTATGAGCGATTACCTCCGGCAGATATTTGATGAATACCTGCAATTTATATCTCCTGACGTATTGTACTACCTTATCAGAGCATTGGATTTCATCCTCTCTGTTGCGATCATTACAGCTTTATTCTCGCTTATCTTTAAATATCTGCCAGATGCTTTTATTAAGTGGAAAGATGTGTGGTTTGGTGGCCTGATCACGGCTTTGCTGTTCACCATCGGCAAATTCCTGATCAGCTGGTTTATCAGCACCAGCGATCCGGGCTCGGCATATGGGGCAGCCGGCTCTATCATCGTGATTCTGGTATGGATCTATTACTCGTCGCTTATCGTGCTGTTCGGAGCGGAGTTCACCCAGCAGTATGCCTCTGAGTTCGGACAGGAAATTCGCCCGAAAGAGCATGCCGTACTCTTCAGAGAGCAGGAGATCACTGACAATCCACATGACATCTCGAGTGGCAGACCAAGACCTGAGGGCAGGTTCAATAAAGCCAGCTGACATAAACTCAAGAATAGCAAAAGGCCCCTGCTACAAGTATAGCAGGGGCCTTTTGTTTGATGTATCGCTCAGGCTTTAAGCAGCAGGCTGTTTCTCTTTAACGGCAAGCTGTCCGCAGGCGGCGTCAATGTCCTTACCACGGCTGCGGCGCACGTTCACCTGCACGCCACGGTCGGCGAGGTAGTAAATGAAGCTCTGCCAGCGCTCTTCGTCTGTATTTTTGTAGTCAGCGTTCTCAATCGGGTTATACTCGATCAGGTTGATCTTGCAAGGTATAACTTTGGAGAAACGGTACAGCTCTTCGGCATCCTGCAGGGTGTCGTTGAAGTTCTGGAACACAATGTATTCGTAGGTCACTTTGCGGCCCGTCACCTGGTGGAAATGCTTCAGGGCATCTGTCAGCGCCTCGAGCGAGTTTGATTCGTTGATCGGCATGATCTGGTTACGCTTCTCGTCGTTGGCGGCGTGCAGCGACAGAGCCAGGTTGGCTTTTACGCCATCATCGGCCATCTTCTTGATCATCTTGGCTATACCTGCCGTACTCACCGTAATGCGGCGTGCGGCCATACCCAGGCCATCATGCGCCGTGATGCGCTCGATGCTCTTCATCACGTTGGCATAGTTCAGCATCGGCTCGCCCATACCCATGTACACGATGTTAGTCAGTGGCTGGCCATACTGCTGCAGGCTCTGCTCGTTGATGCGCACTACCTGATCATATATCTCGGCGGCATCGAGGTTGCGCACGCGGTCCATGTAGCCGGTGGCGCAGAACTTGCAGGTAAGCGAACAGCCTACCTGGCTGCTCACACAAGCGGTTTTGCGCTCTTCGTGCGGTATAAGCACACCCTCCACAATGTTGTTGTCGTGCAGTTTGAAAGCAGACTTGATGGTGCCGTCGTTGCTGAGTTGCTTGGTAGCTACCTGCACCGCGTTAATGGCAAAGTGCTGGTCCAGCTTTTCGCGCAGGGCCAGGCTCACGTTGTTCATCTCCTCAAACGACTGCGCCGAGTGCTTCCAGATCCACTCATAGACCTGCTTGGCACGGAACGCTTTCTCGCCCTGCTCCACAAGCCATGCCTTTAAGTCGTCGAGCGACAACTTACGGATGTCTTTTTTATTTAAAACGGGTATATCTGCAATCAAATTCATACCACAAAATTACAAAAATACTTAGGCTTTAGTTTCAATCCGGGCTTTTACTTCATCGGGCAGTGCCATTAATTTTCGTTCCTGGTAGTTAAAGCACAGCATACCTGTCTTGGCGCGGGCCACTTCCTTGCTATTCTGGTTGAGCACGTGGTAGGTAATGTCGAAGCCATACTTGTGCACATCGTCAAAAGCCAGCTTTAGCGTCAGCACATCTCCATAGAAGCCTTCGCCCTTGTACTCGATGGCCACGTCGGCCATGATCAGGCTGGCACCGCCCATATCGAGCTCGGTATAGCCGAAGTGCTTGAGCAGTTGCAGCCTTGCCTCGTGCAGGATGGAGAGTAGCGCATCGTTGCCGAGGTGGGCTCCGTAGTTGAGGTCGGTGATACGCACAGGTATAGTTGTTTCGAAAGAGATGTGTTCAGGTATAGCTACTTTGATGCGGGGCATGTTTGATGGTTATTTGTTAGTTGTTGACTTTATTTTTCGCGATGTTCGACAACGCCTGAGCAGGTATAGCGCTGTTTTCAGGTATAGCACTTGGCGGCTCTTTTCTTCGTCTCCGGGCAATTATTTATTCTTCCTTCAGCCTTACTTATTAATAATCACGCATTCCTCATTATTTCTTGCGGACAGGCCAAAGCATTGCTTACATTTGTAAAGTAAATAAATAATCATGCATCTCGAAATCAGGCAGACCAAAGACGGCTCCAACACCTTGTACGTGCCCGAACTGAACGAGCACTACCACTCGGTGCATGGCGCTTTGCAGGAGTCGCAGCATGTCTTCATTAAGCACGGCCTGGAGCATGTGCTCAATCTCCGCAAAGACATCAAAATACTGGAGGTAGGTTTTGGCACCGGCCTCAACGCCATCCTCACTTACCCCTTCGCGCTGGCTCAGAAGGCCTTCATCCAATACGATACGCTGGAGAAGTTTCCGCTGGAGATGAAGGTGGTAGAGCAACTGCAGTTTGACAGAGTCATTCTGAATCCTGAGCTGCACGATGCATTTCTGGAACTTCACAAAGCTCCCTGGAACGAGCCAGTCGACGTAATCCCTTACTTTACGCTACAGAAGATCCACGAAACGCTGGAAGAATTCGTGCCGCCGCGTGCTTATTACGATCTGATCTATTTCGACGCCTTCGCTCCCGAGAAGCAGCCTGAACTGTGGTCTGACAAGATGTTTGATAAGTTATACCAGGCTACCCGCCCCGGCGGTGTGTTGGTTACCTACTGTGCAAAAGGCTCCTTTAAGCGAAGCCTGAAAGCAGCCGGCTACGAAGTGGAGGCACTCCCAGGCCCTCCGGGTAAACGCGAAATGACACGCGGCATCAGACCGGTGGAGTAAAACCTTTTCAATTAATTTTTGTTGAGGTATAGCATAGACTTAAAACGGAGCCATGAGCAAAACTCAGAACAACAGTGAATTTTATAACCTATCGGCCACTTCTTTGCAGGGCAAGGAGGTAAACATGGAGGACTTCAAGGGGAAGGTGGTGTTGGTCGTGAACACTGCCAGCCACTGCGGTTTCACGCCCCAGTACGAAGGCCTGGAGAACCTGTATAAAAAGTACAAGGACGATGGACTGGTCATATTAGGCTTTCCTTGTAACCAGTTCGGCAACCAGGAACCGGGCGGTAAAGAAGAGATAGAGCAGGGCTGCCTGATCAATTATGGCGTCAGTTTCCCGATGATGGAGAAAGTGGACGTGAACGGCAGTAATGCCCACCCTGTGTTCCAATACCTCAAGTCAGAGCTGGGCGGCCTGCTGGGCAGTCGTGTGAAATGGAACTTCACCAAATTCCTGATCGATGCCAATGGCAAGCCGGTGAAGCGCTACGCCCCCATCACAAAACCCGAGAAGATAACACCAGACATAGAGCGTCTGCTGCAAAAAGCTGAAGTGACACCTGACACAATTGAGCAGGCTAACAAATAGTATATCAACAGGTTACGCACTTTACCATGTATACCTGTTTAGTAAGATAACTAGGTATAATAGGCCTGCCGTATACCTTTGTTTTGTCCCAAGCTATTTCTATTTAACCCCTTACAGCAAAGTTTAATCTTAACAAAGTATAAAACAGACACTTACATTGTACTTCTGCTAATTTTTTTTTCAGGCTCTGCCACAAAAATTGTTTTATTTCTGGAATTAAGTCTTATTTTGCATTGTCTTAGAGCAATGAAAGCAAATCAACAGGAAGCAAAATGAAGAAATTATTACAGAAAGTGGTGAAGCCTTTTCAGGCGAAGTACGAAGTAGTTTGTACGACTTACCAGGTTATACCTGGCCTGCCAGTGAACAAGAACGAATCCAGACACCAGTTTGAACGCGGTGCGGTAGTAGAAGCCCGTGATTTTTACACAAAAGTGGTGAGCTCAGACATGACCCGCACCATGGCACCTGTTGAAGTGCAGCTGCGAAAAATTTACCTCGGCGGCAAGACAATTGAGCAGGCTGAATTCGGCCCTGTAGCTCAGCTTCGCCAGGTGGTAAATGGCAAAAAGAAATAAGGCTCAAGGGCCTCAAACAAAAAGTCCCGCTGCAGTGATGCAGCGGGACTTTTTGTTTGAGGCTTATGCAACGTCCTGATCTAAGTTGATTCCAACCAAGCTCAGGTAGCGCTGCAAACTAACTATGCAACGCTGATGCCTCCGGCCACACCCCCTCGGGCGTTATGGCAAAGTCAAGCGGTACATCATATACATTTGGGTCGGCTATGCGCTCCACAGGCGGCTCCAGCGACAGGCCGATCTTCACAACATCTGGCCGGCAGTCAGCCAAAAAACGGTCATAAAAGCCTTTGCCATACCCTACCCGGTGGCCTTGCTTATCGAAAGCCAGCAAAGGAATCAGCACCAGATCTACTTCGTGGGCGTGGATGATCTCGGCATCCTGAGGTTCAGGTATACCCCAGGCATTTTCTACAAGCACCGACTCTTCCGTCAAATGATGATGGGTGAGCACGTTTTGGACCGCGTCCGTGACGGGCACTACTACCCGCACCTCAGGGTATTCCAGTCGAAGCCGCTCAATAATGGCCCAGGTGTTCACCTCATTGTTTTTGATGATCGGCAGAAACACATGCACTGTTTGCCCCGCCCGGAGGGTAAAGTGCTGAAAAAACAGGTCGGCTATGCGCTGGCTCCGAACAGCCACCTCGTCGATGGACAGCGCCCGGCGACGCTGCAGCATGGTTTTTCGCAGCTCAGCTTTGTGCATTATTCTTCCTCCAGTATCGTGAACCTGAACTCCAGCGGATCAAAAGCCTCTACCAGTGCAGGTATAAAGTTCGGGTGGTTGGTCTGGTACGAGAGCAGGTTGTCCTGCCGCTCCTGCAGGCTGCCATTCGGGAAGAGCTTCTCCTTCAGATTTTCCAGCTGCTTAAAGGTTTGCTCGTGCTTGTTGTCGCGGGCTTTGGAGAGCTTCTTCTCGAGCATCTGCAGCGAGTTATAAGCCTTCTGCTGTTCGGCCGCCACGGCTCTTACCAAGGTCGGGTCTATACCGTCAGCCAGCGCCTCTACCTGCTTGAATGCCTCGGCCACGGCCTCCCGCTGCGCCTCCAGATCAATTTCGGCCTCGTGCAGTTGCGACGATAGCTTCTTTTTGAGTTCCTGATAATCCTGAAACAGGTCAAGCGGCTGCAGCCCCAGCTTGTGCATGCGGTTAGCATTGGGCTTGCTGATATACAGCGCCGAGTTGCGCAGCATGATCATCGGAAATGTTACCTGATGCGCCTCAAACACCTTACAAAGCTGGAACCAGTACGCTACCTCGGCCCCACCGCCAATATAGGCCAGGTTAGGCAACACCATCTCTTCGAAGAGCGGCCGCAGAATCACATTCGGGCTAAAGTGCTCTGGATGCTGCCGGGCCTCCTGCAGCATTTCTTCTCGTGAAAGGCTAATTTCGGTATTAAGTACTTTATACCTGTCGCCTTCCTGCACAATGCGCTCGCGCATGTTTTCCTGCAAGTAAAACAGGTTGATTTCACGTGAAAATACCTGCGGCTTATACCCCAGCTGCTCCAGCTGTGCGTTCGTCTTCTCTACCAATTTATTTGACAACTGCTCGGTCAGCTCCTTCTCCACCACAGGTATAAGTGCCTTCTTCAGCTCCCTGTGGTCGCCGTCGATGCTCACCAAGCCATACTCACCAAACAGTGCATGGGTGATGGCACGGGTCGCATCAGCCAGGGTTTTGCTGTTGCGGTAGGCCTCTTCAAATATGGGGAAAGCTTCTGGCAGCTCTTCCAGCACCTTGTCCAGTCCTGCCGTTGAGAAACGGCCTACAGCACCCGTCTGCTCCGACTCCCAGGTATAGCGCTTACCAAACAGGTTGAAATGGTTGATCTCGGCAAAGTCATGGTCTTCGGTGGCCATCCAGTACACGGGCACGAAATGGTGATCCGGGTAAGCCGCCTGCAACTGCCGGCAGGTATTGATGGCCGTTACGATCTTATAAACAAAGTAGAGCGGCCCCGTGAAGATGTTGAGCTGGTGGCCAGTGGTGACGGTGTAGGTATTGGGCTGCTGCAACAGCTCCAGGTTTTGATGCACAGCGGGGTGAACATCTGCTACGGAGCCATATTGCTCCTGCAAAGCCTGATACAAGGTATGGCGCTGGGCTTCTGTGAACTGCTTCTCCTTGATTTGCTCTCCAAAGGCCTCCAGCGTCGGGAAGCGGTGATAGAACGTCTTTAGCTTTTCGCTTTGTGACAGGTAATCGGCTATCGTTTGGGAGAAAGCGCCAGTAGCGGCATAGTCTACCTTGGTGATTTTCATATCAGTTACTTCCATCTGCTCTATTTTGTGGCTTTACGCTGTGTGCCTATACCTGGAGGGATAGGCAGGGACCTGCGCCAGTGTTGCGCCACAAAGTACGCGTTTTTTAGTTTTTATATATAGCTGATACGATAGAAAACAGGTATAGGCGGACGGAATCTGAATTTAGATACCCACTGCCCTCGCTCCGAAAGCTTTTATTACGAGGGCTTTAGTAGATAAACTAAAGGTATAAAGCCCGTATACCTAGCTAAAAATCGTATGATATGGGACTATTAAATGGATTGATGGGGCATGCATCGGCAGTGCCTGTCGAAAAACTCACGAAGGAATTTCAGCCGATCCTGCTCGACGACGAGCAAATTGAAAAGGCTTTCCGCCTGATCCGCGACATGCTGGTGTTCACAAACAAGCGGCTGATCGTGGTGAACAAGCAGGGTATAACGGGCTCTAAAATTGAATACCAGAGCGTGCCTTATGCCAGCATCAAGATGTTCTCGAAAGAGAGCGCCGGCATGCTCGACTTCGACGCCGAGCTCAAGATCTGGCTGACAGGTGAAGCATCGCCCACCATCAAGCAGGAGTTCCGCAAAGGCGACAACGTGAATGAGGCCTACAAGGTGCTAAGCAGGTATGTGCTGAAATAAGCTAGAGTGAGTTGAGCCAGCCCTCAGCGTTTTCTGCTGTTTCAAAGCCTTTGGCAATGCCCTTGCGCACCATATTAATGGCTCTGTCGGTGGAAAGCCGACTGAAGTAGTCCTGTGAGTAAACGGCGGCATGGTATTGCAGCCCTGCTTCCTCCGCCCGCTGATGCCAGTCGTATGCCAGCCAATCCGTTAGATCTACCCACAGCCCCTGCACATCGTAATGGTTGTCGAGTAGTTTGTGGCAGCGCTCTTTCTGCAGGAAAAACAGGATCTGCTCATACCCTTGCTTAATCACCTCGCTGGTGAAGGCACCATGCCAGGTAGCTGTAATGTAATCTTCTACAGCATTGTATTCGAGTGTGAGGGAGTCGGTGGTGAGTAGCTTAATGTGCCGCATATAGGGTGAGATAGGCTTTGACAGGGGAAAGCCTGTGCTTGTACTATACGTTGGTTCGAAACACCATATTACGTAATTCCAGATTATAATCAAAAAAGGAAACCCCTTGTTTGCCGTAGCACCCAAGGAATTTCCTTTGATATTGGTCTAAACCTGAGTTATGAACTTAACTCTGATCTCTCAAATAATTTAAAGCACTACCTCCCCGTATAGGTCGAAATCCGAAGCATCGGTGATCTTCACGTTAGCGAAATCACCAAGGCGCACATACTGGCTTTCAGCTGGCACAAGCACTTCGTTGTCTACCTCCGGCGAGTCGTACTGGGTACGTCCCACGAAGTAGCCACTCTCTTTGCGATCGAACAGCACCTTGTAGGTCTTGCCTATTTTCTCTTCGTTCAATTCAACAGAGATTCCCTGCTGCAACTCCATGATGGCGTCTGCACGCTCCTGCTTCACCTCGTCCGGCACGTTGTCTTCCAAGGTATGGGAGTGGGTGTTTTCTTCATGCGAATAAGTAAAGATACCCAGACGCTCAAAGCGGGTTTCCTCCACCCAGTCGTACAGCTCCTGGAAATCCTGATCAGTCTCGCCCGGGTGGCCGGCAATTAGGGTAGTACGCAGGGCAATGTCCGGCACACGCTGACGGATCTGGTCCACCAGCTCAATCGTGCGGCGCTTGCTGATGCCACGGCGCATGGACTTGAGCATGTTGTCGGAAATATGCTGCAACGGCATATCAAGGTACTTGCAGATGTTGTCGCGCTCGTTCATCACGTCGAACACCTCCATAGGGAACTGCGACGGGTAAGCGTACTGCATACGGATCCAGTCTATACCCTCTACATCCGACAGGTTACGGAGCAGGTCAGCCAGCTTACGCTCGCCGTAGTGCTGCAAGCCGTAGTAAGTCAGGTCCTGCGCAATCAGCACCAATTCTTTCGTACCCATGCTAGCCAATCGCTTCGCCTCTTTTACAAGGTCTTCGATCGGGCGATCCACGTGTTTGCCACGCATCAGAGGTATAGCACAGAAAGAGCAAGGGCGGTTGCATCCTTCGGCAATTTTAAAGTAAGCAAAGTGCGAAGGCGTAGTAATGAGTCGCTCACCAATCAGCTCATGCTTGTAGTCCGCCTCCAGCTTTTTGAGTAGCTGCGGCATTTCCAGCGTACCAAAGTAGGCGTCGACCTGCGGAATCTCCTGCTCCAGCGAGTCTTTGTAGCGCTGCGACAAACAGCCGGTTACGTATAGCTTATCGATCTGACCCGCTTCTTTGGCCTCGGCGTAGCGCAAAATGGTATCGATGGACTCCTGCTTGGCGTTATCGATAAAGCCGCAGGTGTTCACGATGATGATATTTGAATCGTCTTTTTCAGACTCATGCGCCACGTCAAATTCGTTGGCACGCAGTTGCCCCATCAGCACTTCCGAATCCACCAGGTTTTTAGAGCAACCCAGCGTGATCACGTTTACCTTGTCTTTCTTTAAACTTCTTACTTTCACTTATCTATGTATTAGCGCGATAATTCCCAATTATTCAAAACCATTGCGGCTGCGCATTAGTTCGATTGGGCAAATGAACTGCAAAAGTACAACATGTTTGGGGAATAAAAGAACAACCAGCAACGGTGAGGCTGGTTTTGTTTGCGCTGGCTGTTAATTAGCTTCTTTCGAAGCGAACCATTTGCCTGCTGCTGCGCTTCCCTTCATCAGTTCAACTGCAATAGGCAAGTCGTAATTGCTGATGAGCAGTTTGATTACCTGCAACAGGTTGTAGTCCCACAGGTAGTCCGTCGACTCCAAAATGGCAATATTCCGCAAAGGGGTATTGGGGATGTGTTGAATGAAGCGGAAAATGACTTCATCGGTGAGCACGCCACCGGCCGGGGTTCCGGAGTCCACGATCAGGTTAGTGACGTTCTTCTCTATGATTGTGCTAAACAAAGAGACCATCGTCTCTTGAAACTGGCCTGATTCTACACTTAGTTCATCTGACCATTTCACACTTAAGATCCCGGAGTTTTCCTCATACACCATCGCCATCATCTTATCCTCACTTTCAGCCATAAAGGGTACCTCCGCTTAAGAGTAAATCTTTTTTAGGTAAGGTTGTTTATAGCTGTTGCAAGATGAGCGTTACCAACTATTTAGTCTTTACGGACAACGACAGAGGTTCTTAAAGGACAATCCTTTTGCAAATGTATTGCAAAGTGATCAATAACTGCAGAATAGCTTAATAAAATGCGTTATAGTTAACCAGAAACTCCACAGTCGTTACTTCGCCTTCTTTCACCTCCACCGGAAAGATGTTCATGTCTCCGTCAAAAAGGTTGGCGTACAGGCCCTGCTCTTCTTTGGTGAAAAGGCTATACCTGCCGGGCTTCAGACTAACCGAAAAGTGTCCGTTATCGTCTGTTTTGACCTGTGTGATCAGTTTGGTTTGAATGGTGGTGTGAAAAACACCGTCCTGGGATGTGGTTTGCGAGCTGTTCGTCAGCTCATAGATGTATACGGTGCGCTCCACGCCACGTCGGCCGCTGCTGGGCGGGGCGTCCGGGGAGGGCATTTGGTTGCCTGCCTCCCAGAGAATCTGCCCCTGTATACCTTGTTTTATGTGCATCTGCTGCCCTGCCTGCGTTTTAGATTCCTGCTGCATATCCTGTGCTTCGCCATCCTGCCCCGTCGTACCCTGGGTACCGTTACAAACAGTCAGCAACAGCGACAGCCCTATCAGCAGCAATTTTCCCATACAGGCAATAGCAAAAATCTATTTGCGGGAGAAGAATGACTCCACGAACTGGTTCTTGTCGAACAACTGCAGGTCTTCAATCTTCTCGCCCACCCCGATGTATTTCACCGGGATCTTAAACTCATCAGAAATACCGATCACCACACCGCCCTTGGCCGTACCATCCAGCTTGGTAATAGCCAGTGCCGTTACGTCAGTAGCTTTGGTGAACTCACGCGCCTGAATCAGGGCGTTTTGGCCTGTACTACCGTCGAGCACCAGCAATACCTCGTGCGGGGTGTCTGCCGTGATCTTCTGCATCACGCGCTTGATCTTCGAAAGTTCGTTCATCAGACCCACTTTGTTGTGCAGTCGGCCCGCCGTATCGATGATCACGACATCAGCGCCTATGTCCACGCCTTTTTTTACAGCATCATAGGCCACAGAGGCTGGGTCGGTGTTCATGCCATGCGAAATAACCGGCACGCCTACACGCTCACCCCAGATAATCAGCTGATCAACGGCAGCGGCACGGAAGGTATCGGCGGCACCCAGCACGACTTTCTTGCCGGCTTTATGAAACTGCGACGCCAGTTTGCCGATGGTGGTGGTTTTACCCACGCCGTTCACACCTACTACCATGATCACGTATGGCTTTATACCTGCTGGCAAGTCGAAGTTGGCGCCGTCGCCGGCACGGTTCTCCTCAAGCAATGCAGCAATCTCCTCACGCAGGATCCTGTCAAGCTCACTGGTGCTCACGTACTTATCGCGGGCCACACGTTTCTCGATGCGGTCGATGATTTTTACCGTCGTCTCTACTCCTACGTCCGCATGCACCAGAATTTCCTCCAGTTCGTCGAGCACCTCCACGTCTACAGTGGACTTGCCAACGACTGCTTTGCTCAATTGCCCGAAAAAGCTGGTTTTGGTTTTCTCAAGACCTTTATCGAGCGATTCTTTCTTCTGCTCTTTGCTGAAAAAGTCAAAAATTCCCATTTGCGTGTTTTGTAGGGTGAGACTATCTCGGTGTGATACGGTAATATACTAAAAAAGTCCCAGCAAAGGGACTTTTTCATGTATTCTATCTATGTATAAGTAGAGTAGGCTTAATTACTTCTTAATGAACTCCTGTACTTTGTCAACAGGCACCATCTCTTCTTTAAAGCTGTAAGCACCAGTTTTTGGAGACTTAACGGCTTTGATCACTTTCGCCCAATCTTTACCTGTAGCGGTTTTTAGGGTTGCAACTACCTTCTTAGCCATGGTTATTTAATTTCTTTATGTACAGTTACTTTTTTCAACACAGGGTTATACTTCCTAAGCTCTAGACGCTCAGCAGTATTCTTTCTGTTTTTGGTAGTGATGTACCTTGAAGTTCCAGGCATGCCAGTCGCTTTATGCTCTGTGCACTCCATAATTACCTGGATTCTATTACCTTTTGCTTTTTTAGCCATCTCAACAGTAAATTTTTATTTAGGACTGCAAATATACAAGCTTAAATCTCTAATTACAAACAAAGTATAAATTTTTCTGAAGAAGCTTTTTAGGTGCTGCCTCAGACCAATGTCATACCTCCCTTGCAACGCCCCTAATCCAGCTTTGGCAGCTTAAAACCATCCAGTGCGCTCGGTTGGGCCATTGTCTTCTCTACTTCCTCTACCGTGCGTGGCGCCAGTTTTGACAGGTTTTCCCAGCCTTTTTCGGTGATCAGGATATCGTCTTCTATACGAACGCCAATGCCCCACCACTTTTTATCACAGGGGCTGCCTTCCGGAATGTAAATACCTGGCTCTACCGTAATTACCGTGTTTGCCTGGAAAGGTCCGTAGCTGCCGCGGTCGTGCACGTCGAGGCCAAGGTAGTGGGAGGTGCCATGCGGGAAATAGCGCTGCACTTCGTCACGTTTTTTGATGATACCCATTTTAAAAAGCCCGTCTGCTATCACGGCTTCGGCGGCCTGATGCGGTGCGTTAAAAGCGTTGCCCACCTTGCACTGCTGAAAGCCTGCCTCCTGCGCCCTGAGCACCAGCTCGTAAATAGCACGTTGCTCTTTACTGAATTTGCCATTGGCAGGTATAGTGCGCGTCACGTCGGCTGTATAGCCCAGGTACTCGGCACCCACATCCATCAGCACCAGCTCACTGCCAGGTATAGCCGGCTTCGCACTCGAGGTATAGTGCAGCACACAGCCGTTGTTGCCTGCCCCTACTATGCTGGGGTAGCCCACATGCTGCGCACCGTATTTCTTGAACACAAACTCATGTATACCCTGCACCTCCATTTCGGACATGCCAGGCTTCATGGCCTTCATTACTTCGATCTGCCCCACTGCTGACATACTCGCCGCTTTACGAAGTAAATTGATCTCCTCCTCGTTTTTCACTTCACGCATGGCGCCCAGCACCTGGTCGAGTGTGAAAGCATCGAGCTTCTGCTTAGGTATAGCAGCGACCGCCTTGGTGCGAGAGCGCATGTCTTTGGCTTGCAGGTAACCCTGCAGTGCCCGGTCATCTTTCAGCTCCGGCTCCTGCTGCATGGCTTCTTGTATGTACGCCACTACCCCTTCCGCCTGCGCCAGCCCATGCTCCCGCACAATACCATAGAGCATGCTGCGTGTCGCGCCGAAGTTGGCCGGGTATTTCACCTTCGTTTTGAATTGACTCAGCAGACTAAACAGATCCGCTTCGTCTGCAGCATCATCGCGCACGTCGTGCGGCAAACCTTTGATCAGGATCTGCTGTAGATTGGCCGTGTCGAGCTTAAAACTGGCGAAGTCAGTATTAGCTAACGTCGCTATACCTAGCTCCTTCTCTGCTCCCTGCACACCTAGCCTGCCACCATTCCAGAGTTCCTGCATTTCGTCGTTGGGCTGCACAAACAGCAGTTCCTGCACTTGCTTGCCGTTCACGTTCTGCGGACTCTGAAAGAGCAGCAGCACCGCGTTCGGCTCCTTATACCCTGTCAGGTAGTAGAAGTCCGGGTCAGGATGGTAGTAGTAATCCACGTCGTTGGCACGGTTGCGCACCGGACTGGCAAAAAGAACGGCAACGGAGCGAGGGGGCAGCTGTTGCCGCAGCACCTCTCTCCGTTGCCGGTGAAACTCTTTATCTAAAGTATCAGATGGCTTTCCCGAGCTTGCATGCGGTTGCGCTACTGCCGTTAAAGACAGCCAGCATAACAGTGCACACAGCCGGAAGGCTGCCATTAGTACATAATGTAGCCTTGCTCAACAGCCTTCTTCAGTACTGCAGAGATGCCGTTCTTGTTGATAGTTCTCAATGCTGAAGTAGAAACTTTAAGGGTTACCCAAGCATCTTCCTCAGGGATGTAGAAACGCTTCTTCTGAAGGTTCGGATAGAACTTACGCTTTGTCTTATTGTTAGCGTGAGAAACGTTATTTCCTACTCGTACTCTCTTTCCGGTTAAATCGCAAACTCGTGCCATCTTGTATTTTCTTCTAAATTATTTCAATAGGGGTGCAAATATCTGTAAAAAGATACAGAAATTCAAAGGCATAGCAGATATTTTTAACAAAACCTGTTCTGTTACAGCCTAAAGCAACTTTTAAATGTATGCTTTAAGCTTGCTTATCCTTGTTCTGTGCCTCCTCCCGCTTCTTTTTGGTAAAGCCGTAGGGGCAGTTGCGGCAGGCATTCTTGCAGCAATAGCCACGCTTGAGCAGGTACTTGGCCGTCAACACCATCAGCCCCCGCTCAAAGTAAAAATCTTCGCCTTCTTTCAGATCGCTCACGCTATACTCTTTATAAAGCAACAAATATCGGCAATTCAGGGCCATTTACCAAAAAGCCCCTCTCCTGCACCCTATACCTCTAAGGTGATTCGTTTTAGTAGAGATAGCCACGATCCAATAATAACCCTAAGCCCTGAGTCTATGACCCATTTCCAGAACCTATATGAAGCCGTAAGTGCTATGCGCGCCCGGGGATTTGTCAACACCTTCAGCATTCAGCACCAGCGGGTGTACTGCTCCGAGCAGAGCTGCGAAATTTCCCCCAATCAGCTCACCTTGCTGGAGCGGCATACCGTACCCTCTTCCACCTCGCAAAGCGGACAGCAAGAGGTGTATGGCTTCCGGACTGACAACAACCTGCTCGGTATCATGACAGATACTTATGCCGAGTACGATGCCGAGGAGTTTCGCTCTGTTTTCAGGCAGTGCCGGCAGTCCCAATAGGCGCCTTTTCCGGCTAAAGGTATAATTCAGGCTGTTTTTGCTATATTTACAACCTATAACCAGAATCCCGGTAAATATAGGTCCGGAGCTACAGCCTATGGCGCAGCTCTGCCCTTTGTTTCGGACAACAGCTTTTAATCTATAAACTATGAGCACGCTATCCATCACCTCCAGCCAGCAGGCTATCGAAACCGAAGAAAAATACGGCGCCCACAACTACCACCCGCTGCCGGTGGTGCTGAACAAGGGCGAGGGCGTATACCTGTGGGACGTGGAGGGCAAACGCTATTATGACTTCCTGTCGGCCTACAGCGCCGTGAACCAGGGCCATTGCCACCCGCACATCATCAACGCCCTGATCGAGCAGGCAAAGCAACTCACACTTACTTCCCGCGCTTTCTACAACGACAAGCTAGGTTTGGCCGAGAAGTATATTTGTGAGCTGTTTGGCTACGACAAGTCGCTTTACATGAACTCTGGTGCTGAGGCTGTAGAAACGGCCATCAAACTGGCCCGTAAGTGGGCGTACCTCAAAAAAGGTATTGCGCCTAACAGTGCTGAGATTATTGTAGTAGAGCGTAACTTCCACGGCCGTACCACAGGCATCATCTCCTTCTCTACCGACCCGGATTCCACCAAGGGTTTTGGTCCGTACATGCCAGGCTTCAAAGTGATCCCTTACAACGATCTGGAGGCGCTGGAAGCAGCCCTGAAAGAGAATCCTAACGTGTGCGGATTCCTGGTGGAGCCCATACAGGGTGAAGCAGGCGTGGTCGTGCCACAGGACGGCTATATGGCTAAGGCGCATGCGCTCTGCAAAGAGTACAATGTGCTGCTGATGGCAGATGAGATCCAGACAGGTATAGCCCGCACGGGCAAGATGCTTGCCAGCTACTACGACAATGTAAAGGCCGATATCCTGATCCTTGGTAAGGCCCTTTCGGGTGGTGTACTGCCTGTTTCGTGTGTGTTAGCTGACGACGACATCATGCTATGCATCCAGCCGGGCGAGCACGGCTCTACTTTCGGCGGTAACCCAATGGCTGCCGCGGTGGCGATTGCCGCTTTGGAGGTGATAAAAGAAGAAAACCTGGTAGACAATGCCTACAGACTGGGTGAAGTATTCCGGGACCGCATGAACCAACTGAAGGCAAAGCGTCCTGAGGTAGTAACCACTGTACGTGGCCGCGGCTTGCTGAACGCCATTGTGATTGAGCCAGCAGCTGACAGTCGCACAGCTTGGGATGTATGCGTGGAATTGAAAGAAAATGGCTTGCTAGCCAAGCCTACCCATGGCGACATCATCCGATTCGCACCTCCTTTGGTGATGACAGAAGAGCAGCTGCACGAATGCTGCGACATCATTGAGAAGGTGGTCATGAACTTCTAAGCCAGGTATACCTGAAACATATGAAAGGCGAAGCTGCTATAGCTTCGCCTTTTTTTATTTTCATCAACTATGCGCATCTGCTTGAAATTCGGTAGCTTTAGAGTAGTAACAGCTTTGAAAACATGACCCAATCAGACGACACCAAACCAGTACTGATATTCTCCGGCGACTTTCATCGGGCAGCCGTCATCAAAAACATGCTCGAGAACCACGGCATTTACGTGTTCATGCAGAACGAGCACATGGGCAGCATTGCCCCTTTTCAAGTAGCTTCCGGCGGCTTTAATCCGGTGCGGCTCATTATTTCGGGACATGATGAAGAAGAGGCAAAAAGGATTTTGGAGGGATTTAGTGAGGCAGATTTTGACACTGAGGCGGATAACAACGACTGAACTCAACAGCATGAAAAGATCAAACTGGCCCCTGAAAGCGCTTCTGCTCGTAGCTTTAGCATTTGCCATTTATAGTTTTGGCAAAAGTATGGGCGAGGCACTTTCTTATATCGCGAACTAATTACGCGACTCTCGTTTTCCAGCTACAACGCGCCCCAATTTCTAGGCCATACTTTCGCATTGCCACGCATAAGCCGTACCTTTGCCGTATACTTATGTTGAAGCATTTTAGAGCAATCGCTATACTATGATTACGAAAAGACCAAGACGAAATCGTTATAACGAGGTCATCCGCAGCATGGTGCAGGAAACAGCACTGGAGCTGAACGACTTCATTTTCCCGCTTTTTATTATTGAAGGCCAAAACCAGAAGGTAGAAGTAGCTTCCATGCCGGGCATCAACCGTTACTCTATCGATACGCTGCTCGACGAGGTGGCGTCATGCGTAGACCTGGGCATCAAAGCCTTCGCCCCTTTCCCGAGCATCCCCGAAAATCTGAAAGACAAGTACGCCAGGGAGAGTGCGAACCCAGAGGGCCTGTTCCCGAGGGCCATCCGCGAAATCAAAAAAAACTTCCCGGACGTGGTGCTGATGACCGATGTCGCCATGGACCCTTACAGCTCTGACGGCCACGACGGCATTGTGATAAACGGTGAGATCGTAAACGACGAGACGCTGGAGGTATTAGGCAACATGGCGCTCACGCAGGCACAGGCCGGCGCCGACATTGTGGGCCCTTCAGACATGATGGACGGTCGTGTAGGCCACATCCGACGCGTACTAGACGAGAACGGTTTCCACAAAGTGGGCATCATGAGCTATACCGCAAAGTATGCGAGTGCCTTCTACGGCCCGTTCCGCGACGCCCTGGACTCCGCCCCAAAAATGGGCGACAAGAAAACCTACCAGATGAACCCGGCTAACAGCCGCGAAGCTCTGATTGAAGCGGCGCTGGACACTGAAGAAGGAGCCGATTACCTGATGGTAAAACCTGCTCTGGCATACCTGGACATCATCAAGCTGCTGCGCGACAACTCGCACCTGCCGATAGCCGCCTACAATGTGAGCGGAGAGTACGCCATGGTGAAAGCCGCCGGCCTCAAAGGCTGGATCGACGGAGAGAAAGCCATGCTGGAGAGTTTGTTGAGCATCAAGCGAGCCGGGGCGGATATTACCCTGTCATACTTTGCCAAGGATTTTGCAAAGTACCTCCAAAAATAACTAAGTCTGATCCACGACAATACAAGCGCCCTGGGTTCAAAGCTCAGGGCGCTTTGTTTTGAAAGCAGGTCAGCATTAACGCAGAACCTGGCACCTCTTAAAACCAATGTTTAACCAAATAAAGTATTCACACTGAACCAGTTTGGCGTTCGCGCACTTTTAGTTATATTGGTGGTTCTAAACTTCTACCTACTACTACTTTATGAGAGGATTGAGCCTTTGGCTGATGGCTGCGGCACTCGCAACGACTTCTGTTAGCTTCGCGCAACAGAATGGCTCGGTGCCTGTGCGCGCTAATGTGCAGGAACTGGGCCGCATTGCGGCAGCTGAAGACAAAAATTACCGTACAAAGCGTGCCGAAGCTATTGCGCTTGCCAAACAGAATGGCTGGGAGATCGAGAAGACCTATCAGGATGGTACGTACATATCACTGCAGGGGCTCGATGAACTGGGCATGCCGGTTTACTACATCACCTATAACAACAACGCCGCTATCACAACCCGCACAAACCAGCTCTGGGCAGGCGGCAAGTTGGGGCTTAACCTGAGTGGGGCAAGCAACAGCGTAACGGACAAAATGGGGGTCTGGGACGGTGGCCTGGTACGCGAGTCACATGTGGAGCTGCGAGGCCGGGTAGAGCAGAAAGACAAGCCTTCGAAACTAAATGACCATGCCACCCACGTGGCCGGCACCCTCATTGCCAGCGGACAGAGCCTGATGGCCAAAGGCATGGCGCACGGGGTGAAAAAGCTACACGCTTACGACTTTAATAACAGTGCCTCCGAAATGGCCGAGGCTGCGCAAGCCAAAATGCTGGTTTCGAACCACTCCTATGGCACCATAGCCGGCTGGCGCTATAACAGTGAGCGCAAAGGCACCGACGAGGACCCGTATTGGGAGTGGTGGGGCACACCTCAGGTAAGCGAAACAGAGGACTACAAGTTCGGCTACTACGACGAAACTTCTGTCAGCTGGGACCGCATCGCCTACAATGCACCCTATTTTCTGATCGTGAAGTCAGGCGGAAACAACCGGCAGGAACCAGGTCCTGCTGTGGGCAAGCCTTACATGCAGCGCAACTCCAACGGTAATTTTACGCTAGTCGCACAACGCCCGGAAAGCATCAGCAGCAACAACAGCTATGATGGCATAGCCACCTACGGCACTGCCAAGAATATACTGACAGTGGGTGCCGTAAACAGCCTTCCCAACGGCTACAACCAGCCCTCCGATGTCAAGATCACCAACTTCAGCAGCTTTGGCCCTACTGATGATGGCCGTATTAAGCCTGACTTGGTAGGTGGCGGAGAAAGAATTCTTTCCACAACCAGTGCCAGCGATAAGTCTTACAAAGCTCTGAGCGGCACCTCTATGGCAGCCCCCAACATTTCGGGTTCCCTGCTGCTGCTGCAGGAGCACTATGCCAACCTGCAAAACGGGCAGTTCATGCGTGCCGCTACGCTCAAAGGTTTGGCCATTCATACAGCTGACGAGGCCGGCGACGCTCCTGGGCCTGACTACATGCATGGCTGGGGACTTCTGAATGCCAGTCGCGCCGCCACTATGATCAGCAACACCCAAGGCACACACCTGATACAGGAGCGCAATCTGGAACAAGGCAAATCCTATACGCTTGAGGTAGTGGCATCCGGCGCGGGTCCACTGGTAGCCACTATTTCCTGGACCGACCCGGAAGGCGCTGCCCACTCCATGTACAGCGCCCTCAACAACCGCAGTCCGCGCCTGATTAATGACCTGGACATACGTGTCACGCACCGCGGCAATACGGTCATGCCCTGGGTATTAAACCCAAATACTCCCGAACTGCCCGCCACCCGGGGCGACAACGTGGTAGACAATGTAGAGCAGGTGCTTATACCTAACGCTATACCTGGCGAGACCTACACCATTACCGTATCGCACAAGCGCACGCTTCAGAAAGGGCCTCAGGAGTATTCCCTGCTGGTGAGCGGCATGGGTGGTACAGCCTACTGTGCAAGTGCTCCCACTTCAGAGGCAGGTTCACGCATCAGCAAAATTGTTTTTGACGGCATTACAACTTCTTTCGAAGGATGCGCCACTTACCGTCTGCAGGAAGAAATGCTGCTATCCTTTGAGCCGGGGCAAACTAAAACGGTGTCGTTTGAGCTGGGCACCTGCGGCGCCAACGCCAGCAAGGCTGTCAAGGTATACGTAGACTGGAACGGCAATGGCAGCTTCGAAGATCAGGGTGAGGAAGCTGCTGCTTCTGGTGTTATCAACGGCGTTGGGGTGTTCAATGCCAGCATTTCGGCTCCCTCGTTTCTACAGCCTGGCTTCATGACCCGACTGCGCGTCGTGCTGGTTGAAACCTCCACTCCGGCAGGTGTAAGCTCTTGTGGCACTTACACCCGCGGCGAAACGCAGGACTATATCATTCAGATCACAAAGCCTTCCACAGATGTTGCCCTGGAGCAGGTAATGCCGGTGGGTTCATCGCTCTGCGCCGGCACGAATCAGCAGTTTCTGGTTACAATCCGCAACAATGGGCTCAGCAATCAGAAAAATATTCCGGTGACACTAGAGGTATACCGCAGTGGTTCCAAAGTAGCTACAATGACAACGGTTTACACCAAAACCCTAGAATCCTATACCACAGACGAGATCTTGCTGACAGCCGATTTTCAGACGGAGGCTGGCGCTACTTATGAACTGATTGCTTCGGCAGGCACCACCAGTGATGCCGTACCAGAGAATAACACCTTGAGCAAAACTTACGGCGTAGGTGGCAACACCACCGTGGCACAGGCCGTGGCGACTCGCTGCGGCGACCAGCCCAGCTATACCCTGACCGGCACTGGCGACGGCACCCTCTTTTGGTACAATACAGCAAGCGGAGGCACACCCATCGCTGCGGGCAACTCAACCAGCATTGCGACGAGCAGTGTCAACGGCACGCTCTATGCCTCCCTCAACGATTTTTCGGCCACCGTTGGGCCAGCGACCAAGAAATTTGCAACAGGTGGTGGGTATAACCAGTTTACGCCGGATGTGATTGTAGACGCAAAGGCACCTATGCTGCTGGAAAGCGCCCGCCTGTATATCGGTAACCCCGGCAAAATCACCTTTACAGCCTACAACAGCGACGGCTCTCCTGTTTCGAGCCGGACACTTACAGTAGAGGCTACCCGCTCCACCCCTGCCCCGGGCGTGCAGGAGGATGACCCAGATGATCAGGGCCAGGTATACTATCTGGGGCTGGAACTTCCTGAGGCTGGCACTTACAACATCGCAATAAGCTATGACCATGCAAATGGGGCCACCATCTACCGGAACAATGCCGGCGTAACGGGTTATCCATTTGGCGTAAGCAATGTGTTCACTATTACCGGAACCACGGCCAACCCGGGCGCACTAAGCTATTATTATTACTTTTATGACCTGAAGGTGCGTGCTCTCGGCTGTATTAGTCCAAGGGTAGCTGTACCGGTTGAGAATGGCTCTCCACTCCCGACGCCGGTGATTTCACGCCAGGGCCTGAGCCTGCAGTCAAGTGCAGCGGACGGCAACCAGTGGTACCTGAACAGCCAGCCTATACCTGGTGCCATTGAGCAGACCTATACCCCAACAGAAAGCGGGGACTATAGCGTGCAGGCACAGTGGAGGGGCTGCGTTTCTACACGATCGCAAATCTATACCTTCGCCTATCAGGCTAATGGCCGTGAACTGAAGAAGGAGTTGGTAGCCTCACCTAATCCAAGTACCGGCGTATTTAAGGTGCAGTTTGAGACGGCGCAGCAGGAGGATCTGTACCTGAACGTGACCGACATGCTGGGCAACCTGATCTATACCCGTAAAGTGGCTGGCTTCAATGGTTTCTATGAAGCGAACATCGACTTATCGGCAAGAGCCTCTGGCATTTACCTGCTCCGCGTGAAGTTCGGTGATCAGGCCTTTACCCAGAAGCTCGTCTTACAGCGCTAATAAGCAGCGAGCAATCAGAAGAGCCCTGGCTTAACAGCCAGGGCTCTTTTTATGTTAAAAGTTAATTGCCAATAAGAACAACCTATACTTCTGATGAATCCGAAACTTAAAGCTAGATCGTTCCGGCTACATTGCTCTTCTCCTCCTTAGCTATCGGATTAATTTCATCAAACCCTTCAGCTGATAGAGACACTTCAAAGCAACTTTAAAATGGGGCCTTCATATGTTTCATAAAAAGGGTACAGCTTTTTACTTTCACCTCCCATATCATGGAGTTAGAATAACATTAGATACTGTTTGCTAATTAAAAAATCTAAACACTGTCACAACACAGATTATAAATAATATTCCTCGTATTATTTATAAACAGCACAAGCCAAAATCTGAGCTATTTTCTCCGTTTTGAGCTCTCGAATACTCAATTACTTTCTTCTTTCTAAAGCCTCCCTACTACCCCACATAATTAAGAAGAAAGAATCGCTCTACATGCGATAGCACGACTTGACCCCACCTTGCTTTCGATCTATTCCCATAGACTGTTACTAAAGCTTTAACACAGGGACAATGTTTAAAATCATATCTATTCTTTACTGCTTGCTGTTAATTTCATTCAGCGCGTTTGCACAGACCAGTCTTGTTCCATTTGGCTCCTCTTGGCGATATCTTGATAACGGCACCAATCAGAATACTAACTGGCGCACTGTAGCCTTTAAGGACACCAAGTGGAAAACAGCCAATGGAAAATTTGGCTATGGTATAAGTGATGCCGCGACTGTGGTAAGCTTCGGATCTAATCCCAGCAAAAAGTATATCACAACCTATTTCAGAAAAAGCATTCCCATAGCTGATCCAGCCATTTACTCTTCCTTTACTATCAATGTGAAAAGAGATGACGGAGCGGTAGTCTATGTAAACGGAAAGGAAGTGCACCGGAGTAACATGCCTACAGGCACTGTATCTTTTACCACGTTAGCCAAAGAGGCTGCTGATAATGGAACTGTTCCTCAAACATTCTCCATTAGCCCTTCAGCCTTTTCTAAGGGCACAAATGTGATAGCAGTGGAAATTCACCAGGCGCAGGCAAACACACCGGACATGGCCTTTGATTTAGAACTTATAGCCAATGCAGTTCCAACGCCAACAGATCAGACCCCTCCTACAGTCACAAGCATCAACCGGCAAAACCCAACCACCGAAAGCACTAGTGCCTCTCACCTAACCTTTAGGGTGACTTTTACCGAAAAGGTAACAGGTGTGGATGCGGCTGATTTTACAGTTAGCACCTCCGGTACTGTGAGCGCGTCTGTGGCATCAACCGCAGCCGTAGGCAGTGCCGGCAATACTTATGACCTGACAGTCGGCACCGTTTCCGGTGAAGGGACTTTGCGTTTGGACCTGCAGGAAAGCGGCACGGATATTATGGATGTTGCAGGAAACGTTATCAATGGCGGCTACACAAGTGGGCAGAGCTATGTAATCCAACAGCCAGCCTTAGAGCAGCCAAAGGTCCTCTATTATGAAGGATTTGAAAGCGGTACTGGTTTCACTGGTATGAATATTCAAACCAGTACTACTTATGGGTTCAATGTGGTAGGCAACCCGACCTATCAGGACCTAAAGGTTGGCCGCTGGGAATTGAGAGCAGGTGACCCGCCTGCCTCTAACGGTACCCGAGCCGAAGTACTCTTCTCTGAGAACCTGGCACAGCAGGAAACCTGGCACTCATTTGTTGGCTACTTCCCTTCTGAAGACAACCTGATCGACACCGATGACGAGGCTTTCAACCAATGGCATCAGGGAAGCAGTTTCGGGCGGCCAATGATGACATTCCGAACTGAAAATGGTCGCTTTGAAGTGCTTAGGCGTTCTCCTGATGGAAGTAAGACGCATTATTACATCATGGGTTCCATCATCTATGACCAGTGGGTGCATTTTGTGATTCACTTAAAGCAGCATCTAACTGATGGGATTATGCAGGTTTGGATAAATGGCGAACTCAAGATGGACTACCAAGGCCCGACTATGTTTGATGGTCCTATTGGCAGATGGAAAATGGGTATTTACAAAAGCAGTTGGAATAATGGGTCCTCAACTAATTCTATAAAACGGGTATGGTACGTCGACGAGGTCAGAGTAGGTAATGCCACATCTACTTACGAGAGTATCAAACCCGCTCCAGGCAATAACCTTAAACTACTTACAACTACTAAAACTGACAACCTGAACTATAAAATCAATGACCAACAATCGGGCATTGAGCAAACAGACGAGGTAGAGGTATATCCCACCCTAGCGAAGAGAGGCTCTACAGTTATTTTAAAAACGAGCGGTGTTTCGGTAAATGTAGCTATAGTATCGGATGTTACAGGACGACTTCTCTATGAGCAAAGATTTACCGGCCTCACCTCAATTGAAACAGGCAATCTACCCAGTGGTCTTTACTTTATAAGTCTGGCAGGAAAGAAGCGCCATAAAAAACATAAATTCATAATCACTGATTAATTTTCAATCGTAAACTTGGCTACTCCAATAATGATTCTGATTATTGAGGCAGCTTAGGTTTTTGCCAGTAGCCACACCAACTTTGCTTATCCGGATGCATTGCCTATCTTCAGCCAAACAAAGCAAAGACTATGAAGAAATTACTACTCGCAATAGGTGTGGCATGCGTGTTCGCCTCCTGCGCTCAGCAGCCACAAACCAGCAACACACCCACTGCTGATGCTGGGGCCACAACGCAGCAGGCTGCCTCTGCACCATCTCCTGTCACGGCTACACAACAGGCTTTCTTCTCTGAATTGAGCAAGCTGTGCGGCAAGAGCTTCAGAGGTGTGGCTGTATTCCCAGCCGATGGCAAAGATCCGTTTGCAGGCAAAGAGCTGACGATGCACGTGCAGGCCTGCTCTGACACCACCATCCGCATCCCTTTTCATGTGGGGGAGGATAAATCCAGAACATGGGTAATCCGGCAGATGGAGGAAGGGCTGCAACTCAAACATGACCATCGCCACGAAGACGGCACTCCGGACGAAGTAACCATGTACGGCGGCATTGCCCTCGACACAGAGGATGCCAGCACCATGCGCTTCCCGGCCGACGCCTTCACTGCCCAGCTTATACCTGCCGCCTCAACCAACGAATGGAACCTGGTGCTGAGCCCCGACGGCCGCACATTCAGCTACATCCTCAAGCGCGACAACCAGCTCCGCTTTCAGGCTGATTTCGACCTGACCCAACCGATCAACTGATCTATACCTGCTATACCTTAAAGCAAGAAGGCCCGGAACTGCAGTAGCTCCGCGCCTTCTTTTTGGGGTATCCCAATCCTAGGACTTAGAGAACTGTTTCTTTAGCACCTGGTAGTCGATAAAGTAGAGCACACGCACCGACAGGCTGTTAGTCTGGGGTCCTGTGATGGTGCGGGTAAAGTTCTCGTGATAGCGCGGGATAATTTCTCCCTGACTTTCCAGAATGGCGTTCTTCCACATCACACTGATTTCGCTGCCCGGCGCAAACCACCATGAGTAGATCATGTCGATGTTGAAGGCATTATAATTGATGTTGTGATTTGGCAGTTCATCGTCCGGGAAGTAACCGCCGTGCGGGTAGTTATCGGCCAGTAACTCTCCTTTCGGACCGAGCTGGAAGAAGCGATTGTACTCAGCCTTGGACCAGTAGTGCCGCGCCCGCAATGACAGCGACATGCGGTTGTTGAAGATATACGAACTGGTGAGGGTGTTGTCTACCGTGTTCACGTCACGCAGGCCAAAGATGATGTCGTGCTCCCGGCCCAGGTCGGTGTTTCTGGTAAAGTGATTGGCATAGCCCATGTCGTCGCGGTTGCTGTTGCGGCTATACCGGTAAATGAACATCAGCTTGTCGTTAACCCGGAAGCGCGGCGAAACAGAGTAGCCGAAATTCTGGCGCTCGTGCTCATCGAATGTACGGTAGCTGAAGTCAACATCCAGGGCCAGGCGCTTGCGGTAATCCGACGAAATCCAGCCGCCAATGCTGCGGTTCACTGGGAAGGTATAGTAACGGCCCGCTACCCGTGGTTCGAAGAAATCGTACGTCTTCACCGGCTCCAGGTTAAAGTTGGTGCCGATGCTCAGGAAATTGCGGAGCGTGCCACTCACTCGGCCATAGATCACGAAGTTCTGAAAATCATCAGGCTTATACCGGCGGCTGTAGGTGGCGCCCAGTTGGGTGTTCATGTTGAGCAGCTTCCAGAAGGGCTGGTAGATGTTGTAGCGCAGGTTCAGGTCCTCGTCCACAGTATTGCGGATGAAGTTGATGCCCATGTCATTCGGGTCATAAGTATCTGACTTCATGGAGTGGGTGAACCGGTACTGGAAATTACCGCTCACCTTGCCCCCACCGATGCTATACATGTGCCCCAACTGCGCGTCGCCGGGGTAGTACTTTTGGCTCAGGGCTGCACTGCCTTCCACGGCATACCGGTTTCCCTGGTTAGCCACCCGAAAGAGCATGCCGGTCAGGTTGGCGTCGTAGGTGCTATCCTCGCGCAGCACGTTCGTGTTCACTAGCGTCACGTAGGAGTTGTTTTTGAGCGACTGGTCCAGCACCAGGATGTTATAGTTAGTGAGCGGCTGTGTTTCCTTCTGGAAGCGGTTGCCCTCGCTATCCTCGAGTGTGGCGAATTGCCGCCCTACCACCGCATTGAACAAACCTATACCTAAGCCTGACTGCGTGCGACCCGATATTTTGGTGCCGTTCAGCATCTTGGTTTCGCGCGGATTTTCGATGATGATGTTGCCTTGTTCTCGCTCAGCGTTTGCATTCAGAAAATTGATGGGTGTGCCGCCAATGCGTCGCGAGTACAGAAAGCCGCCTTTGTTGAACAGCTCCGTGCCCTCCATAAAGAAAGGCCGGTACTCGTTGAACTGAACCTCGAAAGGCGACAGGTTGAGCACCTGGTTGTCGGACTGCACCTGGCTGAAATCAGGTATAAGCGTCATGTCGAGCGTGAAGGCGTCGTTGATGCCGTATTTCACGTCCATACCTCCACTAAAGTTAACATTGTCTTCGTATCGCACGCTGCCGTCGCCGTTTCGCACCGGGTACTTCTCGGCATAGGCCGACACGTAGGGCGTGAGCGACAGGCGCAGCGGCGCTTTCACGTTTTTAAGCCCCCTCAGCTTACCAAACTGGTTGGTAAAGCCGCTGATGGCCGGGTCTACGTGGTTCCAGAAGTAGCTCTCACGTGAAGACTGGCGGTGTCGCGTGAAGTTCAGGCCCCAGAGCTGCTCCGGCTTTTTGCTGAAGCGGATAGCCGAGTAAGGGATGCGCATCTCAACCACCCAGGCTTTGTCGTACATTTTGGCGCTGCTCTCCCACACGGCATTCCAGGTAAAGTCCTCTCCGTTGGAGGAGTAGCGGGCATCGAGTTGCACACCAGCCGGTGTTACAAAGAACCCGAAACCGTTGATCTGATCATTATAGGTATCGAAGAACACACCGAAGTAGTCCGTATTGCCCAGGTCGTCCCGCTTGCCCAGCTGTCTGAAAATGCTGTCCTGCGACACGTCCTGCATGTAGGCGCCGATGTAGATCGACATATCGTCGTAGAGCACGCGCACTTGTGTCGGGTGCACCTCTTTCAGTCCGGGCTTTGGTTTGTTCTGGATGAAGCCAGTGGCGATTTCGGCCTGCTGCCACTCCTCCTCGTCAAGCGTGCCATCTATCTTGATCGATTCTGAGATACGGGAAGCCTGCAGATGCTTTTGATAAAGCGTAGGTGCTTTCTTTTCTTGGCCCCATACCTGCTGAGACAGCATATTCAACACAATAACGAACCCCAGTACCCAGGTAGGTTTAGGTAAAAAGTACTTCATACAGATTAAGCGGCAAAGGTGTGTTACACAAAGGTATAGAATAGATGTGCCCGAGGCCACTATACTTGCTATTTCCCGACAACAAAATGCTCAATTCCATAACGAAGCAGGCAAGCATGGTTTTTTTAATGACGGAGGGGGATGAAAGTAAAAAGCGCCATACCCGGATTTCAGGTATGGCGCTCTGGTATGACGAGTGAAACTGGCTTACAGGTCTTCTTCGCGCACCAGCATCAGCACTGCTGACTGCGGCACGATAAAGTATTTCTCGTTGAGGTAGTTGATTTCAATGGCATCGCGCTGCAGGTAGATGGCCAGGTCACCCTCTTTTATCTGAAGCGGCAGATAGCGCACTTGCTCCTGTTCCTCGTCGCCAAACACCTCTTCATCGAATCCATAGTCAGCCGGCATTGGGTAGCCCGGACCAACCTTCATCACATAGCCTTCCTGTACCTTCTCTTTTTCCTGTACGCCGGGCGGCAGGTATAGCCCGCTCTTGGTCTGCTCCCGCGAAGTCTTCGGCTTGATCAGCACCCGGTCGCCTACAATGATGATCTTCTCCAGTTTGTTGCTTTCTGAAATTCTCATGGATATGGTATGCATGATTAAATTGGGTCTGCGGTCACTTTAAAGCGCATAGCTGCCTTAATCACAATATCACGCGTGATCGGCTTGGCTACGGCGGCTTTTGTTATGACGGTATAAGTTTCTCCTTTAATGTACTTGTCCAGCTTCGAATTAGTAGATTTCAGCTCAATGGCCTTAACCCCCTTCGGTACCTCGTCCAGGTAAGCAATCATTGTCTCCTCTCCTTTGTCGTTGCTCAGGTGGATTTCGATGCTGCGCAAAAAGTCAAAATTCTCGTCAGCGGGATCAGATATTGTGAGCGTCAGTTTGTTCAGGCTCACGTCTTTTACCAGCTCGGCGCGTGTCTTGTTGTTCTTGAAAGTCTCCGATGAGTTCGTCTTGACAGGTATAGGCGACAGCGGCGTTACGATACCTATCGGGAAATTCGACCGGATGTGGATGTCCTCCTCCTGATTGATGTAGAAAGTGAGCAAATCGTCTACCTTATCGCAGGATGTTCCTATAAACGTGAGCAGCACAAGTGCCGCCAACAGTATTCTCTTCATAAAAAGGTGAAATTTAAAGTCCTCTCTTTGATCATTTTAATCCTCTGTACGGCTTAAAAAGAAGGACAACCTTGCGGGCTGCCCTTCTTAATTGCCTGCACAGAGTGCAAAAATAACAAAAATGATCGAGAGTATACCCTTAATCAAACATGTCCGCAGCACGTGAGCCACCCGGGCCGTTTTCGAGCCAGCTCATTGGGTAGTTCTTGTCCATCAGCCCTACGGCTTCTTCGGTCAGGTATAGCGGCTTGAAGGTGTCGATCATCACAGCGTACTCGTGTGTTTCTTTCTTGCCGATGCTCGCCTCCACTGTGCCCGGGTGTGGCCCGTGCGGTATACCTCCCGGATGAACCGTAAAGGAGGCTCTGTCCACCCCTTTACGGGACATGAAGTCGCCGGCCACGTAGTAGAGCACCTCGTCGGAGTCTACGTTGGAGTGGTTGTAAGGCGCAGGTATAGCCAGTGGGTGGTAATCGAACAGGCGCGGCACAAAGGAGCAGATCACGAAGTTGTGCGCCTCGAAGGTCTGGTGTACGGGAGGTGGCTGGTGAATGCGGCCGGTTATGGGCTCAAAGTCGTAGATGGACAGCGCATACGGATAGAAGTAGCCGTCCCAACCCACCACGTCAAACGGACTGAAGTCGTAGTAGTACTGGTGCAGCATGCCGTCTTTTTTGATCTGCACCAAATGCTCACCACCCTCTGTATATTCGATCAGCTCGTGCGGGGCACGGATGTCACGCTCACAAAACGGTGCGTGCTCCAGCAGCTGTCCGAAGTGGTTACGATAGCGGCGTGGTGTCTCAATCGGGCTGAATGATTCGGTAATCAGCAAGCGCACCGGGCCGTCGTTGAAATGGAACTGGTGAATGATGGTGCGCGGTATCACGATGTAATCACCCTCACGGAACTCCAGTTTGCCCATCTGCGACAGCAGCACGCCGCTGCCCTCGTGCACAAACACCACCTCGTCGGCCTGCCCGTTTTTGTAGTAGTAGTCCATTTTGCGCTCCGACGGGTTGCAGATGCTGATGGCCACATCGCTGTTGAGCATCATGGTTTTACGGGCGCTCAGGTAGTCAGAACCTGTAACGGTCTGATCGAGCGTCTTCAGGTGATGCGGTGCCAGCTTTACACCTTCGGCCTTTTTGGGTGCGTAAGGTATAGGATCTTCGATGCGGGTGATGCGCGTCGGCGGATTCTTGTGGTACAGCAACGATGACAGGCCGCTAAAGCCCAGCGTACCCACCAGCTGCTCGGCGTACAGACTGCCGTCCTCCTGCCTGAACTGCACGTGGCGCTTCTGCGGGATAGTGCCTAGTTTGTGATAATAAGCCATTCCTCTCTGTTTGGTTATGGTTTACAAAAGCAGCCCTACCGGGTGCCTTTCTGATACAGGTATAAATCCTGATTTGTTATACGCCCCCTTTGGCAAGGCGCTGGGCTTTCCCGAACTGGCGCAGGGCCTCCTGGAACTCCTCGTCCTTCTCGTGCAGGATCGGGAAGAAGCCCGGATTACCGTATACGCTGCGGCCGATGAAAGCCTTCACGTTGTTACGGAGCAGCGTCTGTGAGCGCTTGTACTGGGCCTCGTCGTACTTCACCTCCGACTGTGCTGCCATACGCATCAACTCCTGCAGCATTTTATCAGACACGTTGAACGACTTAACGAACTTATCCATCGACATCTTCTCCAGGTCTTTACGGTTGTCGTTGTAGTAGGCCAATGCATACTCCCTGATCACATTCTTGCTGTACAGCTGGCTCAGCAGCTCCGACAACTCAGTAGTATCGCGCGGCACAAACACATCAGGCATGATACCCCCGCCACCATACACCACACGGCCTTTGCCTGTCTTATACTTAAGTGAATCCACAAACAGGCTGCTATCCGGATGGAAATACTCACCATTCTCGAAGCGGTTCAGCATATCTTTCTGATAATCCTCGGTACCTGCCACATAAGGCTTCTGGATAGAGCGGCCACTCGGCGTGTAGTAGCGCGAAATGGTCAGGCGCAGTTCCGAACCATCGTTCAGTGGGATTGGCATCTGCACCAGTCCTTTTCCAAACGAGCGTCGTCCCACAATCAGGGCACGGTCGTTGTCCTGCAGGGCGCCTGCCACAATCTCGGAGGCAGAGGCACTGCCCTCGTCCAACAGCACGATCACAGGACCGTTTTCGAAATCACCCTTGGTGCGGGCAAAAGACTTGGAGTCGTAGCGGGTGCCTTTGCCATCGGTATACACGATCATCCTGTCGCCTGCAATAAACTCGTCGGCCATGCGGGTAGCGTGGTCCATGTAACCGCCTGGGTTGCCGCGCAGGTCGAGTATCAGCTGCTGCATACCTTTTTTCTTGAGCCCGGTCAAGGCTGTCTTAAACTCGTCGAAGGTATTGTTGGCAAAGCGGCTCACTTTAATGTAGCCCGTGTTGCTGTTCACCATGTAGTTCACATCCACTGACACGGTTGGGATCTTGTTGCGGGTGATCGTGAATTCGAATGGCTTCTTGTTGCCTTTGCGCAGCACCTGTATCTTTACGTCTGTGCCTTTGGGGCCCCGCAGGCGCTTGAATACGCCTTCGTTCGTTATACCTGTACCCGCTACATTCTCGCCGTTTACAGTCACAATCTTGTCGCCGGCCTGTATACCTGCCGCTTCTGACGGACCGCCGCTCAGGGGCGTAATCACATAAATCGTGTCTTTAAAAATATTGAACTCCACGCCGATGCCTTCAAAATCGCCTTCCAGGTATGATCGGGCCATGGCCAGATCGGCAGCCGGAATGTAAGAGGTATGTGGATCTAGCTTCTCGAGCATCTTGGTGATAGCGTGGTCGGTGAGCTTCTCGGTGTCCACGGTGTCCACGTAATCGCGGTCGATGTAGCTTAGTATGTCACGGAATTTCAAGTAAGCCTTGGCTGTACTTTGCGGATTGTTATCGGAAGGGGAAAAGGTATTTGCGCCGATCAGCACCCCCACAATCAGGGCCAAGGCGATGTACAGGGGCAAGCGCACCTGAAAAGGCGTGTTGCGGGCTTTGCCCTGCTCTGGCACTTCCGGCTCCTCCTGTGATTTGTATTTGGTTTCTTCGCTCATCTCGATCTCTAAAAACGGTTAAATATAAAGCTAAGCGGGCGCTTTTTTGCAGCTTTACAGAGATAAATATTCAAGCATCGCTATGCAAGGCTCCTTTTTAAGTATACCTGCATACAGTACAGCTTGTTATTCTTTTAACAAAGCTTTGGTCGGGTTTTATTCCATTTTAGTATAAAAAGATCCGGACAAGCTACCTTTTTTTTGCTCACAAGACACGCACGGGTCTGCAAGACGCAGTGGAGCCCAGCCTCTCCAACCTGATCAACCCCGCCAATCCTTTTTAATCCTGTAAATCCTGATTAAATCCCTTAACTTTGTATTTTTAAAGCGCAAATGCTCGATTAAGGCAGGCAAAAGACGTTACACAGGGCACTATGGCGAGAATTTTAGGTATAGACTACGGCAACAAGCGGGTGGGGCTGGCCGCAACGGACACACTCCAGATCATTGCTTCGCCGCTCGAAACTATACATGCCAAAGATGTGCTGACTTACCTGAAAGCCTATACCCAGCGCGAACCCGTGGAGGCTTTTGTGGTAGGCATGCCGCGCCGCCTGACCGGTGAAGCCACCGATGCAACGCCACATGTCATTGGCTTTGTACGTAAGCTCCAGAAGGAGTTTCCGGGTATACCAGTCCACACCGTAGACGAGCGCTTTACCTCCAGTATGGCTCAGAAAGCGATGCTGGCCGGCGGACTTAAGAAAAAGGATCGCCAAGACAAAGGCACCGTGGACCGCGTAAGTGCCGCCATTATTTTACAGTCGTATTTAGAAAGCAGAACAATATGATTTATCCTATTACCGCCTATGGCGACCCGGTGCTGAAAGAGCCGGCGCAGGACATTCCAAAGGACTACGAAGGCCTGAACGAGCTCATCGAAGACATGTACACCACCATGTACCATGCGCATGGCGTGGGCCTGGCTGCCCCTCAGATCAGCAAGGGCATCCGCCTGTTCGTCATCGATTCAGAACCAATGATGGATGAGGGCGACGAAGGAAAAGGTGTGAAAAAGGCGTTCATCAACCCGGAGATCATAGAGGAAGATGGTGAAGAGTGGGGCTTTGAGGAAGGTTGCCTGAGCATACCGGGTGTGCGTGAAGTGGTATACCGTCCCGAGCGCATCGTAATCCGCTACTTCGACCAGGACTGGAACGAACACACCGATACCTACGACGGCATGACGGCCCGTGTAATTCAGCACGAGTACGACCACATCGAGGGCATCCTGTTCACAGACCACCTTTCCGGTTTGAAAAAGCGCCTGATCAAGAACAAGCTAACCAAAATATCCAAAGGAGAAGTGGATGCGGACTACCGCATGAAATTCCCGATAGCGGCAACGAAGAAGCGCTAATCGCTATACCCGACACCGATGAAAGATCGCCTGCTCCAGACCGCTGTGGCAGGCGATTTACTTTACTGCCACACATCCGCCGCGCAAATCATCAAAGGTTAAACTTAAGATTTTGTGCTGTACTCTCATCGGCCATGCCTACCTTAGCGGCACATCTATTCAATTACCAACATTTTTCTTCACCTCACTTTCTATACTCAAACTTATGAATGCGATTAAACGAAACAATGTGACGGTAACCGGAAAAGGAGAAAAGCCGATGCTGTTTGCTCATGGCTACGGCTGCGATCAGAACATGTGGCGTTATATTACTCCTGCTTTTCAGGATGATTATAAGATTGTACTTTTCGATCACATAGGGTTTGGTAACTCAGACGCCTCTACCTATTCAAAAGATCGCTACTCGTCGCTGCACGGTTATGCGGCTGATGTCCTGGAGATATGCCACGAACTGGACCTGCAGGATGTCATCTTTGTAGGCCACTCGGTAAGTGCCATGATCGGAGTACTGGCTGCCATACAGGAGCCTGAGCGCTTCTCTAAGCTTGTGCTCGTTAGCCCTTCGCCAAGCTTTATTAACGATGGAGAGTACTTTGGAGGATTTTCCAGACAGGACATAGATGGCCTGCTTATGTCGCTGGACGGAGACTATTTGGGTTGGTCCAACACGATTGCCCCTGTGATCATGGGGAACGCTGACCGTCCGGAATTGGCACAGGAGTTGGCGCAGAGCTTCTGCAAAAGCAACCCCGAAATTGCCAATGACTTTGCCCATATCACCTTCTTGTCAGACAACCGAAAGGACCTGCCTCAGGTAAAGACAGACACCCTGATTTTGCAATGCTCGGAGGACGCCATTGCCCCGCTGCCGGTTGGCGAATTTACCCACCGGAGCATCGCTGGCAGCAAATTCGTAGTGCTAGAGGCGACAGGCCATTGCCCTAACCTGAGCGCGCCGGAAGAGACGATCAAGGCTACTAAGAATTTTTTGTAAAAATACCGTACATGTATCTGTGGAGGTACCGGTCAGTAGGCGCAAAGTCATTGAGCTGCGGAGAAACAGATATAGCTTTTAGTGGAATTGACAGACAGTATAGAATATAAAGAATTAAAGAAGGCTAACGGAGATGTTTTCCTAGAGGTAAGAAGGATGCCTGATAATGGCTTTATAGCTATGAACTGGATTGGTATACAGTCTCTTGAAACTGTTGTGATGGGCGGTAACTTGGTTCTGTCGATGTTGCGGCAGAAGCCATCGCCAGGAATTCTGAACAGTAACCGGGAGCTAATAGGACCCTGGGAAGCAGCAGTTAATTGGCTGGCCTTTAAGTGGGCCCCACAGGCCAAAAGTTTGGGGCTGCGCTACTTTGCACATGTACTGTCTCCAGGCATTTATGGGCAGCGGTCATTTAAAGCATTGTTTCCTAACCTCAGGGAGGTGCTCGATGTAAAGTCATTCGATGAGGAAGAGGGGGCCGAAGAGTGGCTCCGCATAAAAGTCTCCATCAGAAAGACCAGCACCTAGCCTGTCCAGCTATGACTAGCAGCAACTGCCGCTGCTAGTCATAGCTGAGGTTATTACTCCACCCAGCTAAACAACCGACGCCAGCGAATTTTATCCAACCCACCCGCTTCTTCATCCACCGAAAGCCAGGTAAACAAAGGTTTGCCGACAATGTGGTCTTCCGGCACAAAGCCCCAGTAGCGGGAGTCGAGAGAGTTGTGACGGTTGTCGCCCATCATAAAGTAGTAGTTCTGCCGGAAGGTATAGCTTGTGGCCTCAGCTCCATCCAGGTATAGCCGGCCGTCCCGTACCTCAGCGTTTTTGTTCTGCTCGTATTCCAGGATGATATTTTGGTAAATGGGTAGTGTTTCGGGTGTAATAGTGACCGATGCGCCTTGCTTTGGGATGTAGAGCGGACCGTAGTTATCGCGGTTCCAGTTCTGGCCTGGCACCTGCGGAAATATACCTGGCTCTGATTCGCCCGACGCCATTTGTTGCAACTCGATACCCTGTATAAAAACAAGCGAAGCTAATTCCCGCGCCCTGGCAGGTGTGGTGTGCAGTAGGTAACCACCCTGCACCGGGTATACGTCTGTGAGACTTCGCTCTCTGAAGAACTTCGGCTGTAGCACCTTGTCGGTGGCCATAAAATAGCCGTACTGCAGCTGCTCCGGGTTGTCAAGTGGCTTACCGTTCACGTATACCTGCCGGTCACGGATCTCCAGCATGTCGCCGGCTATACCTACGCAGCGCTTCACGTAGTGCGTACGCTGGTCCATGGGATGCTCTGGTTCATCCGGAAAATTGAACACGACCGGATCGTTATGCTTCACCTCCGAAAAGCCGGGCAACCGGTAAGACTTCAATTGCAAGGCATCAGAGTAAGCAGGTAGATCCGTACCCCAAATGGTTTGGTGCGTGAGTGGCACCTGCAGTGGCGTCATGGGAGTGCGGGGGCCGTAGTGCAGTTTGCTCACAAATAAGCGGTCGCCCACCAACATGGACTTCTCCATAGAAGGCGTCGGGATAGCATAGGCTTCAAATGTGGCCCAGCGGAAAAACGTGGAAACCACCACGGCAAACATCAAAGCGTTTCCCCATTCGCGCAACACACTTTTCTTGGCTGGCCTCTCAGCCGATTTCTTCTTCCAGAGTTTTAACTGCATCATCATAGTATAGTAGGTCCACTATATTCTAACTGCAGCAAGTTTCAGTAAATTATGATCTTTGCTTAAAAAATTACGTGCCCATACCCTGGAAAGGTATAGGCTTAGTTTATAACTGCCTGCACGGGCCTGCATTTTGGCTGGAAAGAGCGCCTGCATTACCTCAGCGACTCCAAAAGCTGCAGTGTCTTTTCATCCTCCTTGCCATCATAATATTTGTCGAGCACAGCTTTGAAAACAGGATCAGCACCGGGTACTGCGGCAAACAGGGTCATACTGGAGCGCAGCTTCAGGTCATCTGGGCTCCCCAGGATTTGGTTGGCTGTTTTTCCCTCCAGCGCTAACATGGCTTTGGAAATCTCTACTAACCTTTGCCCCAGCACAGGGTGCTGCAGGTATAGCCGGGCCTCTGCCAGATCTTTAATGGCGTAGTAACGGGCGGTCTCGCTATACCCCAATCCCTGCAGCTGCGGGAAAATATACCACATCCAATGGCTACGCTTCCTGCCATTTTCGATTTCGGTTAGTGCCTGCTGGTAGCTGTCAGCTTGTGCGTCCAGGAAGCGGGTAAGGCTTGATATATTTTCTATGCTCATGTGTGTCAAGTGTATGTCGGAACAAAAGAGTTTAAACGAAAACTGTAAACTTCTGCATGTAAACCTTACATAATCTACATTTCTAATTTAGGGCTCTGCCAGCCAGACTCACAGTCATACTACACCTATTTTTACTTCGCACTTCTGAGACAGCCTGTAAGGCTTATAACATACAAATTCCGCTATTCTCCGTACACCGCAGGTATGGCTTTCCGACAAATCGCTGTACTGCTTCTCTTCACCTTCCTGCTGCCCCTCACCGGGTATAGCTGGGGCTTTTTCGCGCACCAGCGCATCAACCGGTTGGCTGTGTATACGCTGCCGCCCGAGATGGTGGGCTTCTACAAAAAGCACATCCGCTACATCACAGAAAACGCCGTGAACCCAGACCGTCGCCGCTATGCAGTGGCTGGCGAGGCGCCCCGCCACTACATCGACCTAGACGTATACGGCGACAGCGCCCTTTATAAAATGCCCCGCTACTGGCAACAAGCGGTGGAGCGCTATGGTGAAGATACGCTCATGGCGCACGGTATCGTGCCCTGGCACATTAACCGCATGAAGTTTCAGCTCACGCAGGCTTTCAAAGACCGCGACCTTGACCGCATCCTACGCCTCTCGGCCGACATGGGCCATTACATAGCCGACGCCTGCGTGCCGCTGCACACCACCCGCAACTACAACGGACAGTTTACAGGGCAGCGCGGTATACATGGCTTTTGGGAGAGCCGCCTCCCCGAACTGCTCTCCGACAACTACGACTTCTTTGTGGGGCAGGCCCGCTATATAGAGCAACCGCAGCTTAAGGCCTGGGAAATTGTCGCCAGCGCCCATCTGGCCCTCGACTCCGTACTCGGTTTTGAGCGTGAACTTACTCTGGCTTTTGACGAAGAGAAGAAGTATAGCTACGAAGTACGCGGCAACCTAACCACGCGGGTGTATTCCAGAGAGTTTTCAGAGGCCTATCACCGCCGACTGAACGGGCAGGTGGAGCGGCAGATGCGCCTTGCCATCCATACCGTGGCCAGCTATTGGTTTACAGCCTGGGTAGACGCGGGTCAGCCCAACCTCCGGCAGCTAGCTCCTACCCTATCGGCAGAAGAACAGGAGCGCCTGCGCATGGAACTGAAGGAGTACGAACAAGGCCCTCACCTGCCCCGTGAAGAGGGAGAGACCCGGCTGCACAACAAGACATGGGTTTCAGGACGCAGAGAGTAGTTAGAAAGCCCCCCACCTACAGCCCGTATCCTTTATTGTCGTCTATACAACGACGGACAGGCCATGTTATGCAAAAGGATGTAAAATTGCCTATCTTGCCTCTACAACCCACTTACTCACCTATGAACTCTATTGATACTTTCTTTAAGCGCCTTGTGCTGCTCCTCACACTGGCAACAGTGTGTAGCCTGCAGGCTTCAGCGCAGCAAAACACAGCCGCTACGCTCCAGAAGCTGGATGCCTATTACCAGAAGGCGCTGAAGGATTGGGATGTCCCGGGCATGGCCATTGCCATCGTGAAAAATGACTCTGTGATCTTTGCCAAGGGCTACGGCGTGCGCGATCTCAAGGCAGGCGGACAAGTAGATGCTAACACGGTGTTCGGCATCGCCTCCAATTCCAAAGCTTATACCTCCGCCGCCCTCGGCATATTGGTAGATGAAGGCAAACTCAACTGGGACGACAAAGTAACAAAGCACCTGCCCTGGCTGCAGCTCTATGACCCTTATGTAACCCAGGAGCTCAACATCAAGGACCTGCTGAGCCATCGCGCTGGCTTCCGCACCTTCAGCGGGGATCTACTCTGGTACAACACCACCTACAGTCGCCGCGAAATTCTGGAGCGTGCCCGTCATCTCAAGCCCGCCTACAGCTTCCGCGACGGTTACGGCTACTCCAACCTCATGTTCATCGCGGCCGGCGAAGTCATTGAGGCCGTTTCGGGGCAAACGTGGGAAGACTTTATCAAGCAGCGCTTCTTCACGCCGCTGGGTATGAACCGCTCTTATACCTCCGTGAACGAGCTGGCCGGCAAAGATAACATCGCCTCTCCGCACGGCTTCGATGAAAAGCACAGGCCCTACCCAACCACCTTTACTGCCTGGGACAACTGGAACCCTGCCGCAGGCATTTTTACGAGCGTAAACCAGCAAGCCCAGTGGATGCGCCTGCAGCTCAATCGTGGCACTTACAAAGGCCAGAAGATCTTCAGCGAAGATGCCAGCCGCATGATGTGGACTGCACACAATGCCCTGCCTATCTCCAAACAAGCTGAAACCAATGTGCCTTCCACCCACTTTTCGGCTGCTGGCCTGGGCTGGATGATGAACGACTACGAAGGTCGCAAAATATTGGCGCATGGTGGCGGACATGAAGGCATGAACAGCCGCACGGTACTGGTACCTGAAGAGAACCTGGGCATCATCATCCTGACAAACAGCATGAGCAGCATCATGTCGCCACTAGCTAATTATACCCTGGACCAGTTTTTTGGGGTACAGAACGGCCGCGACTGGAGCCAGTTCTCGCTCGACAACATTGCTAAAGCACGCAAGGCGCAGGAAGAAGCTGCCGCCAAGGCTGGCAAAGAAAAACCGCGCAAAAGCAAACCGACCATGGATCTGGAAGCCTACGCGGGCACCTACAACAGTCCGCTTTACGGCGATGCCACTGTCACAGTACAGAACAAGCAACTGGTGTTGGATTTAGCCCCAGCTCCAGCTCTGGGCGGCAAGCTTACGCACTGGCAGCATGACATCTTTGATCTGGAGTGGAAAAACAACTTCGCGCTGCTTACGCCTACGAAGGTGCGATTTATTGTAGGCCCGGACGGTAAGATTGCTGAAATGAGACTCGATGCTAATAACCCTGATTTCCACTTCAGCGAGCTGGAGTTTAAGAAAGTGAAGTAAACGAACTCAAATCTTAAAAACAGCGGGGCCATACCTGAAATCAGGTATGGCCCCGCTGTTTTTAAGATACAGCTCTTAGTAAGCTACAATAACAGAAACAATGCTCGCAACCGCAAAATAGCCTGCTATGACAATGTATGCGAGTGCATCTTCATCAAAGTAAAGTTTTTTCATGAGTGACAACCTTTTAAATGTTAGAAATGCTTTAAAATACCTTCGGCCGTCTTAGTATACTTTACGTGTTATGCAGGCAATTGTTGTACTATGTCAAAAACAGTTATAATTTTTTATATATAAATATTTCTATGTAGGTATGTTGCTAATGTACAGATGATTACTGAGTCATTGCGTATGCTTTTAGCTGTAACGTAATCGATCGTTTGCTGGACGACTAATTGAAATTAAGTATCCGTTTTAAAGCAACAAGGGCGGTGCTGTCGAGCACCGCCCTTGTTATATAATATGTTTCTAAGCTAACTATGCTACTACTACTAGTAAACTACTTATTGCGCCACCAAGCACAAAGTAAGCAGCAACAATCAGATTAGCTTTTGATTCATTAAGGGTAAATTTTTTCATGACAATAGAATGTTTTAGGGTTTAGGTTAGACTTTATTATTGTAAGCATAAAAAAATTCACTTCTAGTTAAATATCATCATATTTTCCCCAGAAGACATTGCAAATAAATATTAAATAATTATTATATGCAAACAATTGTATATAAATTCTATTTAGTAGAACAATATTTAAACCCTGTTTCTATCTAACCTCCTGCCCATAATACAACTAACTAATAGTCAAACAAATACAAAATGAAATAATTCATAAGAATAATTCAATTCAAATTTTGTTAAAAATTTTGCGGGAAAAATCTTAACCTAAGTCGTTGACTCCACTGACAAGCAAATAAAAAGCAAAATCCCCTGGCAACTAAACGGTTGCCAGGGGATTCCATTGATACAGAGAGCTGAACTTCAGTACACAATCGTGCAATCTATACCAGCTTTTTGTAGCGTATACGCTTTGGCTCAGTATCACCTAAGCGCTTCTTCTTGTTCTCCTCGTAGTCGGTATAGTTGCCTTCAAACCAGTATACCTGCGAGTCGCCTTCAAAAGCGAGGATATGCGTACAGATACGGTCCAGGAACCAGCGGTCGTGTGAAATGATCACGGCACAGCCTGCAAAGTTCTCCAGCGCATCCTCCAGGGCGCGAATGGCATTTACATCCAGATCGTTGGTCGGTTCGTCCAGAAGCAGCAGGTTACCGCCCTCTTTCAGCGTCATGGCCAGGTGCACGCGGTTACGCTCACCACCCGACAGTTTCTCCACTTTCTTCTCCTGGTCACCACCTGAGAAGTTAAACTTGCTTACATAGGCACGGGAGTTTACCTGACGACCAGCCATCATCATATGCTCCGTACCTCCTGAGATCACCTCAAACACCGACTTGTTCGGATCCAGGTTCGCGTGCTCCTGGTCAACATAAGAGATCTGCACGGTAGAACCCACAGTGAACTCACCTGCATCGGGTTTCTCCTGGCCCGTGATCAACTTAAACAGCGTCGTCTTACCGGCACCGTTCGGACCAATGATACCCACAATGCCACCCTGCGGCAAGGAGAAGTTTAAGTTCTCAAACAACAGCTTATCGCCATAGGCCTTGCTGATGTTATGCGCCTCGATTACCTGCGCACCCAAACGTGGGCCATCCGGTATAAAGAGCTCCAGTTTTTCTTCTTTCTTAGAAGCTTCTTCGCTCGCAAGCTTATCATATTGGCTGATGCGCGCCTTTGACTTGGCATGACGGGCTTTCGGCGCCATGCGTACCCACTCCAATTCACGCTGCAGGGTTTTCTGACGCTTGCTCTCCGACTTCTCTTCTTTCGCCAGGCGGGCAGCTTTCTGCTCCAGCCAGCTGCTGTAGTTGCCTTTCCACGGAATACCCTCGCCACGGTCCAGCTCCAGGATCCAGCCAGCCACATTGTCAAGGAAGTAGCGGTCGTGGGTTACGGCGATCACAGTACCTTTGTAGTGTTGCAAGTGTTGCTCCAGCCAGTCCACTGACTCAGCATCGAGGTGGTTGGTAGGTTCGTCCAGCAGCAACACATCTGGCTCCTGCAGCAGCAGGCGGCAAAGAGCCACGCGACGCTTCTCACCACCCGACAGGTTTCCGATGACGGCGTCCTCAGGCGGTGTGCGCAGGGCATCCATCGCACGCTCCAGGCGGTTGTCCAGTTCCCAGGCGTTGAGTTGGTCCAGGCGCTCCTGCACCTCACCCTGGCGCTCGATGAGCTTGTTCATCTCATCGTCGGTCATCTCCTCGGCAAACTTCATGTTGATCTCGTCAAACTCCTTCAACAGGCCAACAACCTCGCTTACGCCTTCCTCTACTACTTCGCGCACTGTCTTGGTTGGGTCCAGTTGTGGCTCCTGCTCCAGGTAGCCTACCGAGTAGCCCGGCGACCATACCACTTCGCCGCGGATCTCTTTGTCCACGCCGGCGATGATCTTGAGCAGACTCGATTTACCGGAGCCGTTCAAACCCAGCACGCCAATTTTGGCACCATAGAAAAAGGAGAGGTAGATATTTTTGAGTACTTGTTTCTGTGGCGGGTAGATCTTGCTGACCCCGGCCATGGAGAAGATAATGGTTTCGTTGCTCATTTTACTGTATATCAGTTTAGTACTGCCAGCGGGCAGTAAATTAGTTTAGAGGAAAAATGGCATTTACAGCGCCTAACCTGGCAAAAGTGCACGGTTTAGCCATTATTTATGCCGCCAAACACAAATATCGTAAAAATTCATGTGTTTATGGTTCACAAAAGTGCTTTGAAATCACTAAACTTGTAGAAAAACTGTATGGGAGAAGTCCGCACAGACTTACCCTAGCACCAAAACAGGTCGTTGCCAGAAGGCTTCTGCTGCTAAACAGCAGAGTGTCAACGCTACAACCTGACTTGCGTATGCTAAGGTTAGTCTAAATTTTGGACCCTTTGCCCTTTTATGTTCCGATTCTAACCCGATCCTTAAATGGAAAACAACGACCTATTGGAAGAAGCCAAAAAATATGGCTTTATTCAGGACCAGCAAGTATGGCTGAAAGCTTTTATGACCTACCCCGACAGAAAAGTAGGTGAGGTGAAAGAATCAGAAGATGACTCGCTGGTTTATTTTGCCAAGCGCTTTCACATGTTTAGCGACAAAGTAAACGCCCTGCTCGAGCGCATTGCAACTTCCGAAAACAAAGGCTCTTTCCTGATGAAAGTACTGCACATGAAAGACCAGGTAGGTAACTATGATGCGTTAGGTGACTTTGAGGCTATTTATCATACCCTGAGCAAAGCGGAGGAAGAGATAAATGAAACCATCAAGCAGAACCGCGAAAAGAACCTCAGCATCAAGATCGGACTTATACAGGAGGCAGAGGCGCTGCAGGACAGTATGGAGTGGAAAGAGACTTCTGACAAGATGAAGGACCTCCGTGCCACCTGGATCAAAACAGGCCCTGTAGAGAAAGAACTGACCGACGAGATCGAAGAGCGCTTTAAAACAGCTTTGGAGGCTTTCTTTGAACGCAAGAAGTCTTTCTTCAATGATAAGAAACAAATGCAGAACCGCACCTACGACAGGTATAGAGACCTGATCGCCAAGTCGGTAGCACTACAAAACTCTGAGGATTGGGAAGCAACCACAGCCAAGCTAAAAGATCTGCAGACGCAATGGAAGCAGATTGGAGGATCTTTGCCGCGTGCCACTACCAATAAGCTGTGGACTGAGTTCAGAAAAGCGCACAATCACTTCTTTGAGCGCCTTAAAGTAAAGATCACGAACGAGAAGGCTGACTCGAAAGAAAAATACTACGACACCAACCTGGAGCGCAAGCAGGAGCTGGTAAGCCAGGCCGAGCAGTTGCTGCAGCAAAACAGCCTCAACGATGCCGTAAGGCGCGCCAAGGAACTGCAGGCAGAATGGAAAAAAGTAGGCCCTGTACGCCCTGATGTTTCAGATGCGATCTGGGAGCGTTTCATTAAGGCCTGCGACCGTGTATTTGAGATGAGCAGCCTGGAGCACTACATCCGTAAGCGCCAGCAGAACGCCAACGAAACCTATAGCCACGAAGAGGGGCTGCATGCCCGCATCAACGCCCTGCGTGACTTCATCAAGTCAGACCGCCAGGAGCTTGAAGTGCTTGAAACGAACCTGGGCAAACTGAGCGAAGCACCAAGCAATGACTCGTTCCGCAACATGCTTTTGGGCAAGATTCGCAACTTCAACCGTAAGATTAAAACCAAGCAGGCCCTGATCGAGATGTTCCAGGAGCAGCTCAGTACCATCAATAAATAGAGAAATTCAGATTTACCAATATTTTTTAGGGAAGCGCCTGTTGCGAATGCGGCAGGCGCTTTTTATATTTACATACAGCCCAATCAGGGCAAACTGCAGCGAAAAAGCGGGGTCAAAAAAATTTGACTCAAAATGAACATTTACGGTGTATTTGCGTTGTTTTGGTAAAAACAATCACAAAAAGCAATAAATATTTCAAAAAAATTTTAGTTTGTGAATTAATTCATACTTTTGCGAACTATTTTTTTCAACGCCATTTAGATTAAGGAGACACATACTATGTATTGGACACTGGAATTAGCATCATACCTGGAGGACGCACCTTGGCCAGCCACTAAGGACGAGCTGATCGATTACTCTATTCGCTCAGGCGCCCCTATGGAGGTAGTAGAAAACCTGCAGGCACTTGAAGATGACGGGCAGCCTTATGAGAACATTGAGGAGATCTGGCCTGACTATCCTACCAAGGAAGACTTCATGTTCAACGAAGACGAATACTAATTCATGATTAATTAGATAATGGATAATGAGTAATTGGCTTTATATTATTCATTTTCACTATTCATTACTCATTGAAAAACATCGTTGAAGTAAAAAATCTGGTTGCGGGTTATGAGCATCGAACTCTGATCCGCAACCTTTCTTTTTCTGTGCCTTCGCAGGCATTTGTAGCTATTGTTGGTCACAACGGAGCAGGCAAGACAACCCTTTTCAGGGCTTTTCAGCAAAAGATACCCTATCAGGGGCAGCTCCTGCTGCAGGGTCGTGACCTGCGCGACACGAAAGACGCAGCAGCATCCGGCCTCCTCTCCTACCTGCCCCAAAAAAACATCGTTTCTTTCTCTATCAGCGTGCTTGATCTCGTTGTGATGGGCCTTTTCAGGAGAAAGAGCTTTTTTGAGAATTATACCGCACAGGATTATGCTTTAGCTCGCGCTACACTGGCGCAACTGGAACTGACACATCTGCAGGAGCAGGACTTTACTACACTTTCGGGGGGTGAGCAGCAAATGGTGTGGCTGGCGCAGCTGATGCTACAGGACGCCGACGTGGTGTTACTAGATGAGCCTACCCAGCAACTGGATGTTTATTATAAGAAACAGGTATTCCAGCTTTTACAGCAATGGGTACAGCAAAAAGGTAAAACGGTGTTCTGCATAACACATGACCTATACAACCTGCTGCCCATGCAAGGCTACCTCCTCAACCTGTCTAAGCCCGACCCTAATCTAGAACCGCTTTCTCCTGAAACAGTGCAGCAGAACCAGGAATTTCTGGAAGCGCAGCGCATCGTCCGTTAGGACGCCGGATCGAACTGCTTCACGAGTACTTCAGCCAACAGCAGATCTTCAGGCGTTGTGATCTTGATATTGCTATAGCTGCCCTCTACCAGGGCTATACCTGCACCCAGCTGCTCTACGACGGAAGCATCGTCGGTGAAGTACTCCTGCTCGGGTTGCTCGTACGCTTTCTGTAAAAGGCTGGCTTTGAAGCACTGCGGGGTTTGCACGAGTTTATACCTGGTGCGTGGCACAGCCTGGCTCCCGCCCTCGGTCAACTCCCGAATAGAGTCTTTAGGAGACACAGCCACTACGGCAGCACCCGACTCAGCCGCCTGCTCAAAGGCAGCTTTAATTGTGGCAGAGCTTACGAACGGCCGTACCCCATCATGCACAGCTACCAGCGCCTCGCCATGCACCGTCGCCAGGCCATTTTTCACAGAACCAAAGCGTGTCTTCCCCCCCGGCACTGCCATATGAAAAACAGGAAACTTATGCTGCTTGCAAAGGTTTCGCCATACCTGCAACTGGTCTTCCGGCAGCACCACAACGATGCGTATATCGGTATTGTAGGTATAGAACCTCTCAATCGTGTGCATGAGGATTGGCTTGCCGGCAAGCTCGATGAACTGCTTCGGCATACTGTGCTGCATGCGACTGCCCGTGCCACCGGCTACGATAATGGCGTATTGCTGCAAAGCTTTTTCCATAGGATAGGTGTATATACTGCTGTTTCTGCACAGTTGGCTAGCTGCACTACATCAGAATTAGCTAAGTAAATAATGTGCTGCAAATAAAGCAAAAAGCCCCGACTTTGGAGGGCCGGGGCTTTTCTAAATCTTATACTTGCTACTACAGGATCAGCATTACGTCACCGTAGCTGAAGAAGCGGTACTTTTCTTTCACGGCCTCTTCGTAGGCTTTCATCACCAGTTCGTATCCACCAAAAGCAGCTGTCATCATCAGCAGCGTGCTTTCCGGCATGTGGAAGTTTGTAACCAGTGCATTGGCGATCTTGAAGTCATACGGAGGGAAGATGAAACGATCAGTCCAGCCCTCGTTTGGCTTCAGACGGTTGCTGGCCGAAACTGACGACTCCAGCGCACGCATGGTCGTTGTACCGATGGCCACAACCCGCTTTTTATTGTCCAACGCCTTGTTTACCAGCTCTGCTGTGTCGTTTGGCACCATGAAATTCTCTGAGTCCATTTTGTGCTTGGTCAGGTCTTCTACATCCACAGGACGGAAAGTACCCAGGCCAACATGCAGCGTAAGCGGCGTCACATCAACACCCTTGATCTCAAGGCGCTTCAGTACTTCTTTCGTGAAGTGCAGACCAGCTGTTGGAGCGGCTACGGCACCTACGTTTTTGGCATACACTGTCTGGTAACGCTCTTTGTCTTCCGGCTCAGCTTCACGCTTGATGTACTTAGGAAGCGGCGTTTCGCCCAGCTCGTTGATAGTCTTGTAGAACTCTTCGTCCGGTCCGTCGAACAGGAATTTGATCGTACGGCCACGGGAAGTGGTGTTGTCGATTACTTCTGCTACCAGGTCGCTGTCGCCGAAGTACAGTTTGTTGCCTACACGGATTTTACGGGCAGGGTCTACCAGCACGTCCCACAGGTGAATATCCTTGTTGAGCTCACGCAGCAGGAACACTTCGATCTTGGCACCGGTCTTCTCCTTGTTGCCATACAGGCGGGCCGGAAACACTTTGGTATCGTTCACCACCATCACATCGCCTTCATCAAAATACTCCAGGATGTCTTTGAACACGCGGTGTTCAATTTTGCCCGAGTCGCGGTGTACCACCATCATGCGCGATTCGTCGCGGTTAGCGGATGGATGTGTTGCTAGCAGGCTTTCAGGTAGCTCAAACTTAAATTCTGATAACTTCATACTTTTTATATTACGGTATAAATCGTGCTGACTTAGAACGGCCTGTATCAGGGTCTATGGCGGCTCCCTTAAAAATCAGGAAGGTATACCCATGATACAATTAAAAAATCAAACCGCAAATTTACTTAGTTTGCCCGAAATATTCTTACTTTTAAGAAAATTACTTTGCTGTACGCCCAACTATGATCTACCTACGCCTTATAGCTGAAAGTTTCCGATTTGCATGGCAGGCCCTGCGTGCCAACCTGCTCCGAACGATCCTCTCCCTGTTGGGTGTAACGATAGGTATTTTCGCTATCATATCGGTGTTTACGCTGGTTGACTCGCTTGAACGCAACGTGCGCGACAGTATGAGCTTTATTGGCGACAAAGTGCTGTATGTGGAGAAGTGGCCCTGGAGTTTTGGCGGCGAGTACCCCTGGTGGAAATACTTTAAACGCCCACAGCCCAACACGCACGAATACCGCCTGCTGGACCGCAACCTGACGAATGATGCGGGTGTGGCCATTTTCGCCAATAAAGGACGTAGTTTATTCAAGCACCGTAACAACAATTACAGAGATGCCGGGCTCATGGGTGTAACCTATGACTACAACAAAGTAACGGAGATTCCGGTGGCAGAAGGCCGCTACTTTATACCGCAGGAGGTGGATGCTGCCCGCAATGTGATGATCATAGGCGATGAGATAGCTAATACGCTGTACCCGGGCCAGCCAGCCATTGGGCAGGAACTCCGGGTTAGCGGCCATAAGTTCACGGTGATCGGGGTAATGGAGAAGCAGGGCGAAAGCATGTTTGGCATGCCTAACTTCGATCAGATGGGTATTATACCTTATGGCACCTTCAGCAAAATGTACGCGACAGGCCCTAATGGCATCGGCTCTACTATTGCGGTAAAAGGCCGCGAAGAGGACATAGGACTGCAGGAACTGGAATACGAAGTGCGCGGCATGATGCGAAATATCCGCGGCCTGAAGCCTCGCGATGAAGATAACTTTGCCATCAACAGACCCGAAATGGCAACGCAAGCTGTAACGGGTTTCTTTCAGGTAGTTGGCCTGGCAGGATGGGTGATTGGTGGCTTTGCCATACTGGTAGGCGGCTTCGGCATCGCCAACATCATGTTTGTGTCTGTTAAAGAACGCACCAATATCATTGGGATACAAAAATCACTGGGCGCTAAAAACTATTTCATTCTGTTCCAGTTCTTGTTTGAGTCAGTATTTTTGAGCATTATTGGCGGGGGCATCGGTATCCTGCTCGTGTTCCTGCTCACGCTTATACCACAGGACATGATGAAGATTTCGCTATCGGCAGGCAACATTATACTGGGCCTGGGCGTATCGGCGGTCATAGGTATGCTGTCGGGAATAATTCCGGCGGTACTTGCTTCAAACCTGGATCCGGTGATTGCAATTCGCTCCAAGTAAAGAAAGACACAACCGTGACTGCATAGTTTTCTTCTCCACGCTGCAGACACACACCCTTAAAATTAGTTATTAAATAGAAGAAGGCGCCTCACCGTGAGTGCGCCGCAGGAGGCCTGCCTCCTGAAGAAGACGAAGAAAGAATTATGACAAAGCTTAGAAAGACAAGCAGAACGAAACTCAACGACGAGTCTCACAACAGCGGTAGCGGACAGACGATCCTGAACCCGGATGTAAACGAAAATAAAGCAAAATCCATTACCGACCTGCGCGAAGCCGGTCAGGTTTCAGCTCCTCCAGCATCTGAAGAAGATGTAAAAATCAGACAGGCTTTTGTAGACAAAGACTGGAACGAGATCAAGATCGCTGACTCATGGCAGATCTTCAAGGTGATGTCGGAGTTTGTGGAGGGCTTTGAGAAACTGGCTAAAATCGGCCCATGCGTCTCTATTTTTGGATCAGCCCGCACTAAGAATACGCACAAGTACTACATCATGGCTGAGGAAATCGCAGCCAAGCTGGTACGCCATGGCTACGGTGTGATCACGGGCGGTGGCCCAGGCATTATGGAGGCCGGCAACAAAGGCGCGCACTCCGAGGGTGGCAAGTCTGTAGGCCTGAATATCCAGCTGCCGTTCGAGCAGTTCAACAACATCTACATCGATTCTGACAAGCTCATCAACTTCGACTACTTCTTTGTACGCAAAGTGATGTTTGTGAAGTATGCGCAGGGCTTTATCGTGATGCCAGGTGGTTTCGGTACGCTCGACGAACTGTTCGAGGCGATCACGCTGATCCAGACAAAGAAGATCGGTGCATTCCCGATCGTGTTGGTAGGTCGCGAGTACTGGGGTGGCCTGTTCAAGTGGGTGGAAGATGTCATGCTAAAGATGGAAAGCAACATCAGCCCGGAAGACATGGATCTGATCCATATCGTGGACGATGCAACCGAGGCGGTAAAAGTAATTGACGAGTTCTACAGCAAATACCTGCTGTCTCCGAACTTCTAAGAGGAAAACACTTCCACAAAAAAAACGCCCCACTATTCTCCAGTGGGGCGTTTTTTTTATGCCGATATATATCACCTTTTAATAGTTGACACTCTTTTAATAACCGACACCGGAGCGGCCTTATGAGGAGGGAGTGCACAAGCAGGTCCCTTCTACAGTTTAGTCTTACTTTGACTTCTAGTTTAGCAGCTTCACCTCAATTGAAGTGCTTCCGCTTACAGGTATGCCTTCGGCTGTTTGCCCTTGCACCCGTATCTCAAATACTCCTGTCTCGTCAGAGGTATAGCATGTGAAGGTGGCATTCCCGTCGGTTCCGACCTGCAGGTGTGACTGCCAATAAAGCTGTTGCCGGAAGTCAGGTAATTGGGCCTGTGCCGCGTCGTTGGGGGCAGCGGCCGGCACTACAAAGTTGCGGGGCAGATTGTATTGTTCATACAGTACGGGCAGGCCCTTGTCTTTCAGTCGCTCCCGGGCCTCACCGCTTTTAGTGTAAATGGCAAACATGCCATTGTCTACCAGGCGTCCCAGGTTGCCGGCGTACAGTTTCTCCTCTGACCACGCAATTTCAATAGAGGCAATGTCATTCAGGTCGAGCGCCATGATCTCGTCCATATTCTCCAGGATGACGCCGTCCAGCAGGTATAGCGGTTCCTCTTTCATCATGCGCTTGGTACCGGGGGCTACATAAAGCAGTCGAACGGTTTGCTTACCTTTTTTCTTGCGCATGCGCAGGTTGGTGGTCACTTCCCGGATAGCCTCCTCTACATCCTGAAAAGCAACGTAGTCGTCCAGTTTGAACACACGGTCGGCTGGCAAACGTGGCAGTGGAGAGGCCGCATGAGGTTCTGTCAGACCATAGATATCCTGAATATTGGTACGGGTGTAGTGTTTCTGCGCGACATTTATTACGTGTGACGGCAGCGCTAGTACAAAAGCTGTGTCTAGCTGTTTGGCAAAGGTCTCCTGCTGAAAAGGCCCCTTCACGCCTTCCTGCCGCACTGGCTCCACTAAGGGCTCACGGGCAAAGCGGGCTTCTGTTTCATTTTTTGCGATGGCATCCCAGAGCTCACGGTCTGCTTCGTGTTCCAGTTGCATCCCGTTTGCAACTACAGACCCGCTGGGCTGCTGTAGCATGGCACGACGCTCTGCCACAGAGGCTGTGAGCATCGTGGTGGCCGGCAACCCTTTTACTGTAACGGTTACCTGCTGCCGGGTACCGTACTGCTGACGGTCGGCCTGTACTTCTATATCTGTTGCACGTGGCATCGAAATGCGATGTTCAGCTTCTACCATACCTCCCGTGTTGAGCAGCAGCAACCTACACTGTGGCTGTTCTGCATCTGACCACGGCACGGTGATCTGCTCTGCCCCCGTCACGTGCTGTGCGAAGTATACCTTGCCTCCCGACGCTGCCACCAGCACATGACCTGCAGCTGATTGCCCCTGCACACTTACTTGTATACCTGTAGTGCTCACTTTCCCAACTGCCAGCCCTACGCCCTGTTTCTTTGGTTTGGGAAGCGTTACCTGCTGTGGTGCATAATTAGCTGCCTGTACCTGTGCCACCAGTTCCTGCTGCTCTGTGGCCGTCAGACTAAATACGGCTATACCTGACTCATCGCTTTTAAAGGATGCGATGGTTTGCCCGGCTGTATCCGCTACTACACCATGTGCGGCTATACCTATACCTGCTGCGTTGGTCACGGTCGCTACTATTTTGGTAGGCACACCCGCTGGCCAAATACCGGACTCAGGTAAAAATCGCACCTGCAGGGGTTTAGCTGATGCCGTTCGCCCTTCCAGCGCCTTTACTTCGTTCGGGTTGACAATGGTGAGCTGTTCCTGCCAGTGCTGTCGCACACTGAAATTTCGCATCCAGTTAGTGGCAGCCCGTAAGGTATAGCTGCCCGAAGGCATGTTTTCAGGCAACAGGAAATCTCCCTGTGCTTTTCCGTCCTCCAGCACTAACCGCTGGTTGATCAGGGTGCTGCCTTTTGCATCCAACAGCTCTACATAAAGCACCCTACTGGCAGGAGCAGTGGAGTTTTTGCGCACAGCGGCACTGTACCAGAGGCGCTCGCCTGCCATGTACCAGGGCTGACTGTGTACCAGTTGTACCTGCTCGTCTGAGAGCTGCCGCTGTACCTGGGCGGCGGCTACTTTGGCAACTTGCTCCTGCTGTGCAAAAGCCGGCAAGCTGAGCAAGGGAGCTACTGCCAGTAGCAGTCTTGTTGTCATTTTGGGGATGCTATCAGAGAGTAGGTGCATCTGTTTAATTTAAATGTTAGAAGCCGACTGGCCGTTCGTTGGTTACATTCGGGTATAAGAAGGTATAGCGGCAGTCACCCATAGGCAGCACGTACGGCAGGCCAGGAAAAGGCGCATAAAACATGCGTTGAATCACGATAAAATCTTCTACCATGGAAGAAGCAGTGAAATACCCTACCACCCGTTCTTCGGGATTGGTGACGCTGTACATGTTACCGTTGATGCGTGCCGGAGGCGGATCGAAAATACTGCCCACGCTGGTCTGCTGCTCATTGAACAGGCGCCAGAACTCATAAGCTTCGCCGGTTAGGGAGAACTGTCTGATCTTAATGCGGTATTTGGTTGGGATATCGGCAGGCACAACTACCACGGGCTGCTCAAAATAGCGTCCGTTCACCAGCCTGTCATTATTCGCCACCACTTTGGTATTGATGCTACCCATGTTGGCCCAGCACACAGAAGGCACTGGCGCATCACCTGTGTTGGTGTAAAACTCAAACACCCCCTCTGTGTCCCAGCGATAGTAGTTGCCTCGCTCTGGCGGGTCCTGCACTTGGGCCTTCACCTCAAAACCCACTGACCTGCGCTCAACCAGCATACCCGCTGAGTTGCGCACGACGTCTACAAACTGCTTAAACTCATAGCTTATACCTTGGATGGCCGGCACCGGGCGCAACAGTTCCGGACGTGAGGCATACTCCCGGCCGTCGGGCAGGGTAATTTGCAAGGTATAGCTTCGGCCCTGCTCTACGTGGTAGTCGCTTTCTTCTAGGGTATACACTCCGGTTCTGCCTTCTTCATACAGAGGCATGTTGTTGCCCAGATTGTCTTGTATGGTTACAGTGGCATTGTGCACGCGCTCTACAATCACCTGCTGGTTTTCGCTATCAAAAGGGGCGGTCCAGGTGAGGGTGACTTTGTTTAGCTCCGGGTTATTCTGATCCGTGATCATACCGCTCACCACCAGCGACTTCTGCTCTGTGCCGGTCTGGATCTCAAAAGGGTCTATACAAGCCTGTAAACATACCGTGACAAGAAGAATGGCTCGCCACAGGAAGAAGCATGCACAGCTTTGTCGTTCATTATGCTTTCTCATTTGGTGATCTTGAAATTATAAGTAATAGCCGGCACCGCCGAGCCGATCACAGACAGCCTATAGGCCTGCGGAATAGTGCCGCCGTATGCAGGCTTGAAAAATACAGAATAAGGGTTTTTACGCCCGTACACATTGTATACCGAGAAGGCCCAGCTGCTTACCCAGTTGGCGTTCCGTTTATTGGTGCCGTCTATCACAAAGGCCAGGTCTAGTCGGTGGTAATCAGGTATGCGGTGCTGGTTGCGGTCGCTGTAGTTCACGATCAGCAACCCGTCAATATAACCCACTGACTCCGGATAGGTAATTGGCCTGCCGGTGCTGTAAGTGAAGTTCGCTGACATGCTGATTAGTCTGGTCAGCTGCTGGTTCAGGACCAGGGTAAGGTCATGTGGTTTGTCGAAGTTGGCCGGGAAGAAGTTGCCGTTGTTGATGCGCTCCTCTGGTGTGGGGCCGTTAACGCGGCGCAGCGACCTGGAGTAGGTATAGCTTGCCCAACCTGTCAGCTTTTTGCCTTTGCGGCGCATCATCAGCTCCAGACCGTAGGCCTTGCCCTCGCCTGGCAGCAGGTCGGCATCCAGTGTGCTGTTGAGAAGGAGCCGGGCGCCGTCTTTATACTCCACCAGGTCGTGCAGCTTTTTGTAATAGGCCTCCGCCGAGAGCTCAATGGTATTGTCCTGCAGATTTTTGAAAAAGCCGAGTGCCACCTGATCGCCGATCTGCGGACGCAGATTCGGATTGCTCGTTTTCCAGATATCCACTGGAGAGGCAGCCGTTGTATTGGAGATCAGGTGAATGTACTGCGCCATACGGTTGTAACCCAACTTCACTGAGCTATTCTCTCCCAGGCTTATCTTAAGCGAAGCACGCGGCTCAAAGTTACCATACTGCTGTATCACACCGCCATTGCTGTAGCTGAGCGTATCAATGATCGTAGATTCCCGGCGTGGTGACTCCGGATCGTACACGTACACATCGCCAGGCCCCAGATTATAGTAAGAGGAGTAGCGCAGTCCGTAGCTGACCGATATCTTGGGGCTGAGCACGTACTCATGGTCCAGGTATAGGGCCGCTTCGATGGAACGCTCATGAGGCATGCTGACGGGCAGCAGGCTGGACAGCTCCGAACCGGGCGTCAGGGTGCCTGGGCTGAACTGGTACCAGGAGGACGAGGCGCCCAGGCCCATCTTGTGCCGCACAGTAGGTTCAAAATTCAGGTCTGCCCTGATCTGCTTATATCTTATTTCTGAATCGAGGGTATAGCTAAAAGGCTCTGTTTCGGCCTCCACGCCATAATCATAATCGCCCACTACGCCCGTTACGCTCGACAGGAGTCTGTCGCTGAAGGTGTGGTTCCAGCGGGCAGTCGCGGTGGCCGTGCCCCAGGTATAGGTGGTGTCTGATCCGAATCGGAAACCGTCGCGGCTCAGGTAACCTGAGACCATCAGCTGATCTTTGGCACTGAGCGTATAATCGACCTTGGCATTAAAGTCATAGAAGTAGCCGTCGCTGTCGCGCACGGACTTGTCCGGCACGTAGCGCAGCGCCAGCCCGGGGTAAGCCCCACGAGCTCCGAGTACAAATGAGGCCTTGTCTTTCAGCAGCGGCGCTTCTACCATCAGGCGACTGGCCAGCAGGCCGATACCGCCACTCAGGATGGGTGCTTTTTTATTGCCCTCTTTGAGCTCTACGTCCAGCACCGACGAGATGCGCCCGCCATACCGGGCAGGTATACCGCCGCGGTACAGGGTAACATCCTGCACCATGTCAGGGTTGAAGACTGAGAAGAAGCCGAAGAGGTGAGACGCACTGAAAAGCGGCGCCTGGTCCTGCAGGATCAGGTTCTGGTCGATACTGCCCCCCCGTACATTGAAGCCACTGGCACCCTCCCCTACGGTCGTCACACCCGGCAGCGCGATCACGCTGCGCAACACATCCACCTCACCCAGGAAGTTAGGCATCTTGCGCACTTCCTGAATCGACAGGCGGGCCACTCCCATCTCGAGGCTCTCCACATTATGGTCAGGCGCTTTGGCCGATATCTCTACTTCCCGCAGCTGGTTGCTAACTTCAAAGAGCTCGACATTCATGGTGCGGCTCTGCTGCAGGCTAACCCGCCGCTGGTCCTCTACCATGCCAATGGCCCGCACCCGCAGGGTATAGTTACCAGCCGGCACCGACAAGGTATACCTGCCCTGCTCGTCAGCCACAGTGCCTTTTCCAGTCTCCACAAGCAGCACAGTGGCTCCTATAAATGGCTCGCCTGTTTTGGCACTGCGCACCTGTCCGCTCAGGGTCACGATGCGCTCAGTGGCTTGTCCTGCAGCAGCAGCCCCTGACGGCACCGTATCGGACCGAAAAATGGGAGCAGCAGACAGAGGCACCAGCACGACAGTGCGGTCATCATACAGCACGAATGAAAGACGGGCTTTCTCCAGAAGCTTTTGCAAGGCACTGGAGAGTGGCTCCTGCTCAAAAGCCTGGGTAACCTGCACCCCCTCCACCCATTCTGGCTGGTAAAATATGCGTAGCTTATGCTTTTGCTGCAAATCCTGCAGCACTGCCGCCAGGGCCTGATTCTGATAGCTGGCGGTGAGGCGCGGCTGCCCGGTGTCCTGCGCCCAGGTATAACCTGATAATAGCATCAGTACTGCAAGCAGCAAATAGTGGTAGCATCTTTTCATAAAACGGAGGTGCGGTTGGCGTATGTGCACAGCAGGTATAAAAAGAACTACATTGCACCTTAGCAATATATAGTTTTAACATTGAATTTGAAAATTTTAAGCAATCCTCTATCGGAGGGCTTCTACAGATTGGTCATTACCTAAGTCTTGCAGAACCGTACATAATAACAGGAGAACCCAAGCCTATGTCAGACGCGGATAAAGAACTGATAAAGAAGCTCAAGAAGAAGCTGAAAGTACAGGAGCAGAAGAACGCCGAGATACGTGACCACATGGCGGCGGAACGCACTATCTTCGCCAACGAACGTACCCTGATGGCCTACCTGCGCACGGCCATGACGATCTCAGTGGGCGGTTTTGTAGCCATCAAACTTTCCGATGACCTGTACCTGGAGGTTATCGGGGTCATTCTGATCCCGATAGGTGTTATCCTGGGCATTTACAGCTTTGTCAGGTATAGGAACAAACAGCGCATTATCGAAGACCATCACCAGGGCTACTGTCCGACCAGTCACGAACACGAGCGGGCGCACAACGAGCTGCCCCAACCGGGTGAAAACGGCAAACAAACTTCTGCTTAGCAAGAGTTTGCTTACACAGCCCGCCACACAAACTGTAGTAAACGGCTGCTATGCCTTTCCTCACATTAGTTTCGTATATTTCTCAAAAAAACTGAACAGATGACTGTGCAGGAACAAGACGAAATCAAAAAGCTGAAAAAGAAAATCCGGAAGCTGGAAAAGAAGAACTCGGAGATACGGGACGAGATGGCCATACAGCGCACCATCTTCGCCAACGAGCGCACCCTGATGGCTTACTTCCGGACAGCTATCGCGCTTATTGCCGGCGGTTTTGCTGCCATTAAGTTCTCCCAACATGTATACATGGAACTAATTGGCTTCACGTTACTACCAATTGGGATACTGCTGGCGGTCTACAGTTTTGTGCGCTATCTTAATAAGCAGAAGCTGATCCAACGGCATCGGCAAGACTACGAACCCACAAGTCACCACCACGAAGAACTTTACGAGAAACAGGCATCACGCTACGGAAACGTAGATTGAGGTATATGCTAAGGATAATTGCTGAAAGCTAAACCATTTAGCGTTGATCTCTGTTAAGAAGGGTTGGCATCTTCGGGTTCGGAGGCGCTGATATTTTTGTACCTTTGCTATTTAAAATCAAGCATTCCTGAATGGCTTTTAATCAAGCGCAAGACACAGCAAGCAGCACCGACACTGCCTTTTCGCTAAATGGCGAAACACAGCAGATCGAAGTATACGGTGCCCGCGAACATAACCTCAAAAACATTTCCATCAAGCTGCCGCGCTACAAGTTGGTGGTCTTCACCGGCATCAGTGGCTCGGGCAAGTCCTCGCTGGCTTTCGACACCATCTATGCCGAAGGACAGCGTCGCTACATGGAAACCTTCTCTGCCTACGCCCGCTCTTTTATGGGCGGACTGGAAAGACCTGATGTGGATAAGATCGAAGGCCTTTCGCCGGTGATCTCCATCGAGCAAAAGACCACGAGCCGCAACCCGCGCTCCACAGTAGGCACCATCACCGAGATCTACGACTTCATGCGTCTGCTCTGGGCCCGTACGGCTGAGGCGTACAGTTATGTCACCGGTGAGAAAATGGTGCGCCAGAGCGACGACCAGATCGTAAACCACATCCTGGAGAACTTCGACGGCAAGCGCATTATCGTACTCGCCCCCGTGGTAAAAGGCCGTAAGGGCCACTACCGTGAGCTGTTCCAACAAATCCGTAAAATGGGCTTTATCCGAGCCCGTGTGGATGGCGAACTGGTGGAGATCGCTCCAAAAATGCAAGTCGACCGCTACAAGATCCACGACATCGAAATCGTGATCGACAAGATTGTGGTGAAGGAGGAAGACCGTTTCCGCCTATCGGGCTCTATCCAGAATGCGCTGACGCATGGCAAGGGCACTGTGCTGATCCTGGACGTGGACGCCGACAAGACGCACTTCTTCTCTCGCCACCTCATGGACCCCGCCACAGGTATAGCCTATGACGATCCGGCTCCGAACTCTTTCTCATTCAACTCCCCTTATGGCGCCTGCCCGGTATGTAACGGTTTGGGCGAGATACAGGAGATTACGGAAGAGTCTGTTATACCCGACAGAAGTTTGAGTATTCGTCGCGGAGGTATAGCGCCGCTCGGCGAGTACCGCGATATCTGGATCTTCAAGCAGATCGAAGCATTGTTCAAGCACTTCAAAGTTTCAGTTTCGACGCCTATTAAAGACCTGCCGGAGGATGTGCTGAAGGTGCTGCTCTATGGTCTGGACGAAGAGTTGGAGGTGAACACCAAAAAAGGCACCTATGTGGTGGAGTTTGAGGGAATTATCAACTTCCTGAAAGGGCAGATGGAATCGGACTCCGACAACATCCGCTCATGGGTAGAGGACTTTGCACAAACCACGACCTGCCCGGAATGTAACGGCTACAGACTTAAAAAAGAGTCGCTGCACTTCAAGATCGCTGATACCAACATCGGTGAACTCTCGGTGCTTGATATTAACAAACTGGCTGCCTGGTTTGAGGGCGTGGAAGAGCGCATGAGTGAGCGCCAGAATGTGATTGCCCGCGAACTCCTGAAAGAGATTCGCAAGCGCATCGGCTTCCTGCTGGACGTGGGTCTGGACTACCTGAGCCTGCACCGCCCTGTGAAAACCCTTTCGGGTGGTGAAAGTCAGCGTATACGTTTGGCCACGCAGATCGGTACGCAGCTGGTAGGCGTGCTCTACATCATGGACGAACCAAGCATCGGCCTGCACCAGCGCGACAACGAGCGCCTCATTAAAGCATTGCAAGATCTTCGCGACCTGGGTAATTCCATTATTGTAGTGGAGCATGACAAGGACATGATCCTGCAGGCTGATTACGTGGTAGATATTGGTCCGGGCGCAGGTATACACGGCGGACAGGTGGTGACCGCCGGCACGCCGGAAGACATGATGAATGCCGGCACCACCACCGCTGACTTCCTGAGTAACCGCAGAGGTATAGCCGTGCCGCGTGTGAAGCGTCCGGGTACGGGTGAAGTGCTAAAACTGAAAGGCGCCACCGGCCATAACCTGAAGAATGTGACGCTGGAACTGCCGCTGGGCAAGATGGTGTGCGTAACGGGTGTTTCGGGCAGTGGCAAGTCCTCGCTCATCCACGATACGCTCTACCCGATCCTGAACACGCATTTCTTCCGGGCCAAGCGCGAACCGCTCCCTTACAAGAGCATCGAAGGGCTGGAGCATATCGACAAAGTAATTGAAGTGGACCAGTCGCCGATTGGCCGTACGCCACGCTCCAACCCTGCTACCTATACCGGTGTGTTCACCGACATCCGCACCTTGTTTGCGCAGCTGCCGGAGGCTAAGATCAGAGGGTATAACCCAGGTCGTTTCTCGTTTAACGTGAAGGGTGGCCGCTGCGAGGCCTGCGAAGGCGCAGGTATGCGTACCATCGAGATGAATTTCCTGCCGGACGTGTACGTGCCGTGCGAAGTCTGCAAAGGCAAGCGCTACAACCGCGAGACTTTGGAGGTTCGCTTTAAAGGCAAGAGCATCACCGACGTGCTGGATATGACCGTGGAGCAGGCCGTAGATTTTTTTGAAAGCCAGCCACGCATTCTGCGCAAGATTCAGACGCTGAACGAAGTAGGCTTGGGCTACATTACCCTCGGTCAGCAGGCGACAACCCTGTCGGGCGGTGAGGCACAGCGTGTGAAACTGGCCACGGAGCTTTCTAAGAAAGATACAGGCAAGACGCTTTACATTCTGGACGAGCCAACAACAGGTCTGCACTTCCAGGACATCGAGCATCTGAGTGAGGTACTGCATAAGCTGACCGACAAAGGCAACTCGGTGCTGATCATTGAGCACAACCTCGACCTGATCAAAATCGCTGACTGGATCATCGACATCGGGCCGGAAGGCGGCGAGGGCGGTGGTACCATTGTGGCTGCCGGTACGCCAGAGGATATTGTCAAGAAAGGCAAAGGCTATACAGCCCGCTTCCTGAAAGAGGAGCTAAAGACCAGCCACTACCGCGAAAACGGTCAGGCTTAGGATCAGGTATAGCCCAACCTATTTGAAAAGTCCGCTGTTAAGGTATAGCAGCGGACTTTTCATTTTTAGATGCTTCCGAGTCTGTCTTCGAGTGCCTCAGCCTTCTGCAGATGCTGCCGCAAGAGCGGCAGTTGTTTCGAGGCAAACTGCTTTACCTCCATGTCTTTTGCGTTCTCTGCCATGTCTTCGTAGCGTTTCAACAGGCGGCGGTGCTCTTCATGGATGCGCTTGATGTAGGCCAGGTCAAAACCTATACCTGTCTCACCGCTTACCTCGTCGTATACCTTCTGATGCGCACTGCCCAGTTCGTTAGGCACCACAAACTCGCCTTGTACGGCTACATCCTGCAGGTCTTCCATCACACGCCGGTGGCCTGCGCTCATATCCTGCGCCATTTCCTTTACTTCGGGGCTAACAGCTCTTTCCAAAGCCAGGTCGCCGAGCTGCACCTGCAGCATGTTCGCGCTGGTAGCCTCGGCTATGAACAGGGCGTCGTTTTTCATGCCTTGCACGCCAGCGGCCTCAAATTGCTCTACGCTCCGGGCGGCAGCCTGCTCTATGCTATCGTCTCCGCCACATGAGGTGCTGCCCAACAGCAACAGGGCGCTTGCCATATACACCGTAAATTTCCGAATCATACACATGGGTTTAAAACAGGAACATCTGCAACCGTAAGGGCTGCAGATGCTCAAGATAGTCTTTTTTAAAATAAATCAGAGCAAGTGCTTAGTTATTACCAAGGCCGTCTCTGATTTGCTGGGCACGATCACGATGCTGGCGCAGCTTTGGAAGTGTCTTGCTGGCAAATGCTTTTACATCAGCATCCGGATACTCCTGGTCTTCTGCCACATCTTCGAACATGCTAATGTCAGAGTCGTGTGCGCTCACCATTTTGTCCATATAGTTTCTGTCGAACTCAGCGCCTTGCTTGTCGCGCAGGTCACGCATTTGGTCCATGTGCTCGTTGCTCATGCTGTCAGGCAGCGTAATGTTTTTGCTGGTTGCCAGTTGGCGCAGCTCGTCGTTTGCCGCTGAGTGGTCCTTTACCATCATGCTGCCAAACTCCTTCACTTGTGGGTTGGTCGCACGCTCCTGCGCCAGTTTACCTGCCTCTACTTCCATCATGCTGCTGCTGGCTGCTTTGGTCACAAACTCAGAGGCCTCTACTCTACGGTCCTCCATGGCAGTGTCCTCAAAGGTCTGTTCGGTAGCTTCCTGCGCCTGGTCCACGCTGTCGTTGCCGGAGCCGCCACAGGCCATTGTGCCGAACATAAAGGCACATGCCATTAATCCTGTTGTTGCAATTTTTTTCATAGTGTTATTTCTTGTTAATAGTAAAATAGTTTGAACAGATTGGTATACGCCCCTAATGCAATGTTGTTATATTATGTGCTTTTAATATAGTAGACACAGTCAAAAAAGCGCTGTTTGGAGGATTTTTTGGGTTAAAGTGAGGGTGTATTCAGCGCAGGCAGAAAAGGCTACAACCATCTCAGGCATAAAACGATATATACCTGAAACAAGCCAGCAACCCTTCTTAAGCCATACCTTATGACACAATTCTTGGCCTTACGCCCCACCGCAGCTTTGGTATTCTTCTGTTGTTTTATGATCTGCACCGCAAGCCATGCACAGGTAACGGAGCAGGAAAGGGAGGACCGTGCCGAGATGGCTAAAATTGACCGCGACCATGATAAGGTATTCAAGATACACCCGCTGCACTACGGGGAGGTCTTCGTTTCTTATGAAAAGGTACGCGCACCCGGTATCAGCAATGAGTTCGGGCTGAGCTATTTTTACAAACTGCACATGAAAGGCGATGGCTGGTCTACTAACATAAAGGATGTGATGGGCATCGGCATTCGGATGAGCCAGCGCTACTATACCTCCAGGAAGAAACCCGCTCCTTTTGGCTTTTTTCACGGGCCCATGTTCAGCTACCGTTTCATTGTGTTTGAACGCAATGTGTTCGACCTGCCTGATGTGCCGCCCAGCGACCCTGACTTCAGGTATGTGGGGCGGCTCTACCAGAACGCACTGGACCTGAGCTACCACCTGGGCTACCAGTTCCGGCTGGGCCGCCACTTTACCACAGAGCTGTCAGGCGGGCTCGGAGGACGGGTTAAGATTGCCAATGCCACCAACGGCGGAGACCTGATCAGGGAGAACATCATCGGGCATGTGGTGCACTCCGATGAAGGCGCTGTGATTACGGTTGGGCCTTCTCCACAGCTGAACTTCTCGATCGGCTATTCTTTCTGATTACTTGTTGATCTTGTTGAGCACGCTGTAGGCCATCAGCTTGCCGTTGCGGTAGGTTTCGGACTTGATCCAGCCGGTGCCGGGCACAAACCACTCCACCGTTTGCATGCGGGTGCCGGGCATTTTCATCCCCATGGCACGGGTCTGCACCTCCATGTCCTGGTTTATCTTGAACCCTTCGTACGTACCGGCCGGCACTTCCAGGCGCTCTCTGTTGCCCACGGTGCGCCCTGTTACCTGCATGGTGATCGTGCTCATGTTTTGACCGCTGCCTTTGTCGATAACGTTGATGGTGAAGCTGCCGTCTTTGAGTTGCTGCCCAGGGCTGAGGGAGGCCGGGTAGTCCATGTGGTCGCCCTCCATCTTGATCTCCATATTCTTGTAAGCTTCCATCATATCGGGGTTCATGAGTGAGCGCATGTCTATCCAGATGGATCCGCTTTCACAGCCTACCTGGTAGCTGCCTTCGTTGGCCATTTTGCCTTTCTCGTCATACATCTGGGTATGAACCGTAGCCTCCGATTTGTTACCGTTGCGCCGCACATCGGTTACTTTGTAAAGCATGCGCCCTGTGAGTTTGTTGCGCTGGTTGTAGTTGAGTATCTCGTACTCGGCATTTTCAGTTAGCAGCATATAGCCATTGCAGTCCTGCGCATGGACAGGTGTAGTCAGCAATACCCACAGCAGTACAGTCGTGATGAGGAGAAACTGATTTTTCATAACTTTAAGCTAATTTTCCCTTTGAATACTACTATAAATATACTTAATATTGTAGTTGATCGCCTACTATAATTTCAGATATGCGTGAAGGGGTTGGCAGCGTGGGCAAACGGCCTAAAATTCAGGGTATAAAAAAGCCGGACACAAGTTCCGGCTTCTATACCTATATTTCTGGGTCAGGCATTACCTCAAGCACCTGTAAAGTTCGGCTTGCGCTTCTCGTTAAAGGCAGTCACACCTTCCTTATAGTCAGCTGAGTTACCGACTATTTTCTGGCAGTGCGCCTCGTAGTCCAGCATCTCGTCCAAAGTAGAGCTGAAGGACTTGTTGAGCATTTTTTTCATCAGTCCGATGGCTTTGGTCGGTGCCACGGCATAGCGGGCAGCCAGCTCAGCCACTGCGGCGTCTAGCTCCTCAGGCGCCACTACCTTGTTTACCATACCGAGTTGCAGTGCTTCTTCAGCGCTTACTTTGGAGCCAAGGGTACTCAATTCAAATGCCTTAAGCGAACCTACTACTCGCGGCAGGAAGAAAGACGAGCCAGAGTCAAGCACCAGCCCTACGTTTACGAACACCTCGATCATGTTGGCAGCAGTAGAGGCTACAACCAGGTCACAGGCCAAAGCAAGCGAGCAACCGGCACCTGCGGCCACACCGTTCAGCTTACAAATGATCGGCTTCGGCAAGTTGCGCATGGCCCGGATGATCGGGTTATACCTTTTCTCGAGCGACTCCGACAGATCACGCTTGTCGGCACTGGCGATGGCTTTGAGGTCCTGACCGGAGCAAAAGGCCCTGCCAGCACCCGTCAGGATAATAACCCGCACACTGTCGTCGCGGGTCACCTGCTTCAGGGCGTCCTGTAGCTCGTAGCTCTGCTTGTCGTTAAAGGCGTTGAAAACATCGGGTCTGTTCAGCGTGATGGTCGCGATGCCATCCTGCACATCATATAGCAAGCACTCGTAATTCATATTGTCGTTTGTTTATAGTAGAGATAACCAAAGGTATAGATAATCACCCTGAAGAGCAAAAACGGCTACAGCGCTACCAGGCCCGCCATAAGCACCAGTACAAGCCCTGTCAGAAAGCCGGTATAGGCCTGTGCCGGGGTATGAGCGTGCAGCGCCAGTCTGGCCGAAAGCACCGCCCCAGATACCAGGATCAGCAATATGATAGGCATAAGCAAACCTGCTTCGGGCATCAGTTTGTTCACCAGCAAAAGTACTCCCAGCGCTCCTCCCAGTCCAATACCGTGCGCACTGATCTTCCAGAAAAAGGAAACAAACCAGGCTACCAAAACAGATGCTGTGATCACGGCCATTACAAAATAGAAAAGCTGATCAAACACGGGCTCTGTATAAAACAGGTAGGTCGTGACCGCATAGCAAAGGGCCGTGAACAACAGTGGCTTGCTGCGCTGCTCGCGCCTATCAATCTCATACGAGTCGATAAAGCCGGTTTTGAACATCGCAAAAGCGCCAAGCCCAGGCACCATGAAGGTACTAAAGAAGATCATGCTCAGCACGATCCAGCGGCTTTGCAAAGGCAGCGAAATTGAGGAAACCGGCAGAAAGTAGAGAATGATGACGAACAGATAGGTCGGCATCAGCAGTGGGTGAAACGCAACAGATAAAAAGCGGGCAAGAGAGCGGTTCAAGTGTTGGGATGAGTGAATGAGTGAGTTTGTGAATGAGTGAATTAAAAGATGTCGCCTGTAGGGGCAGGTCGCGACCTGTCCGAATCAAGCACCAAACAATCAGCAATAAACAATCAACAATTTAAAGCTCCTTCCGCAGACGAGCCACAGGTATGTTGAGCTGCTCGCGGTATTTGGCCACGGTGCGGCGGGCTATGTTGTAGCCTTTGTCGTTCAGGAGCTTTTCTATCTTCTCGTCGGAGAGTGGCTTGCGCTTGTTCTCTTTGTCGATGATCTCTTTGAGAATATGCTTCACCTCACGGCTGCTGGCATCCTCACCGGAGTCAGTGGCTATACCTTCGGAGAAGAAATACTTGAGCGGGTAAATACCGAATTCGGTCTGCACGGCTTTGCTGTTGGCCACACGGCTCACGGTACTGATGTCCATCCCGATCTCCTCGGCAATGTCCTTCAGAATCATGGGCCGCAGCTTGCTCTCGTCGCCTTCCAGGAAGAATTCGTGCTGGTATTTGATGATGGCCTCCATGGTGCGCAGCAAGGTGTTCTGCCGTTGGCGTATGGCATCGATAAACCACTTGGCCGCGTCCAGTTTCTGCTTTACAAAGGCCACCGTCTCCTTCAGCTTCTTGTCTTTCTTGTCTGACTTATCGTAGGCGTCGAACATATCGGCGTAGGAGCGGCTGATGCGCAGGTCCGGGGCATTGCGGGAGTTGAGCGAAAGCTGCAGCTGCCCGTTTTCGTTCGTCAGGATGAAGTCAGGTATAATATACTGCACCCGCGTCATGCCAGCACCACTGCCACCCGGTTTAGGGTTAAGCTTGATGATGACGTCGATGGCTTTTTTCAGCTCTTCTTCCGACACCCCAAACTTGCTCTGTATCTTCTGGTAGTGCTTCTTGGTGAATTCGTCAAACGAGTCCTTGATGATGCGCTCGGCCAAGCGGATGGTCTCGTCCTGCTCACGGCGCTCAAGCTGCAGCAGCAAGCACTCCGGCAAGTCACGGGCTGCTATACCTGCCGGATCGAAGGTCTGGATCATATGCAGCACCTGCTCGATTTCCTCTTCGGATGTCATCACGTTCTGCGAAAAAGCCAGGTCGTTGGCAATAGAGCTCAGGTCGCGCCGGATGTACCCGTCGCTGTCGATGCTGCCGATGAGCTGCATCCCGATTGTGAACTGCTTGTCGTCTAGCTCCAGGAAGCCCAGTTGGTCCATCAGGTTGTCGGTGAGCGAGGTGGACATGGCGATGGGCATTTCACGGTCATCGTCATCATCGCCACCGCGGTCGCCCTGCATCTTATAGCCGCTTATCTCGTCGTCGTTCAGGTAATCATTGATGTCGACATCGTCCTTGCCGTAGTCGTCATCGCTGTCGTATTCGTCTGAGTCGGAGTCGCTGTATTCGTTTTCGGGCTCTTCACGGCCTTCTTCAAGCGCTGGATTCACCTCCATCTCCTCTTTTATGCGCGCTTCGAGCTCAACAGTAGGTATCTGCAGCAGCTTGATAAATTGTATCTGCTGCGGCGATAACTTCTGGGATAAGAGTTGTCTTAAATCGAGTCGCTGCATAGTGGGTGAAAATGGATTCTGGTGCCTGTCAGTGCACCTTCAAATTTAGGATAATTTTACTCGCATTTACAAAAAAGGTTAAAATATCGTTACTTTGAGGGATTATTGAAAAAGGGGCTATACCTAAGTGCCAACGCAGGTTAACTTGCCTGTTACTGGACTTTATCTAAGCAGTTTACAGCCGTCCCTTTGAAGGTGTTAGCGCATCTTTTTCTGTCTTTTTTGAAGGGCAGAGAACTATACCCTAACTTAAAATTTGTTCAGACACATTACGCTACTAGAAATAACATGCAACGCACAAAAGTAAAAGAGCTACTGACGGGTGCCGGTGTAGGCAACGAGGTTTTATTGAAGGGCTGGGTACGCACCAAGCGCGGCAACAAATTTGTGAATTTCATTGCCGTGAACGACGGCTCCACGATACAGAACCTGCAGGTAGTAGCCGATGCCGAGAAGTTTGGCGAGGAGTCCCTGAAAGACGTGACCACCGGTGCTGCCGTAGCTATTACGGGACAGCTGGTAGAATCGCAGGGCAAGGGACAGGCTTACGAGATCATGGCCAACACGATCGAGGTGCTGGGCAAAGCCGATCCGGAAACCTACCCGCTGCAGAAGAAGGCGCACTCGCTGGAGTTCTTGCGCGAGATCGCCCACCTGCGCTTCCGTACCAATACCTTCGGGGCCGTGTTCCGTGTGCGTAACTCTTTGGCTTTTGCCGTGCACAGGTTCTTCAACGAGAAAGGCTTCGTGTACATGCACACGCCGATCATCACGGCCTCTGACGCAGAGGGCGCCGGTGAGATGTTCCGCGTAACCACGCTGGACCCAACCAACCCGCCGCTTACCGAAGACGGACAGGTGAATTACGAAGAGGACTTCTTCGGCAAAGCCACTAACCTGACCGTATCTGGTCAACTGGAAGGCGAACTGGCAGCCATGGCTTTCAGCGATATCTATACCTTTGGCCCGACCTTCCGGGCAGAGAACTCCAACACCGCCCGTCACCTGGCTGAGTTCTGGATGATTGAGCCGGAGATGGCTTTCTATGACCTCAAAATGAACGCCGACCTGGCCGAGGAGTTCATCAAGTACATCATCCGCTACGCCCTGGAGCACAACCGTGAGGACATTGAGTTCCTGGGCCAGCGCCTGACAGAGGAAGACAAGAGCAAGCCGCAGAACGAGCGCCAGGAAATGACCCTGCTCGAGAAGCTGGAGTTCGTGGTGAACAACAACTTTGAGCGCGTGACCTATACCGAGGCCATCGAGATCCTGCTCAACTCGAATCACTACAAAAAGAAAAAATTCCAGTACGACGTGAAATGGGGCATCGACCTGCAGAGCGAGCACGAGCGCTACCTGGTGGAGAAGCATTTCAAGAAGCCGGTGATTGTAACGGATTATCCAAAAGATATCAAAGCTTTCTACATGCGTCTCAATGACGACGGCAAGACCGTGGCCGCCATGGACATCCTGGCGCCAGGTATAGGCGAGATCGTGGGTGGTTCGCAGCGTGAGGAGCGTATGGACATACTGGTGGAGCGCATGAAAGGCGTAGGTATACACGAGGAGGACCTGTGGTGGTACCTGGATACCCGCCGTTTCGGAGGCTGTCCGCACGCCGGCTTCGGTCTGGGCTTTGAGCGCATGGTGCAGTTCGTGACCGGTATGGGCAACATCCGCGACGTGATCCCGTTCCCACGCACACCGAAGAACGCAGAGTTTTAACACAGGTTATACCTGTACAACCAAAGAGCCCGGCTATACTTTAGCCGGGCTTTTTTTCTGGTCG